>JALRHH010000010.1:0-230 GCA_023253175.1 Candidatus Saccharimonadia bacterium
AATAGGTTTTAATATAAATTAAAAAAATTGCTAGCAGTTTAAAAATCTTTAAGTCCTTGAGTTGCCAGCTTTACAGCCGTCCCCTCAGGACCCAACAACGTGCCTAGTTAATTTACGATTCTTGAATTTGCTTTCCACGCCTTAATAAATGGAAGAACTTGAGGAAATTCCAATGAGGCAGTACTTACATTAAGAATTTTAGATTGACCTAAATCAATGCTCCACAGGTT
>JALRHH010000010.1:240-853 GCA_023253175.1 Candidatus Saccharimonadia bacterium
GAAATTCGATAGACGCTAATTTTCCACTCCCGCAGACCAATAAAGGTAAGAGGCTGTACTAGTTGCGAAATCTTAAATAAACCTAAGTCAATGCTCCACTTATGAGCCGAGTAGTTGAATGAAGCTAACTATTAGCTTCTCTACTCGATGCTCCTTAGAAAGGAGGTGATCCAGCCGCACCTTCCGGTACGGCTACCTTGTTACGACTTCGTCCCAATCACCGATCCCACCTTCGGCAGCTCCCTCCTTGCGGTTAGGCCACTGACTTCGGGTGTTACCGACTTTCGTGACGTGACGGGCGGTGTGTACAAGCCCCGGGAACGTATTCACCGTAGCGTTGCTGATCTACGATTACTAGCAACTCCGACTTCATGGGGTCGAGTTGCAGACCCCAATCCGAACTGAGACTGGCTTTCTCGGATTCGCTCCACCTTGCGGTATTGCAGCCGTTTGTACCAGCCATTGTAGCATGCGTGCAGCCCAAGACATAAGGGGCATGATGATTTGACGTCATCCCCACCTTCCTCCGAGTTAACCCCGGCAGTCTCCTGTGAGTCCCCAACTAAATGCTGGCAACACAGGACGAGGGTTGCGCTCGTTGCGGGACTTAACC
>JALRHH010000011.1 GCA_023253175.1 Candidatus Saccharimonadia bacterium
CCTATCAGACTTCGTAGTCAATAAATTATCCCCTAGTTCAATTAAATTGTGGTATAAATACCTCTTAATACTACCAGCTATCTGCTCTTCATCGATAACCTAAAATTTAGTGGAGAATAACGGATTCGAACCGTTGACCCCCTGCTTGCAAAGCAGGTGCTCTCCCAGCTGAGCTAATCCCCCGGTGTCTTACCCTCTTGCGCCTTGCAGCGCTTGTCCTCAGAAGGATTGGTGGGTCTGGTTGGTCTCGAACCAACGACCCCTGCGTTATCAACACAGTGCTCTAACCAACTGAGCTACAGACCCAAGCCGGTCACTAGAGACTCACGCCCCGCCAGGAGTTGCCTCCTACCAGGTCATGCGCCGCTGGCGACATCCCTTCAACAACCGATAAGTGTGAGCGTTCGAGCTGGCAAGCCAGTTTTCCAGAAAGGAGGTGATCCAGCCGCACCTTCCGATACGGCTACCTTGTTACGACTTCACCCCAGTCACGAACCCCGCCGTGGTAATCGCCCTCCTTGCGGTTAGGCTAACTACTTCTGGCGAGACCCGCTCCCATGGTGTGACGGGCGGTGTGTACAAGACCCGGGAACGTATTCACCGTGACATTCTGATCCACGATTACTAGCGATTCCGACTTCACGCAGTCGAGTTGCAGACTGCGATCCGGACTACGACTGGTTTTATGGGATTAGCTCCCCCTCGCGGGTTGGCAACCCTTTGTACCAGCCATTGTATGACGTGTGTAGCCCCACCTATAAGGGCCATGAGGACTTGACGTCATCCCCACCTTCCTCCGGTTTGTCACCGGCAGTCTCATTAGAGTGCCCAACT
>JALRHH010000012.1 GCA_023253175.1 Candidatus Saccharimonadia bacterium
AGATATGGATGCCAGAGGATTAAATTTTGCACTTGGAGAAACTCCTTTTGATGAAATTAAAGAAATTATTCTATCAGAAAATGGATACTCCTGCGGTTCAGGAGATAGCTTTGTTACATCTAATATTGAGATGAATGTGGATGTAGTTGATATGGAGGCTTATGCAATTGCTAAAATATGTAAAAAAGAAAATATAAAATTTAGATGTTTTAAGTTTATATCAGATGAAGCAAATGAAAATGCAAAATCAGATTGGATTGAAAACTGTAAAAAAGGAGCTGTTCTGTTTTCAGAACATGCAAAAAATTTATCTTTAATTTAAATAATTAAATTTTGGTAGCGGGAAGTGGGATCGAACCACCGACCTCAGGCTTATGAGTCCTGCGCTCTAACCAACTGAGCTACCCCGCCATAACTGGTCTTCTACCAATAAACATTTCATCCAGCAAGTTTACAAATCTACTTTTCGCCTAAAATATGTAAAAAAACTTTTCTTATCTGTTGCTCAATTCTGTGTTCAAATAAATATATCCCCTGCCAAGTTCCAAGGACTAATTTATTATTTTTTACACTCAAAGTAAGATTACTATTAGTCAGAGTAGATTTGATATGAGCTGGCATATCATCTTTTCCTTCTGTGTTATGAATATACAAGTCATCATCCATAGGCACTAATTTATCGTAAAAATTTAAAATATCTTTTTGCACATCATCATCTGCATTCTCTTGAATAATTAATGAAGCGCTTGTATGTAAAATTGAAATATTTAAAATTCCATTTAAAATTTTAGAATGATTGACAAAATTTAATAC
>JALRHH010000013.1 GCA_023253175.1 Candidatus Saccharimonadia bacterium
CTGTATGCAATGTACGACGCTGGTTATCGCCCAGATAAGGGTTACTACAAGTCTTCTCGCATCGTCGGTGACGTTATGGGTAATTACCACCCACATGGTGACACCGCGATTTACGACTCCGTGGTTCGTTTAGCTCAGCACTGGTCCCTTCGTTACCTACTTATCGATGGAAATGGAAACTTCGGCTCCCCTGGAAATGATCCAGCGGCAGCGATGCGTTACACAGAAGCCCGTTTATCTCCGATCGCAATGGAGATGATGCGGGATATTGATGAAGACACCGTTAATTTCATTCCTAACTATGACGGACGTTCACAAGAGCCAACAGTTCTTCCAAGTCGTTTACCAAACCTTTTAGTTAATGGCTCTGCAGGTATCGCAGTTGGAATGGCGACAAATATTCCGCCGCACAACCTGCGGGAAATCGGCGAAGCGGTTATTTTCTCTCTGGAAAATCCTGAGATGAAGCAGGATGAACTACTTAATCAGTTAATCAAGATTGTTAAAGGACCAGATTTTCCTACAAAGGGTTTGATTGTTGGTCGTACTGGAATTGAAGAGGCGTACCGCACCGGTCGTGGATCAATCACAATGCGCGCAGTTGTTCAGGTTGAGGAAATCAACAAGCGCACCTGCTTAGTTATCAGCGAACTTCCATACCAAGTTAACCCAGACAACCTTGCACTTAAGATCGCAGAGCTGGTTAAAGATGGAAAGATCAAGGGAATCGCAGATGTTCGCGATGAAGGAAATGAACGTTTAGGTCAGCGCCTAG
>JALRHH010000014.1 GCA_023253175.1 Candidatus Saccharimonadia bacterium
AATTTAACTAACTGGTAAGAGTGCTCAAATTGAGATTTAAAAGATGGATCTGCCATTTTGGCTTCAAATAAAGAAGGATCTTTTAATATTTTGACAGCTCCAACTTTACCAATACCTTTACATTTTAATAACTCATCTGCAGTTATTTTATGTATATCATCTTTAGTTGGATACTTACTTTTTAAGGCATATAATTGATTAAAAAGCCTCATGCTAATTTTACCTCCAATCTCATTAATAAGATAATCTTGTGAGTTCATAGGTTTATTTGTTTTGGTTAAGTATTTGTTCTTTCATCCATTTAGCTCCATTAATAAACCCATCTTTGTAAAATGCGTTCAATTCTGTCATTGGTTGAAATACTTCATCAATATACTCATCACTTGGTAGTTCGATAGGTGTTAATGAAAGCTCATTTATCTTTAAACTAATAGCTCCATTATGACCATCATCTACGCCCATATTATAGGCTTTCATTACTTGTTCTTCTGTATATAGTTTCATCGGTTATTTGTTTTTACGAGCCCAATTAAGCTTAGCTTTTTTCTTTTTGTCAACTACCACTTTAGTGCGATACCTGCCATCATAAGCTCCTGCGTTAAGCTGGTCTTTACGTTTTTGTTGGTTTTTCATTACAATCTGTTTTCTGATAGTCCAAGCTCTTTAGCTTCCGTAGGATGAAGCTCAATCCATGTATGACATGATCTACAGACAGGTAACCATGTAGCAATACGTAGATGGTTTTCACCTCTACCTGCTTTATGATGTACTTC
>JALRHH010000015.1 GCA_023253175.1 Candidatus Saccharimonadia bacterium
CATCATCAAACCGATTGTTCCTGTAGGAGCTAGAACAGAGATCTGCGCGTTGCGCCATCCATTCTTATCTCCTGTTGCAAGACATGCATCCCACGCCTTGTTCGCCTCTGTCCATACATCGCGGTCAAGAGTTGTCTCTGACTTTGCAGATGATGAAGCCGCTGCATGCTTGCGCATTACACGTGCATGTGGCTTAGCGTTTTGTGCAAAGCCTGCGTATGGTCCAACGATTCCAGCAAGCTCTGCTGAACGCTTGTAGGTAATACCTGTCATCAATGATGTGATCGCACCAGCTAGTGCGCGTCCACCCTCTGAATCGTATGCAAGACCAGATGCCATAAGTAGTGCACCAAGGTTTGCGTAACCGATACCGAGCTGACGGTACGCCTTTGTTGTGTCACCGATCGCCTCTGTTGGGAAATCAGCGAAGCAGATTGAGATATCCATCGCTGTGATGATGAGCTCAGCTGCCTTACCAAAGGTCTTTGCATCAAATGAACCATCTGACTTAAGGAACTTCATCAAGTTCAGTGAAGCCAAGTTACATGATGAGTTATCTAGTGACATGTACTCAGAGCAAGGGTTTGACGCATTGATGCGACCTGTCTCTGGGTTTGTGTGCCAATCATTGATTGTGTCGTCGTACTGAATTCCTGGATCGGCACATGCCCATGCAGCTTGTGCCATCTTTGTGAAAAGTGCGCGTGCATCAACTGTTTCAATAACTTCACCAGTTGAGCGAGCTGTTAAACCAAACTGCTCTCCCTTTT
>JALRHH010000017.1 GCA_023253175.1 Candidatus Saccharimonadia bacterium
AGTTGGGCACTCTAATGAGACTGCCGGTGACAAACCGGAGGAAGGTGGGGATGACGTCAAGTCCTCATGGCCCTTATGGGTAGGGCTTCACACGTCATACAATGGTCGGTACAGAGGGTTGCCAACCCGCGAGGGGGAGCCAATCCCAGAAAGCCGATCGTAGTCCGGATCGTAGTCTGCAACTCGACTACGTGAAGTCGGAATCGCTAGTAATCGCGGATCAGAATGCCGCGGTGAATACGTTCCCGGGTCTTGTACACACCGCCCGTCACACCATGGGAGTGGGTTTCACCAGAAGTAGCTAGCCTAACCGCAAGGAGGGCGGTTACCACGGTGAGATTCATGACTGGGGTGAAGTCGTAACAAGGTAGCCGTATCGGAAGGTGCGGCTGGATCACCTCCTTTCTGGAAAACTGCATTCAATATTGAACGCCCACACTTATCGGTTGTTGGAACAAGCCACAGGCCTGCGAAGAGATTCGCAAATTTGTGGAATGGGTCTGTAGCTCAGCTGGTTAGAGCACCGTCTTGATAAGGCGGGGGTCGTTGGTTCGAGCCCAACCAGACCCACCAACCTTTGTCGAGACAACGCCAAAACGAAGGATGACGGAAACGTTGTTCAGAGTTAATGGACGAGCAGTACGAGGCGTGAGGCGCCGCCGCATACATCTGTATGCAAGGTTGCCGAACAACAAAGTAATG
>JALRHH010000018.1 GCA_023253175.1 Candidatus Saccharimonadia bacterium
AGTTTTATAGAGGTAGAGCTACTGATTGGATGCGGGGGCTTCACCGCCTACCAATTCCTGACAAACTCCGAATGCTATATAATTTTCTCAGCAGTGAGGGCACGGGTGCTAAGGTCCGTGTCCGAGAGGGAAAGAACCCAGACCATCAGCTAAGGTCCCCAAATGTATGCTAAGTTGAATGAACGAGGTTTGTCTGCCCAGACAGCTAGGATGTTGGCTTGGAAGCAGCCATTCATTTAAAGAGTGCGTAACAGCTCACTAGTCGAGCGATCGTGCGTGGATAATAAGCGGGCATAAGCATACTACCGAAGCTATGGATTTATAGTAATATAACTGGTAGGGGAGCATTCTAAACTGGGTCGAAGGTGTGATGTGAGTCATGCTGGACTGTTTAGAAAAGAAAATGTAGGCATAAGTAACGATAATGCGGGCGAGAAACCCGCACACCGAAAGACTAAGGTTTCCGCAGCTATGCTAATCAGCTGCGGGTTAGTCGGGACCTAAGGCGAACCCGAAAGGGACAGTCGATGGCCAACGGGTTAATATTCCCGTACTACTTATAATTGTGATGGGGTGACGGAGTGATGAAAGTGCCGCGAACTGACGGAATAGTTCGTTAAAGCACTTAGCTATAGGCCCGGTAGGCAAATCCGCTGGGACTGGTGAAATGCGATAGTACTCAGAGTCTTCGGACAACGAGAT
>JALRHH010000019.1:0-414 GCA_023253175.1 Candidatus Saccharimonadia bacterium
ACCCCTACTTTTAGTTGCCATCAGGTTATGCTGGGCACTCTAAAAGAACTGCCAGTGATAAGCTGGAGGAAGGTGGGGATGACGTCAAGTCCTCATGGCCCTTACGGGTTGGGCTACACACGTGCTACAATGGTAGTGACAATGAGATGCAAAGTGGCGACGCTAAGCTAAACTCAAAAATCTACCTCAGTTCGGATTGCACTCTGCAACTCGAGTGCATGAAGCTGGAATCGCTAGTAATCGTAGATCAGCGTGCTACGGTGAATACGTTCCCGGGTCTTGTACACACCGCCCGTCACACCATGGAAGTTGGTTCTACCTTAAAGCAGATTGCTAACCGCAAGGAGGCGTTTGACCAAGGTATAGTCAGCGACTGGGGTGAAGTCGTAACAAGGTAGCCGTAGGGGAACCTGC
>JALRHH010000019.1:424-688 GCA_023253175.1 Candidatus Saccharimonadia bacterium
CCTTTCTAAGGATGACTAAAAAATTTATTTTTTAGTTCTCACTTAACATAGACAAATATGACCGTCCTCGTTTCTCTTCCACTTATCTCTGGTAGATTATTTTTTATAATCATTGGAAGAGCCTAAATGTAATGTCAATGGGCCGGTAGCTCAGTTGGTTAGAGCACACCCTTGATAAGGGTGGGGTCGAAAGTTCGAGTCTTTCTCGGCCCACCATTATTTTTTAGTTGGGGGATTAGCTCAGCTGGGAGAGCGCCTGATTTG
>JALRHH010000001.1 GCA_023253175.1 Candidatus Saccharimonadia bacterium
ATACAAACGTTTCGCCTGTTACGACTACCAATGGTGGTACGAACCAGAACGGTATTGCAATGGTACGAACCAACGCTATCCAAGGTGTAGTCGTTGATTACAAGGCTGTCCAAGACGGTACCTCAAGCGGTAAACTAAAGATCGCTAGCGGCACCTGTGTTAACAACGTTGTAACAACTGATCCATGTTTTAACAGCGCCGGTACAACTGCCGGTACACTAACTGCTGGAACTGAACGATTCGGTATGGTGGTTGCGGGCGTGAACTGTGTAAGTACCGCGGCATACACCTGTTCGTTTGCTGGTGGTACATACAACCTACTACGTGACGCCGAATACGATGGCCAGGGCAGCCCCAACAACGTGTATGTTGCAGATTCGAACCAGGTAGGCAGCACAACTGCCCACCAGTATGCTTGGGATGACAGTGGTACGGCTGACCGTATTGCAAGCTCAGCAGGCTCAACAGTGAAAGTGGTTGACGACGAGGCACTAATCCTCAAGTTTGCTGCTACCGCTGGTGTAACGACACCTACGGGTGCGTACACAGTGCAAGCTGACTTTATCGCGATTACAACATTCTAGTTCTATAGATAGAAACCCTATCTAACTCAAAGAATCCTGGTGTCCACATGCCAGGATTCTTTGCTGGGTGATTTAAAACAAAGGTGTTACTTGATATAGTAAGCATATTCATTACGCTTATGGACGAAATAAAATGAAAACCCGGCACTTACATCACATGTCAGCAAGGCTTGCATTATATCTACAAGTTGCCGTATTGTTGTCGCCCCTAATTGTCGGCACGATACCGAGGGTGAGTGCTATTCAGTTAGAAAACAGAAATGTAAGAATATCTACTGCCAGGCTAGGTGCTTCTGCTGCTCATGTTTTCAGCTTTGACCTAGCCTCAACTACTCCAATTGCATCTATTTCATTTATATACTGCACAAACAGTCCAAGATTTTCCGACCCATGCACCGCTCCTGCTGGTCTTAGTTTGGCGAGTGCAAGTTTAAGTGGCCAGACCTCGAATACTGGCTTCAGCTACGTACCTGCATATTCCACGCCTGAATCATTTGTCATTAGTAGGCCAGTAGCTCCAGGCATCCCAGGCGCCTCATCGTATACATTTACGAATGTTATCAATCCGACGACTCCGGCAGAAACGGTCTATGTGCGCTTAGCAACATATCCTACTGTGGATGCTACGGGACCGGCGGTCGATATAGGTGCTGTGGCTTTTTCTACCCAAGATGTGTTCGAGGTTAACGCCTATGTGCCTCCATTTCTCACGTTTTGTGCCGGTGTTTTTGTAACTTTGAATTGCAATAGTGTTACTGGCAATTACATAGACATAGGTGAGCTTGGGTCTAATCGTACGGCTACTGGACTTATGCAGTTTTCTGGTGCAACTAATGACGCAGGAGGGTATGTTACCTATCTAAATGGTTACACTATGACCTCTGGTAATAATATTATTAATGCATTGGCATCAAACGCTAGTAGTAGTGTGGGCTCAAGTCAGTTTGGGCTGAACCTACGCGCTAACTCTACTCCTAGCTTTGGGCTTGAGCCAAATGGTATAGGTACATCAAATCCAACCGCGGGCTATGGAACTCCAAATAGTTACCGGTTTGTAAACGGCGAAGCCATTACTAACTCTTCATTACCCACTGATTTTAAAATATTTACGGCAGCGTACATCGTGAATGTATCAAAAGACCAACCACCTGGTGTGTATGTTACGACTATGACATACACTGCAATTGCTTCCTTCTAGTCATACTTGCAACCATAAGGGTAATACGTTAAGCTATTCTCAAGCTATCAAATCAAAAGGAGGAAATAATAAAATGAAGGCATACGCAAGACGTCTTTCTGTGCTTGTAGTGGGCTTTGTATTGGCTGCGAGCCTCGTTATTACGGCTGGCAGTATTAACGCTCAAGAGAGCCAGCGTAACGGAAGTGGCCTAAGCATCTCGCCAACACGTTCAGAACTTCGCATTGAGCCAGGTAAGACTGACAAGATTGAAGTTAGTATCCGTAATGTGACCCGTGGTGACATAGTGGCCAAGCCATTTATTAGCGACTTTGAGTCTGATGATGCAACGGGCGAGCCCAAGCTCATCAGTGATACGAGCAAGCGAAGTAGTGCGTCAATCGCTAACTTTGTGAGTGGATTAGAGGATATACCTCTTAAGCCAGGTGAAAACAAGAACCTTACGTACACTGTCTCCGTGCCTAGTAATGCTGCGCCTGGTGGTTACTATGGTGCCGTAACATATCGAGCGGTGCCTGCAAATGAGGCAACTCCAGGTAATGGTGAAGTTGCATTGACTGCAAACGTAGCATCATTAGTGCTTATTGAGGTTCCTGGCGATATCACCGAACAAATCCAGATTACTGAATTCAAGGTTGGTCGTGCAGTACAGAATAATGCGCCAAAGTTCTCTTCTTTCTTTACTACAAATCCAAACAGGGCTGCGTTAACTGTAAAGAATAACGGCAATAGTTTCTCTAAGCCATTTGGTACGGTTAGTCTGACTAACATGTCTGGCAAGCAGATCTACAGCTACGAACTAAACAACTCTACACCAAGGGGTAACGTACTCCCCAAGACGAGCCGCGCGTTCACTGATGAGATCAAGAATGTAAACAAGCCTGGTCGTTATACATTGACTGCCAATGTCTCACACGGTACAGGTGGTGAGGTTATTACTCAGAAAGTATCATTCTGGTATGTTCCGGTGTGGCTTCTAGTGGTTATCTTAATCTTACTTCTTGCAGTAATTGGTGGTGTCTACTTCCTCTACCGCAAGCAGTTCTCTGGCCGCAAGAAGCGCCGCTAAGTAACTACTTAATGAAAATTGCAACCGCCCTGGAAACAGGGCGGTTTTTCATTGCTGAAGCATAAGCGGCTTTATGCTACTATTAAGGTAAATGATCACCGGTAAAAAAATATCAATAACAGGTCTTTTTGTGGTAATCGCTGCAATGTTTGCTGCCTTGATCTTGTCAGTTCCTGTATTCGCCGCAGAGGAGCAGGGTTCTGTCGGTATGGAGGGCCGCATTTCCGCACCACCACCAACCCAGGCAGCAACTATTTCTATCCCAAGGCCAGGGCAAACGTTCAATACACTTCCTGTAACGGTTAGTGGTATTTGTCCAAACGGACTATTGGTAAAGCTGTTCAAAAACAATGTGTTTGCTGGATCGACGCAGTGTAACAACGGTAGCTTTTCGCTGATTATTGATCTGTTTGATGGTCAGAACGAACTGATTGCCAGGGTATATGATGCCCTTGACCAGGCAGGACCTGATTCTAATGCCGTGACCGTAACGTACAATAATGAAAAGCCGACATTTGGCGGCCGGGTAAGTCTGTCATCTGCAATTGCGAAAAAAGGTGCCAATCCTGGGCAGAAGTTGATCTGGCCGATTAGCGTGGCTGATGGTGAGGGCCCGTATGCGATTAGCGTAGACTGGGGCGATGGTACGACTCCTGATTTAATGAGTCGGCAGTTTCCGGGCAACTTTGATATAGAGCACACGTATAAGCAGTCAGGTGTATATAACATTGTCATAAAAGCGACTGATAAGAATGGGGGCGTGGCATATCTGCAATTAGTCGGTGTTGCGAACGGCGCGTTGTCTCAGGAAAACAACGGTGGCAAAGATGATGCATCTGCAGCAACAACTGTTACAAAGCAGCAAATCCTATGGTGGCCGGCAGCTGTATTTATTCCATTTATTGCATCAACCTTCTGGCTTGGTAAGCGGCACGAACTGCACACCTTGAAAAAGAAAATAGAACGCGGCGACCGCCCATTCTAAGAGCAAACAAAAGAGCGGATCTCTCCGCTCTTTTTATTCGCGCGTGTATAGGTAATTTTTAAAAGGAACAGGTGCTAGGCGTTCCAACGTCAACCATAAAGACATCATATGCATTGCCTGTATCCGTAACGCTTGACAGATTTTTTGCACTTGCGCTATAAGCAATCCTATTCGTTCCACTAAAGTCTGCCTCTGCGTAGGCCGAGGCGATGTCGCCAGTTACTCCAGAGGAAGTTTGACTTACGATTCTGAATCCTGTTGAGTTCATGTCTCTTAGAAAGAGGTCTTCACCTCCATTGCTGTCAGTAGATGCAGTTACGAAGCTTGCATCGGCGCCACTGAATATAACGTATCGCCCGTCTGAGCTAATTGCCTCGGCATTTGATATATGCGTTGGTGCTGATCCATTCTGCTTAGTAGACACTCCATCGATAGTACCTGTCAATCTGTTGTACCTGAATACATCACCGGTTACCGTACCTGGAGTTGGATTGACTGCAAGATTGGAGGCGTAGCTATTAAATACTATAAAATTTCCATCACAAGATATGTCTCCCATTGAACTATTGTGATCACCTCCAATAGATACTCCTGATACTGTTTGGGTGCCTAGCATATCAGTCATGAACACATCGGTTCTTCCGTTTGAATCGCCGCTAATCAGATTTGATGCTAAAGATTGAAACCCAATAAACCTACCATCGCAGCTTATCTTTGGCTGACCAGAGAAACTGTTGGCAAGATTACCCAGATTATTTTGACTTATGTATTTTACTGTACCCGTACTCATGTCTTTCCATAGGACATCTCGTGCATTATTTGTGTCAGTAATAGTTGATAGGTTGTTCGCCTGGGATGCAAAAACTATAAATCGTCCTTCAGTATCTATATCAGCAGAGTCACTGTCAAGATTTCCTTGTACACTACTCGAGCTTATACTTACTCTTTCGGTTGTAGCTGTGGCTATTGTGTACCTAAAAATATCCGTAGAGCCGTTGGTATCACCTGTAACTAAATTAGATGCCATTGAGGTGTAGACTATATAATTACCGTTTCCGCTAATTACCGGTTCGTAGCTATGATGGTTTGACTGGTTACCTGAGCTATCGACGCTAACACGGATCGTAGTGTTGGCCGTAGTGTCTCTTAGGAAAATATCTGTATTGCCGTTAGTGTCACCTGTAACAAGATTGTTTGCATTTGATTCAAATACAACATAGCGTCCATCGTTGCTTATGCTTGGCTTATTAGAGTCATGACTGCCAGGCCCGCCGGTCGTATTGATACTGAGTAGCGTATTTGAGCCCAGTAGTGCTTCAGCCATTTGTTGATTTTGTAGATTCCAGCCTACTGTTAGTCCGCTGGCAAGAACGAGCGCTAATATTGCTTTAAATCTTTTCTTCATACACCACCCTCCTTAGTTTGTAGTCTAATTTAAGCTTAGGCTCAGTTAGCGTGTAAATATTGATCTTTACGATTCTTTATCGTCAACGTATGTGGATAATAATTCATGTATCTGTAAGCTCGTAAAACAGAGGAAATATGGTAAAATAGGTCGGTTATGGCAGAGTACTCATGTAGCATCTCAATATCCGGCCTAAAATCACCAATTTTTGGCCATAGTCCGTTCAAAATGCGTCAGCGTAGCAATGGCTATGCTTCCTTATTTTGCCCAAACTCTGACTCAAAAATAGGCAATTTTATCCGTGAAAGAGAAATGCCACATGAGTACTAAAGTTTACGTCGGATTATCAGGCGGAGTAGATAGCTCTGTTACTGCTGCGCTGCTGAAAGAGCAGGGCTATGATGTCACGGGCGTATACATGAAAAACTGGAGCCAGGATCTACCCGGATTTGAATGTCCATGGAAGGAAGACTACCAGGACGCAAAGCGCGTTGCAGTACGGCTGGGTATTCCATTCAAAATGTATGATTTTGAAACGCAGTACCGCAACAAAGTTGTGCAGTATATGATTGATGAATATCAGGCAGGGCGAACACCAAACCCAGACATCATGTGCAACCAGGAGGTGAAGTTCAAACTCTTCCTGGAGGCGGCGTTGGAAGATGGGGCCGACATGATTGCAACCGGCCACTATAGCCGAATTAAAGACGGCAAGCTTTTGACTGCCCAGAACCTTCCAAAAGATCAGAGCTACTTCCTGTACCGCGTGACCGAAGAGGCGCTATCAAAGAGTCTCATGCCAATCGGCGACTTTAATAGCAAGGACGACGTACGCGAACTCGCAGCTAAATTTAATCTACCGACTGCAGGTAAAAAGGACAGTCAGGGCATTTGTTTTGTGGGCAAGGTTGGCATTAAGGAATTCCTTCAGCAATACGTTACGACCGTTCCTGGCGATATTGTGGACCAATACGGCAGGACTATTGGCCAGCACGAGGGCGCAATTTTCTACACAATTGGCCAGCGCCACGGACTGAACGTCGGCGGTGGTTTGCCATACTACGTTGTAGGTAAAAATATGCAGGACAATCAGGTATTCGTGACATCCGATATTGATGATGAAAAATTATGGCAATCAGAGCTAAATCTAACTGACATGCACTGGATAAACGGCGAACCCGATCTATTTAAGGAATACCAGGTGCGGACTCGTTATCGTGCCCCACTAGTAAACGCAAAGATTAAAAAGACAGACGGTAAATTTAAGGTTGTATTATCAGAAGATGTGCGTGCAATTACGCCAGGTCAATCAACCGTTATCTACGACGGCGAGACTGTGCTCGGCGGCGGTATCGTTATCTAATCGAGTTAACGATCGCTGTTCGTATTCTTGTAGATCGAGTACGAGTGCGTCAGAACTATTCTCAACCGCGTCCAGGCTGGCATTTACATCAATTGGCAGAACAGTAACATTCTGCTGACTGGTTCTTTCTTCGCGAAGTAAGTCTTCCCGTTCACTTGCTGCAAGCCTAAGGCCTAATGTTGTTTGCTTGGCATGTATCTCAGAAATTCTTTTCCGGCGACCTATCATTTTCCATGGCGCAAGCAGATAAATGGTGTGGGCTTCTATGCTGTCTTGCCCGAGTAGTGCCAGGCGTTTTTCAATATGTTTTGTTAGTCCGATATTAAGATTATCGTTGCCCGGGATGATCTCCCCGGCTGGAATTATTTTGGTAAAAGGGGAGGGATCTTCAATTTCGTTACTCATAATCTCAAGCATACGCTTTTAGCGTATACGGTCAATCATTTTCATGCGCAAATATGTGTACAACCTAAAATAGGCTTATGGAGATCTCGTCGGCATCGTATGAGTCACCGAACGCTTGGCGTAGGAAGGTAAGTGATTGTATCCGGTCTTGAGCGTAGTCTGGGGCATCAAAGCCAGTCTCCAGAATATCTGCCAGTATGTCTGATCTGACGATCTTTCTGAGAAAACGTACTGCCTTTGCAAGTTGTTTACTGGCAATCACTTCCGCCTGGGCATTAATTTCTTTCTGAAATGTATCTGATTTTAGAGTGTCTAAGTCGGCGTATCTAATTGCCTCGAAAGTATTATACAGAGCGCCGTACATCCAAGATTCACGTATATCAATTTCCAATTTTTTAAGAATAATATCCTCGGCTGTTTCGTGAGTTATGTCAGGTTTAAGTTGATCGCGGCAGGCATCCTTTGCACCAAATGTACCTGGTAGCCATATGCCAGCCGTCCCGTGTTCTTCGAGTCGATCTATGTATCGTCTTGGAGAAGTCTGAAGTTGTGCCCCAATAAGCTGCTTTACGGGAATGCCATCAGATACCCACCTGGTCTCGTGCGTGGAATCAGCTGCATTAAAGCCACCTAGTGAAGTGTAGTGACTAAAGGGTATGACCATGCCAGCTTCATAGTTTCCGTGTCCTGGCTGCTGAAAGTATGTGTTGTCGATCCAGCGGGTGACTTTGCCTATGTTCGGGTGTGACGGTAGTACGGCATGTGATACGCGTGTACCAATGGGCCTTAGCTGGGCATTGGGCAATCCAACGCTTTCTGCATTACGCTGACGCTTTTTGTAGTACTGCTGAATTCTTTTTATGTAATGCGGACTAATGTAATTGACGTCAACATCATGGTTTATTCCAATGACATCGGGCATACCAGGCTCCATGATGCCATCATAGTACGCGAGCGTGAGGGCTCCATTCCATAAGTCTCGCCTGGCTGCCCCAATTGTGAATTCATCGTACTCTATGTACGCCTCTCTGATATCAAGTGATGGAAAGCTGGCCATGGCGCGCTCAAACTGCTCTTTTGCTTGCTCTGTTGCATCACTGCCACCCGGGGCGTTAAACAGTAGAAAAATAGTAAAATCCTCATCTGTTCGTTATGCTGCATACTGGCTCATGGCATGGTACACATGTTCAGCATCTTGGTGTGCTGCTACCGGTATTAGTACGGCGGTAGAGGCCATGGGCTTGTCGGTACTAAAGAAGCGGGCTAGATCTTGTGCGTTTTCTTTGTCTTCTGCTGTCAGGTGGTCGCCAAGAAATACCCGCGCTCGCTCTTCGCGGGTTGGTTGTATATCAAACGCTATGGGTATTTCTGACATTGCACCTGTGGGACTTGACTATATCTTACAATTATAGCACAGCATGTAAAGTTTGTCAATCTTCTGACCTCTGTTACAATAGTGCCATATGACAGCACAAGAAATCCGAAACCAATATCTGAAGTTTTTTGAAGCGCGTGGACACGCCGTAATTAAGCGTGCGCCGCTCATTCTAAAGGATGACCCTACGACATTGTTCACCGGTAGCGGTATGCAGCCAATGATTCCATTCTTGCTTGGAGAACCATTTGAAAAGGGCACCCGAGTCGTAGATAGTCAGACATGTCTACGTGCACAAGATATCGATGACATCGGTGACAACCGTCATACGACATTCTTCGAAATGCTCGGCAACTGGAGTCTGGGTGACTATTTCAAAGAACAGCAGATCGAATGGATGTTTGAATTCCTCGATACGATTGTTGGGCTTGATCTAAGTAAGCTGTACGTCACGTGCTTTATCGGTGACGAACGCTATGGAATCCCTAAAGATACCGAGGCAGCAGAGATATGGAAGCGTTTATTTGATACAAAAGGTTTGTCGTCTGGCGAAGCTGAAATTGGTTCCGAAGAAGATGGCTACAACCGCGGTATCAATGAAGGTGAGCGTATTTTCTATTACGATGGCAGCAAAAACTGGTGGAGTCGTAATGGCAGCCCAGAAACAACTCCAATTGGTGACCCATGTGGCCCTGATAGCGAAATGTTCTATGACTTTGGTACGCCGCATGACACTGCATACGGCGAATTCTGTCACCCGAACTGTGATTGTGGTCGGTTCATGGAAATCGGTAACAACGTCTTTATGGCATACAAAAAGGTTTCTGAATCTGAATTTGTGCCGCTTGAAAAACCAAATATCGACCATGGTTCTGGTCTAGAGCGCATTGCTGCTGCAAAGCTTGGCGATCCTGATGTATTTAAGATCAGCATCATGTGGCCCATCATTGAGCGGCTGCAAAAACTGAGTGGTAAATCATACGAAAGCCATACAACCAGTATGCGTGTCATTGCCGACCACCTGCGTGCGGCTACGTTTTTGGCTGTTGATGGCTGCGTGCCATCAAACAAGGAGCAGGGTTATGTGATGCGTCGTCTTGTGCGCCGCGCAATCCGTTTTGCGTTTGATCTTGGTATTGAACAAAACTTCCTCGAACAAATTGTACCGGTCATTGCAGATATCTATGTTGATGACTTCCCAGAAGTTGCGGCAAGCCGTGATGAAGTAGTCGCTATTCTAATTAAAGAAGAAAAAGCATTCCGTCAGACAATCCGCAAGGGTATCCGCGAACTCGAGAAGATGAAGAGCGAAGGCATTAACGGTGCTAATTTGTTCAAGCTCTATGACACATACGGTTTCCCAGTAGAACTCAGTATCGAAGAGGCATACAAGCAGGAAATCGCCGTTCCTGAAAATTGGCGCGAAGAATTTGACGCTCATATGGCAGAGCAGCGTTCGCGTTCGCAGACTGCTGCCAAGGGCGTATTTAAGGGGGGTCTTGGTGGTCAGTCACTCCAGCACAAGAAATACCACACCGCAACGCACCTAATGTATCAGGCGCTCCGTGATGTGCTTGGCGATCATGTCGTGCAGCATGGCAGTAACATTACCGAAGAGCGTCTTCGTTTTGACTTTAGCCACCCAGAAAAGGTCACCCGCGAGCAGCTCGACCAGGTAGAGGCTATCGTGAATGAACAAATTAGCAAAGATCTAAAAGTTAGCTTTGCAGAATATCCTACCGAAGAAGCTACCGGTCCACTGGGCGCACTTGGTCAATTTGGTGATCGCTACGGTTCGACTGTAAAGGTATATAAAATGATTGCTGACGGAGCAGAAAAACCATTTAGCTTTGAGATCTGTGGTGGTCCACACGTAGATCACACATTGCAGCTATTTGAAGATGACAAACGCTTCAAGATCTTGAAGGAAGAATCCAGTTCTGCAGGCATTCGCCGCATCAAAGCAGTGCTTCAATAATCATTTTAATACCGCTTATGGTATAAGTTGCAAACCCTAGCAAAGAGGAGTATTGTATATTCTTGTTTTAGTGAATTTGTATGTAAAAAATCGTACAATAAACATTAGAGTTTTAAAAAATATAGACAAAATGAAAGGTCTACAAAATGTCATTTGAATTAGGCGAAGGTCATATCACAGTTAATCCAGACTTTAATGGTGAGCAGCGTAAGGCGAGCGCTGTATTTATGGCTGATTTGCTTAGTCCTGGTGGTCTCGGGAATCTAAGTCCCCGGAGCGGCGAAGCGGTAAAGTTTAACATTGCTCCTGAGGTAACTCCTGGGAATATAGAGCAACTTGCCAAGACGGCTAACTTTATTATCAAGCATTCCTAATATCTGATTCTTGTATTTAATCTGAAAAGCGAGCCGTTACAGCTCGCTTTTTCCATGCTAAAATAAACTGTATATGCTTGATAAGTTAAAGGGTGCTGCAAGCGCCGTTTCCTCACTAAAGTCAAAGTCTAAAAGCGATGATCAATATATTGTCGCACTTGATATTGGTACTGAAAATGTAAAGGCCTTGATTGGCCGTGTAGAGGGTGACGGACTTCGCATTGTTGGTACGGGCCGTGCCCACCAAAAACTAACTGATATGGCTGCTGGTGCTATTTCTGATATCACTGGTGTCGTTAATAACTGCGACAAGGCACTTGCCCAGGCAGAAGACCAAGCGGGCGTGAGTGTTCGTACGGCTGTTATTGGTATCGCGGGTGAGCTCGTGAAGGGTACAACAACAACGGTTCGCTGTACCAGGAAGAATCCAAATAAGCCTCTCGATATTGATGAAGTTGAAAAGATTATTGGTATGGTGCAAGAACGTGCCGAAACGCGTGCAAAGCAGCAGCTTGCCTGGGAGTTGGGCGGCAAAGAAGTCGAGATTCGTCTCGTAAACAGTGCGCTCGTAAATATCGATATTGATGGCTATCCAGTATCAAATCCACTTGGTTTCCAGGGTAAGGAAGTACTTGTGCAGTTATATACTGCGTTCGCACCGATGATTCACATTGGTGCGCTGGAACGAACAGCGCAGGAGCTTGACCTTGATCTGCTTGCAGTTGCAGCAGAGCCATTTGCAGTCGCTCGTTCAATTATCGGTAATAACAGCAATGACAATACCAGTGCGATCCTTATGGATGTTGGTGGTGGCACGACAGATATTGCGGTTATCGACGAGGGCGGCGTGCAGGGCACCAAGATGTTTGGTATCGGTGGCCGTGCATTTACGAAGTCAATTGAGCGCGAACTTGGATCTGAATTTGAAGAAGCAGAAGAAGTTAAATTGTCACTTGGCAGTAATAAAATTCCTCAGCGCACACAGCATGCAGCCGAGGATGCAATTGATAAGACATTGGACGTTTGGATTAACGGCGTTGACCTTGCATTAAGCGAATTTGAGAAACTTGATAATCTCCCGCACCGACTGCTGCTCTGTGGTGGTGGCTCAAGCCTGGACCAAATGGTGGACCGTCTTACAAAGTCGGCTTGGTACAAAGATCTGCCGTTCACCAAAAAACCAACAGTCAGTCACATACAGCCAGAGCAAGTATCAGGTATCATAGATAGCACCGGCAGTGTATCTGACCACACCTTTATTACTGCTATGGGTCTACTCCGCGTAGGCCTTGATACACTGGGGCAGAATGATTCGTCCCGCCCAGCTGGTTCAGTTCGTGAAAGAATAGATAGGATGTTGAAAGTCTAATATTATGCCAGCCTCACCAAAAGAAGTTATATATGTTGATGTCGATGACGAGATAACCGCGATCATCGAAAAGCTACAGGCATCGTCTGGAAAGATTGTTGCGCTTGTGCTTCCTAAGCGCGCAGCAGTATTTCAGAGTATTGTGAACATGAAACTACTGAAGCGTACTGCAGATAGTAGCAAAAAAAGTCTTGTGCTGATTACCTCAGAGAAAAATATTCTGCCACTTGCTGGTGCGGTTGGCGTGCATGTCGCAAATACCTTGCAATCAAAACCAACAATCCCGAGCGCGCCATCGCTGGCGTCTGATGAGCCAGTGAGCGTCGATGAAATTGAGGTTGGAGAGGCCGATGTACCCGCCCCTGCTCAGGGAATCGCTCGTACCACAGGTGTTCCAAGGTCAGTAGATGACGAAGAGACGATCGAGATCGATGATG
Source organism: Candidatus Saccharimonadia bacterium (assembly GCA_023253175.1). Classification (GTDB taxonomy): domain Bacteria; phylum Patescibacteriota; class Saccharimonadia; order Saccharimonadales; family JALRHH01; genus JALRHH01. Next base: position 12,543 of record JALRHH010000001.1, read on the forward strand.
AGCCTGCACCAAGGTCTAAAGGCAAGAAGGCCGCGGTAGCTGCCGGAGCAGTGGGCGCGAAAAAGTTTAATAAGAAGCTCAAAGTTCCAGATTTTAATAAGTTCCGCGTCAAAATGCTGGTTGGTGGTGCGGCGCTCGTACTATTGATTATCTTCTTCGTGCTTGCGAACACGGTACTCCCAAGCGCAAAAATCATGATCAGCACCAATAATGCTGAGATCCCAACCTCACTAACCGTGAAAAGCTCGCCAAGTATAAAAGAAGTCAATGCAGAAGCGGGCGAAGTTCCAGGCGCAATTAAAGAATACAAGAAGAGCGAAGTTCAAAAGGCCGCAGCAACTGGCCAGAAGGATATGGGTACCAAGGCCGGGGGGTCGGTGACATTAAGCCTGACCAATTGCTCTAAAGAGCAGGTAACCGTACCGGCTGGAACAGTGCTTTCGGCGAATAATCTGAACTTTGTAACTCAGTCTGCAGTAACCATGCAGAGTGTGAAAATTGGCCCAAACTGCCGAAACGATGACTTCAAGGCAGTCTCTACTGCCAAGGTTAGTGTGGTTGCAGACAAAGCCGGTGAGCAGTACAACATCGATGCGGCAAAATATGCAGTCTCTGGTTTCTCTAACGTAAACGGTAGCGGTGACGCTATGTCTGGTGGTACCAGCAAGATTGTTAAAGTTGTCAGCCAAAAGGACATAGACGATCTAAAGAATAAGGTCGTTGAAGCTGCAAGCGCTTCCGCAAAAGATGAGACAAAGAAGTTGCTTGAAAGTGAGAACTACTTTGCGATTCTTGACACATTTACTGCAAAAGACCCAGTTGTGACGTCAAACCCTGGTGTAGATGCCGAGGCACAAGAGGTGACCGTAAGCGTCAACTTGTCGTTCACGATGATTGGCGCAAGCAAGAGCGGACTTGATGAGGTCTTGAAGGCAGAGCTTGAGAAAAAGATTAATAAAGATCAACAAAAAATTCTTGATAATGGACTGGGAAGTGCGGGTGTTCGAGTACTAAGTAAGCAAACAAATGGTGATGCTTCATTTGAACTAGATGTTAAGGCGACGGCTGGTGTTGAGCAGAACATAGATGATATTCGCGAGGCAGTTAAGGGCAAGAAGAAGAATGAGGCCGAGGCTGCGGTGCGCTCACGCGAAGGTGTGGTTAACGTGTCGGTTGAATACAGCCCATTCTGGGTCTCAAAAGTGCCCGGTAATCCTGACAAGATAAAAGTAGAATTCGATAACAAGTCATCTGAATCAAACGATGAGTAGTATTCTCGGTTTAGATGTTGGTGAAAAACGAATCGGTGCCGCACTCGCTAATACTATTGCCCGTATTGCGAGTCCGTACCTGACGCTGGCAAATACGGATACGGTGCTGGATGACATTCGCGGTATAATTGAGAGGGAATCAGTTGAGCTGGTTGTAGTCGGGCTGCCACGCAATCTTTCTGGTGAAGATACCGACCAAACGAGATATTGCCGTCAATTTGCGGCGCAGTTAGAATCATTTGCTCCTATTGTATTTCAGGATGAAGCGCTGACTTCCCGCAAGGCAGAGGCAGAGCTAAAGGCGCGCCGTAAGCCATATGATAAAGAAGATATTGATAGTCTTGCCGCGACATACATCCTCGAAGATTATTTAACTACTCAAAGGAATTTTTAATATGCCAACATTTTCTCATCGCAAAACCAAGTCCAGAATTCGACTTTCTTTGATAGTGCTCATAGCGGTCGTTGTTTTGCTTGTGTCTGCGGTTGGTTTCATACGTTATACCTATAGTCAGGCGATCAAGCCTGTAAGTGGCTCTCAGCAAAGTAAGCTTGTAACCGTTGAGCTTGGGTCTACTGCCAAGCAGATCGCGCAGCAGCTTAAAGAGGCTGGGCTTATCCGAGAAGGCTGGGCATTCGAATGGTATGTTCGTACAAATGGCCTTCGAGACAAGCTGCAGGCTGGTTCGTACTACATTAACCCAAGCCAAAGTGTAGACGAGATTGCCTCTATAATAACCAAAGGCCGGACTGCAACTGACCTCGTAACAATTCTCCCAGGTAAGCGTATTGATCAGTTGAAGCAAGCAATGGTAAATGCCGGTTTTGATCCGAAGGAAGTGGAGTCGGCCTTTGACCCGGCACAGTACGCGGGTCATCCGGCACTCGTTGATAAGCCAGCAGAGGCTTCGCTAGAAGGGTATATTTATCCTGAATCATTCCAGAAAACTGCCGAAACAAAACCTCAGGTTGTCATTACCCAGGCCCTAGATGAAATGCAAAAGCACCTAACGCCAGACGTGCGTGCTGGATTCGTTAGGCAAGGTCTGACGGTTCATCAGGGAGTTATCTTGGCCTCTATCGTCGAGAAGGAGGTAGGTGTGGTAGCCGACCGACCAACAGTGGCACAGGTTTTCCTGAAAAGACTAAAAATTGGCATGAAATTGGAATCTGACGCAACTACTTCTTACGGAGCGATACTCGACAACAAGACACCAACACACGATTATGATTCCCCATATAATACTTATATGTATGCGGGTCTGACACCTGGCCCGGTCAGTAACGTCAGTGTATCTTCACTTGAGGCGGTCGCAAATCCGGCAAACACTGATTTTCTGTTCTTTGTCGCTGGAAATGACTGTAAAACACGGTTCTCAAAGACGTTGCAGGAACACGAAGATTTTATAAAAGCGCACGGTGTAGGCTGTAAATAACAGGGGTATATAAATCCTCGGGTCTTGCCAATATTGCTGGAATTGCTATAATAATCATTACAGCTTTACTAGGGCTGTCTGTATAACTGTTGATTAGCGTGCGTTAATCGCACTAATGATACTCAAGATTGGTCGACTTTCTTGAAAATAGAAATTAAGAACCAGTTATATAGATTTCCGATGTCTGATTAAGACACCGGAAGGAGATTAGTATTCGTACATCAACGCAAGTAATTGGTCGTAGGCCAACTACTTCAATCATGAAATCATATCGGCGAACATATCGCCGTTTATTTAAGAAAAATCGTGCTCGTGTAGCCAGATATAGCATTATTAGTGCTAACTTGGCTCTGCTCGCTATGGTCGTATTTTTTGTGACCAACAATCCTGACTCCGGTTCTGCGGTTCGTCAAAATGCAGTTGCTGGTAGTGCGCAGGCCGCCGAGGCAAGCCCGCTTGATCAGCTATCATCTGCTGACATTGCGGTACACGCCTCACGCCTCACGAACCTGCCAGAGGCTGTTGCTGTCACGAACCAGGCTGACTCAGAGGCGACTCAGCTCGCCATTACAGCGACCGAAAATAAGGTTGTTGCTAAGCCGCAGATTGTCACGACCTCACTGAAATCAGCCAAAGATATTAAAACCTATACCGCAGTAGCTGGTGACACTATCTCAAGTCTGGCCACAAAATTTGGTATTACATCTGACAGCATCCGCTGGTCAAACGGCCTAACCAGGGAGCAAATTGATGCCGGTAAGGCGCTCGTAATCCCTCCTGTGACGGGTATTGTATATACCGTAAAGGCCGGAGATACGGCGGATACACTTGCACAGCGTTACAGCACCTCTAAAGACCAGATCTTATCGGACAACGATGCAGAGGTCGCTGGCGTTAAGGTTGGTCAGCGTATTCTGATTCGTGGTGGTGTGCAGCCTGTCGTGCGTACTGCGGCTGCAAGTACAAGTAGTACTTCTGTGAGTGGTTTTGCATTTGGTTCTCGGGCTATATTTGGCTACAACGGCTATGACTATGGTTACTGTACATGGTATGCAGCTAACAAGCGTGCGGCACTTGGCCGGCCAGTTCCTGCAAACCTCGGTGACGCATGGACATGGGATGACCGTGCTGCAGCGGCAGGTTTCACCGTCAACAGAACTGCTGCATATGGCGCAGTGGCAGTAACTGATTCCTATCGCCGACCTGGACATGTTGCGATTGTGGAGGAAGTATATCCTGATGGCAGCATCAAGGTCTCTGAGATGAACGTGCGCGGATGGGGTGTGGTAAGTACCCGTGTCTTTGACGCAGGCCGCGCAGCTTCGTTCAACTACATTCACTAAGATGTCGAAGTATTGTAAAAATAACTATTTTACAGTATAATATATTCTAATGTTTGTAGATAAAGCACAAGTATCCATCAAAGCTGGTGATGGTGGTAATGGCGTGGTCAGCTTTCGGCATGAAATTTATGTCGACAAGGGTGGCCCAGACGGCGGTGATGGTGGTCGCGGCGGTGATGTTATCTTCGTGGCAAGCCGAAACCAGAATACCTTGGCAGCCTTCAGGTTCCAGAAAGAAGTTGTTGCTGAGTCCGGCAAAGCAGGTGCCAAGCGCAAGCGCCATGGTAAAAGTGGCCAGAATCTAGAAGTCCCTGTACCTGTAGGCACCGCTATTTATGACGAAGCAGGTAATCTACTTGCTGATTTACTGCAAGACGGTGACAGAGCTGTCGTGGCCAAAGGCGGCGATGGTGGTTTCGGTAATGCTCACTTTACCTCGTCGACTCGTCAGACGCCCCGAATCGCTGAAAAGGGCGAACCGGGCGAGGAGTTGAGCGCACGATTAGAGCTTAAGACTATCGCTGACGTGGGCCTTGTTGGTTTGCCAAACGCTGGTAAATCAACATTCCTAGCAAGCACCAGTAACGCCAAGCCGGAGATTGCCAACTATCCATTTACGACCCTTATACCAAATCTGGGCATGGTTGATGTGGGCGGCGAGACCAGCCTGCTGTTTGCGGATATTCCAGGACTTATTGAAGGTGCAAGTGATGGCAAGGGGCTCGGTGACGAATTCCTGCGCCACGTAGAACGTACAGCAGTGCTTGTGCATCTTGTTGATATTTATAACGAGTCAGTAGTTGAGGCGTATCAGACAATCCAGAAAGAACTAGAAGCTTATAAGATTAATCTGGCCGGTAAGCCACAGCTCGTTGCGTTAACTAAAATTGACGGCTTTGATGAAGAAATGGTCCAAGATAGGCTGGCTGAACTGAAGACTGTAGTGCCGAAGGGTACATTTGTGACCGCTATATCTGCGCCAAGCAAGCAAGGCGTATCAGAGCTACTCTTTGAAACAGCTCGTTTAGTGAAAGAAGTGCGAGAGCGCGAAGAAGAGGAAGCGCCAGAAGTTTCGGCTGTGCCGATCCTAACCATGCGTCAGGAAAATAGCTGGACCGTTAAAAAACTTGGTGGCAATACCTGGAAGGTTACGGGGCGTAAGATCGAGAAGTTTGCTGCCCGAACCGAATTCGATGACGAGCATGGCGTACAGCGTATCCGTGACATCATGAAAAAGATGGGCATTATGAACAAGCTCATCAAAGACGGCATCGAGGCGGGCGACACAATTACTATCGGCCGATACGGCTCAATTGAATATTAGGCAGCACCCGTTCCGCTTATGCTATTGACATTTTTATAGTGCTAGTGTATAATGCTGTTCACAACCTAACTGAACAGTATCAATATGCCCGAAGTTGTCACCCCGTCGCCCGAAATACGTTCTGTGGAATTTAGTCCGCTGGTATTTGAAGCGCGATCACTACTATATGGTGTGCGGCAAGGTGACACGAGTGGGCCCTATGCGGTCACCGAACATACTGATGCGCGAACAGTTATATCTACCGGTAATCCGAGGGAGGCCATCCTCCATTTCGTATTTGAAGATACTCCGCAGGGTGTTTTAGCGAGGCGACTTGAATCAAGACTGACTCCCGACGGTATGATGACTGATGACAACACAATCCTACTAGCTACGCCAAGGACCAGTCGAATGCTTCATAGCCTACGTGGTTCAATGTCTAAAACAATGCATCATCCAACTCACGATGTTAACAGTGTTTTGGATGAAGTTACACGAAAGTCAGATCCGCTTAGCCATGAGGCGGCGGAGCAGTGGTACATAGGTGTGCACACGCTTCTTGGTTATGAATGGAGCCCTGACCAAAAGTCACAGTCAAAGGGCCCAGGCGGCTCGAGGCCTCATGGGCACTTGTTCCGGCGTCATGTTTCACGCGCCTAATGCATGCTAAACTGGTAGGTAATGTCTACCAGTTTTTTCTTTTATGACCTAGAGACTTCCGGCATAAATCCTAGAGACGCCCGGATTATGCAGTTTGCGGGACAGCGAACCGATATGGATCTTAATCCAATCGGTGATCCGGTAAACATATTGGTCCGTCTGAGTGACGATGTTATCCCTGAACCCGACGCTATTTTAATTACCGGTATCACACCACAGCAAACACACATGGACGGCATAACCGAGGCTGAATTTTTGAAGTTGTTCCACGAACAAGTTGCCACACCAGGAACTATTTTCGTTGGATATAATACGGTGCGTTTCGATGATGAGTTTATGCGGTATCTGCACTATCGCAATTTCTATGACCCTTATGAATGGCAGTATACGGAAGGTAAATCTCGTTGGGACTTGCTCGATGTAGTCCGTATGACAAGGGCACTAAGACCAGATGGTATCAAGTGGCCGTTCACCGAAGACGGCAAACCAACCAACAGGCTTGAACTTATCACAAAAGAGAACGGTATTGTTCATGAGCATGCGCATGATGCGCTGAGTGACGTCGAGGGTACAATTAGCGTAGCCCGGCTTATTAAAGAAAAGCAGCCAAAATTATTTGATTACTTATTATCAATGCGGGATAAAAAGGCCGTAGCTAATTTTGTTTCACAGGGTCAGCCATTTTTGTACAGTTCTGGAAAATATCCGGGTGAGTTTGAAAAGACTACTGCAGTTGCCGTAGTTGCGCCTCATCCAAAACGCCAGGCTGCATTGGTCTTTGACCTTCGATTTGATCCGGCAGAGTACGAGAACTTAGGCCCCAAAGAGCTCGCTGATTTATGGCGTTACAAGCCAGGCGAGGGCGTTAGGCTGCCCGTTAAAACGCTCCAGTTCAATCGTTGTCCCGCAATTGCGCCGCTTGCAACACTAGACGCATCAAGTGAAGCACGAATTAAGATTACGAAGGAACAGGCAGTTGATCGCTACAATCAGTTGAAACAGAGTGAACTGGCTGGTAATGTTCTGGCGGCATTAGAAATACTTGATGCAGAACAAGATACACAGCAGCGGGCTAAAACAACTGACGTTGATGCGCAGCTCTACGATAATTTCTTTGATAATGCAGATAAAAAGACGATGGATGTTGTAAGGGGCGCAGATCCCAAAGAGTTATCCGATTCGTATGTTAGATTCAAGGATACACGGTTATCGCAGCTATTGCCACTGTATAAGGCACGAAACTTCTCAGCATTATTGTCTGATGAAGAGCGAGCAAACTGGGAAGCATTTAAGCAGGCAAGGCTTCTCGGTGGGGGCCAGAGCAGTCGACTCGCTCGATTCTTTGCTCGTCTAGGGGAATTAGCGTCTCAGACTGACCTTACATCTAATCAACAGTATTTACTCGAAGAGCTTCAGTTGTATGGACAGAGTATTGTACCTTCGGCTTTAGACTAAAGCGTGATTTCTTCTATTGGCAGTTGTGTTTCCGTAGTTCGGTACTTTTTGCCGAAGCTCTTAGCGAGCGCTATGCCTATAAGTAGGCTCGCTATTGAAAGCGCCCACTGGAATGTAATTACGATATGTGTGCCCGGAACCTCTCCCAGAACTATGAATTCAAGCATTTCTGCCACCTCTTATTTGGCAGAATATTAACACTAGTTTGCTAAAAAAGCAATAATATTGTTAATTCTTATGCTTTTTGATGAATTTGTTCCAGGCTTTTTTATAACGATTCTGATTAGTTGCAAGGAGGATTACGGCAGCTAGGGACAGGGAGATCGCTGCGGTTGTAGCGATATTCTGGGTGTACTGTGTTACGAGGATAACGGCTACCGTGATGAAGATGACACTGAGGATATCAATGGCCCATTTCATGGCTGGACTTGCTTCTGTTACTTTCTTTGAAGCGTTAGATGTATGTTCTTTGACGCGTTCCATGAGCCGTTCTGCCCATTCGTGGTTATTGGCAAGCAGACTTAGGCCGAGGATCACAAGTGGAATGCCACCAGGACCGGGCAGCCACCCAAGAAACGGTGCGGCAATAATACATAGAAAACCTAAGATATCGATAAGAATTGCCTTGGTTTTGTCTTTCATAATTCCAGTATAGCAATATGTGTGACTAGGAGATAATCTTTGTACGTAGGTGTTAAGCGTTAGAATTTTAACGGTATTCATTGTAATTTTGTGAAAATTATTTGACCCATGCTTTTAACGGGCGTAGGCTAAGCTTATAGCCAGGCAAAAACAGAAACAATATTTGCGGAGGCGGGAGACTTTTGTGAAGTGTACTAAGTTCTATGTAATTGGAGTTCATGGTGCATAATCCGTACTCAAATCCTGACGCCGAAAAACTTTCACTTATAAGAGACTTTGGCGCGCTGCCGAGACAGAATTGGCCAGATCAGTGGCATTCCAGCGACGAGTATTTGCAAAATCCTCCACTTGACACCGACGAAGCATTTAGGCGTGTGCTAAGCGACGGGCTTTCATTCCATGAACCCCGCATGGCGTACCGGCTCGGCAACCCCGACCTTCCAGTAGCGCCATATCGTGAGCACATAACGGATACCATCTTGAACAATACGTATACTGTCCTCAGCAGTCCCACCGGCACTGGTAAAAGTAGCCAAACGGGACTGTATCTATTAGAAAGCCAAACTCCTGACTGCACGGGAAGAATCTTTATATCATCACCAAGAATATTGGCAGCGCGGCAGCTTATGGACTGGGCCCGAAAAGGACTTGGGGAAGAGTACGCCCCGCTAGCTGGATACCTAACGGGAACCGAGGAGGATTCGGATGCGGGTGATCAGGCAAAAGTAATTTATGTTACTGAGCAAAAGCTCTTCAAAATGGCTAATAGGGGAATGCTACGTCCACAGGACATAGTTGTTAATGATGAAGCTCATGAGCGAAGTATTCCAACAGTATTCCTGCAGGGTATTATGAAGGAGCTTATCGCTGATAATCCTGATATGAAGCTCATTATTAGTAGTGCAACGATGGATACACGTCGCTTTTCAGAGGGGTTTGTCGATCCAAGATCGGGCAAGCCTGCTGCTATTATTTCCCTCAATGGTACGACATATCCGATCACGGACATCCATACCGACAGACCAGTTCATGAAGTAGCCAAAGAATACATGCAGCAAGGTAACGTGCTGGTATTTGAACCTGGTGAGCAGCGTCAGGTTGCTACTCAAACAGGTATGCAGGATAGGGTGAATGGGCACGTCGTCCATATACTAAATGCGACTATGCCTCCGTCTGAGCAAGCTGCAGCACTCAATCCTCAAGATAAGCACCATGTGGTGGGCAATAAGACTGCAGAAACAAGCTTAACACCGGACGGCAAAGACTTTGTGATTGATAGTGGTCTATCTAATATCGGCAAATATGAAGCAGGAGTACGGGTTCTTAAGACGGTACATTCAAGTAAGGATGTCATGATGCAGCGTCGAGGGCGCATTGGTAGGACGAAGCCTGGTACGTATATTGTGGCGTGGCCCTCTAATGCACCACCTATAGCTTATGAAGATCGTGATGACTATGAGATTCCGCCTATTGAGAATGGCAGTGTCGCTGATTATATTACTGAGTTATTAGCACAGGGCAGGCATATAGAAAATATGGATCTGAGGGAGCGTCCTACCGCCGAGAACCTTACGTATGATTATAAGTTGATGCGGCGGCTCGGTGCCATTGTTCTAAAAAACGGTGAGTATGTTGTTACGGAAACCGGACGTGCAATGAATGATCTACCACTTGAGCCGCCTTTGGCGCGTATGTTAGTCGAGGCCCGGTCTATCGACAGTCTATATAATGTGGATGTAGCCCGTGTCAGAACCCAGGTGGCCGCAGCAACTGCCATCCGTCAAGTGCGCGGTATTTTGAATGCCTGGAATTACAGTCGTCACCGCTATCGAGTTGGTCGTAAGCATGAAGAAGACATGTCTACGGAGCATAAGTCTGACATGCTTTTTGAGCTGGATGTTTTTATAAAAGCATATGAGAAGCAGCAAAAAATTATAGCCCTTGGCGATGACGTCTCTGAAGATGCTTTTGTCCGGTATCTTCGAAGTAAAGACATTTTTCCGAATCGATACCACAGTGCACTTAAGATATTCAAAGAGCTTTGCTTTAGAGAGGGCATGGAGATGGACGGCCTTGATCGGCCCGATGATAATGAGCGGCTAGCGATTATCGGTTGCCAAGTCAGTGGTACCGAGGAGCTCTTCGTGCAGAAGAGCAAGTATATGCACTACGATATCCGCGGTGAATCACGGCGGCTTGGGAAGCGAAGCACTATTGACCCGAGCCTTGCCCGGCTGGTCGTCGGTACCGCGTTTGATTTGGTTGGTATGCACGTGGAGGGACATTTCAAGCGTGGCTTTATCGTTGGTGGAAGTGCTGTCTCAACACGGCAGCTTCTTGCTCATGCTCCGGGACGCATCACGCGTCAGAACAGGGGGCATTCGATTACTCCTGATGGCGATATCGTACAGCAGCAGGCGCTGTATTTTGACAATGAGGTACAATTTGACGTCGTTGATGTCGTTCCAGAGCCTACTATTGAGACAAGAGCATTTATTCTTCGCGCTATGATGACCGGGGTTGCTCGTTCTGTCCGGAAAGGTGGTATTAAGAAAGCCGAGTACGCAATTGATACACCTAATGCCCGTAGCGCGGTCCGGCAATGGGATAGAGCGCAGGATTTGGAACATAGAACCATTGCTAATCTACGCACCAATGATCGTTACAACAAGCTCATAGAAAAGGTGATCAAAGAGTCAGTCGATATAATACCGCTAGATGTCACTGATCCGCATGAACTTGATGCGGTCATCCCGCGCGTCTATCTTCATTCACTCGTACGTCCATCGCGCAGAAGGGATGTACCAGAAATACTTCGTCGTTCCCCAGATGCAGTTACAGTAGTGAACAGTGAAGATGAGCACGTCTACTTGCCAGTTTATTATCGAAATAGCATCGCATACGTTACAGTTCCTATCAGTGAGCGTTATAACATAAGGCCGGAAGATATCGCCGTGCTTACAGAAAACTACAACGTGAAGATCCGAGTTGGGAAGAACGGCCAGTATATGAATGCCGATGCAGCATTCGCTGCCATAGAAGAGAGGCGTAACTCACCGCAGCGTAAGCAGCGTCTAGAGCGCCGTGCGGAGAACGATGCGAAGAAATCTTCACCAGAATCACATGAGGCAGCAATACGCCGCCTTGTTATAAAGAAAAAAGGTGTGAAGAAAGTACTCAATCAGAATATAAATAACCCTGTAAAGAAAAAGCGAACGTATGCCAAGAAAAAAACTCGGGGTCGTGCGAGGGATAAGAGCCAGGCGATCGCGGCTTCAATTGAAATTGCATCCTAATTGTCAGTTAACTGATCGCATATCTAGAAAAAAGACACAAAAACTGGTACAATAAGTCGATTCTTTTTGGAGGCTGTTGTATGGATTCTATTGTCGTTAAGGGTGCGCGTGAACATAATCTCAAAAATGTAGATGTTGAGATTCCACGCAATAAATTAGTGGTTATTACCGGGCTATCTGGTTCTGGTAAGTCTTCACTTGCCTTTGACACGATCTATGCAGAAGGTCAGCGCCGGTATGTCGAATCACTCAGTTCATATGCCCGTCAATTTTTGGGGCTGATGGAAAAACCTGATGTTGATCAAATCGATGGCCTGTCTCCTGCAATTAGTATCGATCAGAAATCCACCAGTCGTAATCCACGTTCAACGGTTGCAACGGTTACGGAAATTTATGACTATCTTCGTCTTATGTTTGCCCGAATTGGAGTGCCGCACTGTCCAATTTGCGGCAAGCCGGTTGCACGCCAAACGGTCCAGGCGATCGTTGATAAGGTAAATAGCCTACCAGCCGGATCGCGTCTCATGATATTGGCGCCAATTGTGGTTGGAAAAAAAGGTGCATTTGAACACATTCCGGAGCAGTATAGCCGCGCGGGATTTGCACGTGTTCGCGTTGATGGGGTTGTCTATGCGCTTGATGAATTCCCGGAACTTGAAAAAAGCTACAAGCACACCATTGAAATTGTTGTTGACCGTTTAGTAAATGACGAAAACAGTCGAACTCGTTTGGCACAGTCCGTGGAGCAGGGACTTGAGATTGCTGACGGTAGATTGTCGGTGATTGATGCTGATAGTGATGAAGTTCATAACTATAGTCTTATGTATGCATGTATTGATCATCCTGATGTGGTAATTCCGGAACTTGAACCGCGAACATTTAGCTTTAACAGCCCGCAGGGCGCCTGTCCAACGTGTACCGGTCTGGGCTCACGTCTTGAGGTTGATCCCGAACTTGTCATTCCAAATGGTAAGCTCACGATCGCGGAAGGTGCGATTCGCCCATTCAATCGTATTAATGCAGACGCGTGGTATACCAAAAAAATGCAGGCGGTTGCCGAACGTTACGGCTTTTCACTGCATGTTCCAACGGGTGAACTTAAGAAAGAAGATCTTGATAGGATCTTGTACGGCACCGGCAACGAAACATATAAAGTTTCACTTGGGAGCGGCCGCGTATTTGATACCGCCTACGAAGGTGTTATTCCAAATCTAGAACGCCGCCACAAAGAAACCGATAGCGAATTTATGCGCAAAGATATCGAGCGGTTCATGCGTGAGCGTCCGTGTCACGTGTGCGGCGGTCGCCGTCTTAAGCCCGAAGTTCTGGCAATTACGGTTAACGGCAGTTCTATTATGGATGTTTGTGAATTGTCGATTAGCGAGGCAATCGATTACTTCAATAGCATGAAGCTTAACGACAAAGAGCAGACAATTGCAGAGCAGGTGACAAAAGAAATCTGTGCCCGTCTGAAGTTCATGAATGATGTTGGTTTGAGTTACTTGAATCTGCTTCGTAGTGCGGCAACATTGTCTGGTGGTGAGGCGCAGCGTATTCGTCTGGCAACACAGATTGGATCAGGGCTTATGGGCGTTCTGTACGTTTTGGATGAGCCAAGTATCGGTCTGCATCAACGCGATAATGAAAAGCTTATTAAAACACTCAAGCACCTTCGTGATCTTGGAAACACTGTGCTTGTTGTGGAACACGATGAAGATACCATCCGCACTGCTGACTATTTACTTGATATTGGGCCGGGTGCTGGTGTGCATGGTGGCCATGTGGTGTCGCGTGGTACGCCCGATGAGGTTGCGCATGATCCAAAGAGTATGACCGGACAGTACTTGCTTGGCAAAAAAGTTATTGCTGTTCCGAAAAAGCGCCGCGAGGGTAACGGTAAGTCACTTGTTATTAAGGGCGCCAAAGAACACAATCTCAAGAACGTAACGGTTGAAATTCCACTTGGCAAAATGGTGGTTGTCACGGGTGTTTCTGGATCTGGTAAATCAACACTGATTAATGATATTCTCGCCAAAGAACTGGCCGCCCGTTTGATGCGTGCAAGTAGCGTGCCGGGCCGCCATGAAGAAATCGAGGGGATTAAGCAGCTCGATAAGGTTATTGATATCGATCAGTCTCCAATTGGTCGTACACCTCGCTCTAATCCAGCAACGTATACTGGTTTATTTACACCAATTCGTGAGCTTTTTGCTGCAACTCCAGAAGCAAAACTCCGCGGTTATGGTCCCGGGAGATTTAGCTTTAACGTAAAGGGTGGCCGCTGCGAAAACTGTGCCGGTGATGGCATTATCAAGATCGAAATGCACTTCCTTCCTGATGTGTATGTGCCGTGTGAAGTCTGTAAGGGTCAGCGATACAACCGTGAGGCACTGGAGATCGTGTACAAAGGGAAGACGATTAGTGACGTGCTACGTATGACATGCGAAGACGCGCTTGATTTCTTTGGCAATATTCCAGCAATCGCACGCAAGCTGCAAACGATGGTTGATGTCGGTCTGGGCTATATAGCACTCGGGCAGTCGGCTACGACATTGTCTGGTGGTGAGGCGCAGCGCATTAAGCTTGCGACTGAATTGTCTCGTCGTCCCACGGGCCGCACACTCTACATCCTGGACGAGCCAACGACTGGTCTTCATATGGAGGATGTCAACAAACTGATGAAAGTGCTCCATGCTCTCGTTGATACGGGCAATAGTATGGTGATTATCGAGCACAACCTTGATGTGATAAAAAATGGCGATTGGTTGATTGATATGGGTCCAGAAGGCGGTTCTGGCGGTGGTATGGTTATGGCTGAAGGTACGCCAGAACAAGTTGCCAAAGTTAAAGATTCTTATACTGGTCAGTTCCTTAAGAAGCTCTTATGACCAAGAAAACTTTCAATCCCGAAATAGCGGAATATGAGGGTGCGGAAGGATATGTGCGATACTGCAGTGGCTTGGGAATACTGCAGCAACCAGAGGCATGGAGATCGATTCATAACCAGGCTGATATTGAGGGTAATATTGACTCTGTGCTCGTAACTGCCGAGCACTTAATACTTAGCGGCTCTAGAAAATTTATTGACGCTTCCGCTGGGCTCAGTGGAATTACCAATTTCACTGAGGCAAAGACTAAGTTCGATGAGGTTGCACCAACTATGTATCGGCTGCTCGGAAGAGTGTGCGAGAGTCAATTCGGCAGATTACAGGAAATAAATACTGCGTATCCAATCGTTAGACCTGCACCATTCCTCGACAGGACTACATACAGGTATATTGCGGGCGGTGATTATTCGAGAATCCACTTCAGTACTATGCTTGATGATATGGTGCCTGCAGAGGTATTGAGGGAACGATTAGAGAATCGATCATTCTCAAGATGGCCATCTGGCTTGAGGATACCAAGATTAGCGCTTCCGTAGTATTGTTTTGATTTCGCGCTTTGTGGCATGCCAGATGGCGTGTCGGCGATTCTTGTCTTTAAGTATGTGGATAGCTGGTGGTGCGACTGAGATAAAAATGATCACTGCAATAACGGGTAGTAGAATGTGGTCGATTTCCCAGCCCATGTGTTCAAACCACTTACCTAGGAAATATCCCGCGTAGGTAACGCCAGCGGCCCAAAAGAAAGCGCCAATAATGTTATAGGTAAGAAATTTCCTGTATTCCATTTTGCCAATACCAGCAACAATTGGGGCGAAGGTGCGCACGATTGGCACGAAGCGAGCGATGATAATTGTTTTACCGCCATGCTTTTCATAAAAAGCCTGTGCTTGCTTAACGTATTCCTGTTTGAATAATCGGGCGTCAGGTTTATTAAATACTCTTGGTCCAGCCTTTCGGCCAAATGTATATCCAACTGAATCTCCAGCAACGGCCGCAAAGAATAAGATGGCTACGAGCACATGAATATTTATTGGAAGAAGGCCTGTGTAAGTCAAGAATCCCGCAGTGAATAGCAGGCTGTCGCCCGGTAGAAAGAACCCGATGAGCAGGCCGCTTTCGGCAAAGATGATCAGAGCAACGCCAATCACCCCAACAAGTTTAATCAGTTCTGTGAGCTCAATTCCAGGAATCATTAGCTCTAGTATATCAGTAGTTGCTGCACGGTTAGTATTCAAAACATGTGAAGTAGCTAACAGTCCAGATAACCGAACTCTTTATAATAAGTACAGTCTAACGACCGAATTATTAAGGAGGAACGAATGACAAATCAGGACATTACATTAGAACTTCAGGAGAGAACAGCTGTTCGCAAGCGACTTCGTGCTCTTCGGAGAGAGGGCCTGGTACCCGCGGTTGTACATGACCATGGTAAGGATTCGATATACGTATCAGGTGATTACGGTACGATTGTAAAAACCTATCAGCAGGCAGGGAAACATCACCCAGTTAACCTTACGGTTGGTGGTAAGAAACACCTTGCACTAATTAAGGACGTGGATTTTGGACCCGTAAAGCACGAATTCCGGCACGTTGTGTTCCAGGCTATCCGGCAGAATGAAGAAGTCGACGCAGAAGTACCAATCGTATTCAAAGAAGACGCCGAGATACCAGCAGAAAAGGTAAGTCTTATGGTTCTAAAGCAGCTTGACGTAGTGCAGGTGAAGGCATTACCAAGAGATCTGCCGGACCAACTTGTGGTTGATCCAAGCAATCTCGTGGAAGTTGGCGATAGTATCACGGTCGCAGATCTTGTCGCGCCGAAAGGGGTGACGATCGTTACAGAGCCCGATCATCAGATTGCAATTGTTGAGATGCCAAAAGATCAGATTGCTGAAGCTAATGCTGCTGCAGAGGCTCTGGCCGAAGATGCAGGCAAACCTGACGCTGAAACCCAGGAAGAGGCAACGACGCCAGCTGCTGAAAAAGATAACGCTAATCCAGAATCAAATGACGATAAGTAAGCGTAGTTTGGCGTAATAAAAATGACCCGTCTGGGTCATTTTTATTTGGTGCTCTATAAGATAAAGTGGACTTTATTGTATCTCTGTTCATTCATCTATGAAGCCACCAGATTGCTTGGCCCAAAGCTTTGCGTATGCTCCGTTTCGATGAATGAGGTCGCGGTGACTACCTTCTTCGATAATCTTGCCTTTGTCCATAACGATAATACGATCCATTTGTTGAATCGTACTTAATCGGTGAGCAATCACAATTGCGGTTCGGTGCTCCATAAGTTTCCAGAGCGCGTCTTGTATCAGATTCTCGCTTTCACTATCAAGCGCAGACGTCGCCTCATCAAGCACGAGGATAGGAGCATTCTTGAGCATTGAGCGTGCGATAGCCACACGTTGCCTTTGGCCGCCAGAAAGCTTAACTCCACGTTCGCCGACCAAAGTGTCGTAACCCTCCTCCAGCTCACTAATGAACTCATGTGCATGCGCCATCTTGGCAATTGCTTCAATCTCTTGCATTGAAGCATCAGGACGACTGTAGGCAATATTCTCTGCCAGACTGCGGTGAAAAAGCAGCGGTTCTTGTGGTACATAAGTGATATGGCTTCGCAGGTCGTGCTGCGTTATTGAGCGAATATCTTGGCCATCAATTAAGATTTGGCCCTTTTGGATATCTGAGAAGCGAAGGAGCAGACTCGTCAGTGATGTCTTACCAGAGCCAGAGCGCCCAACAAGTCCAATTTTTTCACCTGGTTTAATACGTAAATTCATGCCAGAGAAGAGCGGTTTTTCGCTACCAGCGTGGGCAAACGTAATGTTTTTGAACTCAATTTTACCGCCGCGGATCTGGCTTTCTTCTGGCTGTTCAGGATCCTTAATGTTTGGTTCAATCTGTAGTATTTTTACCATATCGCTTGCGTCACCAAGGGCGCGGTTGAATTGTCGCAGAACATTCTGGAATTCCCAGAGTCTCTGTCCAATAACACCGGTGTAGCTTACGATGAGGAACAACGTAGCAATATCTGCGCCGTAATATTTGGTACCAAGTACCGCGATAAAAAGCGCGCCAATACCGATGATTGAAGTAAGCGTCGAAGAGAAGAGTTCACGGTAGGTGGTTGCAACCATTGATTTATGCGTTGCGTGCTTGGTCTTTGTTGCTTCTTTCCAGTAGCGCTTTGATTCGTAGTCTTCAGCCGCAAAACTTTTGATAGCCATAATGTTCGTGACACTATCGGCGAGCTGGCCGGTTTGACGGCTTTCTTGTTCGGCTTGTTCCCTGTTTGCTTCGCGCACTGCCTTGGAGAAGTAGATTGTTCCGATGATGTAAAGAATTGATAAGCCCACAAGTGAGACAGCATAGACGGGTGCTTTTGGTCCGAGAATAACGAGTGTTGCAATCATACTTATGACCAACGTATATAGATTAAATATGGTTGCATCGGCAAATCTAATATAGCTTCCAACCAGTTTGTTGGTTTGTGACACTAACGAGCCGCCGAATCGGTTGGCGTGGAAATTCGCATCAAGGCTCACCAGATGATTAAAGACCCTTGTTGCAATGTCCCGGAGGACTTTCATCTCGAGCATCCAGATGAGCCAGATATTAAGGCGCCATCCAATAATACCGCTGCCTACAACTGCTAGTGAATACCAAATAAGCTCCCACTTGAAACTTCCGAGTAGATTGTTGCTATCAAAGGCGCCTTCACTAATTCGCTGAAGGATTATTGCTTGAATATATGGCTGTACATAGTTCATGGTAATTACCGCGAACAAGACGCCAATAAGTAGCGGAATGGTGAAGCGCTTATAACGCATTGCATGGCTCACGAATAATTGGATCGTCAGCTTGTTAATTGATTTTTCTGAAGTGCGATTTTTCATAACACCGTGCCTCCTTGCAGGTGGTATTACAACCTTGAACCAGGTCGTGTTTGATAGTAATTGATTAGTTTGGTATTTAGTTTATATTGCCGCTGGCTCACGCTGCCAGTTTGGTACAAATACGAGCTATTAAGAGATTGAACGGGCGAATGGTGGTTTTGCCTCGGCCGCTGTCTGTATACTCATGAATGATCGCCCTTTCCGTTATATTGTAATACTTACAATTATATCATATCTGTCAAGTGAAATAAGAACAGGGGTGTGGTATAATGTCTCTCGATGCAAAAAATATTACTTTACTACAAGTTTACGCCGTTGAATGACCCGGAAGCAGTGAAACTATGGCAAAAGACACTTTGCGATAGCCTCAACCTGCGTGGACGAATACTCGTCAGCCGTCAGGGACTCAACGGAACTGTCGGTGGTGATATTGATGACCTGAAGGCCTACGTCAAGGCTACGAAATCATATCCAGCATTCAAAGGAATTGTATTTAAGTGGAGTGATGGCGGCCGGGAAGATTTTCCTCGTATGAGTGTCAAGCACCGGCGCGAGCTTGTGGGTTTTCAGAATAGTGATGATGAGTTTGAAGTTGACGAAAACGGCGTGGTTGGCGGCGGTAAGCATATCAAACCGGCCCAGGTTAACGAAATGGTAGAAAAGTTTGGCGATGATGTGGTGTTCTTTGATGGCCGTAATGCTCATGAGGCAAGTATCGGCAAGTTTAAAAACGCAGTTGTTCCAAATACTAATACAAGTCGTGATTTCATTGCAGAGCTTGAAAGCGATAAATACAATGACATCAAAGATAAGAAAGTCATTACCTACTGCACAGGTGGTATTCGCTGCGAAGTGATTAGCTCTATGATGAAAAAGCGTGGCTTCAAGGATGTCTATCAAATTGATGGCGGAATCGTGAAGTACGGTGAAACATATGGTGATGACGGACTGTGGGAGGGAAGTCTCCGTGTGTTCGATAACCGAATGAAAGTTGATTTTTCTGACCATGCTAAGACAATTGGTGTCTGCACACATTGCCAGGGTAAAACCAGCAATTTTGAAAACTGTGCTAACACGGCTTGTAACGATCTTGTACTTATTTGCGAGAACTGTAAACAAAACCCAGAGCTTCTATACCACACTGAAAAGTGCCGTGAAGCCATGGCTGTTATCGCCTAGCATATGTAGTTAAAAATAACGGTTGACCAAACCAAGGTAAGAGCGTAACATTTAACCATATGGTTGAATATGAATTACGACTGGATATGATATTTAGTTCACTGTCTGATCCGATTAGGCGCGATATATTGCAGCGCGTGTCGGCCCGTGAATTCTCTGTTGGTGAGCTCGTTGAACGGTATGAAGTTAGTTTTGCTGCAATTTCGAAGCATTTAAAGGTGCTCGAGAAAGCAAAGCTTGTTCACAAACGAAAGGAGGGTAAAAAGCAAATGGTACGACTGGCACCGGATGCTTTAAGGAGCGCCGATGAATATTTGGAGCAGTATCGCCAGATGTGGCAAGGCAGGTACGACAAGCTCGATATGTTATTAAACGAAAGGGATTAATCATGGCAGAAGTAAAAGTTACCAAAGATTTAGAAAATAAAAAGCTTGTTGTTGAGTTTGTAGCAAATGGCCCTAAGGATAAAGTTTGGAAGGCGTACGCCGACAAAGAATGGTTTGAAAAATGGTGGGGCCCAGAGGGATGGGAAACTACTGTTAAAGAGTTTAACCTGACACCCGGCGGCCGTGTGCACTATGGTATGAAATGTGTGGATGAGAACCAGGGCGAATGGTTTGGCCAAGTATCATGGGGCCTCATGGAGATCCAGTCGGTCGAAGAGGGTAAAAGCTTTACGTACGTTGACTATTTCTCTGATGAAGATGCGAACCTGAACCAGGAACTACCTGCGCTCACCATCACAAATGAATTCATCGAAGAAGATGGTAAGACCAGAATCATCAGCACAAGCTATGCAAATAGTGCGGAGCAAATTGAAGAGCTCATTAAGATGGGCATGATCGAAGGATTTAGCAGCCAACTCAATAAGCTGGATCAACTCGTTGCCTAGCAAAGGCGTATACTTTATATATGAAACAAGATCCCAAATAGATGCGTATGTGGCGCAGTTCAAAGGTGAAGCATTAGATCGTTTGAATCGTCTCAGAGCACTTACAAAGAATGTGGTGCCGGAGGCAGTGGAGTCGTATAGTTATGGCCTAATTGGCTTTAAGTATAAAGGCAAGCCACTAGTATACTACGGTGCATTCGCGCATCATATTGGGTTCTACGCAACACCAAATGGCCATGAGGCGTTTGCTGACGAGTTTGCAAAATACAAGCAAGGTAAAGGTTCGGTCCAACTTCCCTTAGATCAAGCGCTGCCCTTTGATCTTGTTGAAAAAGTGGTGAAGTACCGCGTTGAAAATATAGAGGAGTCACGGTAATGTCATTTCAAGCATATCTCGATAATATTGAAGCAAAAACAGGTAAGACGCCGCAGCAGTTTATTGATGAGGCGGCCGCTAGGGGCTTTGGGAAAGATACAAAGGCCGGCGAAATTGTGCAGTGGCTTGCAAATGAGTATGGCCTTGGTCGTGGTCATGCCATGGCGCTCGTGCATATCATAAAACATGGGGCTCAGATTTCAGATAAGCATGTCAATTCTGGTGGCGCACACAGCGACGAGAGTGGCACACTTCGCTTGAGCGGAAAGGAGTGATCATGCCGCAGGATATACAGGACTATCTCGCGCGTCAACCAGAAGGAGCCCGTCAGATATGCGAGCGGTTGCAATCGGTGATCGCCGATAATTTTGCGGATGCGGAAAACAAAGTTTGGCATGCTCACCCGGTGTGGTTTCTAGCTGGCAATCCAATCGTTGGCTATAGCACACTTAAAAGTGGCGTCAGGCTGATGTTTTGGAGCGGCGCTGATTTCAATGGACCAGGACTCATTCCGGGAACAGGTAAGTTCAAGGATGCATCAATTACCTATCAATCCGCCGACGAGGTTGACGAGGATGCCATTAGCCGCTGGCTTGCGGAATCCCGGGAGATCCAGTGGGACTATAAGAACATAGTCAAAAATAAAGGTCATCTTACGAGAATCAGTTAGCTGAGCGCTGGTACAAGTCGGTGCTACAATAAGTACATGAAGCGATTTGTTCTCTTATTTCTTGGCTTTTTGTTTACTAGTCAAATGATCGCTACGCCAGTATCGGCTGCAGTGAATGACTTTACAATCTCTCAGTACGACATTGATTTTAATCTGAGCCGTGATGATACCAATCATTCAGTTTTAACGACCAGAGAAACTATTTTTGCAACGTTTCCCAGTAGTAATCAAAACCACGGCATCGAACGCTATATTCCAAAGAAGTACGATGGTCATTCAACACAACTCGATATACAATCGGTCACTCGGCAGGATGGCACGAAATGGAACTACACCACCTACGACAGCGGCGGCTACACGGTTGTTCGAATCGGGGATGCGGACAAATACCTTCATGGTTCCCAGGCATTCGTGTTGGCGTATACCCAGCGGGATGTGACTCGGTATTTTGCTGATACTGGCGCAGATGAATTTTATTGGGATGCCAATGGAACAGAATGGCAGGTACCTATAGAGAGTTTGACCGTCAAACTTACAATAGACAAGACCTTGACGTCATCACTAAATGGCAACACGGCGTGTTATCAGGGCGCATTTTCTGAGCGCGGTTCGTGTCAGCTTATGGGCGAAGATGACGAGGCGGTGTACGCAACCAATGCGAGGAATCTTGGTAAAGGCGAGAATGTAACGATTGCGCTCGGTTTCAAGCCAGGCACATTTACTGCCTATAAGAAGCCAGTGTGGGAGCAAATCTTGATTGGTTGGTTTGTGGTGCAGGGAATTGCATTGATCGCTTCAGTTGGGCTGCTTATTTTTCTGGGAATCAGATTTAGCAAATGGTCCGACCGAAAGTCAGATGTTGCCACTATTGTTCCAGAGTATCTCCCCCCTAAAGGCACCAGTGTGCAGACGGCAGCAGTTGTAGTTAATTCTCCATACTCGTTTAGCGCCCAGTTGATTGATCTGGCGGTACGTCACTATATAAAGATATATGAAACAAAACCAAAGAGCTTCTGGTCGGCTGCTCAATATGATCTAGAGATCGTTAAGCCGATTGATACATTGACCACCGAAGAAAAAGAGTTTGTAAGCGACATCTTTGATGATCAGACAGCCCCTGGTTCAAAGATAAATACAAAAATGTTTAAAGGTAGCAGGGCGCTGTATGCAAAGCTACGGGATAATCCGAAAAAGCTACAAGACCTCGTGCGCGGAACATATGGTATTCGTGAAAAAGATGCCGTAAAGTCAGCGTGGTTCAGGCGTGCTGGCTTTGTATGTCTGGGGGCCGCTGTAGTGCTACTATCCCCGGTTCTTTTAATCGTAGCTATCATCATATTTGTTATGAGCTATAGCCTATGGCCATTGACAGACAAGGGCGTGGAACTGTCACGTTATCTGCAGGGTCTTAAAATGTATATTTCGGTTGCCGAGGAAGAGCGTCTGCGTCTCATGCAGAGTCCGGAGGGTGCGCAAAAAGCATCCGTTGATGCGGGTGATACAAAGCAGCTCGTGAAATTGTACGAACGAGTACTTCCTTATGCGGTGCTGTTTGGACAAGAGAAACAATGGAACAAGCAGCTCGGCACGTACTACCAGGAGTCTGGAACACAGCCTGATTGGTTCGGCAGTTCGCACATGGCTACCTTTAACGCTGCTGCTTTTGCCGGTGCGATGAGTGGCTTTACATCTTCTATTAATGCCAGTGGAGCAAGTTCGTCATCAACAGGCGGGTCAAGTGGTGGCGGTTCCTCCGGTGGTGGCGGTGGTGGTGGAGGCGGTGGTGGCTGGTAAAGCGGCTGCGCGCTACGTGGTTTTACTCCGCGGCGTTAACGTGGGCGGAAATAATCGGGTGCCAAAAACTGCATTTCAGGCGGTGCTGGAAGGTTTAGGTTTTCACGATGTCGTAATTTATATCAATTCCGGTAATGCAGTATTTACAAGTAGTAGACAGCCGACAAGCCATGAAATCCAGGCCGCACTTGAGTCATATTTTGGCTTTACGATTCCGGCATTAGTACTGAGCGGTGAAAGGATTAAGGCCATTGCTGCCGCAATTCCCTCTGATTGGACAAATGATGCACCAAAACCAGACAAATCAGGACAAAAATCGGACGTGCTATATCTATTTGACGAGATCAATGTACCGGGCGTCATCAAAGATCTGGGCCATAAGCCTGAAATTGAACAGATGATATATGTTGATGGGGCGGTGCTCACTAATGTTACGCGGCTTAACCAATCAAAGGGTAGCTTACAGAAACTTATAGCGACCCCGTTTTACAAGCAAATCACTATACGAAACATTACAACTGCCAAGAAGCTCGCCGAGTTAGTGGACGCGGTATAATATTACCGTGAACGAGCAACTCAAAGAGAAGTTAAAGGATCTGCCAAAAGAGCCGGGCGTCTATTTCCATAAGGATAAGGACGGTCAGATTATTTATGTTGGCAAAGCCGCTAAACTTAACAATCGAGTGCGTCAGTATTTTCAGAAAAGCCGCGCGCGTGACCCAAAGACAGAGGCACTTGTTGCCGAAATCGTAGACACTGACTGGATGGTGGTCGAGAGTGAACTCGAGGCATTGTTCCTTGAGGCTGAGATGATCCGGCGCTATATGCCGCGCTACAATATCTTGCTGCGTGATGATAAATCGATGGCGTATATACGGATTGATTACGATAGCGACTACCCAACGGTAACAACCACGCGTCGTCCAATGGATGACGGGGCACGGTATTTTGGCCCATACCTCAGCACGCTCTCTGTCCGAAAAGCACTCAAATTTTTGCGTAAAATCTTCCCATTTGCGGTCAAGAAGACGGCCGGTCAAAAACGTGCAACCCTTTATTATCATCTTGGTCTTGATCCAGGCTTGGAGGAGGGCCGAACAACGCTTGAGGAGTACCGGGCTAATCTACGCAAGCTGATGTGGGTAATCGAAGGTAAGCGTACCCGTATTATTACCGAACTTGAGCGTGATATGAAAAGGCTCGCGAAAGAGGCTAAGTTTGAAGAGGCTGCAAAGGTGCGTAACCAGGTTTTTGCACTTAAGCGACTCGGTCAGCAGGTGATCTTTAGTGATAAGGAATTTATGGATATCAGTAAGGACCATGCGCTGACTGAGCTCGTGAATCTGCTGACGTTAAATGCATACCCACGTCGTATAGAGGGCTATGATATTAGCCACATGCAAGGTACGGATGTGGTCGCGAGTATGGTGGTGTTTACGAACGGGGTGAGCGACAAGGGTCAGTATCGTAAATTTAAGACCAAGATTAATCACAATAATGATTTTTATAATATGAACGAGACAATCAAGCGTCGTTTGTCTGATAAAAACATCAAGGCGTGGGGCTGTCCTGATCTGATGCTGATTGATGGTGGCAAGGGGCAGCTCGATGCTGCGCTTAAGGCGAGAGATGAGCTTGGCCAGGGCAAAATTCCGTTTATTGGACTTGCAAAACGCGAAGAGCAAATCGTCATCGATAAAGTCAGGTCAAATGTGACGCTGAATAAAGAACAGCTCTTAAAGCTTGGCGGATTTTTCGAAGAGAGTGAAGACTACTATCTTCTCAATATACCACATAATACAAATATTGTCAAGTTATTACAGCGAATCAGGGATGAATCACATCGTTTTGCGGTGAGCTATCACAGCGTCTTGAAGCAAAAACGCCAGGTGGCAAGCTTACTTGACGACATCCCTACAATAGGACCGGAAACGCGTAAGAAACTACTTAAAACATTTGGGAGTGTTCGTGGTGTCATCCAGGCGAGGGACATGGAATTAGAGAAGCTGGTTGGAGAAAAGAAGACCATAATCCTTCGGCAGTATCTCCGTTCATACCGTCGGCTTGACCCTGAAGATTCTGAATAGTGTATACTTGTAGACTGGTATGAGTACGAGCATCTCAGCTGACTTCTTTATAGGGAATCGCCAGCGACTACGCGAGTTATTTACGGGCACCGCACCGATTGTTATAAGTAGCAACGGGCTATTGCAGCGTAACAGTGATGTAACGTTCCCCTTTAGGCAGGACAGCACATTTTGGTATTTGACTGGCATTAATGAGCCGGATGTCCTGCTTGTAATTGATAAAGGTAAGCAGTATTTGATTGTTCCCGAGCGCGATGAGAGCCGCCAGGCCTTTGATGGCTCGATTGACACAGGGTATTTAACTGAAATATCTGGAATTGACACAATATTACCGGAAAGTCAGGGGTGGCGGCAGCTATCTGCCCGGCTTAAGAAGGCAAAGCATGTTGCGACAGTGGCACCGGCAGCAGACTATATCCCGCAGCACGGTATTTACACTAATCCGTCCAGGGCGCGTCTACTGTCCCAGATAAAAGAGCAAAATAGTGATATTGAGCTACTGGACCTGCGCCCGCACATCAGTCGCATGCGCATGATTAAGCAGCCAATTGAATTAGAACGTATGCAAACGGCGATTGATCTCACTGCGGATACGCTAAAATCGCTCCAAAAGCGTGGTTTTGAAAAGTTTGCCTATGAATATGAGTTGGAATCAGCGATTACGCACAAGTTCCGAAAGAAACAGGCGGTTCATGCCTATGGTGCAATTGTAGCAAGCGGCGCAAATGCATGTACGCTCCATTATGTGCAAAATGACTCTCGGATCATGCCGAATGAATTCGTGCTGCTGGACGTCGGTGCAGAAATAGATAACTACGCGGCGGATATCACACGTACATACGCAGTTGGCGAAGTATCGAAGCGGCACCGAACCGTTCACGAAACAGTGCAGGTGGTCCAAGAGTATGCAATGTCGCTACTAAAGCCTGGTATTACCATGCGAGCATTTGAGGATAGTGTGCAGCAATTTATGGGTGAGAAGCTGCGCGAACTAGGACTTCTTAAAAAGATTGAGGCGGAGGACGTACGGAAGTATTATCCGCACGCGACTTCTCATTTTCTGGGGCTTGATGTGCATGATGTGGGTGATTATGAACGCCCGCTGGAACCAGGTGTGGTACTGACAGTAGAACCAGGTATTTATATTCCAGAAGAGGGTATTGGTGTTCGTATCGAGGACAACATTTTAATTACCGAGGATGGTATTACTAATCTGTCAGCAAAGCTTCCGAGGGGCTATTAGTCATTTCCGCCTAACGCGTAAATGTACTAAGATAGATGTAATGAAATATGGTCCAATTGCCCGCTTTATAATCCGATGGTTTGTTTGTGGTCTCGGGATTTGGATTGCTGCCGGATTGCTCGGTGATCGCCTGCAGTACGATGAGCGTTTTAGCGCGATTGTTATTGCTGGGTTTGTACTCGCAGTTGTAAACAGCCTTCTTAAGCCAGTTGTGGTCTTGCTGTCGCTACCTGCAATTCTATTCAGTCTCGGCCTCTTTATGATTGTCATCAACGGCCTGATGGTAGTGATTGCAAGTTGGATTTATTCGCCGCTGCACGTAGAGAGCTTTTTTTCGGCAATGCTTGCCGGTATGATCATTGGCTTGGTAAACTATTTAGTAAATACTATTTTGGAGGAGTAGCCGTTTCCGGCGCATAACTGATATGAGCATCTATAACTACATTACAATCGCTTCGATGATTTTTCTAACGATCCTTATTTTGATCCAAACTAGAGGTGCTTCGCTTGGTGCTGGTCTTGGCGGCGGTGGCGGTGAAATCAACACCGAAAGGCGTGGGTCGGACAAGAGCCTTCACCAGCTCACGATTATTCTTGCATTTGTATTCGTCGCATCTATTGTGCTCGGTATCGTAAGCTAATAAAGCTCCCTAAAAGGTACATGATAAATAGAACCACAAAACTTAGGATGCGTCGCAGCTTTAGGCGCCACAAGAACCAGGTAGAACAACTGGGTCTTCAGACTGAAGATACCATTGAGAAGCATTTCTTTAAGCGATTTGATCGACTTGTGAATGTCCGCCGTTTCGTGACTGCTTGGGTTGTATTCTGTGTTTTCTTAATTGGGGCGGTCTTGGCGCAAACAGGTGCTTTAACAAAATATTACAAAACTAATGTTCCTGCAGCCGGCGGGACATTTACCGAGGGAATACTTGGTTCATTTACGAATGCCAATCCAATTTATGCGACTGGTCCCGTTGATGGTGCTATATCAAGGCTAATATTTGCCGGCCTCCTGAAGTACGACGCAAAGAACCAGCTGGTCGGAGACCTTGCAGAGGAGTGGGCAATTGACACAACAGAGACAGTTTATACAGTTAAGCTCAAACAAGATTTGAAATGGCAGGATGGGGAGCCGCTGACTGCTGCCGACGTTGTGTTTACGTATAAAACTATTCAAACACCGGATGCTCGGTCACCATTATTTAACAGCTGGCAAGGGATTACTATTGAAGCGAAGGATGATCGTACTGTAGTGTTTACGCTGCCGGGAGTCTTGAGCTCCTTCCAGTATGGCCTAACGACGGGTATTGTACCGAAGCACAAGCTTGAGACTATTCCTGCTGCGCAGCTGAGAGCGACACAGTTTAATACCAGTGCGCCAGTCGGTGCCGGTCCATTTACATGGGACGCGATCGAGGTCGCAACTGAAGACAGGGCACAGCAGGGTCGTATCGGTCTGCGGCAGAATGAGCACTATCATGCCGGCAAACCCGCGCTTCAGCGCTTTGTAGTGCGTTACTTTACTGACCAAAAACAGTTGGTTGAAAGCTTCGAAAAACATGAACTTACCGCGGTGAGTGGTCTCGATACATTCCCAGAAAGCTTTGCTAAGGATAATTCGATTAGCCAATATAGTATCCCCGTGACCGCACAAGTGATGGTTTTCTTTAAGACGAGTCAAGAAGTACTCAGCGATGTCAAGGTAAGGCAAGCACTCGTGCAGGCCGTGGATCGTAGGCAGATTGTCGATGGTATCGGCTACCCGATTATTGCATCCAATCAACCATTCTTGCCGGGCCATCCGGGATACGACAAGTCCGTTTCTCAGCTTCTTTTTGATCAGAAAGCAGCCGAGACTTTGCTTGACCAGGCAGGGTGGATCAAAGGTGCTGATGGATTTAGGCAGAAAAATGGTAAGCAGTTGGCGTTTAGCTTGTACTCCCAAAGCACCAGTGAATATGCATATGTAACGCAAAAGCTACAGGCAGATTGGTCTAAGATTGGTGTCAAGGTTGACGTACTACTGCAGCCTGATAGCGACCTCCAGACCACGGTAACGGGACATAATTACGACGCGCTGCTGTATGGTATATCGCTGGGGATAGATCCTGACGTCTATGCGTACTGGGGTAGTACTCAGGCAGATGAGCGGGCTGCAAACCGAGTTAATTTCTCTGAATATCGATCAACTACTGCTGATAGGGCGCTCGAAGCTGGTCGTACGCGCACGGATGGATCACTTCGTGCGGTTAAGTATAAGCCGTTCTTGGATGCATGGCGAAACGATGCGCCTGCACTTGCGCTTTACCAACCAAGGTACTTATACGTTACTCGTGATGCGGTGCATGGCTTTGACCCAACCACAATCAATAGTGCAAGCGATCGATATGCTAATGTCTCGCAGTGGAAGATTCGCCAACAGTCGGTCGATAAGATTAGTCAGTAGTTTGCAATTTTATCTTAAGCTGGTACCATAACAGGGCTAATTTATATACGCGGATGTGGCGGAATTGGTAGACGCGCTAGTTTCAGGTACTAGTGGGAGCAATCCTGTGGAGGTTCAAGTCCTCTCATCCGCACCAATCTAAAAAGTCGACCTTTGCGGTCGGCTTTTTAGATTGCTTCAGGGGATATATTGAAGTCCTGCGCAAGCATCGCCACTTGCCATTTGAACACCCCCTAACATTGACCATTAAAGAATGTTCTCTGATGTGCGTGCAGCTATAGGGCTTCAAGGATTTGTACGGCGTTTTTTTCGTCTCTTGAAAGGGCTTTAAGTTTTTCTGATGCCTGGAGTACGTACGTTCGTTCGCCGGTCTCTGCAACTTTTTCGAATAATGCGATTACTTCAGACCAGCTCCGAGCAATAGCAATAAATGCTTCATGTGCTTCGCTGATTACCTTGTTTCCCGTTACTTTATAGGCTTCGCCCAGAAAATCTCGATAAAGATTACGGAATAGGGCACCTCCCGTTCCAGCGCGCTCCATGATCATGGCTGAGGTTGCGAACTCTGTTTTGATATCTTTTGAATTATCAAACCACTTAATAATTTCTTGGCTTGCTTTCTCGATACCCTTATAGCCAAGATTTTTAATAGGGGGATTAAGATATGCTTTTGTATTTGATCTGATAGCGGCAACTATAGCCTCTTTGAGGGGTGTTACTTCACCTTCTTTCTCAATAATATAGTAGAGGTTCCTTGAGGACATTGGGCCTTTTTCACTTCTTGCAAGCTCTAGACTTTGTAAAGATGAAGTCACTTCTGAACCTTGTTGTTTTGTATCGACTAAGAATGCATTTTTGTCATCATAGCCAAGTATGGCGACGTAATGTCCCGCAAAGTGTATAGGATGGGTGAAATACTCAAGATAGTAACAGTCTAGTTTGAGGCCAACAGCCTTATCGCTGTCCAAAAGCTCTTTGACTCCTTGCCATGCTTTCGTAACTGACGACGTTTCTTTAACGGTTAACTTGAGCCCAAGATTCTTGGTAATATTTGCAGTTAATAGGTCGGTCTTTACGCGTCCGCCGATGAATGGGAAATCCATTATCTTCATATTCCAGATAATAAAGCTCAGTCCTTCGCCAAGTCCAAATAACATTGGTTCACTCAGGTTCACTCCGATTTGGCCGAGCAGTGTGCCGGTGGCGGTGCTTTCGCAGTGCTGTCCAATATATGGCTGTGTATGTACTTTCATCCTAAACCCTTTCTTTTTAATTCCTTGTTAACCCAATTTAATTCCGCCCTAAGCAGCACTTCACTTAAGCTAAATAATTGTTTGGCAGATCGGGGCATATACTCAAAAGATGGAATTTTATCGTGCAGTGCTTTTAGATCGGCGGCCAGTACTACTTTGCGCTGCTGAAGTGCGTTCTTAAGTTCTATGTCCCCAACGAGTTGGCTTGTGGCGAGCCCAGTCATGAGATCTGTATTAGCGGGCCTGCGTTCTTCAATAAGTTTCTTAGATTCATTCTTTAGGACGGATGTACCAGTAGCAGTGACTGAGTATAGTTTTTTCTCTTTGCCCTGTGATTTGGTGCTTTTGGCTAGACCTTTTGACTCGAGTCGTTCAAGTATGTAGTAGATAGATGAGAAGCCAATGTCTGTCCACTTTCTCATGCCTCTATCGGTAATGACCCTTTCGATGTCATAACCGTGCCGAGGTTGTTCTGACAGGATGCCAAGTATAAGCTGCTCAGATAATGATATCTTCATAAAACTATTCTAGCACTAGAATAGTTTTATTGCAAGTATGTTCTGTATTGCCACATCAAATAAAATACTTTTCTATTTGTTAGCTGGTATAGAACTAGTCTTTTGGCCGGCTTTCCGGGTTTGATATTACACGCCCCATTTCTTTGCCTTATCCTTTAACTCTTCTTTTGAAAGCTCTTCAGTCCGCATTGCAAAAAACCACTCAAAACCAAAAGGGTCTTTGAGTATCGCCATGAGATCTCCATGGAACTGCTCTTTAATGGGTTCAACAATGACTGCTCCGGCATCCACGGCATTGGTGACAAAAGCATGGATATCAGGAACATAGATGAGGATTTCCATTGGAGTGCCTCCAATGGTTACGGGGCTAAGGAAGTTTAGCTCTGGTAATTCCTCTCTCAGCATGATGGTTGCACCGTAGATCTTTAGCTCACCGTGGGCTAACTTTTCATCACTTCGAGGAATAGAGATGACTTCTTCGGCATTAAAGGCTTGTTTATAAAACTGTACTGCTGCAAAACCATTGATAACGTTTAAATATGGAATAGCTGCACCCCGATACTTCTCAGGAATTATATTTTTTGACATAGGCACCCTTTCTATTAGATAACGACTCATTTTAAGTACACTTCCACAACTGCGTCCAGTTGTCTTATGCACAACACCTCATGTCGGGAGTTTATCAGACTAGGTGTGCTATTATATCCATTAGTCGCTAATGCTTATTACAGGAATTATTTTTAGATGAATAAAGTTGCTCATTATTTGCAGGAACACCTTATTGGTGAGGTTATGACTGCTGGGGATGCCCGTAAATATTTCTCAACTGATGCCAGTATTTTTACGATTCCACCAGCAATCGTGGTCTACCCCCGAAACGAAAATGATGTCCGTAAGGCTACTCGTTTTACATGGCAGCTTGCTGAACGTGGGCGTATTATCC
Organism: Candidatus Saccharimonadia bacterium; assembly: GCA_023253175.1. Taxonomy (GTDB): domain Bacteria; phylum Patescibacteriota; class Saccharimonadia; order Saccharimonadales; family JALRHH01; genus JALRHH01. Next base: position 44,140 of record JALRHH010000001.1, read on the forward strand.
CCATAACTGCTCGTGGTAGTGGAACTGATCAAAGTGGAGCCGCGATTGGGCCAGGTGTTATGATGGTGTTCCCGGCGCACATGAATCGAATTCTAGAGTTTGACGGTAAGACAGGACTTGTTACGGTTGAGCCCGGTATCAATTACGCAAAGCTTCAGCAGACATTGCATACGCACAATCGATTTTTACCTCCATTTCCGGCTTCATTAGAATATTCGACAATTGGTGGCGCAATCGCCAACAACGCGTCAGGCGAGAAGAGTGTTAAATATGGTGATACGCGTACGTTCGTTGACTCACTGCGAGTTGTGCTCGCTAATGGTGAGGTAATTGAAACGAAACGCCTTAATAAGCGTGAACTTAGTAAAAAGTTAGGTCTTGCGACTTTTGAAGGTGAGATTTACCGAAATCTTGACACGCTTATTGATGAAAATAAGGCACTCCTTAAGAAGCTTGATCTTAAAACGACAAAGAACTCAGCTGGCTATGCACTGCAAGAGGTACGCCGAAAGGATGGATCCTTTGATTTGACGCCGCTGATTGTCGGGTCTCAGGGTACGTTAGGTATCGTGACAGAGGCCACGCTTGGGACCGAGGTCCATAGTCCTAATCAGACATTGATTGCAGCACTCATTGATGATCTCTCTGTGGCTGAGGAAGTTGTTGCTGAGCTGCGCAAGCTGCCGGAGATGCCCAGTAGCATAGAAGTGGTGGATAAGAACCTATTAGAGTATGTTCAGACGCACAATCCAAACCAACTGAAGGGTATTTTAGCGACGCCATTCCCGCAGCTCGTAATGTTGATCGAGTTTGATAGTACGTCTGAGCGGACTCAGAAAAAGCTCGCGAAACGCGCGACGAAGATTTTAGATAGACATGAAGTAAGTTATCAGCTTGAAACGGATGCGCAGAAACGCGACGAGTTATGGAAAATTCGCCACAGTGCGGCGGCGGTTATGGCACATTCCGATGATAAAACGCGCGCCTTGCCGATTATTGAAGACGGTGTAGTGCCGGTTGACCGATTTAAGGAATACATTGACGCTGTTTATGAACTGTTTAGTAAAAATGGTTTGCAGGCAGCTGTATGGGGTCATGCAGGTGACGCGAACCTACACGTCCAGCCATTTCTTGATCTTGGTCAGCTCGGTGATCGTCAAAAGATTTTTAAACTTCTCGATGAATACTATGCAATGGTCATAAAACTTGGCGGTAGTACGAGCGGCGAACACAATGACGGGAGACTTCGCGGGCCGTATCTTGAAAAACTGTATGGTATTGAGGTGTACGACTTGTTCCGTAAAGTGAAAGAAATATTTGATCCGTATTCAACGCTTAACAGTGGTGTGAAAATCGGTGTCACGATTAATGATATCAAGCCAATTTTACGAGAAGAGTATTCACTCGATCATCTATATGAACACATGCCACGATCATGAGCAGCGAACTTTTTTATAATATTGTCGGTATTCTTGGTGCGTCATTAATTTTACTTGGATTTTACAGGACCAGTATCGGAAAGTGGGAAAATAAATCCTTTGTATACGAGCTAGATAATCTTGTTGGTGCATCACTACTCATTATCTATCAGCTTCATTTGCAGGCCTATATTAGTGTTACACTGAACATTATCTGGGCATTTGTAGCATTTAGGGGCATCACATCCTTTGCACAGCGCTATTCGTTTGCAAAGAAAAAGCGGCGATAGGGTCTTGTGTTTTCTCTGTAAAATGCTAATATATCAAGGTTCATTAAAAATATGCGGACGTGGTGAAATTGGTATACACGCTACCTTGAGGTGGTAGTGCCGCAAGGTGTGGAGGTTCAAGTCCTCTCGTCCGCACCAGAGTATGGGTGATTAGCTCAGTTGGCTAGAGCACCTCGTTTACACCGAGGGGGTCGGGGGTTCGAATCCCTCATCACCCACCATAATAAGAAGGTCCTTTTCGGGGCCTTTTTATTATGGCTTACAGAATCGTTAAATACCTAACTACATAGTAGGAAGCAGTTTGCGATACTGTATCCGAAGAAAGGGGAGTCATGAATCCACAAGATTTGCTGAAACAAGCTGCGAATAACCTGCGGCAAGCTGCTCAGGCGAGACAACAAGAAGTAAACGAATTGCAGAATACTTTGACGCAGCGTTTAAAGGACCAGGAAGCGCAGTTAAATGATCTTAAGCAGCAAGAGGCGCAAAGGCTTACGGAAGCTGCAGAGGCAGATGATGACAGAACGACGGCCAATAGGAACCAGGAAGCCCGAATGTTACGTAGCCAAGAGTCCCAAGTCAAAAGTACCCATGATCAAATGAAGCGTGACACTGATCAGCTTATAAAAATGAAACGTCAAAACGTTGATGACATCAATCGGGTGCTTCAAAGTGTAGAGCAGTGGTCGCAGATGTGATGACCCTTGATGGAATAGGGATTTTAAGGTAAAATTGCTCGGTCAACTAGTAGCGGCTCTTTAGCTCAGTTGGTAGAGCATCGGATTGAAGCTCCGTGTGTCCCCAGTTCGAGTCTGGGAGGAGCCACCAAGAAAAAAGCCTCAGCCAAAGCTGAGGCTTTTTTCTTGGTTGTTTCCGGGAACTATATTAGCGCTTAACTTTGTCTTACGAACAGCCTTGTTAAATATGTCACAGTAGACAATACTGAGAGGGATTACTATACGTTACAAATTACCCGAAGGATTGTTATGCAGAATATATACCAAAGAATAAAAAACGTGCTACAGAGCCATAGGAAATTGATTAGCTTTGGCACCATTGGCGTAGCCTTAGTAGCCGGTGTGCTAATTATGCTGTTTGATAATAGAACAGACGAAGTAGACAACGCGCCCCCTAAACCTACCTTCCAGAATTATCTAAAGCCAGCCGGAGAGATTAAGGTTGGTAGTAATCGCTATGTGAGTGCCTGTCAGGTGCTAAACCCAGATGATGTTAAGTCTATATTTAACAGTATGGGCGAAGACGGATATATAAGAGAAGACTATTATGATACAAGTCCTACCCCAACAGATACATTGGATAGCGGAATTGAGACAAATTGTTATTACATGGGCGAAAATGATAATAATATCTCTCTGAAGACCGAACAGTCCTTTGAAGCCCTGAACACTAGAAACCTAAGATCTATTGTCTATTCATTTGGAGAGGACAAGATAGCGGATAAAATCAAACTGTATGAAAAAGCGACTGCTAATAGTAATGATAGCGGTTTAAAACAGTTTATTGCGACCCTAAAGCAGTCAGCAGAAATTTACGATAAACATAGGTCATATGATTCCCGTGAACAGGCTGATCTGAGTAATTTCGTCATCCCGATTGATAGGGGACTATTCTCGTTTAATCTTGTGCAGGATAACGCAGTCTATAAGTTTGACTACACAATAAAAGATGCTGGTGAGGATGAATTTAACCTTTCTGACCAAGAAATAGAAGCAAGACTTAAAAAATCTGCAAAAGCTATCAAGGTGATTCAGCAAAGAATTGCTGACACCCATCTCGACCAGTCACCTACTCCAACAATTTTAGGCGACACAGAGAAGGTTGGTACTACGAAGGTGCTAGAACCCTGTGCAATCTTAACTGCGCAGCTATACCAATCTGTCATTGGTTCGCCAGCAAATGATGCAACCACTCGAATGACAGTCAACCCCGATATTACGAAAGAACGGTTTGCTACGGCAACCGGTGAGCCACGATATCCGTATAATCAGTGTCGCCGAGATGGTGGAGTCGGTGATATCTTTAAGGGCTCAGCACGCGTCTCAACAATTGTTACTTTAGATTTGAATTACAATCCATCTTCAGAAGGCTTACAGGCAAAGCTTGATAAAGGTTTTAAGTTTAATGGTAATGACAAGCTGCTTCAGACAAATGCTGATTGGGCTGCGCACATGAACGTAGATGCTGAAGCAGGCGGGTATATTAAATTCCGAGTCGGCGCTTATTCTGGTTCAATAGATATACATCGTCTTACTACCCAGGGATTTTTGGGTAAACAAATATCAACAGGTGGTACAGAGCAGCAATATCTGCAACTTGTAAATGCGGTAGCAGATTACATCAAGCAACAAGCCAAGTAGTAGCTGTACTTATTTACTTGCAAAATTTCAATCTGTTATTTATAATTTTGCGAGTTAAGCGAGACTAGCTCAGTTGATAGAGCGCTTCCTTGCCAAGGAAGAGGCCAGGGGTTTGAGTCCCCTGTCTCGCACCAAATTGCACTTTGGAGTCCATTCTGGGCTCTTTTTAGTTGGTGTTACTTGCTACTTGGCTCTCAGCAATGACTGGCCTTTATGGTTTACTAAAATATGTGTATTAAGATATGTAATTACAGGCTTAAAACTATTTTGAACCTCATTGAAAAATGGCTCAGCATTAATGTCTTCAGTGGCACCTACAATTCGCTGGAACTCGGACAAGAATAACTCTCTTATAGCAGGAGATTCAATTGGGTCGTGGCTTTTCTGATCCTCTCTCGCTAGACGGGAGTAGGTGTCATTGAGGTGTGTGTTGTAATACTCGTAGGTTCGAGCCGAAAAACCATCCTCCATAGAGAAATCACAGACACTTGTAGTAAGTGGCTTCATGGTAATCTGTCCGGCTGCACGATACCCATAACGTGCTTCAATTTCGTGGTAGAGGAATGAATGGAGTGTGTGCCGTACAAGCATCCGAATGCAGTCAGGCTCAGTGGAGTGGAGTGCTTGTTCTAGGGTGGCCGCCGAGCTTGCACTATAATGTGCTGCGAGTTTCATCATAGAAGTATCTACTGCTTTTGCTTGCCGAACCATAAGCATGACTAAATCGGCTTCCATTACCTTTGGGTGGATTTTATGCTTGCGTTTGAATAAACCCATGCAATTATTATATATCACGGAATATGAGTACTTTTTGATGTAAGTTGTCATAGTTTCATGAATGACAAGTCCCGTAAATGCACCTTGCTTACGCAGAACTTACAGCCGACAAATAATAATTTCTGTAAGGTATTTAGCGGCACCAGTCCATGTATACTGCTATATTTTTGTGTGATGTCGCGCCGATCGCAGACATGCTTCGATATTAAGGCCACTCAAAGGGAATATAATGACGATACACTTTGAACTCATTAGAGGCGAGGCTCATACAGATGAGATGAGCCAACGAATAGCGCAGTTATCCATAAGAGCTGCTGAGTTCCTGGGCGGTCTTGCTAAGAACTATATGCCGAAGAGTTCCGCTGATCTCGTTGAGGAGCGTATACAAAATTTTCCAGTTGATGAAGTAGAGCAGGCAGAAAAGGCCATAAAGGCCAGCGGCAGGGCATTGAATGATGCGATTGCATTAGCAGCCGCTGCTCAGCTGTTAGATAGCAAGAAAGAGGCTGAGAAATCTGCTGAAAAAAGGCATGAAGCCAAAATTTTTCGTAATATTGGCTATGGGATGATGAAACGAGCGGTTATTAGAGCGGCAACAGATGCAGAGTATGTGGGACGAGTGCCAGTTACTGTTATTAAAGAAGCGGTCGAAAGATCTATAGATCTCGGGGCTGACCCTAATCTGCAGGGATTTATGACAGCCGATGAGGTAGAGCAATTCAGCAAGGTTTACGAGAGGATCGATAAAATTACTGTATTGCCAGCAGCAAAATAGGCTATAATCACACGGTACCTCATGGTATTACCTGTAAGGCGCCTTGGCCGAGAAGTTAGGCAACGGTCTGCAAAACCGTGTAGACGGGAGCGTTACCCGTAGGTGCCTCCATTTTTCTTTAGGGAAAAGAGCAGCTGGAGACGCGGATTTACTCCGCGCCCCGAGCGATGAAAAAACCATAGGTTTATCTCATCACCTAGGGCGAGTGGCGGAATTGGTATACGCGGTGGACTTAAAATCCGCTGGTTGAACAAACCTTGAGGGTTCAAGTCCCTCCTCGCCCACCACTGAATGAACTCCCGAAAGGGAGTTTTTTCTATTTAGTGAACCGACTATTTTTATGTATAAATACTGCTCTGCTTCGCTGGAAATGGTATAATAATAGGTACAAATGAATAGGAGAATTCTGAAATGGGTCTATTAATTACTCTTGGTGTTGTCGTTGTCCTAGTGATTGCACTCGTTGCACTATATAACGGTTTAGTTCGTGCAAAAGTTCGTGTTGATGAAGCGTGGAGTGATATTACGGTTCAGCTTAAGAGGCGCCTTGATTTAATTCCTAACCTGATTGAATCAGTTAAGGGTTATGCAAAGCACGAAAGTGAAGTTTTCCAGAATGTTACCGAAGCACGTGCTAACGCTTTGAACGCACAAGGTGTCAAAGAAACTGCTCAGGCGGAAAACCAATTCGAACAAGCGCTTAAAAGTCTGTTCGCTGTATCAGAGGCATACCCACAGCTCCGTGCAACAGAAAACTTTCAGCAGCTTCAGGCTGAACTTGTTGATACTGAGGACAAGATTCAAGCAGCTCGCCGATTCTACAACGGTTCAGCGCGTGATCTGAACATCAAGATCAAAACCTTCCCAAACATTTTGTTTGCTGGACCTCTTGGATTCAAGGAGCGGGAATTCTTCGAAGTTGAAGATATGGCTGCGGTTGAGAAGCCGGTTGAAGTTAAATTTTAGGAGACAATAGTGTATTCGGAAATTGCCGCTAATAAGCGCAAGACCTTTTTTATCTTTGTGGGATTTCTGGTTTTTGTCTTTGGTTTATCATGGATTGCAGGCGCCTTTATGACCGGTGGTGATGGCTATACACCCGTCATAACTATAGGATTTTTTGTCGGTTCAATTATTTACGCGCTTATTACGTATTTTGGTGGTGCAAAGCTCGCTACCGCAGTAAATGGCGCCCGTGAAATTGAGAAAAGAGACAATCCCCGTCTCTATCGTACTGTAGAGAACTTGGCTATCACGGAAGGAATGCCGATGCCAAAAGTTTATATCATGGACGATCCTGCGTTGAATGCATTTGCAACGGGCCGTGACCCTAAGCATGCCATCGTCTGTGCTACAACGGGAATATTGGACGCTTTGAATGACCAGGAGCTTGAAGGGGTTATGGCGCATGAACTAGGTCACGTTAAGAATTATGACATTCGTGTTTCAATGTTCGCATTCGGACTTGTGTCTGTGGTTTCTCTCATTGCGGATCTTATCCTACATTTTGCATTTTTCTCTGATGATGACAATAAAAATCCTCTTGTTTATGTGCTTGGTTTCGTTGCTGCACTTATCGCACCTCTGGCTGCTTCATTCATACAGCTAGCGATATCAAGGCGCAGAGAGTACTTGGCTGATGCCACGGGCGCCTTAACTACGCGCTATCCAGAAGGTCTCGCGAGTGCTCTGGAAAAGATTAGCCAGCAGGGCAGTGCAACACGTCGTGCCAATAGCTCAACTGCGCACCTATTCTTTGCAAACCCCCTAAAAGGTGGCTCTATAGCTGGGCTATTTAGTACACACCCGCCAATTGAAGAGCGAATCGCCCGTCTGCGAAAAATGGGCGACGCAGCTTAGATAGGAGGAAACAAGATCAATGCCTCGCACAACCACAAGAAAGCAACGTTCACAAAAGCAAAAAAAAGCGCAGCAAAATGCCTTAAGCATCACACATAAAAAAGCCGCTTCTTTATCTACTCAGCAGATGACTGATGACCCTAAGGCAAAATATCAATCATTTAGACTCTCGAAGAAGATGAAGCATCCTGGTGCAAAGTTACCAAGTTCATTTACACTTACGAAACGTGCATTTATGCACGTCTGGCGCTATAAGAAGCTTTTTGGGATTATTGCTGCTGTATATTTACTGCTTACACTAGTACTCGTAAGAGGGTTTATTTTTACTGCCGATATCACCGTCGTTAAAGATGCGATCACGGAACTCTTTCGTGGATCAGTCGGCCAGATAGCCGGTTCTGTTACGGTCATGGGGCTATTGGTCGGGTCACTTAATCCCCAGACCGAAGTTGCTGCACTGTATCAGACAATATTACTGCTTATATTCTCACTCTTTATGATATGGACACTCAGGCAGACTTATATTGGTGAGGCACCGCGAGCTCGAGACGTTTTTTACCGTTCAAGCTATCCGCTGGTTCAGTTTGTGATCGTTGTGTTTATTGTCAGTCTGCAGCTTATCCCGCTTCTGATCGCTAATTTTATATATAATGCGGCAATAGTTTCCGGCGTTGTTGTTTCTTTCGCAGAAGTTTTCGCGGTCTGTATTGTTATCTTCCTGCTGGCGGTCTGGAGTTTCTATATGATAAGCGTATCAATGGTCGCACTTTATATCGTTGCATTGCCTGACATGACCCCATTAAAGGCGTTACGTTCAGCGAAGAGCTTGGTTAATCACAGGCGCTGGACGGTTATGCGTAAGGTCTTGTTCTTGCCGATAGCGCTTTCAGTTATCGGATTTACGGCGATGGTGCCAATTATCATTTTGTTGCCGGCAGCCGCAGAAATACTTTTCCTGATAGGAAGTGCGTTCATACTACCACTTGCACATAGCTATCTTTATTCACTGTATAGGGAGTTGCTTGGATGAGCAGGTCGTCTGGAACTGATCGTGCACATGAGCTGAAGGATCTGTTGAATGCCTACAGCTACGAGTACCATGTGCTTGATAATCCATCGGTGTCTGACGCTGTGTATGACGGGCTCATGCGCGAGCTCAAAGATCTGGAAGCGCAGTATCCTGAGCTTATTACTGCTGACAGTCCAACGCAGCGAGTTGGTAATGAGCTAAAAGGTGGCTTTAAGAAAGTACAGCACAGCACACGCATGCTCAGCCTAAACGACGTTTTTGATAGGTCAGAAGTTGAAGCATGGGTCCAGCGCATGGATAAGCTTATGCCGGGAAGGACTCATGAGTTTTTTGCAGACATAAAAATGGACGGGCTAGCCTGTGCCCTCATTTACCAGGATGGCCTGCTACAGGCTGGTATTACACGTGGTGACAGTTTTATCGGCGAGGACGTTACTAATAACGTTCGAACAATCGCCAATGTACCACTTCGGCTCAGGAGCCAAAAGGGATATGAGCACTTACTGATTGGCAGAACTGAGGTCCGCGGCGAGATCGTCATGCTTAAAAAAGATTTTGCTGCGCTCAACGAACGGCAAGAAAGAGCCGGGAAGCCCACATTTGCTAATCCCAGGAATTTGGCCGCAGGCACTATTCGCCAGCTTGATCCAAAGCTTGTTGCTGAACGTCCTTTGACGTTTATTGCATATGATCTACAACGTGATGACCCTTCTGATGTACCTACGCATATGGCTGCGTATGAGGCATTAACTGCAATTGGAATTAGACGGAATCAAGAGGCGGGGGTATTCACTGGTCTGGATGCGGTTATGCATTTTGTTGATGAGTGGGATGAAAAGCGCCACAAACTTCCGTTCAATACAGACGGGCTCGTAATCAAAGTAAACGACAGGGCCCAGTATGCTGACCTGGGTATTGTCGGCAAGCAGCCACGGGGTGCGGTCGCATATAAATACGCCGCCGAACAGGCAACCACAATCGTCAAAGATATTGTGATTAGTATTGGGCGAACTGGAGCAGCGACTCCAGTAGCAGTGTTTGATCCGGTGCAGGTTGCTGGTACGACGGTTCAGCACGCGAGCCTGCATAATGCCGATGAAATTGCGCGCAAGGACATTCGTGTGGGCGACACGGTAGTTATATTTAAAGCAGGTGATATTATCCCGCAGGTTGAAAGTGTCGTATTGGAATTACGACCAAAAAATACAAAGCCATTTATATACGAAGATGCGTTAAGGGAACAGTACCCAGATCTTGAGTTCGAACGACAAGGCAAGGATGTTGTCTACCGCGTGAAGGGGATGACGGGGCCGCTTGTTTTAAAGCGGGCACTAGAGCATTTTGCAAGTAAAGGCGCACTTGATATCGATACACTTGGCGAGAAAAACGTGGTAGCACTTGTCGATAGTGGTTTAGTCAAGGATATCGCTGATATATACACTTTGACAAAAGATGATTTGCTTAAGCTTGACCGCTTTGCGGATATCTCTGCACAGAAGCTGATTGATGCAATTGCCGAGAAACGAAATCCAACGCTAGCCCGTTTTATATATGGGCTTGGCATTAGGCACGTTGGTTCGCAGACGGCTATTGATTTAGCAAATCATTTTAAAAAGCTCGATACTATTGGAACTGCAAAGCTTGATGAATTGAAATCAATAGACGGAGTTGGTGATGTAGTGGCCGATTCCATTTATCTATGGTTTGATGAGGAGGAGAACAGTCAACTCCTCGCTAAGTTCCGTGGACTTGGTGTGTGGCCACAGGACGTTAAGGCTGTTGGCGGCAAGCTTTCTGGCAAAAGCTTTGTAATTACAGGTAGTCTCGAATCAATGGGCCGAGATGAAGCAGCTGAAAAAATTCGCAATTTAGGTGGTGTTTTCCAAAGCTCAGTAGGCAAGGACACGATGTACCTTGTGGCTGGCGGTAAAGTTGGCGCAAGCAAGCTGAAAAAGGCAGAAAAATACGGCACAAAAGTTATTAATGAACAGGAGTTTTTGGAGTTGTTATGAGTAATTTTGACCACCGTGCTTTACACCTAAAACCTCGTGAAGTTATGGTGTATACGGCTATGTCGAAGAAGAATTTCTATATGCGCCAATTCGTCACCAAATTCGTGTTAGACGAAGGCCTCGTGCCGCTTAATCCTTTTATGATCTTTGACTATTTTTTGCTAGATACTGTTGACCGAGATGTGGTGCGTCAGGGTAATAACACACTTGTTATGCGAAGTGATGAGCTGTGGGTATTTGGTGATATAAGTGATGGTGTCCAAGCCGAAATTGTGCAGTTCAAGAAGACTGGGCGTCCAGTACGGTACTTTGTCTTCAACAAAGACAGGGTAATTCTAGAGATAGACGAGGATAAGGCTAGTATAGAGTAGTCCTTGACGTTGCATGCATCAGGCATTATGCTTAAGGTAATCGTGCGCAATTGCGGCGAAATAAACACTTCAAAATAAAAAGCGTTCACCCGCCGCAGGGTGGGCGCGCACGAAATAAAACCATCTGTTAATCGGGTGGTTTTATGTTTGTTAGTGGCATGCTACAATCATCAGGTATTTCGGGGCATTGGCGCAGTTGGCTAGCGCGCTTCCATGGCATGGAAGAGGTCAAGGGTTCGAATCCCTTATGCTCCACCATATAAAATGCCTCGGCCTTGGTCGGGGTATTTTATATGATTGAAGTTATGAGAACCCGCAAGGCAAAGCCTGGGTTCGATAGCAAGGAGCTCACGCAGGTGCTCGCACCGAGTAAGTGACGCAGGTATATAGAATAATCCTTTATGCTCCACCATATAAAGAATCCATCGAAAGATGGGTTTTTTGTTTGCTTCAAATTGCACCGTTGGCGAGAATAAGGTTTAATACCTGTATGAAGAAATTACTTGAGGGAACACGACAGGGTGGCTTTGTCTCGAAAATGGGATCGGCAATAATATCACCTAAATTTATTATTTCAGTTGGAATTGTGCTTGTGCTGAGTTCATTTGGCGTTTGGCAGTACCATCGAATGACAAACCAAGACAGGGTATTTTGGGGTATGGTAAGTAATAATCTCCAGGTGAGCTCTTACTCTCGTCATACGTATCAAAAGAGCGGAGCACAGAGTGTTGATCAGGTGTTTGAAACAGCTACCTCTCCGCAAAATAAAGTTTTCTCGAAAACTGTATTTACGCAAACCGGTGTCGATTCGGCAACTGCGGTTACTGAAAATATCGGTACGCCAACTGCCGACTATGTCCGTTATACGAGTGTGGAGACTGCTCAAAAGCAGGATTTCAGCAGCGTACTTGGTCTCTGGGGTAAATCAGAAGCTGAATCTGGCGCGACCCAGGGCCAGATTTACAATCAGTCAGTGCTTGGCGTGGCACCAATTGGTAACCTGAGCGCATCGGATCGTAGAGAGCTGATTAAAATTATGAAAGATACAAAGGCGTATGAATATAGAGTCGTTGAGACAAAGCACAGCTTTCCATTCTATAGGCCTAATCACACTATGATGGTAACTGTTAATCCGGTTGGATACATTACTGCGCTTAAGAAATATGCGCAGTTTACGGGGCTTAACCACTTGAAGGATGTTAACCCGGATGAGTATGCTCAGTCAGCTAAACTTTCTTTCACTGTATCAATTGATGGCTGGACTCATCAGATGACCGAGACGTCGCAGAGTAGTGGTGGTAAGCGAGAGGTTATTTCCGGTGTGAATATGCGCAAGACACTCCCGCCTGCACCTAAAGATGCAATTTCTGTTGACGAACTTCAGTCAAAGCTACAGCTTATTCAGTAGTTGAGGTATAATTTATAGCCAGAATAATGGACTAATTCTGTTAGTGGGAGGGTAGCTATGCAGCCAAACGATCCAAATAAAACTGATATCTCAGGAGACAAGTCTGAATTGCCGCAAGATAATCTTCCTGGTGCTCCGGAGCTTCCAAGTGATACCAATAAATCATCAGATACGCTGACAAGTGAATCCCAACAGAATAATATCCCAGAAGAAAAGCCACCAGTGTCTGATCAGAGTAGAGAAGCTGCTTCTGTTTCACAAGAGGCCAGCACGGTAGACGAATCACCTGCTTCCGTACCAGTACCTGCTGGTGTGGTAGATAATTCACCTAAAAAGCGCAGTAAGAAAACAAAGCTGCTTATCGCGGTAATTGCGGCACTGTTGGTTCTCGGCGGCGGTGGAGTTGGCGCCTACTTTACCTTATATGTTCCAAATAAGCCTGAAAACATCTGGAAGAGTGCGATGATTAATTCGGGCAAAGTATATGACGAAGCAGTTACTTTTGCGACGAAAGAGCGTACCGATAAAGCAATGAAGATCGAAGGAAGCTATGATCTCGATGGTGCTATAGAGTCGGACGGAAAAGTCAACGGCGAATGGAAGGGCTTTGACGGTAAGGTTAATGGTGAAGTTTCTGCCTCAGGAATTAAGGTTGGATTTGACGTGCGTACCATAAAAGCAAACGATGAGTCTGCCGATCTATACTTTAAACTGACTGGCTTGCAGGGACTTAAGTCACTGATTGGCGGAGGTAATGAAATTGGATCTATGCTTGATGGTGTAAATGACCAGTGGTTTGTGGTTGACCATACGCTCTTTGAGCAGTTAGCAGCCGGAGGTACCGAAGAAAAATTTACAACCAAGGATTACAGAGAACTACTTCAAAAAACAAACGCTCCAACCAAGGAGTATCTGCTTAGTCCAGATCCGCAAAAAGCCGTATTCTTTGTGAAGGAGCAAATTGGTTCCGAAAATAAAGAAGGCCGTGATACGTATAAGTATAAAGTCGGATACAATAACGAAAACTTCGGTAAGTACGTAGAAGCACTTTGTAACGCAGTCAAGGACGACAAGATCGGTAAAACATTGCTTGAGAACGAGAAGAAGAGCTGTACAGACCTTGGCAAAGAAGCCGCAAAAGAAGACACAGACCAGACAGCAGAAGTATGGGTTGATAAGCGTACAAAGCTTCCACACGTCGTCCGCATTTCGGATCCTGAGAATAGTGAGAACTGGATTGAGCTGGGACAAGACTATCAGGGTGGTGATGAGTTCCCGATGAGCATCAAATTCAAGGGCAAGGAAAAGAATCAGGAAATTGAAGCTGATATTAAATCAGTCGTAAACACCAAGACTGACGCGCTATCAATTAATGGTACGTTCAGCGTCAAGGGTGGTTCGAGTAAGAATATTAGTGGTAAGGTTAAGCTCAAATTAACGCAAAGCAATGACTCCTCAGTGAAAGTTGACAAGCCAGAGAATGCAAAATCAATTACTGAGCTTATGGATAGTCTGGGTCTTGATGGGTTATTGGGCGGTGGTACTAGTACTAGAAGCCCTTCATTAAGAACTCATCTCAATGATGAAGCGCAGCAATGCGCTGCTCTGATGGAAACATCCGATAATAGCAATGATGAATCTGCAATTCCTGCAGAGTGTAGTGATAGTCTGTAGAAGCTTAGATGAAAAAACTAGCCCGACTACTTGTAGTACTTGTCCTGGGTTGGCAAGTCCGTAGACTGAGGGAGAAGCATTCATTTAAGATTGTTGGTGTTGTCGGTAGTATCGGCAAAACCAGCACCAAGCGGGCTATCGCAGAATCACTTGGTAGTACTATTCGGGTTCGGTACCAGGCTGGAAATTATAATGACCTTGCATCTGTGCCATTAGTGTTTTTTGGACAAGACATGCCTTCATTGTTTAATCCATTTGCGTGGCTTAGAGTGTTCGTTATTAACGAGCGCATATTATCTCGGCCGTATCCATTTGATGTGGTGGTAGTTGAAGTTGGCACCGATGGCCCTGGACAGATTGCCGCTTTTTCTAAGTACTTACATCTAGATGTAGCCGTTGTAACCGCAATCGCTCCAGAACACATGCAATCCTTCGCGGACTTAGACGCAGTTGCTGCCGAAGAATTATCAGTTGCTAACTATACCAATATGTTGATTGCGAATGCTGACCTTGTAGACGAGAAGTATCTGCAAGATCTGAGCAGCTTAATCACGTATTCAATTCGGAAAGCTGCTGATTACCGTGGTAAGACTGGCGTGTACAAAAAAGGTTACAGTGACATTACGATTACAAAACAGAACAAAGTAATTGCCGCTGAACGTTTACCGATTTTTTCTGAGGCGCAATTATATTCTGCAATTGCTGCAAGTAGTGTATGGGATGTGCTTGGTATTGAGCCTGCTGGGATTTCAATGGGCCTGGCTGCAATAACACCAGTTCCTGGAAGAATGCAGCTACTTGAAGGTGTCAAAGGCACGACAATCATTGATGATAGCTATAACGCGAGTCCCGAGGCTGTCATTTCATCACTGGACACGGTATATAAATTACCAGCTGACCATAAAATAGCGGTGCTCGGTAATATGAACGAGCTTGGTAGTTTCAGTAAAGATGCTCATATCTTTGTAGGCGAGCATTGTAATCCGAAAGAGCTTGATGAGGTTATAACTATCGGCCCTGATGCAAATCGATATCTTGCTGAAACTGCGCGGAGCCAAGGCTGCCGTGTGTCATCGTACGAATCGCCGTACGAAGCGGGTGAATACCTAAAATCTATCCTCCGTAAAGATAGTCTCGTGCTCGTGAAGGGTTCTCAGAACCGAGTGTTTGCCGAAGAAACAGTCAAATCAATATTAGCCAATCCTGATGATACTAGCAGATTGGTACGTCAGTCTGATGACTGGATGGCGATAAAAAAGGCTCAATTTGCAGCCCCACAAGAAGTCTAGTTTTTACGCATCGACGCCTACGGTGTTACAATAGATGCGATTATGACACAACGATACAATCCAAAAGACATTGAGCCAAAGTGGCAGCAAATTTGGGATGAGCAGCAAATTTACAAGGCTGATCTTCGCAGTGACAAGCCAAAGTACTTGGCGATGAGCATGTTCAATTACCCAAGTGGGGCTGGTATTCATATTGGACATGCCATGAATTACACGATCAGTGATGTTAAGGCTCGCTTTAAGCGCCAGCTCGGCCATGAAAGTTACCATCCAATTGGTTGGGATGCATTTGGTTTGCCCGCGGAGAACTATGCTATCAAGGCTGGTGTTTCGCCTCAGCAGAGCATGGCGACGATTATCCCTAGCTATCATACGCAGTACAAGGCAATGGGTTGGAGCAACGACTGGAGCAAAGAAATTGCCACCCACACACCTGAATATTACAAATGGACCCAATGGATTTTCCTTAAGATGTATGAGCAGGGTCTTGCATACCAAGACGCGCGAATGCAGTGGTGGTGCACGAAGTGTCAAACCGTTCTTGCAAATGAGCAGATTATTGACGGTAAATGCTGGCGACACGATGCTGCTGATGATCCGATTGTGGAGCAAAAGGAAGTTAAACAGTGGTTTTTCAAGATTACTGAATATGCTGATGAGCTACTTGATTCTATTGATGATCTTGATTGGACGGAGAGCGTAAAGCTTGCGCAGAAAAACTGGATCGGACGAAGCATTGGTGCAGAAGTTGCTTTCGCCGTTGATGGTACTGACGAAAAGATCACTGTGTTTACAACGCGAGTCGACACCCTTTTTGGCGCTACTTTCTTGGTTCTGGCGCCAGAACACGAACTTGTAGAAACACTCACGGCTGCAGATCAAAAAGATGCTGTACAGGCCTATGTAAAGCAAACGCAGAAGAAGACAGAAGTAGAGCGTCAAGCGAGTAAAGAGAAGACTGGCGTTTTCACTGGGGCGTACGCCATTAATCCTATGACTGGCAATCAGATCCCGATTTGGATTGCTGATTATGTTCTGACCGGTTACGGTACGGGGGCTATTATGGCGGTTCCCGCACACGATGAACGAGACAACCAGTTCGCTCAGATTTTTGGCCTACCAATCGTTGAGGCATATGATCCACTGCAAGCGGATGAGCCATTTGGCGGCGAGGGCGTTGTTAAAAACTCTGGTGTGTATAATGGATTATCTACAGCCGAAGCACGCGAAAAAATGGTCATTGATTTGGCCGCAAACGGTGTTGGCCAGGAAAAGATTAATTACAAAATGCGCGACTGGAGTGTATCAAGACAGCGTTACTGGGGCGCGCCAATTCCAATAATTTACTGTAGTGATTGTGGCACGGTACCCGTGCCGGAAGCTGATCTGCCAGTTGTCTTGCCTGAGCTTACGGATTTTGCGCCTGCTGGTGATGGCCGCAGCGCGTTGGCTCGTGCTACGGATTGGCTGCAAGTTGATTGTCCAAGCTGTGGCGGTGACGCAGAGCGTGAAACTGATACACTCGACACTTACATTTGTAGCAGTTGGTACATGCTCCGTTACATGGACCCACATAATGCGGATGCAATTTTTGATACTAATCTTGCGAACAAGTGGGCACCTGTTGATTTCTATAACGGAGCAGACCATGCGACGGCACATATGTTGTACGCTCGTTTCGTTACAAGGTTCTTCCATAAGCTTGGACTCATTAACAACCCTGAACCATTTAAGCAGTTCTTGTTTAACGGTAAAGTTACGGCGAGTGACGGCCAGATGTTCAGTAAATCAAAAGGCAATGGTGTTGACCCACTGGAAATTATCAACAGTGGTTACGGAGCCGATTCCCTCCGCACCTATCTGATGTTTGCTGCTCCGCTTGAAGTCTGGGCGAAGTGGGACCCACAGGGTGTCCCTGGCACATATCGATTTTTGAACCGAGTGTGGACGATTGTTCAGGAGTACCTTGAATTGCCTGATGGTCAGGTTTCTGACGACACTGTCAAAAAGCTGCGCCGTACAACACACACGATGATCAAGAAGATGACCGACGATATCAATGAAAATCGTTACAACACGGCAATCGCAGCTGCGATGGCTAATATCAATGAACTGTATAAGCTGAAGACTCAAGAATTCAGTAAATCAGAGGCATGGCACGAAGCACTGAGTAGTGCTGTGGCTTGTATCGCGCCGTTTGCGCCGCATATTGCCGACGAACTTTGGCAGCAGCTTGGTTACGAGACGAGTGTTCAGAAGGATAGCTGGCCTACATATGATGAGGCATATCTTATAACAGATGAGATTACTATCGTGGTGCAGGTGAATGGTAAGGTGCGTGCAGAGCTGCAGGTCTCGGCGGATATTAGCCAAGAAGATGCAATCGCGCTTGCGAGCAGTCATGAAAAAATCCTGGCACTGACTGCAGGATCTGATATCAAGAAAGCCATTTACGTGCCCGGCCGGCTCGTGAATCTGGTCATCTAAGCATATATAGCGTTCAATTTGGATAATTAGTCTTGTTTGATGTACTATTTCGGTAATGGGTATATTCAAAACCAAAATTACACATATAGTCATCATTTTTGTTGCAGCATGCGTAGGTTTTATTTCTATGTCCATCGCGAATGCCGCACCAGCTGACGGCAGCAAGAGTGCCTCTTGTGAGACGCTTAATATAGTCGCCGACGGTAATGCCGGCTGTGATGATGGGGCTGCAGAAAAGCGAGTCAGCGGTGTCATAAGGAATATAGTGCAGATTATTAGTATCGCGGCAGGGATTATCGCTGTTATTATGCTGATAGTTGCCGGTCTGAAATACATTACCAGTAACGGTGATGCTAATGCTATTGGGTCGGCTAAACGAACGATCATATATGCGATTGTGGGGCTTGTAATAGCCGCCAGTGCTCAGATTATTGTACAGCTTGTTCTAAATAGGTCAGTCTCTTCGGTCAGTCCTGGAGTAAATCAACAGGCTATAGACGAAGCTCGAGGGGAGCTTGATAGCGCCCGGGAAGTGTTGGGTGAAAAAGAAGCAGCACTCGAGAAGGCCGATCCTGATGAAAAAACGGATGCCAAGCGAGAATACGATGTAGCACTTGAAAAGTTTGAGCTTGTAAGTAATCAACTTGATGATGCATCAGTTGGTAGTGGACCTAAATCGGCTCCCACTGCCACTAAAGCAGTCTGCTATAACGTACCAATTACCCACGGCAGCAAAGTAGAAGGCAGGATGTACCATAAGTTAGACGGTCAGACATATGCATTCGAAAATTCCCCCGAAGGGATCGCCTATGCTGCTAAGCATGGCTATGACTCAATTGATCTTGACGTGCATGTCTCAAAAGACGGAATTCCTGTTGCAACACACTGGGGCAGGCCTATGGCCAACGACGGCTTCTATGACCCTGAAGGTAGACTCGGTAAAGATACTCAGGTTAGCGACATGACATATGCTCAATTGCACCGACTCAAGAACAAAGATGGACAGAGTAGAATCTATTCTCTAAAAGAGATGACTAGACACTTGTACAGGTATAAAATCTCACTATCACTTGAGGTCAAAGCGCCCCGCACCTTGCCGAAATACTATAAAAGTATTGCCAGTCAACTGAATGGCTACCGCATAAAAGCGATAGTAAAAGCAGACGCTAACCAGGCTAGCATGCGTGACGCACTTTCTGATGCTCGCAAAGTGGGTTTCTGGACCCGCGGAACAGAAGGTAGCCAGGGATGGAAGAAGCCATCCTGTGGTTAATTAATACGAATCAGCAGCCATCTCTTGAGTTTTACGCTGTTATACGCTATAATTGCAGGGAATTTTTGTTAAATTACATCTAAAAGGAATATTCACTATGGGAAAGCCAAAGAAGCGCACTAGTCCACGTCGCACCGGCGCACGTCGCAGCCACTTGCTCGTTAAGTTAGCTCGTGCTGTCAACTCAAAGTCTCCAGTCAAGGCATATACAACTCGCCGCGAATCTGGCAAAAAAGCTTAAGGTAAAAACTAAAGCATATCCGTCTTAGGTACGGTATACTGGTAGTAACATAAACGGATACTTAACAATATGGCATCAAACCGTCACCTTGGTCGCATCATTGCACTCCAGACGCTCTACGAAGAAGAGTTTCGCCTAGAGTGCCAAGACAAGGACTTTCAGCTGAAGGACGTACTTGATCGAAATATTCGGCGTTATGCTGATATGGTCGATGATAGTGCGTTCATTGAGCAGCTCGTAAAAGGGGTTGATGCCAAGAAGTCAGAACTCGATAGCGTCTTGCAGCCGATTGCTCCAGAATGGCCAATTGAGCAGATTGCCCGCATGGATCGTATCGTACTCCGTATTGGCGCGTATGAGCTTGTATTCGGCACTGATGTTCCACCAAAAGTTGTAATCAACGAGGCTGTCGAGCTTGCAAAAGCATTCGGTGGTGAAAACTCATCAAAGTTCGTAAATGGTGTACTCGGTACACTGCTCAGGCAACGTGAAGGCGATGAAAGCGTAGACAAGAAGCCAGAACAGAAAGAAGCTGCGTAGAGAAGATGAAGAAGCCAAACAACCCCCTTGGCGGCTTTAAGAAATTTGTAACCAGAAAGCGTCCTGCTATTAGCGAGGTGGTTCGTGAGCCAACCGCGGGCGGTATTGTTTTTCGTGGCAATACGAAAGATAACAGTCTAGAAATACTACTTATCCAAGATGCTAAGAACCGCTGGACAATTCCTAAGGGACATATTGAAGACGGCGAATCTGCTAAAGAGTGTGCCGAGCGCGAGATTCGCGAGGAGACGGGCCTGCAGGAAATGAAAGTCCTGAACTGGCTGGGGAAGATTAATTTCCGCTACCGTCGTCAACAGAGTCTTGTGCTCATGACAACTGAAATTTTCCTCGTGCAGGCGCAAGGTGATACTGATAAGTTAAATCCAGAAGAATGGATGAATGGCATCAAATGGTTTCCAGCCCAAGAGGCACTTGATAAAATCGAATATGAAGATATCGGTAAGATTATTTTGCTTGCAATGAAAAAAATACGGAACGGTAAATTTTAGAAATCATGGACATTGGTAAGTATCAGGCATTTGCTGAACAAAAGCTCGGCGTAACATTTAAAGATATTGATTTGCTCGTAACGGCATTTACGCACCGATCGTACGTGAACGAACACCGCAAGACGGCCAAGGAACACAACGAGCGGCTTGAATTTTTGGGCGACGCAGTGCTTGAACTCGTTTCAACAGAATACCTCTACGGCAACTACAGCGAGCCAGAAGGTATTTTGACGAACTGGCGCAGCAGCCTGGTTCGGACTGAGAGTATCAGTGCGGCAGCGGCACGTAATGATTTTGAGCCGCTTCTGCGCCTCAGCCGAGGCGAGCGCCGTGGCACCGAACGCGCCCGTGCACAGATTCTTGCTAACTGCTACGAGGCCGTTGTCGGTGCGCTATACCTTGACCAGGGTTATGATGCGGCCAAGGACTTTATTACAAAGAGCCTGCTTGTTACATTTGATGAAATCCTCAAGACCGGCTCCTGGATGGATCCTAAATCTCATTTACAGGAGTTAGTCCAGAGTAAAGACGGTTTTACACCAGTATACAAAGTCTTGGGTGAAGAAGGCCCTGACCATGATAAAGTTTTCACTGTTGGCGTCTTTGTAAATGGTGAACTAAAGGGCAAGGGCAGCGGCCCAAGCAAGCAGAACGGCCAAGTAGCCGCCGCCGAGGCTGCCCTAAAACTTTACGTTGATTAGTCTTATCTGTTGACAACAGGGGTGAAATCCTGTATTATCTGCTAGTTAACAATTAATCTCTTTATAGGGAATATGTGAGAAAGGAATAACATGCTTGTTATTCGTATGCAGCGTACTGGCCGTAAGGGTCACGCTCAATTCCGTGTTGTCGTTCAAGACAGTCGTCGGACCCCTAGCAGTGGCCGTGTGGTTGCCCTGCTCGGTAGCTACAACCCACACACCAAGGAAACTAACCTTAACAAAGAACTTGCAGCAAAGTATCTCGGTAACGGTGCGCAGCCATCTGACCGTGTTGTTCGTTTGCTCCAGGCAGAAAAGGTAGAACTTCCTAAGTGGGTAAAGGTTGCTGGCGGTACCAAAGAAGGTAAGCTTCGCAACCCAGAGAAGCTCCGCAAGAACCAGCCAAAGGAAGAAGCTCCAGTAGAAACTGAGGCTCCTGCAGCTGAAGAAGCAGAAGCTCCAATCGAAGAAGCTTAAGACAAACTGTTCCAAAATTAAAACTCCCGTGAATACTCGCGGGAGTTTTAATTTTAAGCTGGGCGCTTTAGTCTGCACCCAGTAGTTTGCTATACTACTAGTACTGACAGTAATTGGAGGAATGACCCGTATGAGCGCAACTATTGACCAGCAATTTGTAGAATTTATCGTAAAATCCCTTGTCGGAAATCCCGATGCCGTTAAGGTAGATCGGCGCATTGATGAAAAGGGTGTGCTCCTTGAGCTCACTGTTGACGCAGAAGATCTCGGCCGTGTAATCGGTAAGCGCGGTGCTACGGCGCAGAGCCTTCGTACGCTACTCCGCGCACTCGGAACTAAGAACGAGGCACGCTATAACCTGAAGATTGTCGATACCGGCGATGGTTCAGCGGTATCAAGTTCATCGAGCGCTAGCGATGACGATGATGACGTGCAGTCAACCGAGAGCGATGTTGTAAGCCAGACGCGCCGTGAGCTTGCAGAACTTGACGACCTAGACGTATAAGCTGGGGATAATTACAGCCGAGTTACGCTTGAAAGATTTGATCTGACAAGGTATAGTCATAAGCATGTTTCAGCCGTGACCAAATCCGGTGTAACAAAATAAAAACAAACAAAAAGCTCTATGCGAGCATTCCCAGAATGGGAGCTTTATGTGGCAATAAGAACCCCAGAAGGGGTTCTTATTGTTTCTGGCTATCGTAGCTGGCACATTTTGGGCGTAAACCTGCGGCAAAAAGCTTCATCGTACCTGCTGTACGTCTCAGCATTTTTGCTCGGTTTTCATCCCAAACTGTACTCAAGTACGATAGCCAGAGTGTACTACATATTGACGAGTATGATATAATGTAATAAATTATATGAAAATACAAGTAATTACGTTATTCCCCGATATGTTTGCCGGAGTTATGGGCTCCAGCATGATGTGGAAGGCACAAGAGCAGAAGGCTTTCGATATCTCATATATTGATTTACGCCAGTTCGGCAATGGCCCACGTAAGCAAGTCGATGATACGCCATATGGCGGTGGTGATGGTATGCTCCTGAAGGTTGATTCATTGGTGGCGGCGATTGA
This sequence comes from Candidatus Saccharimonadia bacterium, assembly GCA_023253175.1. Taxonomy (GTDB): domain Bacteria; phylum Patescibacteriota; class Saccharimonadia; order Saccharimonadales; family JALRHH01; genus JALRHH01. Next base: position 66,725 of record JALRHH010000001.1, read on the forward strand.
ACATGCAAAAGAAAATGACCCAGATGCGATTGTTATGCTGCCAACCCCGCGTGGAAAGGTGTACAAGCAATCTGACGCGAAGCGCCTTGCTGCTGGTGACAAGGGGCTTATAATTGTTTGCCCTCGGTACGAAGGGTATGATGAACGGGTAACCGCATGGGTTGATGAGCAGTTCTGTATTGGCAATTATGTGCTGACGGGCGGTGAGCTGCCTGCAATGATCGTAATAGACAGTGTTGTTCGGCTACTCCCTGGGGTTCTGGGTGGGGAGGCCTCGGCAGAAATTGAATCGTTCCAAGAAGACGATGAATCAATTGAATTTCCACAGTACACTCGTCCTGAGGTATTTCGGGATATGAAAGTACCTGATGTACTACTGAGTGGTCACCATGCTGAAATTGCAAAATGGCGTGAAAGTAACAGCGCAAAAGCGTAGATATTTCACAGAATATACTAAGCCCCACGCGGTATAATAGATCCTTAGAAACATTAAGGAGATCTACCGATGGGATTACTACCGAAAATCAAACCAGTATATGCACACTGTGACCTGCCATGTGGAATTTATGACCCTGCTCAGGCTCGTATTGAGGCCGAGAGCGTTAAGGCGATGATGGAGAAATATGAGGGCCTTGATGAGCACAACAAGCTCCGTGCGGTGATACTTATTGAACAGCGGGCAGAACTTGTTAAGCACCATTTGTGGGTACTCTGGACGGACTACTTTAAGCAGCCACACCTTGAAAAGTATCCTGATTTACACGAAAAATTCTGGCTCGCAACTAAGCAAGCGGGTGAATGTAAGCATCACATGGATGTCAAAGAAGCTGATACATTACTTGCACAGATAGACGAGATTGCTGAGATATTCTGGGAAACCAAGAAATCATAAATAACCACATAGGAGGGCAATAGAAGTGCGCTTTATAGCTCCCTTTATGATCCGCCGAGTCCAAGGCCATAGTATGTTGCCGGTATTGCCTCCCGGTACTTTGGTTTGGGGCTATAGATGGTACCTTAGATTGCGGCCACAGAAGGTGGTTATCGCAGAACACAGTGGCCGAGAAATTGTAAAACGTATTGAATCCGTGCGGCCGGAAGGATTATTCCTGTTAGGTGACCATACGGAGGCAAGTACCGATAGTCGTCACTATGGTGCTATTCCAAAAGATAATGTGAAGGCTGTAGTTATTTGGCCCCGTGTTCGGCGGGTCTTAGCGGATTCTGGCGGTATTACTGCTCGCCCGATAGATACTTAAGCTTGGCCATTTCATTACCGCAGTGAGGACAGTAATCTTCCTGATCGTTCATTGCTGCCCAGCGGCTCGTTGCCTTGTTGACCGGTAAATAGTCATGGTAAAGCATTAAGTCGGCCAGGCTTCGCAGTGTCCATCCAAGCCAGCCAAAGATCCGGACTTTGCCCCAGAGTACGGCTGCCCATTTTGGCCCTGCTGGAAGTACGTAAATCGGTTTTTTGGCCTTGTAGGGTTCTGGCGTTTGGCTACTTGCGATACGTTGTAGGTTTTGCGCAACAAACTTGCCATCATACAGCGCAGTCTGAGCCATGCCACTGTATGGAGTATCGGCATTATCACCTATCACATATATGCCAGGTTCTGCCTGTAGGAACTGATCCACACGAACTTTGCCGTTTCTGGCTATCTGAAAGTCATGGTCCTTAAAGAATGGACTATTTGCCACGCCAGCAGTCCAAATAACGGTGTGACTGCGGATTGGCTTGCCTCCCACCATGAGGGCGTCGGCTGTTTGGGCCTGTACAGCAGTCTTTGTATATATTTTGACCCCTTGCTTGCGTAAGTTTCGGGTAATTGCGCGGGAGATGTCCTTGGGCATACGCGGCACCAAACGAGGGGCGGCTTCGATAAGATCGACATGTACCTTGCGTTTTTTAAGCCCCTGATGTTTGGCAATAGTTTTAATATAGTGCGGGAGCGCACCGGCTAGTTCTACGCCGGTTGGACCACCACCAATAACTACATAGTTTAGATCGTATTGACGGTCAGTGCAGAGCTGCTTATGAAGATGTGCCTTAAGCTCTTCTGCATCAGAAAGTGTCTTAATGCCATACGAGAATTCACTGAGGCCACTAATCCCAAAGTAGTTAGTCATCACGCCAAGCCCAAATATCACCGCTTCGTATGTAAATGTTTCGCCTGATTTTGTGGTAACCGTGTGACCTACTTTATCTATGTCGGTGACCGTATCGATAACTACATTCACCGATTTACTGACAAAAATTTCTGTGAGTGGAATCGAAGCTACCCTATGTGAACCACCCGTTGATACATGAAAGAGCGTTGGGTAAACCCTGAAATCGTCATGATCACTAATGAGTATGACTTTAAATCGGTGGTCGTGTGATAGTTCAAGGGCTGCCTTTATGCCGCCAAAGCCTCCACCTACGATAACAATATTGTGTTTTGACATGTTGTTTGTATATTCCTGTTGTTCTCTGTAATAGTAGCATAACGCTTATGGATATGCGATACTTAGGTTAAACGCATAAAAGAGTAAACAAACATGGATCCATTTCTAAAAGAATTACAGAAAATTTTTAAGGGTGAAATTGAAACAGACATCACCACTCGTGAAAAATACAGTCATGATGCAAGTATGTTTGAGATCTTGCCGGATGTGGTTGTCGCTCCCAAGGATAGTCAGGATATCCAGTCTCTCGTAAAATTGGTTGCAAAATACAAAAAACAACTGCCAAAGCTTTCTCTTACTGCACGCAGCGCTGGTACAGATATGGCGGGGGGCGCAATCAACGACTCTGTCATCATCGACTTTAATCGTCATCTGACGACCATTCATGAAACTTCGGCCATAGAAGCGCATGCTCAGCCAGGTGTGTTTTATCGGGATTTTGAAAAGGCAACACTTGAGCATAATGCGTTAATGCCGTCTTACCCTGCATCACGTGAACTTGCCACTATCGGCGGTATGATCGGTAATAACTCTGGCGGCGAGAAGTCACTCGAGTATGGTAAAACAGCTGATTTCGTTACAGAACTTAAGCTCATCTTTGCGGATGGTAATGAGTATGTAGTGAAGCCGCTTAATGAATCAGAACTCAAGAAGAAGATTGCTCAGAAAGATTTTGAAGGCAGTATTTACAAGCAGGTTTTTGAATTATGTGAAAAGCATTATGACGAAATTAAGGCCGCAAAACCTCAGGTGAGTAAAAATTCGATGGGGTACGCACTCTGGGATGTTTGGGACCGTGATACCAAAATTTTTGACTTGAGCCGTTTGATTGTTGGTGCCGAAGGCACGCTCGGTATGGTCACTGATATTACGTTCCGTTTAGTGCCTGCACGCGCTCATTCGGGACTACTTGTGCTATTTCTAAAGAACATTAATGACCTAGGGGAACTGATCCCAACAGTGCTCAAGCACAAGCCGGCTACCTTTGAATCGTTTGATGATGCAACATTATGGCTTTCAATACGATTTATGCCAAGCTTCCTCAAGATGCTTGGCTGGAAACGGTTTATTAGATTATTGATTAACTTAATTCCTGATGGACTGCAGTTACTGCGTGGTATACCTAAGTTGGTACTCATGATCGAATTTAATGCTGATACAGAAGAAGAGGTGCGCCAAAAGGTGAGGGCACTGCACCGAGATCTTGGCAAGAACAGGGCTCGCTATGAAATTAATGGTTTTGAAGAAGCGCCTACTGAAGGCAAGTCAGAAAAGTTTTGGATTATGCGACGTAATAGCTTTCAGATCCTACGCAGCAAGGTCAAGGACAAGCACACAGCACCATTTATTGATGACTTTGTAGTGCCGCCAAAACACCTTGTTGATTTTCTGCCAGAGTTACAAAGAATCATCAAGAAGTATAAACTGTTTGCTACGATTGCTGGACACATGGGTGACGGTAACTTCCACGTGATCCCACTCATGAAATTTGAAGACCCCAAAGAGCGAGCAAAAATTCAGCCTGCCCAGAAAGAAGTTAACGAACTGGTACTTAAATATGGCGGTAGCCTCAGCGGTGAGCACAATGATGGCCTGGTGCGCGGTGCGTGGCTGGATCAACAGTTCGGCAAAAATGTTTCCGGTTACATGAGTGATGTTAAGAGCATATTTGACGCAGACAATATATTCAATCCTCACAAGAAAACTGATGCCAACTGGGAATATTCAATGTCCCATCTCCGCGAACACTTTTAGTTCATGGTTTTGTACTGATCGATAGCGTAATTGTATTGATTGCGTAGTGATTCACAGCGTGCTTTTGTAGCATCGACCTGGCGGGTCATAAATAGATCATTTGGATCATAGGTGCTTTGCTGGCGTGAGGCTTCCTTTAGGCAGTCATTATATTTGCCGCGTAGCGACTCTATGGTAGATGCTTGCTGATCTCTTGCGGTGGTATCTATACTTTGATGGCTGATAGTAATATAAATCGCCAAGCTGATACTACTGGCTATAACAAGTCCAAAAAGGACAATTTTTGCCCAAAATACGCGTACTGTTTTTTTGTGACTGAGGGTTGCATTTGTTTCTGGGAGGTATCGTTCTGAGTGGCTTGTGATAAGCTCGGGTAATAAGTGCCGACAGCGCCTCGGGACGTAGGGTAGGTAATCCTCGGCTGGTATTCTATTCTCGTGGGCAAATCTAATCACCGAATCTGCATAAGATTGGGCAGAGTAATTTTGTAGCGTGATAAATTCTCGCTGATCCCATGAGGTGCTCACTATATGGTAGATCTTATGGGACCGTTTGATCTCGGGCTGCAGAGCATTGACTATCCATAACCCAAGCCCAAGTTCAACGCTTGCGAATTCTACGGTGGCAACATCTGACGTAGCATGGTTTGCCTTTTGAAGGGCGTAAGTTATGACTGCGAGTGCCAAGATTGCGCCGCAGCTGTAAGGGTGTTTTTTAAAGCTTGAATGTATGAAAATCGATTTCGATTTTAGGTCCACTTCAAATGTATGTGCCTCATCGCTAAACTGAAATGTTAGTCCTGAGACCCTCAGGCCGATCCAGCGGCACATTGCAGTGCCAACGTGTTGAAGTCCTTCATTTGTGTATAGGGAGTTATATTGATCTAGTTCCGGTAACTGTAGCTTACCTTGATGCGTGAATCGGTGACCAAAAACCTCGTGCAAATACGCCCGTTTTTCATCATCCGTCAGAAGCTGCTGGTATTCTATCCCACCCATAGTTACTGATAAGTATACAGTATTATTTTTGCTTCTTGCGTTTGTGCTGTGCGATTGCTTCGCTGAGTGTTCGCTTTTCCCTGAGCCTGGTTAGTAGTAACCAGTCAAACCAGTAGTCGATCGCGCCTCTTTTTTTAACGTAGACTGTAAACATACCCATCCGATTACCGCCGAATATATCAGCGTGCAGCCTATCACCGATCATGGCCGTCTTTTCAGGCTGAGTCTGAAGGGCACCTAGGACGTAATCAAAGAAAAGAGGATTTGGTTTTCTGATAAGCCGCAGGCCTTTTCTGAATGGCTGAAATACGCGGGCATTGATGGGTTCGCTATATCGTTTCAGATTTCTTTGGTTATTACTAACAAGACACAGTGATTTGAACTGATTAGAGTTATTTACTTCGTTCAGAAGCGTGATGACGGCGTGGGGAAGTTTCCGGGAGTACGGTCTGCGGAGCGTTTGGTCCAAATCAAATAGGAGGTGCTCAACACCTAATTTTTCTAGCTGTTCGAAATCAATATCATCAACGTTCGTAGCCGTAAAATCGGGCAGAAATGAAGGTGATGCAATTTTTCGTTTCGTAAGTTCGTAGCCAAGTATTTTCACAGGTGATTAGCGGTACTCCGGATTCTCGAAATCAAATCGCGCGCCAGCATCCCATTTGCCGCGTTGATTGCCATAAGCTGGAATACCGTTCTTAAGGATTTTTGCTAAATGCATCAGGTTCCAGGTCATAAAGGTTGTATTTCGGTTTGTGAAATCGTTATTGATCCCGGCGTGACTACCGTCTTCAAGTTTATCACCATAGCTTGGCCCCGGACCTGCTTCGCCGATCCAGCCGGCATCAGCTTGCGGCGGGATTGTAAAACCAATGTGCTGAAGGCTATATAAAATATTCATGGCACAGTGCTTAATGCCGTCTTCGTTGCCAGTTATAAGACATCCTCCAACTTTGCCATAAGTGGCGTACTGCCCATCGTTATTCAAATCACCTGAATTAGCATACAGTCGTTCAATCAGCTGTTTTGTGACGGAACTATTATCGCCAAGCCAGATTGGTCCGGCGATTACGACAATATTTGCGTCCTGTACCTTTTTGTATAGAGCGGGCCATTCGTCGGTTTTCCAGCCGTGTTCTGTCATGTCTGGGTATACGCCGGTGGCAATATCGTGATCGATAACGCGTATAACTTCTGTTCCTACCCCGTGCTTATCCATGATGGTCTTTGATACGTCAATGAGTGTGTCTGTATGACTTGACTCTGGTGATTTCTTTAAGGTCGTGTTAAAGAAAACAGCCCTCAGATTGCTAAAATCGTAGTCGCTCATAATCTTACGCCTCCTTTGCTCGTCTAATGATAGCACTATATTTAGTTGCGGGCGCTGTGTTTGTGGATGGTGGCCCAGAGCAAAGCGGCTATCGTGAGGAAGAGGCCACTGTATAATCCAATCTCAGCATACATTTCTGACATATAGCCTTCGTTGAAATTATTTACGAAATACATTACAACCGTGGTGCTATACACAGCTGCACAAAGGCCTGCAACTGCGTAAAGCACTGACCTATTAAGCAAAACAGCTGCCACAATGATTGGAATTACAAATAGGAACACGGATTTACTGGCGTAGCCGCGCTGAGTGTACACGTTGAACGCGGCGAATGCGATGTCTGCTATGATGATGGCTCCAAGCACAGTGCGGTAAACCGATGCCGCACTCGGCTTGCTACGAGCAGTCAGCCAAACGGCGATCGTCACTGCGGCAAGCAAGCTAACGGCGAACCAGCGTTTTAGAAGTAACTCTGGCGTTATGACTTTGCTCGCATGGAATACAATTGTTTGAGCTATGAATAGTAGCACGAAAACAATGTGGAATTTTGCGACTCTTAGGGTAGCTGCATGTAGATGGTCTAATAGCGCAGTAGGTTTCTTCATATACCTATATTTCTTGTTTTGCTAGTTTGTGCTTTGCGAACTGTGTTAGACCGATTGCCACTGTTATGTAGAGAAGCCCACTGAGGCAGCCTTTAAGCATATTCCCGTTCGTAAAGACGAGTCCTGTTCCAGTTGCAATGGTTCCTGCTGTAAGGACGTAGGATGCCTTGATGTGGTTTGACGAAAGTGTAAACACCGAAGCTGCGGCTATTATAATTCCACTCACGGCGATAATGATATGACTGATTAAAAGTATAAGCATAATGTATTTAGTATACCGTATTTATGGCGTCCACGCATTCAATCCTAGCGTTGTACAGAGGGCGGGCAGCATAAGAAGCGATATGAAAAATACCTTTCGTGACCAAGCAGTATTCTCCTCTGTCCATAAGCCGCTCACCGTAACAATGAGCCACCAAAGTGAAAGTGGCATCATGCAGGCCAGGTAAAACATCCCTGCGTACCCAAAGCGAGCAAGTGCCACGATCGCGAGCACGTAGCAGCCAACAAATATACTCATGAGTATTTTCGTGGTAAATATGGTACTTACAACCGTTATTACGGGTACTTTCGCTGCTTTATATTCTTTCTGTCTAAAAATTGCGATAGCGTAAAAATGTACCATCTGCCAGAAGACCATGATCGTAGCTAGCGCCCAAAATGATACGTCAACCCTGTTGGTCGCCGCGGCGTATCCAGCAAGTAGTGGCGTAGCACCGGGGATGGTACCAAGCAAGGTCGCATAGACCGTTCTAGATTTGGCATAGGTATATATCCCTGCGTACGTGGTGACGCCTATGACGCCTAATGCCACTGTTAAGACATTGGTCATAGCCGTAAGTATAGATATCCCTGCTATAAAGAGTACGAGTGCATAGATAAGGGCGTTTTGAGGCGTGACTGATCCTGTGACGAGTGCGCGTTTTTTGGTGCGCTTCATATGTTTGTCCATGTTGCGGTCAAGAACATTATTAATAACGGTACCGCTTGCCATAACGAGCCAGCTGCCAAGAACGACACCAATGAGCTGATCAAATTCAGGCTGCAAAATAGCACCATACAGGTAGCCTGCAATGACGGTGAGTAGATTGCCATAAATCAATCCCGGTTTTGTGAGGTAATAATACGTTTTAATCAGATTCATTTCTGACCAAGTATAGCATTATTATCGGTAGACTTAGGGCTGTTCTGTGCTATAGTTATTGCCAAGATTACGCTTATGTTCTAATGGAGTTAGGGGTACATGCCGAAACCAAATAAAAAGAGAAATAGACAGGGACGACTAGTCTGGCTGATGCCACTCTTGTTTCTCGGTTTTGGGCTCGTTATTGCGTACTTCATACACGATAAGAATATTGCCGTATTCCATCCAAAAGGATTGATTGCGCAGGAGCAGCTTCATTTGACATTATTCGCAGGAGCACTATTATTGGCTGCTGCTGTCCCGACCATGTTTTTGCTGTATTTCACGGCCTGGAAATACAGAGAATCAAATACTAAGGCGGTGCATGATCCGTACGTCAGGCTCAGCAAGTCTTTTGTATGGACGATGTGGGTGGTGCCGTTTATATTTGCGCTCATATTGGCCGGGGTTATGTGGCCTGCAACGCATAGACTGGAACCCAAAAAGAAGATTGCTGCTGACGCAAAACCAATGACCATACAGGTTATTGCGATGCGCTGGAAGTGGATATTCTTGTACCCCGAACAAAATATTGCGACGGTTAATTTCGTGCAACTGCCAGTAGACACTCCCGTAACGTTTGAGCTAACGGGAGACGAGGTGCCAATGAGTTCATTCTGGATCCCGAATCTGGGCGGACAGCTTTATGCGATGACAAGCCATGTTAATACCTTGAATCTTATGGCAGAAGTACCAGGGGATTATCCTGGAGCGACGGCCGAGATTAACGGTCCTGGGTTTGCCGGTATGAGATTTACCGCCCGGGCTAGTTCGGCGGCTGATTTCGATCGGTGGGTTAGCGAAACAAAGCAAGCGAATCACAAACTCGATGCGGAAAGCTATGCCAATCTACTCAAACCAAGTGAAAGTAATCCAGCTGCGTACTATTCCGCTTATGATACCGATTTGTATGGTAAGGTAATTATGAAGTATATGGGCTCACATGCAGCACATGATAATCAAATAGAAACTAATCACGAGCAACATTAATGAGAGAATTTCTACTCGGAAAACTAGATGGCCATGCACTACCACACGAGTGGTTTACGATCGCTGGATCAATAGCTTTCATTGCTATGATGCTTGCCACTATCTTGGTGATTACGCGCCTTAAGAAATGGAAGTGGCTTTGGAGTGAATGGCTGACCTCCGTCGATCCAAAAAAGATCGGTATTATGTACTTTATTGCCGGTGGTTTCATGCTGGCACGTGGTGGTCTGGATGCAGTTATGATTTGGCTTCAGCAGGCGTTTTCTTCTGGTGATTCTCATGGTTATCTTTCTGCCGATCATTTCCAGCAGGTATTCACGGCGCACGGTAATATCATGGTCTTCTTTGTGGCTATGGCGTTTATTTTTGGGCTTATTAACTATATCGTACCTCTGCAGATTGGCGCGCGTGACCTGGCATCGCCGTTTCTCAATACCCTAGGATTCTGGCTATATATTGCCGGTGTGGTAATGGTGAATATGTTCTTCTTGCTGGGCGGGGAATACGCGGCGACCGGCTGGCTTGCGGTTGCACCACTTTCTGGACCAGAGTTCAGCACGGGGGTAGGGGTCGACTACTGGATCTGGAGTTTGCAAATATCTGGAATAGGTACGACCCTTGGGGCGATTAATTTTATCATGACCATTCTTCGTATGCGTGCCCCTGGTATGTCGCTCTGGAAGATGCCACCTTTCACATGGGGATCTCTGTGTAGCATGGTAATGGCTGTAACAGTATTCCCGCTCCTGACAGCAACATTGTTCCTCATGTTCTTCGACAGGTATTTTGGAACACACTTCTTTACGACAACAGGCGGCGGTGATCCGATGATGTATACCAACCTAATATGGATGTGGGGACACCCAGAGGTGTATATCCTGATGCTACCGGCTTTTGGTGTGTTTACGGAAGTTGTCTCAACCTTTAGCCGAAAGGCGGTTGCATTCTATAAGACCAATGTCATTGGTATGATTGGTGTGTCGTCGTTTGCGCTTTCCGTGTGGCTGCACCACTTCTTTACAATGGGAGCAAGTGCGAACGTGAATGCATTCTTTGGGGTAATGACAATATTCATTGCTATACCGACTGCTGTGGTGTTCTTTACCTGGATCGCGACTATGTATAAAGGCCGTATAAAGTTTGATACACCTATGCTCTGGTTCCTTGGCTTTGTTGCTATCTTTACGATTGGTGGTCTATCGGGTGTAATCTTAGGTATTCCACCGGCTGACTTCCAGCTGCACAACAGTCTATTCTTAGTCGCGCATTTTCATTCTAACGTCATCGGCGGTGTGCTATTCGGTATCTTCTGTGGTATAACATATTGGTTTCCGAAGTTTACTGGTATCAAACTTAATGAACGGATTGGTCGTCAAGCATTCTGGTGCTGGGTGATTGGCTTCTGTATGTCATTTATCCCTATGTATATTTTAGGACTGATGGGCGCACCTCGTAGGCTGGATCATTACGATGCTTCAACCGGATGGCAGCCATTGTTTGTAATGATGCTTATCGGTGGAATCATTATCGCTATTGGATTGGCGCTTCAAATCGCACAGATTATCGCCAGCTTTATTCAAAAGAATCGCTTGCGAGACGCGACTGGCGATCCATGGGATGGCCGGACACTGGAATGGTCTGTTGCGTCGCCGCCGCCATTCTATAACTTTACGGTTATACCAAAGGTTAATAGCCGCGATGCGTTCTGGGATATGAAACAGGCGGGTGATCATAAGCCCGAATATGAAGACATACATATTCCAAAGAACACCGCAGCTGGTATCTATATTTCTATCTTTGCATTCTTTATTGGCTTCGGCTTCGTATGGCACATTAACTGGCTGGCTGTTGTTTCATTTATCGGTATACTCATCGTCTTTATTGTCCGTGCATTTGATGAGCATCCCGAATATACATTGACCGCATCAGAAGTTAAGGAGCTTGAGGCGGCTCGAACTAAGCAGGCGAAAGCAGAGCGACGTCATAACCCCACTAATGATCGGGACGAAGATATGGGACTGTGGGAACTGATTAAAGTTATAGTTACGTTTGGCTTTGGCTTGGCCCGAAAAACGCTAACGAGGGGTAAGGCATGAGTCGCCATATAGATCACGAGGCGGAAGCAACAGACAGAGTCATGTTTGGCTTCTGGGTGTATTTGATGACAGACCTTTTGATGTTTGCGATCTTGTTCGCCGTCTATGCAGTGCTACACGGTAATACATTGGGGGGCGAGACTGGTCGAGATCTCTTTAGCCTGCCGCTTGCACTACAGGAGACGCTTCTTTTGCTAACGAGTAGCTTTACGTGTGGTATAGCCATGATTGCTGCTAGGCAGCGCAAGAAAGCTCAGACACTGCTCTGGTTTGGTATTACGTTTGCACTTGGGCTGGCATTCCTTGGGTTAGAACTGTACGAATTCGCTGAGTTTATTCACGAAGGTCACACGATGCAGACGAATGCTTTCTTGTCCTCTTTCTTTGTGCTGGTAGGGACCCATGGACTACATATTACCTCTGGTTTACTGTGGATGGGCGTCACCCTTATATATGTAATGAAGCGGGGCCTTAATGATCATCTGGTTCGTAAGCTCGCGATGTTGAGCCTATTCTGGCACTTCCTTGATATTGTCTGGATCTTTATCTTCACAACCGTATACCTGAGGGCATTCGTATGAGCAGGTCATCAGTACATTCTCCGCATGGGCCAGAAAATGAGCACAAGACTATGCAGTCCTATGTCGTTGGATTTATCTTATCCCTGATTTTTACGTTTATCCCATACTACATGGTGGTTAATGAGGTTGTTTCGGGTACGGCACTGCTGGCAACAATACTGGGTTTTGCGGTGGTGCAAATGATCATCCAGGTTGTGTTCTTCCTGCACCTGGGGCGTGGACCGAAGCCGTTCTATAACATCGTATTCCTTGTGTTCACGGTCGTGGCAATCCTGGTGGTTGTTGGCGGTTCGGTGGTCATTATGCACAACCTGCACTACAACAAGACAATTCCTGATCAGACTAAGTCACTTATAAATGATGAAGGCATCTACCAAATAGAGGGTACACTCACTGGCGCGTGTCGTGGTCAGCATGACAATCATCAGGTAACCATTAAGGACGGCAAGGTGAGCCCGCTGTATACAGCTGCTAAACAGTGCGACACATTAACCTTTATTAACGAAGACGATGGCACGAGGAAGATTTCCTTTGGTCAACACGAAAATCATGGTTCGTACGCCGGTAATACTGAAATTGAGGTTAAAAAGGGCCGCAATAAGACAATAACGCTTTCCGAGACGGGGGCCTATCAGTTCCATGATCACTTGCATCATGAAACTGCTGGCGTATTCACGGTTACCAAGTAAGTATAGTTGGTGAGTTTCCAAGCTTGTCTGATTCAGATACAATTGGTGTAAACGTAAGAGAGGATACTGTATGTCGGAACCAGATGCCAATGACGCAATCGTCGTAAAAGGCCTCCGCAAATCATATAAAAAGCTGGAAGTACTAAAAGACGTAAGTTTTTCGGTAAAACGTGGCACGATGCTAGCGCTGCTTGGGCCAAACGGCGCAGGTAAGTCTACTACCGTGAAGATACTTAGTACGCTATTGCCATTTAACGATGGTAGCGTATCGGTTGAGGGATATGACGTTGCGACCGAAGCAGATAAAGTACGGAGCGTTATCGGGCTTACGGGCCAGTCTGCTGCAGTTGATGAGCTCCTGACGGGCCGCGAGAATCTTGTTATGATGGGCCGTCTTTACAGGCTCACTAAGGAAAGCGCAAAAGCACGCGCAGATGAACTGCTCGAAGAGTTTGATCTCGTAAAGGCAGCCGATCGTCCAGCCAAGACATATTCCGGTGGCATGCGTCGCCGCTTGGACTTGGCTGTCAGTCTCATTGCGGCTCCTCCAATTATTTTTCTGGATGAACCGACTACGGGGCTTGATCCACGTTCACGTATCGCAATGTGGGAGAGTATTCGTCGTCTGATGGAGCGCGGCACGACTATCCTACTGACAACGCAGTATCTCGAAGAAGCTGATCAGCTCGCTGATCGAATCATCGTTATCGATAATGGCGGCGTTATTGCAGAGGGTACTGCCAAAGAGCTCAAGTCAAAGGTAGGCAAGGATCGCCTTGAGCTAACCTTCAAAAATGACAAGACGTTGGCACTCGCGAAAGCTGAGCTTGGCAAAGCGGCAGCTGAAGTTGATAATGATCACACACTTTCGGTCGTAATTGATGATACGAACAAAGACGTTAAAGATATTTTAGAGAAACTTTCTAAGAAAAAAATTGCCATCGAGTCACTGGCCGTACATAAGCCAACACTTGATGACGTATTCTTGTCCTTAACTGGCAAGAAAAAGCAGGCAGAGAAGGCAGAGGAGAAATAATATGGCAGTTGAATTACAATTTGATAAGAAGCCAAAAATCCTACAATCACTAACTGATTCGCTGTTGATGATCCAGCGGAGTAGTCGACACATTCTGCGTAATACGGATCAGCTGCTCGGTACATTCTTCCAGCCGATTATGTTCTTAGTACTGTTTTCGGCGGTGTTTGGTGGTGCTATATCATTGGCGTTGCCTGATGGAATTGGATACCTCGATTTCTTGATGGCCGGCATTATCGTACAGACACTCGCTTTCGGATCAACGACAACCGCAATTGCGGTATCTAATGATCTGCAGAAGGGGATTGTTGACCGATTCCGTTCATTGCCAATGAGTAATCTAGCGGTTCTCAATGGCCATGTTATATCCGACATCTTCAGAAATGGTATCTCAACGGCTGTGATGATCATTACGGGCCTTATTATGGGATTCAGGAGTCATGCGGGCGTAATCGAGTGGCTTTATATCGTTGGCTTACTGCTACTCTTTACACTTATGTTCTCATGGCTTGCGGCTATTATGGGCGTGCTCTCAAAGAGTGTCGAGGCGGTGCAGTGGCTGAGCTTTATCATTGTCTTCCCGTTAACTTTTGCGAGTAGCGCCTTTGTGCCAACCGAGGGTATGAATAAGTTCCTGAAGGCTTTTGCAGAAAACCAGCCCGTAACACATGTTATTGAGGCAATCAGGGCGTTGATGCTCGGTACACCTATCGGTAACCATGGTTGGATGGCTGCGGCATGGTGCATTGGTATCCTGATCTTTGCAGTCCCAGTTGCGACGATTCTATTCAAGAGACGAACCGTCAGCTAGCTACATGTTGCTTAAAGCAACCTGAAAAATACCTCACAATGAAACACCTAGCTTAAGACTACTTTAAGCTAGGTGTTTCAGAATGGGCGGCATATGAAACGATTCATTACCGCCTTAGTTTTACTTGCGAGTATATCCGGAGTTTGCATTCTCAATGGAACGGTACTTAATCCAGAGCAGGCTCGAAATGCGCAGGTTGCAGAAGCTTCTGATAGCAAGATAATTTCAACAAAAATTGAAAATACACCCCGGTCTACAACGCTCGAAGATTCACTCACTGATATCTTGTCGGCCTATAGTGACCTTACTATTGGTATTACGGTTGTCAATATAGACAATGATTATATCTACAATGCTGGCTATAGTGATACTGCTTTTAAGGCGGCGAGTACGACTAAGGTTCTAACGGCTACGTACCTTATGCATCAAATTGAGGTAGGTGAGCTTAGCTTGCAGACTTCAATTGGCGGTGCCACCGCAGAGACACACCTACAGCGGATGCTACAGAACAGTGACAATACCTCTTGGGCTACCTTAATTAACTACCTTGGTGATGACGATATCGAATCGTATGCTCATGAAATCGGTATGACAAGTTATGCTGCGGGTGACTACAATACGATTACGACCAGTGATTTTGCGGTGCTGCTCACGAAATTACAAAAGTCGCAGCTAATTAGTGCTGCCCACCGTGATGTTATCTATGGCTACATGCAAAACACGAACAACGAGACGCTTATCCCGGCCGCACTTTCTACCGCTACTGTATATCACAAGTGGGGTATGTTATGGGGTAACCTCCATGATGTGGCGATAATAGAACAAGAGGGTCATACCTATGCAGTGGTGATCTACACGAATTATGAAGGTGATACTGCCGATATGAATGCAGCACAAACTACCGCTATACATGAGATTATAGAAACCTTCCAAAACGAAATAGACACCAATTAATGGTGTCTATTTTAGATTCCGGTAGAGGCTTCTACGAATCTTTTTTATTTGACTTTGTAGGCTTCACTTCTGGCGATAGAAGGTCACTCTTTAGGCTTTCGTACTCTTCTTTGTTGATTTCGCCGCGTGCATAACGCCCCTGTATGACTTCTGATAGTCCAGGCTTGTCGGCTGTATTTTCTTTATTTTTCTTAAGTAATAACAAAACACCTAATATGATTGCAATTACGAGCAGGGTAATAATTATTCCTGCTATAAATGCACTTGTTTCATGGTGACTCTCGTATGCTCTTGTTTGATAAGTTGGTTGGCGCATCATGATAGTTATTCTCCTTATAATGGGAGTGTGACAGTTTTTCCTGAGAGGTGACTGTATATACGCAAGCTAAGCTTGTTCTCAGCTAGTTTACATAGGATAATGGAATAATAACGTAAACCATAAGGGGTGTATGGAACGATCTAGCGAGAATAAAATAAAGGCAGCTGCAGTGATTATTGCTGCAATCGTTCTTATAGCGGTGGCTGCAAGTATGTTTAGTAAAAAAGAAGATGCGAGTCAGGCTGATTCAGCTACGACGTCACAGCCTTCTGATGATGTAGCTACTTCTTCGGATTCAAGTAGCACTACAACCCCTGATTCCTGGAGTGCATTCAAAAACGGTACCTACACGGTTTCGGATACATACTCGAGTCCTGGCGGCATAGAAGATATCAAGGTTACCCTAACGCTCAACAATAACACTATCACCGATGTTTCGGTTGTGCAGGAAGCTAATAATAACGAATCTGCTGAATATCAGGAGAAATTCCAGGATAGTTATAAGTCAAAAGTGGTAGGCAAGGCGCTCAGTAGCCTCCAGCTTTCCCGATCTTCTGGCGCTTCTCTGACAACTAATGCATTTAATGATGCGCTCGACCAAATCAGAAGCCAAGCCAAGGCTTAATGCATTTTCATTTGAGGCTATCGGTACTCACTGGCTCATTGAGCATGACCTAGATAGCGTAACAATAGGGCAGTTTATACTTGATCGGATTGAGCTGTTTGATAAGGCATATTCTCGATTTAGGGAAGATTCAATCGTATCAAAAATATCGCAGCAGGGTGGAACGTTTGCGTTGCCCGATGATGCCGCAGTACTTTTCGATCTCTATGATCAGTTATACGAATCAACCTCAGGGCTTGTAACGCCGCTGATTGGAAATACCTTGTCTGACGCCGGATATGACGCACGGTATAGTTTATCGTTTACGCAGAAGACGGTTGCACCAGAAATGAGTTTTGTCATGAAAAGGGAGGGTAATATGGTGACGCTGTCCGAGCCCGTGCTCATAGATATTGGCGCCGCAGGTAAGGGCTATTTAGTAGATATTATTGCTGGCTTGATTACTGATGCGGGGGCCACAAAGTTTATCATCAATGCTGGGGGTGACATTTTAGTATCTTCTGGCGATGGGATGACTCAGGTGGCGCTTGAGCATCCCAAGGATGCATCTCAGGCGATAGGTATTGCATCAATACGTTCGGGAAGTATTTGTGGTTCATCAATTTATCTTCGCAGCTGGGGGTCGCATCACCACGTCATTAACCCAAAGACTGGGGAGTCGCCAATGCATATTCAAGCGGTGTGGGTGTATGCGAAAAATGCATTAACTGCTGATGGAATTTCTACCGCCTTATTTTTTGAAAAACCACAAAAGCTGAAGACAAGGTTTGATTTTGAATATGCCATAATGAATGCAGACAATTCGCTGCATTATTCGCGTAATTTTCCGGCAACTTTTTTTGAATAGTAAGGAATATGTATGCTTGCCAAACTTGACGATATTTTAAACAGAGTTACGATGTACCGCCTGGTTACGTACGGCCTCAGTCTTTTAACTATAGTTACCTTTGTATTTAGCATGACGGGAGTCCTGGATTTCACTCCGCTTGCCATGGCTGCATCTTTGACTGTGATTATGGTAACTGGCTTTGCTGCAAATCAATTTTTGCAGCGTCTGTTGTCAATTCCAGCTAATACTGAATCAGGGCTCATCACGTGTTTCATTTTATTTTTTCTACTGACACCAACAGGGCTTGCGAGTGAACTCTTCATTGCAGCGCTCGCTACAATCATTGCAATTGCTTCAAAGTTTTTACTTACTCTCCACGGCAAGCATATTTTCAATCCAGCGGCTTTTGGGGCGGCTATTGTTGGGCTCCTGGGTCTTGGCCATGCTGGGTGGTGGATTGGGTCTAGTAGCTTATGGCCCTTTACGCTTGTACTCGGACTTTTGGTTATTCGTAAACTTAGGCGAAGCAGCATGGTCTTCAGTTTCTTTGTCGCCAGTAGCATTGTAAGTAGCTTCCTTGCTATGCAACACGGTGTTTCATTCGAGGAAAATATACGCATACTGCTATTGTCTTCTCCGCTGATATTTTTGGGTACAATCATGTTGACCGAGCCATCGACGATGCCCCCAAGACGAAAGCAGCGGGTGGTATTTGCGGTCATTGCTGGTGCCTTATTTGCTTGGCATCCTGGGGCGGGGCTACTGTATGTATATCCGGAGACAGCGCTACTAGTTGCAAATATCTATGCGTTTGCAGTTAGTCCAAAGCGCAGATGGGTACTAACTTTTGTCAGAAGAACCAGGCAGGGTAAAGACAGTTACGATTATGAATTTCGGACGAATACATCAGTCAGCTTTAAAGCTGGCCAGTATATGGAATACACCGTTCCGCTACCACTCAGACAAGTTGATGATAGGGGTAATAGGCGTACGTTTACTATCGCGTCTTCTCCGACTGAAAATATAGTCCATGTTGGAATCAGAATACCGAAAAGATCAAGCAAATTTAAGCAGATGTTTGATGGGATGAAGTCAGGTGATGTTATTTTCGCGGGTCAAGTAGCCGGAGATTTTGTTTTACCCAATGATCCTAGCCGTAAGATTATTGGTATCGCAGGCGGCGTGGGGGTAACACCATTTAGAAGTATGGTAAAACAGCTTATCGATACTGGCCAGAAGCGCGATATGGTGCTTATTTATATGACCAGAGCAAAAGATGACTTTATGTATGACGATGTATTTAGGGATGCTAAGCGGGTAGGCGTAACAGTAGAGTATGTTGTAGCTGAATCTGGTATGACGGAACAGCAACTGGCTCAGTTGGTTCCTGATATAAAGCAGAGAAGCGTTTATGTTTCTGGCCCACCGGCTATGACGCGGCATACTAAAACTCTCGTTAAGAAGCTTGGTGTTCGAAAATCAGCTATAAAAACCGATTACTTTGCGGGTTATTAATTACTTGCTGAGCTCCTGAATCAGGGATTTTATTTCAGAATAATCGCTTACTCCTGCTGCTGGAATAAGCGCGGATTGGCCACTTGATGTTCGATAACTTGCAAGATAGTTAGTGCCCTTGTTGTCCCTGAGGTTGACCTGCTGCATACTTGCTTCGGGTATAGATTGCATAATGCGGTAAAGAGGCAAAACTTGATTAATCTTAATATCGGTAGCAATGTTATCGGCCGCGGCGTCAAAAAGTGGCTTATTTTTACGTGGATCAATGATGAATGAGGTTGTGATCTCTGCTTTGATTGCTGCAAATACTTTTTGCTGGTTTTGGGTACGATTAAAGTCAGAAAGCGGGAAGCCGTACGAGCCGGCAGTTGAGCCTCGGGCACGCGTGAGCCTTAGTGCTGTCTGTCCATCAATGCGATGCTGACCATTGGCGAGCTTAAGTGGTCCACCTTCCTCTGGCTTGAAGTTCGGGTCATAAATACCGCGTTCGTCACTACTGTCTATAGTTACGGTTATGCCCTCAAGTGCATCAGTGATACTACGTACTGCTCCGTAGTTGACGGTAATAGAGTAGTGGGTCTTGATACCAAAGGTATCTTCGATTACTTTTTCCAGTAGCCCAGTCCCGCCGTTAGGGTAGCCTGACTCAGCAAATGACTGCCGCTCACCAGCCTGGTATGCCTCATTTATTTTTGCAGAGCCATAGTTCGGAATTTTAACGTAAAGATCTCGGGGTATGCTGAGCATGTAGCCTGTTTTGTCTGCTTTATCCAGGCTGATGATCATAATGGAATCTGTAAGGTTAGCGCCGGCATGACCAGGATCATCGGCAGAATATCCAATCATAAGTACATTAGTCCGTCCATTAGTACTGGCTACAGTCCCTGGCACAAGAGCGCCAAATAGGTTACTGCTCCCAAATAATCTTTCACTCGCAGGGGCTGCATTCTGATAATCCCAAATACCAACTACTAAGAGCGGTGTTATGGCTAAAGTTACTGTAATGAGTAGCGCCTTTTTCCAGCTAAAACGCCGTTTGACTCGTTCGGTCTCTTGGTCTCTGAGATCAGCTTCAGAGAATCTTTCCATTGTAGGATCGTTGATAGTTGCTTCGCGGACTTGCCCTGGCTGCCCTGTGGGTTGATAGGAGCTAAGTGTACGGTTTACATCAAAACGGCTATCTGCCTTGGGGTTTCGTAGCGGTTGTTTGTCGTCATCCATAATACGCTGAATTATATCATTGCTGTTCATAAACGAGCGGAGTATATTATATAAAACAATAATAATATATTGATTTACAATAAATATTATGCAATTATAGAAATATTAAATAGGAATTTAAAAAATGAATAACTTACCTACTTTGCTCATGAGACTTGTTGTAATAGGCATCGCCTTGTTGGCTACTGCCGTATCCTCGCTCTTGGCTTTTATTGTGTATTCAGGTTGGGCACGTGAGATGCCAGAATACGCAGCACTGCGGTATCCGTTCGTTACAATCTTTTTACTGAATATATTGCCTGTCGTTTTTGCTGCCTTTCAGCTATTCAAGCTCCTGGGCTACATAGATAAAAAGAAGGCATTTTCAAAACTTTCAATCCTGGCGGTGAAAAAAATAAAGTATGCAATGCTTACGATGACTGGGCTGTATGCGCTTGTACTGCCGGGTGTATATTTGGTTGCTGATAAAGACGATGCGCCGGGTCTCATATTGATCGGAATGCTATTTGTCTGCGCGCCATTGTCTGTGGCAATATTTGCGGCAGTTGTGCAAGGGCTTTTCCAAAATGCAATTGATCTTAAATCTGAAAATGATTTAACGGTATAAGTCATGGCAATCGTAATTAACATTGATGTTATGCTTGCCAAGCGAAAAATGAGCGTAACTGAGCTTGCTGAAAAAGTTGGTATTACTATGGCTAACCTCTCGATTCTTAAGAATGGCCATGCGAAGGCTGTTCGATTTTCGACACTTGCGGCAATCTGTGCGGCGTTAGAGTGTCAGCCTGGCGATATTCTCGAGTATGTTTCTGATACCGTGTAATACATCCTACAGCCTTTAGCTTGAACATGTCATATAGTACCTGTTATTACGTAGTGAATAGGAGTTGCCAGGCATGAATAAATTTGGACCCAAAGCACAAGAGGAAGTCAAAAAAGCAGTCCACGAAATGAAGGAAGGCAAGCTTAAGAGCGGCCAGAGTGGCAAAAAAGTTACGAGTCGCAAACAAGCAATTGCTATTGGATTATCAGAGGCCCGTAAAAAAGGCGCCAAAGCTCCCACCAAATAGGCCTTATATCTTGGAGACGTAAAGATTGTTTCGTATGTAAAACCTCCACGGTGTCTCCTTGGCTTTGGAGATGCCAATCCGAGTCGTGGTTACAATTTCACCTGATGACAGTGTAGGTTGGATGATAATCTTTAGTGGGCTATGTCGTAAATCATGGCCATTCAGGCGCTTGTCTATTCCCATGGCCTGACATAATTTTGCAGGACCATTTGTGAGCTCAAACTCTGGCCTATCACCCCGGCGTTTAGCCATAATATCCTGACCTTCTAGTGGTTCTAATGCCCGTATCAGTACAGCACTCCCTGTGCCCTGTGGCCCTGTTACGACATTGCAGCAGTAGTGCATGCCGTAGGTAAAATACACATATAAGTGACCAGCAGGACCGAACATAACATCTGTTCTAGGGGTCCTGCCTTTATAGCTGTGACTGGCCGCATCTAGCTCGTTATAGGCTTCCGTTTCTACGATTTTTGCACGGAGCAGGCGATCATTAATTCTTCGTTCCAATATACAGCCAAGCAATTTGGGCGCTGCGACTTCCGCTGTATCTTGTAAGAAATCGAAGGTCGTATCTTTCATGCTAGTTATATATTCTCTAGTTGTGCTATATATTTTGACGCTCGCTTAGCGACTGATTTTGAGGAGTGAGTTTGCTGCACGTGTAGTAATGGTAGTAGTTCTTTCTGTGTGAGGTAGCCTTTGGTCAAAAAATCGCTAAGTGTCTCCATGACATTCGCTGACACTATCCAATCAACCGTAACATCTTTTATAAGTAGTTTCATCCAGTTGATAACTTTATTGCGTTGCTGTTCCGTGAGCGCTACTTGTCTGTATATCCACGAAATTTTCTTGCATAAGACTATGATAGCGTAATTTCATAACTTGCGGGCGAGCTTGGCAACCGAATTTCGGATTTAGCCCATATATGCTTGACGATAGTGGATGAGTTTCAGGAATGTGTCAAGCAGCTAGCAGAGGTCAGGACGCAATTTCAGAATTTTATTGTTTCTTTTTGGCTTTACAATTCTTCTATGGCTTCAAATGCTGCCGCGCCACCAGAATAAGGTTCACCATTTTCATTAATGCCACTCAGCATTCCATTGAAATAGCTATCAAGCGTCATAATCACGCCACGAGTGCAACGTAGACGCTGACCATAGTGAAAGCGGCCACCACTCTCACGTGGTATATAAGTTTCAGCAGGCTCATGACGTAAAAATGCTATGTCGGACGCTGAAAATGTACGGTCTTTCGCTTCAGCCAACTCACGTTGGATTGCAGGTGTGGCGAACATTGTACTCCACAGAACTATTTGTGGCTCGCGGCGTTCGTTTTCACCAGATTCTTCCACACAGCCAAATACTGCAGGCAAGCCGAGACGCTGAAATCGCTGTTCCGCTTCTCCCTGTAATGCCATGTCTAACACAACGTCGCCAGGCTTCAGACCTTCCAGGGTTTTATATACTTCAACTCGACCAAAGGAAAGTACAGTCTCAATTTCATTCATAAAGCAAAAATATCACAAAAGTGGTATTTAGTCAAAGTTTGGCTGGGAATGAGGGATTCGACCTACCTTCGGCAGGCCCAGAAGTTCTGCCATGACAGCATAGCTGTCAGGTGAACATTCTCTTGCGACATGCCACTGGCGTGCCTCACCCCGATCACGAGCGTGACCGTGCGATGAATCCTTATCTCAGCCACGAAAAAACTCCACTCAGGGTGGAGTCCTTTCGTGGCTGGGAATGAGGGATTCGAACCCCCGATCACGGGACCAGAACCCGGTGCCTTACCACTTGGCCAATTCCCAATATGGATGGTTACAAGAGGTGATTATACTAAAAATATTTATGAATTGCTAGTCAGCGCAATCACTATATGGTGTATAATAAGAACAGATAGCGTGAAAGAAGTAAATACGATGTCAACCTATCATTCACCGCACAGTAAATTACAAGAGCTTTTTAGCTCTGGTCGACGTCTCGACTTCAAGAAGGGTGAGACAATCCAACACGCAAATGAAATCCCGCAAGGGATTTATTTTTTATATAAGGGGTTTGTGCGTGAATTCACCCTCTCTAATAACGGAGAGCAGCATCTGACAATTGTCTATGAACCGGGTGAGATATTTTCGGTTAACTGGATGTTCCTGGATATTCTGCCCAATGTTTACCGCGTTGCACATACTGATACGGTGCTCTATATCCTTTCCGAAAGTGCTTTTAAGGAAGCGACTGCCTCCGACCCGGAGGTTCTTATGGAATTAACGCATTTCATGATGAAACAGGTGCACTTGCTTTCGTCCCGGGTAGAGAATCTTACATTCAATAATGCATATGACAAGGTTGCATATCATCTCATTCACCTTGCTGGTAGGTTTGGTGAGCTTCGTGAGGATGGATGGTATATCAGACTACCGTTCAGGCATCAGCAGATCGCTGAAGCGCTGAGTATGTCACGTGAGACCGCAAGCCGCATGATTGCCCGTATGGAGAAAAAAGGCCTTATAAAACAGGACGGAAAAGGCCACTTTATTCTAAGGAACCCTTCAGCTTTAGCGAGCACAATAGGTGTTGATGAGGTGCTTGGCATGTGGCCGCAGCTCGGCACTCATCCCGGTGACAAAAATCACTACTAAAATGTGAATTACATCACTGTATAAACCGCGCAAAAAGTTAACAATACTGGTACGGAGGGATAACGTATGAGCAAACTATTTAAATCAACTGCAAAAACTCAAAAAACTGCAAAGATAACAAAATCACAAGAACGTTACTGGGCTTCTGATGCGGTTGAGCGTATTGCCCGCCGAACACCTGCATTGTTTAAAAAGAATATGGTACCGAGTACTGGATCCCGATCACTTACTTTTAGGCACATACACCCTGAGGGAATGTCATGAACACCGGCACATTTATCACGAAGCAACATGTTAAATACTATCTGAAGGTTTTGCGTCAAAAAGATAGAGGAGACATCACCGATGTGTTTGGCCCTGCCAAGGATGAATTTTGGCAATATGAGCAAACCCCGCGTGCAATAACAAATTAATATCTAACCTATAAATCACCCGCATATAGCTGCGGGTGATTTATGTAATATTAGGCTAGTTGTGATAACGAGTGGGGGACCGGTGCTTGCGTAGAAGGAATATTTTTGCTAAAGGTTTGACGAATCATAATAGCAAGCGCTAGGCCCAAAATAATGAGGCCCAAAATGAGAAGTATTGGGCGAAAATGTTTTATATGCATATCTTTTAATCATAGCAATTATGCTTTCAAAAGTCTGTGAAATAGCCAACACTCCTCACGTAAAATCAGGTATACTGTACAATAATGGATTTCAAAAAAATAACGTACCTTAGGTCGTTTGGGGTTGTTGCTACGGCAATTTGTTTGGCAATATTTATAAAGGAGCCAAGCTGGCCAACGCCTGATAAATTACTTATATTTGCAACCTCTGTCTGTCTGATATTTGGTCAGGCTAAAGAAATGCTAAAGCGCTTCGTACCATTTGTTGGACTACTGCTTGTATATGAATCGTTCCGCGGCATCGTTCCTAAGCTCAATCAGCACGTGAACTTTATGTGGATGCCTGATGTGGACAGGCTGATGTTTGCTGGCCAGCTTCCTACGGTTTGGCTACAGGACAGACTATGGCACGGTAGCGTACAGTGGTACGATTTTGTGCTGTATATAACGTATATGCTGCATTTTGTATTGCCGCTTGCGCTGGCTTTTGTGATTTGGAAGACCCGCGAATCGCAATACTGGCGGTATATGGCAGCGTTTCTGTTTGTATCATTTGCGGGCTTTTTGACGTATCTTTTGTTCCCAGCAGCGCCGCCATGGATGGCGAGTAATCTAGGGTACATAGAACCTATAGAACGTGTTTCGAGTCATGTATGGGCTGCGCTCGGTATTCACGACTTCCCATCGGTCTACAACAAGATTGCACCGAATCCTGTCGCTGCCGTCCCGTCCCTCCATGCTGCGTATTCAACCCTTTTTGCCATGTTTGCAATTGTACTTTTCAAGACACGCTGGCGCTATCTGTCGATTATCTACCCGGCATTTATTTACTTTGGTACAGTCTACCAAGGCGAGCACTATCTGATTGATGAGCTCTTAGGCGGGGTGTATGCAGTAGTCGCTTTCTTTGTGGCTCCGCATATTGTGCGGGGATTTATGGCTGGCTGGAAAGCTATAAAGCATAAGGTCAACAAGATTATTGCTCAAAAGCGTTAGCAATTTTTACGCATAGCACTCTGTGCTACCATTGCATACAATATGAGAATTTTAGGTCTTCTACTGTTAGCGCTACTATTTGCAGTTACTCCATTTTACCTACTGAGTTCAGTGGTGGCTCCACAGCTCGTGCAGATGCAGCAAACCTATGAACATGCCGATGAGATAGCGGCACAGCTTGCGCAGCAGTAAATAGGCTGCTAGAATAACCACTAGCCTTTAATAATTTACAAGAAATATAAAGAGTGCAGCGAGAGAACTAGCTCGATGACCTGCCGGCAACCCATGGATACGCAAAAAGGCTACGGAACCATGAAGGTGCTCCATCTAGCCGCATAATCAGCGGAAAGATATCACGTTTATTTAATCGAATGTCATATCCCTTCCGCCGTGCATGCAGAAGGGATATTTTTATGTCAAAGGTAATAACGAGATTCGCGTCAGAGAGTGTAGCGGCAGGTCACCCAGATAAAGTTGCTGATCAAATCAGTGACGCAATCGTAGATGCGGTCCTGGCGCAGGATCCAAACGGCCGTACGGCAGTCGAGGTGCTTGTTGCTAATAATCGAGTCACGATTGCCGGGGAAATCAATACTTCAGCTAAGGTTGATGTCGAGGCGATAGCTCGGGCAGAAATAAAACGGCTCGGGTATACGGAGTCCGAGTGGGGCTTTAGCGATCAGTCGCCGATTGATAATTATTTACACCAGCAGTCCGCAGAAATTGCGGTAGGCGTGGATGATTTTGGGGCAGGTGATCAAGGTCTTGTATTTGGGTATGCGACTAACGAAACGCCGGAATATCTACCAACGCCGATTGCCTTGGCACACGCGCTGACTCGTGCGATTGATACAGCCCGCGAAGACGGTACTTTGCCGCACCTTAGGCCAGATGGCAAGGCGCAGGTAGTCGTGCGTTATGAAGACAATAAGCCAGTCGCAGTCGAACATGTAACTGTTGCCGTACCGCATGACGAAAAGATTAGCCTAGAACGCGTGCGCAAGGATATTTATGAAACGATCATTACGCCGGTGCTGGCTCGGTATGGTTTCGTGGTTGCCGAAAAGGATATCGTGGTAAATGGGACGGGTGTTTGGTATACACCTGGCCCAGCATCTGACGCCGGGCTAACGGGCCGAAAGATTGTCGTTGATGGATACGGCGGCTATGCACGCGTTGGCGGCGGCGCGTTTAGCGGTAAAGATCCTAGTAAGGTGGATCGATCGGGTGCGTATGCGGCCAGATACATTGCCAAGAATATTGTTGCAGCAGGACTTGCGGATAGGGCAGAGGTCGCATTTGCATATTATATTGGCGCCAAGAAACCAGTTAACTTTACAATTGATACATTTGGTACGGGCAAGGAATCCGATAAAGATGTCAAAGCCTTTGCTGAGGATCTGATTGATACATCAGTGAAGGGAATCATTGAGGGACTGCAGCTCCGCCAGCCAATTTATCTACAAACCGCAGCCTACGGACATTTTGGCAAAGAAGGCTTGCCATGGGAGCAGATTAAAAAAAGTTAAGATCAGATAATTCTTCAGGGAGGAAGCCGGCTTCGTGTTTGAAGCCGGCTTTCCATTTGTAGCCTTTGGTATATCCCAGATCTTTCATGAGTTTAGTCGGGGCATTCCGCAGATGCAGTGGAACTGGTGCATCTGAGTACTGCTTGGCGGCTGCTTGGGCAGCATGCATCGCATCTGTCGTTACGCGTGATTTTTTAGCTTTGGCAAGCACCGTGGCGCAGTGGAATAGATTGTACTGGCACTCTGGCATACCAATTCGTTCCACTGCCAAAAATGTGCTGATGGCCAGGTTAAGCGCCGGTGAGGCGGCTATACCAATATCTTCACTGGCAAAAATCACCATACGGCGGGCAATAAATTTTGGATCTTCACCAGCATCGAGCATTCGCGCCATGTAGTAGAGTGCCGCCGTCGCATCACTTCCGCGCATTGACTTAATGAAGGCACTAATGATGTCATAGTGCATTTCTCCATTTTTGTCATAGCCCGGTAACCGCTTTTGAGCCGCAGTTTTAACGATCTCTGGTGTGATTGTCTTATCTGTCAGTTGTAGCGCTAATTCTAGGTTTCCCAGTGCGACACGCGCATCACCACCCGATAACTCTGCAAGCAAATCAATGCTTTTAGCGGGCAGTCTTTTGGTCGTAACCTTTTCTGCCTTAGCAGCACGTTTAATGATGTCAGTTATAGAATCTTTTGCGAGTGGTTGCAGGACTAGTACGCGGCTTCGGCTAAGTAGCGGCGTAATAACTTCAAAGCTTGGGTTTTCAGTGGTGGCTCCAATTAATACTATGGTGCCGTCTTCGACATGTGGTAAGAATGCATCCTGCTGGGCTTTATTGAAACGGTGGATTTCGTCAACAAATAGAACGGTCTTTTGTGCGAGCCGGTGATTGGCCTTCGCACGCTCAATAACTTTCACAACATCGGCTTTTCCGGATGTTACGGCGCTCAGTTCGATAAATTCTGCTTCGGTTTCGGTTGCAATGATACGGGCCAGGGTGGTCTTGCCCGATCCTGGTGGTCCCCAGAGGATGAGGCTGACCGGCTGCTTGTTGGCAATAATTTCATGAACAATTTTGCCTGCATCGACAAGATGTTCCTGACCGACGACATCTTCCAGCGTTTTTGGCCTCATTCGCTCTGCTAATGGCTGCAATCTCATATATCTAGCATACACCAGACATTGCTAATTCTTATCTGTTATATATCAAATATAACTATCGGTGCGCGGCAAATATAATCAAGCTTAGATTTGCCTGTGCGCCTCTGTTATGAGATAATGTCGCTAAAGGCAAGCGCCTAGGTAGACTAAGGCGCTTTTTAATTGAAAGAATATAACTATGCAGCAAGATCCTAGCAAAATTCGAAATATCGCGATTATCGCGCACGTTGACCACGGCAAGACAACATTGGTTGACGGACTACTAAAGCAGTCAAAGACATTCCGTGACAACCAGGCCGAAATGGGTCAGGAACTGATCATGGACAGTGGTGATCAGGAAAAAGAGCGCGGCATTACCATTACGGCTAAGATCACTGCCGTGCAACATGGTGATTACCGTATCAACATTATTGATACTCCTGGACATGCTGATTTCTCTGGCGAGGTAGAACGTACGCTTAACCTTGCAGACGGCTGTGTTCTGATCGTTGATGCGCAGGAAGGCCCGATGCCGCAGACTAAGTTCGTACTTGGAAAAGCGCTTGCTGCAGAGCTCAAACCAATTGTGGTTATCAACAAAGTCGACAAGCCTGGCTCTCGTATCAAGGAAGTTGAAGACGAACTTGCTGATCTGTTCCTTGAACTTGCCGTTCACGAAGACCAACTACACTACCCGATCTATTATGCGATTGGACGCGATGGTAAATCATGGGCAGAAGTTCCGGCTAATCCTGAAAATGATGCCGACCTTGAACCTATCTTTAACGCGATTATTGAAAAGATTCCAGCTCCAACGGTTGAACTTGATAAGCCATTCCAGATGCTCGTCACGGCGCTTGCGCACGATACCTTTAAGGGTAAATATGCAATTGGCCGTATCGTGCGTGGTAGCGTCAAGCCTGGTGACCAGATTGCACTTTGCAAGAAAGACGGTTCTGTCCAAAAGGCCCGCGTTGATAACGTCTTTATGAGTCAGGGTGTTTCAAAGTTTGAAGTTCCTGGTGGTATTGCAGGAGATATCGTGCAGCTAACCGGTATTGCTGATGCGCAAATCGGTGAAACGGTTGCTGATGTAAATGAGCCAGAGGCACTACCTACCATTGAAGTAGAAGCGCCAACACTCAGTATTTACCTCGGTCCTAATACCAGCCCATTCAAGGGGCAGGAGGGTGAGTTCAATACATCTCGTCAGATCGCAGAACGTCTTAATAAAGAGCTTGAAACCAATGTGGGTCTTCGAGTTAAGGAAGACGGTATTGGCTTTACGGTATCTGGACGCGGTGAGCTGCACCTTGGTGTACTTATTGAGACGATGCGCCGCGAAGGCTATGAGTTTGAGGTTGGTCGTCCGCAAGTTGTGACGCACGAAGAAAACGGTGTCGTTATGGAGCCGGTCGAAGAAGTGATTATCGAAGTACCAGCAGAACATGTTGGTACGGTGCAGATGGAACTCGGCCAGCGCCGTGCAACACTGAAAGAACAGTTCGCGAGTCCTAAGGGCGTCACGAAGCTTATTTATGAAATGCCAACCCGCTCACTGCTTGGTATGCGCAACATTCTTTTGACCAACACTAAGGGTACGATTGTGATGAACAGCCTCGTGACTGGATCCCAGCCAAAGGGTGCGCCGCTGCAGCAGTTACGTAATGGTGTACTAATTTCATTCGAGACTGGCACGACTACGCCATATTCACTCCAGAGTGCAGAGGCCCGCGGAGTCCTATATGTTGGTCCGGGTGAAAAAGTCTACGCAGGCCAGGTAATTGGTCTTAACAGCCGGCAAGAAGACCTAGAAATCAACGTTTGTAAGGCAAAGCACCTCACGAACATGCGTGCCTCAGGAAGTGACGGTGTGGTTCAGCTGACACCTCCAACAATCTTCAGTCTTGAACAGTGCTTGGACTTCCTTGAAAACGATGAGCTTCTTGAAGTAACCCCTCAGAATCTTCGCCTTCGTAAGCGCGAGCTCGACCCGAACAAGCGCAAGCGCGCCAACAAATAGCAGCCAAACACCTCTTGTTACTGTACAATAAGCACATATGCTTACGGTTTATCATAGTACGGCCAGGAGCCGCCAATTAGAGATTATTGACAAGGCTAAGGCGGGTTCGTGGGTGTCATTGGTTGCACCTAGTCAATCAGAACTTGAACAGCTTGCTAAAGATTATTCGCTCGATATTGATTTATTGAACGATGCGGTTGATATTTATGAGGCACCCCGTATTGAAACTGACGAGGGCAATGTCTATATCTATACACGGTATTGTTTTCCAGAGGGTACAGAAGTGGCCACAGAGCCCTTGCTGATTGTGTATACAGGGAGTCAGATTATTACGGTCAAGCGCCGTGATTCGGGGCTATTAAACCGTTTGTGGTCCGGGGCGGTTGAGGTTGTGACGACTCAAAAGACAAAGACGTTAATGCAGATTTTGGACGAAGTAAATCGTTCGTATCGTATCCAGCTGAATAAGGTGTCCAAGAAAACGTTGCAGATTCGTGCGCAAATGCGCCAGTCAGAGCTTACGAACCGTGATTTCGTCAGCATTATTGAGATCGAAGAAGACCTGAATGAGTTCATGACTGCCTTGCAGCCCCAGGCTGCAGTTTTGAATGTTCTGTTAAGTGGTCGTTATATTCGTCTGTATGAGGATGATAAGGACTTTGTAGAGGACCTGAGGCTTGGTGCGGCAGAACTTAATGAGCTTGCCAAATCACGTTCACGGGCGCTTGCTAACATTAGGCAGGCTTACGATACAATCGCTACAACTAACCTAAACCATACCTTTAAGCGTTTGACGTCTATTGCAATCTTTTTCTCGATTCCAACCGTGGTTGGTGGACTTTGGGGTATGAACGTTGCGGTGCCTTTTGCGGAGAATCCACATGCATTCTTGTTTGTACTGGTTATTATTGCGGCACTGATGAGTCTGGTTATCTACACATTCCACCGTAAGCGATGGTTCTAGCAATGATTCAAGTTTCTGACGAAGTGTTTGAGCGGATGATTGCGGATGCAATTGACTCATTGCCTGACCGATTTCTAGATCATGCCAAAAATGTGGCAATCGTTTGGGATCATGATCCGACCCCCCAGCAGCGTATGGAGATGAAGCTGCGCCCATATGAATCCTTGTATGGTTTGTATCAGGGCATACCACTCACGAGGCGAGGGGATGGTTACAACCTGGTATTGCCAGACAAGATCACTATCTTTAAGAATCCAATTCTTCACTCTGCTGATTCTATAGAAGCGGCTCAGAAACAGGTGCTGCATACACTGTGGCACGAAATTGCACACCACTATGGGCTTGATCATGATAGAATTCACGAATTGGAAGATTCCTAAGGCAGGTATTGCTGTAAAGCGTGATACTATAATGAGCGTATGATTCGTAATTTACTTTGGTTTTTCCGCACTTTCTGGATATCAACCACACTTTCAATACTCGGTATTGTTGTTTCTCTCTACTATCTGGGCATAGGAGCGCTCTGGATATTAATCGTTCTTATTGCCATTGAAATTACGTTCAGTTTTGATAACGCTGTCGTAAACGCCAAGAAACTGGTGCATATGTCCAAGTTTTGGCAGACATTATTTTTGACAGTTGGTATTTTTATCGCAATCTTTGGCATGAGGGTATTTTTCCCAATTGCGATTGTTGTCTTTACTGCAGGAATCGGATGGGGAGAGGTTGTTGATCTGGCGCTGAATAATCCAGCAGTTTATGCAGAGAAGCTCGAGATTGCCCACCCGACGATTAGCGCATTTGGTGGCGCGTTCCTATTGATGCTGGTGCTACATTTCTTCTTTGACCACAAGAAAGAGATTCACTGGGTGCAATCAATCGAAAAGCCACTTAAAAAAGTTGGCGTATGGTGGGTGCCGCCTGTTCTAGCGGTAGCACTCGTACTGCTCGTATCTATGCTCCCGGCTAATCACCACCCTGAAGAAACTATTAAGGCAGGCCTTGCGGGAATACTCGTGTATTCGGCAATCCACGGCCTGACAGCATTCCTTGGGCGGCACACGCCTGATGGCGGTAAGCCAGGCAAGGCAGTTCAGTTAACCGGCTGGGCAGCTTTTACGATGTTTATATACTTGGAAATCCTTGATGCGAGCTTTTCATTCGACGGTGTACTAGGTGCTTTCGCGATCACGAAGGAGGTTGTTCTTATTGCGGTTGGACTCGGTATCGGTGCGATTTGGGTGCGATCCCTGACGGTATTTATGGTGCGCCACGGGGTGCTTGACGCGTATAAGTATCTTGAGCACGGCGCACACTACGCGATTGGTGTGCTTGCATTTGCTATGCTTGGAAGTCTTATCCTTCCGGTTCCAGAGGCAGTGACAGGGCTGGTTGGAATTGGTCTGATTGGCGCTTCGGCTTACGCCTCCGTAAAGGCAAAAAACGCGGCCACAAAACCACAAAAAGCTCATGCTTAGGGGTTGAAATCAACGTTCTAGGCTACTACAATAGTAGTTGGAAGTGTGAGGCTTCCACCGACCCTGGACAGTAGTCTGGGGTCTTTTTTTTTCGAGCTATTCACACCAGCTTTGTCCTGCTGGCGGGCGGCGCCCGCGACCCGCCAAAGCTTCTTGACTCCTCCGGATTTTCTCCTTTGCGGTTCGCAGTCACTGTACCTCAGTACAGCTCCCTTGCGATACGCAGGAAAAAATCCAGATGAGTTCAAGTGTGACTACCTCGAAGGTCTTCAGGGGTTGCAGAAATACATTGTTTTGCAATAGAATTGCACCTTTTAATTATTCGGCGTATATTTCTTTTGAAATGGCAACATACACACATGTAATTATCTTTTCACTGCTCGGCGGTTTGTTCTCCTTGGTTGGTGCGGTTGTTTTTCTACGTAGCAAAAAAAGTGCTGACAAGCTGGCGAAATACGCAACCCCTTTTGCTGCCGGCGCACTGCTAGCGGCGGTATTTCTTGACCTGCTAAAAGAAGGTCTAGAAGAATCTTCCGTTAACACGGTTATGATCGCAGCGCTCAGTGGAATTCTTGTATTCTTTCTAGCAGAGAGACTTCTTCACTGGTTTCATCATCACCATCAACACGAAAATAGTGATCCATCAAAGTCGCTCATTATCGTAGGTGATACCATTCATAATGCATTAGATGGTGTGGCGATCGCCGCGGCATTTTTGGTGAGCGTTCCGACGGGTATCGTGACGACTATTGCGGTGGCGGCACATGAAATACCGCAAGAGATTGGTGATTTTGGGCTACTCCTTAAAAAAGGTATGCCGAGAAGGAAGGTGCTATGGGTCAATGTTTTTAGTGCATTAGCCACGACGGCCGCGGCAATTATTACCTTTGCACTCGGTAGCGCGAATAGGCTACCAATAGGACTGCTGCTTGGCCTTAGCGCCGGTTTCTTGCTCTATATTGCGCTAAGCGACGTAATTCCAGAAATACATGAAAGTGCATCAAAGAAGCACATTCTAGATTGGCAACCAATTTTACTGATCTTGGGCGTGGTCGTGGTTGGGCTGTCGATTAACCTATCGCACAGATACATAGATGCCGGGCATAATCATGGCAACACCCACCAGGTTGAAGGCGATGGCCATAGTCATGAGCATGCCGATGAACTACATGATGACCATGAAGCTGAACTGCAGCCCAGTGAACCACCAAAAGTTTGCCCAATGATTTATCCACCACCTCCTGGATGTTAGCCAAAGAAGCTGTGCTTTAACTGCTATACTATAAGCAGTATGGAAATTATTCTTATCGGAGCAGTCCTGCTCAATATTGCCTTGGTTGTATTTTTGCTGGTACGTAAACCAGCCGTAAAACCTGATGATACGGGTGCACTTATGCTAAAGCAGGATCTGACCAATCTCACGAATAATATGACCGCTCTTAAGGATGGGCTACAGAGACAGCTCGACGAAAAACTCAGTCAAAGCAATCGTCAGGTTATGGCGCAGTTCACAGAAAGTGCCAAGATCATTAAGGACGTTACCGCAAAGCTTACGGAGCTTGAAAAAACAAACCAGCAGGTTGGAAATATTGCTGGCGAATTAAAGGTTCTACAGAATGTGCTGCAGAATCCAAAACAGCGTGGCGTGCTCGGCGAATACTATCTAACGCAGGTGCTTGAAAATGTACTGCCACCAGAGCGCTTCAAATTGCAGCATCGATTCAAGGACGGGGAAATCGTTGATGCGATTATTCATCTAGAAAAGGGCAAAATTCTGCCCATCGACAGTAAGTTTAGCCTTGAGAACTATAATCGACTTGTTGAGGAGAAGGACAAGATTCAACGTGAAGCGTACGCCAAGGCATTCAAGGCGGACCTTAAGCTCCGCATTGATGAAACCGCAAAATATATCAGGCCCAAAGAAGGAACGATGGACTTTGCCTTCATGTTCATCCCATCCGAGGCTATCTATAATGATCTGCTCACAAATAAGGTCGGTATCACTAATACGAGTGCCCGTGATCTCATTGAGTACGCGTTCCGTGATAAGAACGTGATTATCGTCAGCCCAACGACGTTTATGGCGTATCTGCAGACAGTACTACAAGGACTCCGTAGTCTTCAAATTGAAGAGCAGGCCAAGGACATTCAGCAGCGCGTTGGTGAGCTAGGCCGTCATATTGCTGCGTATGACACCTATATGAATAAGCTCGGCAGTAGTCTTGGGACCACAGTGAATCATTACAATAATGCCCACAAAGAGCTCAAGAAAATTGATAAAGATGTGATGAAGATTGCTAAAACCGACCCTTCGGTCGAGCCGCTGCTTATTGATAAGCCAACTGACGGCGAAGATTAGCGTTTTAGTAAATCAATTGTAAGCGCAGCGGTCCAAGAGAAATTGTCCGCGCCAGCAGGTTCGCCGGAATTAGGTTTGAAGTATTCATGGAAGCCTCCGCGCTGCACCATTTCGAGCGTCGATTGTTTGAGGGCTTCTGCATGATCTTCGTAACCCATCCGCCGCAGGCCATCAATAATCAGCCAGTTAGTATTGATCCACGTTGGTCCTTGCCAATAGCCGTCCTCGTCAAATAACGGCGAACTTACCGGAACTGAAGGCACTGGATATGCCGTACCAAATGAAAATTGATTTTCAAGCAGCCCTACTAATTGCTTGGCCTTTTTCTTAGGGATAACACCTGCGTATAGTGGCATGAGCGTCGCGATCGTCGACTGCTTGAGGAATGTGTGGGTGACAAAGTTCCTTGAATAGAACTGACCTGAATATTCGTCCCATAGCTGCTCGAGTGCGTTTTCGGTTCGCTGCATATCAGCTACTAATTCTGATGGCAGATCTTCCTTAATGAATGCAGCAATGTCTTGTAAGTGTTGGTTGGCACGGATAAAAATGCAGTTAAATGTCAGATCTTCTATCGCAAAGAGCGAGTGGCGCAGAATCCGATTTATATCGTAGCCTTTACGCCTTAGTCGCCGCTGCGTGCTGAAGAGGCCGAATGCGTCGATAATATCTATACGCTGCGATGCCGGTATTCGTTTAGTATCATTTCTGAATACATTGATAATCCCGCCAAGCCGCAACATTTTAACCGCACGAATCCAATACG
Source organism: Candidatus Saccharimonadia bacterium (assembly GCA_023253175.1). Lineage (GTDB taxonomy): Bacteria > Patescibacteriota > Saccharimonadia > Saccharimonadales > JALRHH01 > JALRHH01. Next base: position 102,287 of record JALRHH010000001.1, read on the forward strand.
CAAGCTGATGCTCGTGCATTTCCTGCATCCATGGCGGGGTGTTATCCAGTCCGGTCTCCCACGGATGAATCTGCAGTACGAGCCCTTCTTTATGCGGATCTCGTTCTTGATAGAGCCACTCGTGGTATTTCAGGAGTGCGGGATACGTTTGCCTGTACCAGGCTCTCCGTTCTGACTTTTTAAGCTTTTCTCCGACTAGTACAATTGCTTCCGCGAGCATTGGTGGCTGCGTAATCCCTGAGGTTGCGCGGTCATCTGGCGAGTTTGGATTTACGGCGCTATTCCAGATGCCTGCATGACGTCTGCCAGTGCCAGTTTCGGTGAATATCATGTTTGGGAGCATGCCATTGTGCCACTGACCCTCGAGTAGGCTCAGTATTTCTTGTTTGGCCCGCTCAATGTCATAGTGGCGGAGCCCAATCGCAATAAAACAGCTATCCCAGAGCCACTGGTGCGGGTAGACGCTGTCAGACGGTGCAGTGTACACACCTTTAAAATTCATATCAAGAACAGCTTTCGCACCCTCAAGTAAGTCAGGCTGTTCATTCATGATTTGTATTATAGCAAGACACTAGTGCTTGACACTACTGTTGCCCAGGGAGTATGGTTGGCCTATGAATAATACATTAGAGATAGCTCCGGCTACGGGGAAAGAGGCATACTAAAAACGATCGCAGTTGCTGCTAGGCGCTGCGTTACTGACAGCGCTTGTCGTCAAGAATAGTGACGCAATTGGTTACCTCCTTGACGATGCGCTAGGCGCCATTGACCCAACAAACTTAAATCGCTAGGTTTAAAAGTAGTTTTTAGCGGAAGTTATTGAAGTTTATCGGGAAGTCAAAATCCTGAGTTTTGATAAGCTGCATGACGGCCTGAAGATCGTCTTTGCTCGCCCCAGTAACGCGAACTGCATCGCCCTGAATTTGAGACTTGATCTTTGGATGGTTGTCACGGATTAGTGCGGTGATTTTCTTTGCCTTTTCCTGATCGAGACCTTGCTTAAACGGTACTTCCTGAGTTGCCTTAAGATTGCTCTCCACGACAGGTTTGCTCGTATCGAGCACCTTCTGGCTCTGGCCTCGTGTCGCAAGTTTCTTGCGGAAAATATCCAGGATTGCATCAATTTGCCACTGACCGTTACCAGTAACTTTTATTCCGGTTTTGTCACTATTCAGCCATTCAATCTCAGCGGGAGTGCCTTTAAAATCGTAGCGGTTTTCGATTTCGCGCTGCGTTTGGTCAAAGACGTTATTCATCTCTGCCTTGTCATATTCTGATACTGTATCGAAAGAAAAATTAGCCATGAATACAGTGTAACAGATGGTAGTCTCGCCAGAACACTTGATCCTTCAAGTACTTTGGTGAGATTGAGAGTAGTAAAGACAAGTAGACTGGTGGATAAAGAAGGCGGAGCTTGGGGGTGCTTGTCGACTCACGTCGATAAGTAGAGCCCCGTCGCTCACCACAACTAGCACTTGCTGCCCATCTCGTCGCTGCAGAACTCGATCCGGTTGGTGTTGTCGGAGGGGTTCCTGTGGTTGAGCGAGTGGATGATGATCGCTGCCAGGATCGAGAGGGCTATTCCCATCAAGACTCCCAGCAGGAAATGGGCCATGTTGCTGTGCCAGTCAACGGGTAGACCGTCGTACTCCTTGACCCTCTGCTTCCAACTCTTCTTCTGAGTTTCCATTTCCGTCCCTAGCTGTCGTTTTATAGATTGGCCTTGCCGGGCGCTTGTAATAAGTGCACAATAAGGCCAATCCATCCTACTACTCTCAAAGTTCGTTTCGGGAGAAAATACTCTCAACCGAAAACTTAACCATTATAGAACAAAATATATAAAAAGTCAATATGCTGACAGATGGTGACCTCTGGTATACTGGTATGTAATATGAACTACGAAAATCCCAAGATTGCAGAGGTTGCTGCGCTTTTGAAAGAGCGTTTTAACGAATTGCAGCAAAAAAGTGACATTTTAAAAGCCCCTGAACTAAAGGCGCTTTATGCGGACATTCCGCTGCTCGACCCAAGCGAGCGCTCAAGCTTCGGTCAGCAGATTAACCAGCTCAAGAATGAACTAACCGAAATGGCAAAAGCGGCCAACGAGGCAAGTGAAGTGGTCGAATCAATTGATGTGACTGCCCCATTTGATATTAATACTCGTCTTGATCAGCTGCCAAAACTCTTTAGCACCGAGCTTGGTGGTCGTCATCCATTAATGACAGAACTCGATGAGATTCTAGATATCTTTTACCGCATGGGATTCGAGGCAGTAGAGTCGCGCCAGATTGATAATGAATATTATATGTTCGATAGCTTGAACTTCCCGAAGGACCACCCGGCGCGTGACGAATATGACACGTTCATCACAGAGGATGGCTATATTGCACCAGCACATACCAGCGTCATGCAGAATCGTGTGCTCAAATCGGGCAAAGATCAGCTAGAGCAAGGCAAGCCGATCGCGGTCGTGGTCCCGGGCCGTACTTTTCGAAACGAGGACCTCGATGCACGCCATGAGCACACCTTTTATCAACTGGAAGGTGTCTACGTCGGCAAAGGTGTGACTGTTGGCAACCTCATCGCAACTCTTAAGGAATTCATGAAGGCCTATTACAAGCGTGATGTCGAGATTAAAACACAGCCGTTTTATTTCCCATTTACTGAACCATCATTTGAGTTTGCGATCAGTTGTCCATTTTGCGACAAAGTTGGCTGTTCTGTTTGCGGCGAAGGCTGGATAGAGCTACTCGGGTGCGGCATGATTCATCCGAATGTGCTGAAAGAGGCTGGTATTGATCCGAACGTATATACCGGATTCGCATGGGGTGTCGGTTTCATGCGCATGGCGATGATTAAATACGGCATCGAAGATATTCGTCACTTTGAATCCGCAAAACTAGATTTCCTAAGGCAATTCAAATGAGCGAAATACGTAAAAAGGCATTCCCTGAACTCTTTCAGGCGGTAGTAGATGGTAGTAAGACCTTCGATTTGCGGGTTGCTGATTTTGAGTGCCATAAAGGTGATATCTTGATTCTTGATGAAGTTGACGAAGATACTAAGCAACCAACAGGCCGCTTCATAAAGAAAAAAGTTGGATACGTTCTTAGAACCAAAGATTTAAACTTTTTTGAAGAGGAAGAGGTTAATCAATTTGGTTATCAGGTGATGTCTTTGTTGGATGAGGACGCAAAATGAGCAGGGTGAAGATTGTGACTTTTGTGCCGAATGAAAATGCTGATGATGTGCGTGAAGCGCTTGGCAATGCAGGTGCGGGAGTATTGGGCGAATACACATTCTGTAGTTTTAGCGCTGCTGGAGTCGGCAGGTTTAAACCTTCTGATAAAGCAAATCCGCATATTGGCGAAAAATGTGAAATCAACGCTGTCATGGAACATCGTGTTGAAGTGACCTGTGATCGAGATGACGCCAGGACTATCATTGCTGCACTTAAAGAAGCTCATCCATATGAAGAGGTAGCTTTTGATATATATCAGCTGATTGAAGAGGACGAACTGTGAGGGTCTTTATCTTTGGTGACAGTATTACGCAAGGATTTTTCGATCTAGGTGGCGGATGGGCTCAACGTTTAATCAAGGACTATCATGTAAAAACACTCGAGGGCTTGCATTCCAACGGGCCTTGGATAGAAGTATTTAATCTGGGCGTATCAGGCGATACAACTCAGGGTGTCATCGACCGCATGGACAATGAAATTGAGGCTCGCGAGTTATCCGAGGGAGATAAAGCAATTGTTGTTGCGATTGGGTGCAATGATTCAATTTTGCGAGATAATCGTGTAATGGTTGAAGAGTACGAGTTTGAATCGCGGGTTGAGGAATTAGTTGATACTGCATTGGAACATACTTCAAAAGTACTCTTGGTAGGACTTGCTCCTGTTGATCAAAGGCAAACAGATCCATGGGTACACAGTTCATCCGGCAAGCAGTGGAAGAACAATCGAATAGATTTATTTGAAGATATTCTAAAGCAAGTAGCTGGCCGTAAGAAAGTTTCTTTTGTGCCAATATATGACTCGATGAAAGCCAAGCAGGACGAGGGTATAAAGCTTCATTCTGATGGGTTGCATCCAAATGATGAGGGACATCGATTGATTTACGAGGCAGTAAAACCGAAACTTGAGGAGTTGATAAAATGAAAGTAATAATTTTTCATGGAACAGACTGTTCGCCTGAAAATAAGTACTACTGGTATTCATGGCTTAAGGATGAGCTACTGAATGTAGGATGTGCGGTCGAGACTCCATATTATCCAGACATTAACCACGAAGATATCGACACATTTTTACCCAAAGTTATAGCAAGTCATGAGTTTGATGAGGATACTATTTTGGTTGGGCATTCCGCTGGATCGCCACTTATATTGAGTGTGCTTCAAGCGATTAATAGTAAAGTGAGGTTGAGTATCCTCGTTGCTGGCTATTCCATGAGATTACCCGGCGAGTCTAAAGATCCTGTCCTGCAGGCGTCTTATGACTGGAAGAGGATTAAGGAAAACTCAGAGGATTTTGTGTTTATAAACTCAGTTGATGATCCATGGGGCTGTGATGACAAGCAGGGTCGCATTATGTTTGATCACCTAGGTGGTACACAAATTATCCGGAACGAAGGACATTTTGGTTCTGAGGGACAAAATTTGCCGTATGTAGAATTCGACTTGTTAAGGGATATTATTTTGGAGACCGGAAAATGAAAGTTAGTTTAAATTGGGTGCGACAGTTTACGGATGTTGAGGTATCTGTTGATGAGTTAGTGACTAAGATTGGGGCGCAGCTGGGCGCGGTTGAAGAAGTCATTGACTTGGGCAAAAAATACCAGGGTATTATTATTTCTCAGGTTATTGAATGCGAAAAACATCCGAACGCTGACAAGCTGAATGTCTGTAAGATTGATGATGGTGGCCAGGCAGAGGGCGTAGAACGTGATGAACGCGGCCTGGTCCAGGTTGTGTGTGGTGCACCAAATGTGCGTGTTGGCTTGACGGTTGCATGGCTGCCACCTGGTGCTACCGTTCCATCTACGTTTGAAAAGGATCCATTTGTACTTGGCGCCCGCGAACTTCGCGGCGTAATGAGTAACGGAATGCTCGCAAGTGCAAGCGAACTGGCGATTAGCGATGATCACAGCGGCATTGTTGAGCTTGATATTCCAGCTGACCCGGGAAGTGATTTTGCTGAAGTCTATGGTCTGAATGATCACGTGATCGATATTGAAAACAAGATGTTTACACACAGGCCTGATTGCTTCGGCCTTATTGGTGTGGCACGCGAAATTGCTGGTATTCAGCACAAAGCGTTTACTTCCCCTGATTGGTATAAGCAGCCGCTTGATCGAATTAAGCCTGGCAAGACGAAGCTGGAGCTCAAAGTTAATAATGCTGTTTCTGATGTCGTGCCGAGGTTCACTGCGGTTGCTATGGCTGATGTCCAGGTGGGTCCAAGCCCGTTCATGCTGCAGACGCTGCTGAGTCGTGTTGGGCTACGTCCGATCAACAATATCGTCGATATTACTAATTACATTATGTACGTTACCGGCCAGCCAACGCACGCCTATGATGCTGACAAGCTCGCAAAATATGGCCCCTTAAGCCTCGAGACACGGATGTCGCGTGCGGGTGATAAGATTAATCTTTTGAACGGAAAAGTGGTTGAGCTACAGGATGACAGCACAATTCTCATCACAAGTAATGATGTGCCGGTTGGTATTGCAGGCTGTATGGGCGGGGCAGATACAGAAGTCGATGAAACGACTAAGAGCATCGTCCTTGAGTGTGCGAACTTTGATATGTATTCCATCCGCCGCACCAGCATGAAGTATGGATTGTTTACCGACGCAGTCACCAGGTTCAACAAGGGCCAGAGTCCACTACAGAATGATGTTGTGCTTGAAGAGCTTGTCGCGATGGTACAGAGCCTTGCTGGCGCTCATGTAGCGAGCCAGGTGTTTGACCAGAAGTCCGAATCGGTTGAGCCATGGTCTTCAGTACAGGTTACGCCGCAGTTCATTAACGAGAGACTCGGCAGTAATTTATCACCACAAGAAATCACTGGTTTTCTAACGAATGTTGAATTCAAAGTAGCGCAGGACGGCGATCTACTTGATGTGACACCACCGTACTGGCGCACGGATATCGAGATATCTGAAGATATCGTTGAAGAGATCGGTAGGCTATATGGCTATGACCGACTGCGGCTTACGGTTCCGCGTCGTGATATGAGTCCAGGTGCTATTAATGAGCTACTGGCAGTAAAGCGCCTAATCCGCGGCAAGCTCGCTGCTGATGGTGCAAATGAAGTATTGACCTATGGCTTTGTGCACGGTGATCTTATGAAGAAGGTCGGCCAAAATTCTGAACACGCCTTTAGCATTAATAATGCGATTAGTCCTGATCTGCAGTATTACCGGTTTAGTCTGACGCCAAGCTTACTTGAAAAAGTGCACCCCAACATTAAGTCAGGCCACGATGAGTTTGCGTTATTTGAGCTCGGCAAGACGCATAGTAAAACAGAAATCGACGAAGACAATCTGCCAAAAGAATTTGAACGTCTGTCACTGGTGCTTGCAAAGCGTACGAACAAAGAAGGCGGTGCGTATTATCAGGCAAAATATTACCTAGAACAGCTCATCGGTGCAGAATCACAGCAACTTCGCTATGTGCCACTAGATACAGCCGATACTTTTAACCACGTCATGTTCCAGCAGATGTTGGCTCCGTATGAGCCAAAACGATCTGCGGTTGTGTATGCCGGCGAAAAACTCCTGGGTGTTGTGGGTGAATTTAGGTCATCTGTTTCGAAACAGCTTAAACTTCCAGATTACTGTGCAGGATTTGAACTCTTTTTAACGCCGCTCACGGCTGTTTTGAGCATAGCAGATACGTATACGCCACTATCTAAGTACCCTAAGACTGAACAAGATATTACGTTAAAAGTTGCGAGTAACGTTTCATATCAGAGCGTAGAGCAGGTGATCAAGGATGTGCTATTTGCGCTGCCTGATACATTTGTATCATTGCGTCCACTGTCTATCTTTCAGAAAGAAGACGAGGCAGATCATAAACAGCTATCCTTCCGAATTACACTGAGCTCTTACGTTAAAACCATGACAAGCGAAGAAGTTAACCGGGTGCTTGAAGAAGTTGCCCAGGTAACGGCAGACAAGTTTGGCGCTACACGAATCTAGTTGGCTACAGATTACTTAACATGTTAATCTTTATGTAAAGAAACCGTTATCGGAGGGGTATCGATGGTGCAGAAAAAAGCTAAAAAGAAGGCGGCAGAGCCGACTGATAAATTTTTGCCACGAGTTGCTATGGTGCTATTTGGGCGTCCAAAGACAGTGCTGTTTATATGGTTTGCTATTTTAGTATTTGGTGCGGCAAGTTATACGACATTCCTTCGAAGAGAAGGCTTCCCTTCGATCAATATCCCAATTGCAGTTGTTACGGCAACATATGTTGGAAGTGATGCGTCAAAGATTGATGCCGAGGTCGCAAAGCCAATTTCAGAAATTGCTATGAAGCAAGAAGGCGTCAGCACGGTTCAAAGTCAGAGTAATAGTAACTTCGCATCAATAACAGTGCAGTATGAGGAAAGGGTTAACGGCCAAGAAGCGACCAAGAAGCTCGAGGATGCCGTGAAACGAAGTGGTCTTGTACCAGGCGATGTGAGCTTAAAATACAGTGTGCCGTATTTTGGTGCTACCGGTGGCTCGCTTGAAAAAATTGATGCAGCAGTTGCGTTTTATCAGACCCCAAGCGGAAGTGACACTAAAGCGCTCGTTGCCAAGGCTGATGAGGCGGTCAAATACCTGAATGACCACAAGCCTGCACTTGTTCAAGAGTTCTTCGTGCAGACTCCATACGATAATGCCCAGGATCCTGCAACCGGACAAGTTCAGCAGATTCAACGAAGTTTTGATCAGTTTGGTCTCCGTGAAGATGGTAAAACAAACTTCTACAACTCGGTTGTAATTGGCGTAACGGCGATTGATGACGTTGATGTTATCAAACTGGATAAGCAGCTTGAAACGGTTTTTGCACAGATGGAATCCCAGGATTCATTTAAGGGTTATCACACGGAAATAAGTGCAAGTTTTGCACCCGCCATTGAAGAAAGTATTAGTGAGCTTCAGAAGGTTCTACTCGAGGGACTACTCGCAGTATTGATTGTTGGATCAATCGTGATTGCGGTCCGTGCGTCGCTCATTACGGTTATCTCAATGATTACCGTCATCGCGGCAACACTTGGTCTGCTGTTCCTGCTCGGCTACACGCTAAATGTTATTACGCTCTTTGCGCTGATCCTTGGACTCTCGTTGATTGTTGATGACACGATCATTATGGTCGAGGCAATCGATGCTGCGCGGCGCAAGACTAAATCTCCGAAAGAGGCCGTGAAGCAGGCGGTCCGTAAGATCAGCCGCGCGATGATTGCGGCCACCAGTACGGCTGCGCTCAGCTTCTTGCCGCTTGCATTCGTCAGTGGTGTGCTTGGAACGTTCATTAGGGCGATTCCAATTACAATCATTTCTGCGCTAGCGATTAGCCTTTTGGTTGCGCTTATATTCATCCCGCTGTTTGCAAAATTCCTACTGCTCGGTAAAAAGCAGATGGGAGATGACGGGGTTAAAGAGGTTGCGGCGGGCATTGAAGCTAAAATTGCACATGCCTTGACATGGCCAATGCACTGGGCAAGGCACTCCATGAAGCGGCTCTGGATCGTAGGTCTATCTGCTGTAATGATTGGTGTCCTGTTTATTGGTGCAGCAGGTGCATTGTTTGGTCAGGTTACATTTAACTTGTTCCCACCAAGCAAGGATACAAACGCTATTTCCGTTAATTTGACGATGCCAGTCGGTACAACTATCGAAGGCTCGCAGAAATTGGCATTCGATGCTGATAAAATTGCTGGCGAAACGTTGGCAGGTGATTTTGATATTGCATCATACTATGGGGCGGCCAGTGCTCAAAATGCGATTCTGTATATCGATCTAACCCCATACACTGAGCGTGGTCCAACTTCAAAGCAATTGGCTGATCAGCTTCAAGGTGAACTAAATAAGGGATTGCCAACTGTAGGGGTTCAGGTCGCTCAGGTTGATGTGGGGCCACCAGCGTCAGCATTTAATGTTCAGATTCAGACCGAAAATAGAGAGGCCGGCTATAAGCTCGCAAATGATATTGCCGCATACATGAAATCAACTGATCTCACGAGGCCAAGCGGTACGAAGGCTGAATTCACGAATGTGACTGTGTCTACTGAAAGTACAGTTGTGCGATCAAAGGCAAAACAGGTTATACAAGTTGGTAGCGGTTTCAATGCCGACGATACGACAACGCTTGTGACGCTTGCACAAGACGCAATTAAGAAGGAATTTGGTCAGGATAAGGTTGCGAGCTATGGACTTGATAAGGATGCGCTGAAATTTGACCTTGGCCAAGAGGCGGAAAATCAGGAGTCATTCCAGGGTCTGCTGCTCGCATTCCCGATCGTACTACTGGTTATCTTCCTGCTACTTGTGCTTGAGTTCCGATCTCTCTTGCAGCCGCTACTCATCTTTATGGCGATTCCGTTCAGCTTGTTTGGGATCGTTGCCGGGCTGTACGTAACTGACAACGCATTTAGCTTCTTCTGTGCGATGGGCTTCTTCGCGCTGATTGGTCTCAGTATTAAGAACACGATTCTACTTGTTGACTACGCTAATCAATCACGCAGAGCAGGCATGGGTGCAATTGATGCTGCGACTGCTGCGCTAGAGGAGCGATTTAGGCCTCTGATTGCGACAAGCCTGACAGCCGTTGTATCCTTGATTCCGTTGGCGCTGAGTAGTCCATTCTGGCAAGGGCTCGCGGTTGTGCTTATTGGTGGACTCCTATCAAGCACTTTCCTGGTTGTGACGGTCTTCCCATACTATTACCTCGGTGGTGAATATCTGCGTGCGCGTGTATCGAGAAAAGCTGCACTCATTTGGCTTGTTTCAACCATTGTAGTTATCTTCGGTATCTCAAAAGTAGCTCCGGCAGCTGCTGCTGGTGTAGGTCTTCTGTACGCGGTACTTTACCCAGTCGTAGCAAAGCTACTTACCCGCAGGAAAGCGAAGGCGTGACCAGGCGAGCGGTCCGCGCGATTGTAATGCGTGACGGGCATTTGCTTGTCATGCACCGCAATAAGTTTGGCAAAGAATATGAAACCCTGCCCGGTGGTGGCATTGAATCCGGTGAAGTGTATGAAGATGCGCTTCGCCGCGAACTTGCCGAGGAAACATCGGTTGTCATTGGGTCTGCACGTCTTGTCTTTACCGAGAAGGCAGGAGACCCTTTTGGTGATCAGTTCGTGTATCTTTGCGAATATATATCCGGTGAACCACAGCTTGCACCTGATAGCGAAGAAGCAATGATCAATAAACTCGGCCAGAATCTGTATGATCCAAGATGGGTTGCAATAGCTGATTTACCCAAATTACCTTTTCTCTCCGAGAGATTAAAGACTATGCTGCTGCAATCGATCGAGACTGGTTTTCCCAGCGAGCCAGTTCAAATTGGCTAGCGCTGAGACTACGTGCTAGGGTATACTAGATTGGTCACAAAGTGAGAGGGAAAACATAATGGCATCTACTGTAAAGCCGCACCAACGTGCGTTCGCGCTGACTATTGCGCTCATTTTTTTGGCGACTACAATCGCTACAACTGCACTCGTAATTATTACGATTATTAACGACAATAAGAACAAAGATAGTTCGTCATCGCTGACTGACTCGAGCCTTAATGCGACAGATAATCCAGGCGATGGAACAAATGCTAACTCCCTTGCAGGCAAGAAGCTCGAGAATTTTACTCCGGTTGAAAACGTAACGACGCTTCAGAGTACTGATTTAAAGCAAGGTGATGGCGAGGAAGTGAAGGCTGGCGCTCAGGTGACCGCACATTATACTGGGGCAGTTGCCGCAACTGGTATCATCTTCCAGAGTTCTAAAGACGGTGGCCAGCCAATTCCATTTAGTCTTGATGGTGTTATTAAGGGGTGGACTGAGGGCGTTCCTGGGATGAAAGTTGGCGGTATCCGTCGTCTTGTCATACCTGCTGATCTTGCATACGGCGCAAATCCGCCAGAGGGTTCTGGCATCCCTGCGAATGCAGCACTCGTATTTGATATCGAACTAACCGCGGTTACTAATAAATAGGAGACCTAGATATGTTACAAGGAACTAATCTTAATGATTTCTCGCCAGTAGCTGAAGTTACCGAGCTGCAGATTATAGACACCAAAGAGGGCAACGGTGAGGTTGTGCAACCGGGCGCGACCGTGACTGCACATTACACTGGGGCAGTTGCCGCAACTGGTGTTATCTTCCAGAGCTCGCATGATTTTGGACGTGCAATTCCATTCGGGCTTAATCAGGTCATTAAAGGTTGGACAGACGGAGTCCCCGGTATGAAAGTCGGTGGAACTCGCCGTCTTATTATTCCTGCAGAACAAGCTTATGGGGCGACACCTCCCCCAGGATCTGGCATCCCTGCGAATGCTGCACTTGTTTTCGACATCGAGCTCGTAGCGGTCTCGTAAATGCACAAAAACACAACATATAGGGTATTGCGCAAGCATAAGCACGCTATATATAATGGTCCTACAGTAAATTGAACGCTAAAAATACAGACTAATAAGGGGTTATTATGGTCAAAAATATTACTATCTTCACTACAAACACCTGTGCATACTGCGTTATGGTAAAGCGCTGGTTGGGCTCTAAGGGTATCTCATACGAAGAGGTAAATCTGGACCAGAACCCCGAACGGCAGCAAGAGGCTTTTGAGATTAGTGGTCAGCTATCAACTCCAATTACACTCATTACCAAGGCTGATGACTCACAGGAAGTTATTGTGGGTTATAATCTCGCGAAGCTTGCACCAGCAGTTGCGTAAAGAAATATCTGAATAATTACCTAAAGGGACGACTGAAATTATGGCTGAATCACAAGTAGAAACACACGACCTCGTTATTATTGGCGCTGGACCGGCTGCACTAACTGCTGCAATCTATACTACGCGTGAGGACGTCGATACAATTTTGTTTGAAAAAGGTGTGATTGGTGGCCTCGCGGCAATCACTGATTGGGTTGATAATTATCCTGGCTTTCCTGAGGGTATTGCTGGGCTTGATTTGGCTGAAGGCCTTCGCAAGCAAGCAGAACGATTTGGCGCGGATATTCGTCTTGGTGAGGTAATGAGCGTTACTGATGAGGGTGAATATAAGCGGCTCGTAACCACAGATGGTGATATTCTGGCGAAGGCAGTGCTTATCGCAACCGGTAGTGATTACAAGAAGCTTGGCATTCCGGGTGAGCAAGAATATTACGCCCGAGGTGTGCACTACTGCGCAACATGTGATGGTGCGTTTTACCGCGAAAAGCGACTTGTTGTGGTCGGTGGTGGTAACTCTGCAATTCAGGAAGCAATCTTTTTGACACGCTTTGCCGATAAGATTGATGTGCTTGTTCGTGGTGATACTATGCGCGCATCTGAGGTTTTGCAGCACGAACTGACCAAGTTCGCCGATAAGATTACGGTGCATTTCAATACAACTACTGATGAGATCGTGGGCCAGGATGGTAAGGTCACGCACGTGCTCGGAACGGACACAACAACCGGCAAGCAAGTCCAGTTTGATACAGATGGTGTGTTCGTATTTATCGGACTTAAGCCAAATACAGCTTTTCTTCAGGAAAGTGGTGTTACACTCGATGAGATTGGTATGGTTGTGACCGACGGATTGCTTCAGACATCAGTCCCTGGTGTGTTTGCTGCTGGAGATGTACGTAGTGGTGCAACAATGCAGATTGCGAGCGCAACAGGCGAAGGTGCAACCGCCGCCATGACAATTAGAAAGTACCTAGAGGAAACACCAGAAGCGTAAATAGCCGGTAGAAGCTTCAGGCAATGTAAGATATTTACTTTATCGCCTGATGCAATCGTTTATGCTGGTTAGTGTGAGGAGGTAACGAATGAATATGTATGAAATTTGTCTATTGCACGCCCGTAGTGATAGGGCGCTTCGCGCCAAGATCGCTGGGCTACTTGATGCATCTAAAATTACTATGATGGAATGGCTGCTACTGGGAGTAGTTGCAGGCGGTCCAAGTAAGGGAATGACGATGTCGGAGATTGCTCAGTCGCTTCATGTCACGTTGCCTCAGGTAACTGCACTTGTGAATAAGCTTCTACCGTTAAAGCTCGTTAAGCAAAAGTCTGCAAGCAATGACCGCCGTAGCCGCCTAGTCTCATTGACTAGCAAGGGCGAGTTAGTGCTCGAGGAAAATAAGAAATTATTAGATACTGCGCGCGGCGAGATATTTGCTGGCGCAAGCGAAGACGAGATAAAGGTTTACATAAAGCTTCTAGGCGATCTATCCGTCATTGCATAGAGAAAATATATTACGCGTTATAACCGTGAAAGTAGTCAGTTACAATCTGCGAAGGCTTAAGGCCTAGCTCTATCAGGCGATGGTTTGATTCTTCTACGAATACTTCCGGACCTGATATATAGACTCTGGAACCCGGCTTAGTATCAAACTGTTCTTTAGCCAAAAGTGTCATTTTTTTGCCTACATCATTGTCTTTTTCTACTTCACTAACGGTCTGAGATGCAACCGTATCGTAGATTGATTTAAAAAGAAGATCATCACTATGTTTTACGTTGTGAATGACTGATATGTCCCGGTTTTCTGTCCCGGTATCAGATAGGAATTTAGTCATGCTGCGAACAGGTGTTATGCCAATACCGCGGACTAAAAATATGATTGGAATTGACCGCTGCATAGGTAACACAAAATCACCCATTGCCTGTGATATGAGTAACTGATCACCTACCTTCAGCGAAAAAAGCTGATGCTTGAATGAGCTCATTTTGGAAACTTTGCGAGTGGTAATCGCCAGTAGTTTTTCAGTGGGGGAGGATGATAGGGTGAACCATCGATGGGTGCCTCGATCATCAGCCTCGTGCGGAATAAATACCTCTACAAATTGACCTGCACTATAGTCGAACGTTTTTTCTGGTGTAAACCAAAACGTATAAGTCGAATCATTATTCTGTTCGATTCTGGTGATTGTCGTAGGAGTCATTTAGGGTACCCTTAGCTCCGGCTTGATTGTTTGCGGCGCAGGAACTGCATCGCATGAGGATGATTTGTGGTGATTGAAATAGCTGGGAATAACAGGTTCAAAAACCAAGCAATCCATCTAAAGTTTACAGTATATACAATAATCTGCAGACCCTTCCGGCGGGCCATCCAATACGTCAGCGGATTGAGCAGCCAGAAGTTCATATCAACGCCGGTGAACTTGTTTTGTTTTGCGAACTGGATTGCGTCAAAGGGCTTTGTGCGCTCAATAGCAAAGGTTGGAACTGCGGGCGCAAGCTTCGCAAAGCGACCAAGTTCCCGGTGATTGAATGAGATAACAGTTGCATCAATAGGTTCGTAATTTTCGAGGAATTTTGCAAGGTGGGCGGCCCAACCAGAGCCTTTGGTTTCAATAACGACAGGCGTCGTACCGGCTGCTTGTAGCGCCTCGGTGAGCGTTGGAAGACGCTCGCCATTATGCAGCACGATATCGGCCAAATGTTCACTTGCAACATCCTTTACAACGTGGTGGTGCGGACTGACACGGCTAAGTGTTTGATCATGGCTCAGTACAAACTGCTCGTCAGAAGTCATGCGGATATCAAACTCAATTGCATCAACACCGGCTTTTTTTGCGGCCTTAATACTGGCAATAGTGTTTTCAAGAGCCAGTCCTGCTGCCCCTCTGTGTCCAATAATTTTCATCTTCTTAGGTCTAGTGTACAATATTTCTGATAGACAGCGAAAAGACTTTCAGAGTAAAAAGGAGAAACAATGGCTGATTTTAATGTAGTTTTAGATCCCGGTGATTACCAGGAAGGTATTGTTAACACAGTAGTAGAAATCCCAGAAGGTTCGCGCCTCAAGGTGGAATGGGACCGCAAGCGCGCTGCCTTCACGCTTGATCGTGTGGAGCCTGCGATTTTTGCAAAGCCTTGTAACTATGGTTTTATCCCACAGACACTTGATGAGGATGGTGACGAGCTTGATACGCTGATTATTTGCCCAGAGCCACTTATGACTGGTGTGTGGCTTGAGGCTAAGGTTATCGGCGTCATGAAATTCGTAGATGACGGCGAAGTTGACGATAAGATCGTAGTTGTACCTGCTGACAATCGTGACGACGGTAATGCAATTAATTCGCTCGAGGATATTCCGCAGCTCGTAAAGCAGCTTGAACACCACTTCACGCATTACAAAGACCTCAAAAAGCCTGGTTCAACCAAGGTGACTGGTTGGGGTGATGCTGAAGAGGCTAAAAAAGTAATAGCCGAGTGTATCGAGCGCTATAAGGGCTAGACAATGAGCGGAGAATTAGAACAGCGTTCAATTATAGATAGCGAGTTGTATTGGTTCGGCCAAGTTGGCAATCGTTGTCTTGATCGACCGGTCCCTCAACA
Organism: Candidatus Saccharimonadia bacterium; assembly: GCA_023253175.1. Taxonomy (GTDB): domain Bacteria; phylum Patescibacteriota; class Saccharimonadia; order Saccharimonadales; family JALRHH01; genus JALRHH01. The sequence continues at coordinate 117,825 of JALRHH010000001.1, forward strand.
TCACTGTCACTCTGATGTTGCTATGCCTTCACCAATTGCTGAAGAGCAAAGAGAAAATATTGTTGATGGATATGAAGTTCGTCTTAATAGACAGACTGGGGAGATCAAAAGGCTAGAGATACGTAATGGTCAGACTATTGAGCCGAATCCATCGGATTGCTAAGAGGGCAAAACTTGTTTAGAATATAAGTATAAGCGTAATTATTCTAAAAGGAACAAAAATATGAAAACAAGGGTGGCTATTAACGGATTCGGACGTATTGGTCGGAATGCTTTTAAGATTGCATTTGAACGTGGTGACTGCGAGATCGTTGCCATTAACGACTTGACGGATACCAAGACGCTCGCTTACTTACTAAAGCACGACAGTAACTACGGTACCTATCAGCACGAAGTCTCATTTGATGATTCACATATTATTGTTGACGGCAAAAGCATCCGCGTAACTGCAGAAAAAGATCCATCTCTCCTCCCGTGGGGCGAACTGCAGGTTGATGTAGTTATTGAATCGACTGGCCGCTTCACCAAGAAAGAGGACGCAGAGCTACACATTAAGGCTGGTGCGAAGCGCGTAGTTATATCTGGTCCAACAAAAAGTGATGGCGTGGACACCATCGTGCTTGGTGCCAATGATGACAAGCTCGAGGGCGCAAGTCAGGTAATTAGCAATGCAAGCTGTACGACTAATTCACTTGGTGCTGTCATGGCAATTCTGGAAGCAAACTTTGGCGTTGAAAAGTCACTCCTGACCACGGTACACAGTTACACTGCAAGCCAGGCGCTGCAGGACGCACCGAACAAGGACCTTCGTGAAGGCCGTAATGCAGCAGAAAATATCGTACCAACAACTACTGGTGCGGCAATTGCGGTAACGCTGACTTTGCCACAGCTTAAAGATAAATTTGATGGGCTCAGTATTCGTGTTCCTACCCCAGTTGTTTCAATTAGCGACATAACAGTCTTGCTTAAAAAGAACGCAACTGTAGAAGAGATCAACGATGTGTTCCGCAAGGCTGCCGAAGAGCCATTCTATCAAGGCATCCTTGGCGTGAGCGATGAGCCGCTTGTCAGTAGCGACTACATAGGGAATAGTCACTCTGGTACCGTCGATTTGCTATTAACTAAGGTAGTCGGCGGAAATCTTGCAAAGATTATGGTGTGGTATGACAACGAATGGGGCTACAGTAATCGTCTTGTTGAAGTGGTGGCTGATACTGGTCGCACGCTTCATAGTTCATAGGTAATCGCCATGAAGGTGTATATAGCAGCTGATCACAGGGGTTTTTCTCTCAGAGAATCTATCATTGAGTATTTATCCCGGGCTGGCTATGACGTTGTTGACGATAGTGTCGCAAAACTTGATCCAACGGATGATTATCCGGTTGTGGCACAGCGACTCGTGAAAGATGTCTTATCGTCAGATGATCAGGATGTTCGTGGAATTCTCATTTGCGGCAGCGGACAGGGTGTGTGTATGGCCGCAAATAGATTTAAGGGTATCAGGGCTTTGCTTGGATATGATCGGCATGCCGTAAAGAGTGCTCGTACTGATGACGATGCAAACGTACTCTGCCTACCGGCTGATATTCTGAAGACGGAAGATGCAAACGTACTTGCTGAAACGTTCCTAAATACTCCATTTGTACCAGAGGCAAGATATGTCCGGCGTATTCGTGAAATGGACGACATGTAATGAGCGTGGTGTGCCCAACAGTTACAGCCTACGATATACATGAGTATTCTCGGCAGCTTCGCCTTATATCTTTGTTTGCAGAACGTGTCCATGTGGACCTAATGGACGGTGTATTTGCACCAACTGTTTCACCGGGACTAGAGGAAATAAAAATACCACATCATGGTATGGCCGATGTGCATTTAATGTACCAGCGTCCCATGGATGTACTGCAGCAATTAATTCATTTAAAGCCTTACATGGTAGTGATCCATAACGAAGCCGACGTGCACCATATGCATTTTGTAGCAGAGCTGCATAAGCACGATATAAAGGCGGGCCTCGCAATACTCCGCGACACCCCGGTCGAATATGCATATCAAATTATGCATAGCTTTGATCATGTTCTGATATTCAGCGGTAAGCTGGGCTATCACGGCGGCGAGGCAGACTTGGGCCTACTTGATAAGGTGCGCAAGGTCAGGGAGCATCATCCCGATGCCGAGATTGGCTGGGATGGCGGCATTAACGAACATAATATCCGGCAGCTGGTTGATGCGGGAGTCGACGTGCTGAACGTCGGTGGCTCTATACAAAAAGCTTCGAACCCAGAAGCTGCTTATGCTACACTTAAAGAAATAATCGAACGAGACAATGGGTAAAAAACTAACACTTGAACAACTAGAGCAAAAGGCGATTGAAATCCGAGAGGATATCATCAAGTCACTCGAGCACGCAGGCAGCGGGCACAGTGCCGGGCCACTCGGCCTAGCCGATATATTTACGGCACTGTATTTTGATATTCTGAAACATGATCCAAAAAAGCCTGATTGGGATCAGCGCGATATTCTGCTGCTTAGTAACGGTCACTGTGTTCCGGTTCAATACGTCACCATGGCCCATGCCGGTTATTTTGACAAGAAAGAGCTTATGACACTGCGCCAATTTGGCTCGCGCTTGCAGGGTCATCCGGAGCGTACTAAACTTCCGGGCCTTGAAAATACCAGTGGGCCACTCGGGTCTGGCCTCAGCCAGGCAGCCGGTATGGCACTTGGTATGCGCATGAATAAAGATCACCACCGTTGGGTGTATGTGGTCATGGGTGATGGCGAGCAGAACGAGGGGAATGTTTGGGAAGCAGCAATGCTTGCGGGCAAGTACAAGCTCAACAACATTATTGCGATTACTGATCGTAACTATATTCAGATTGATGGTCCGACGGAAACAGTGATGCCACTTGATAACCTAAAACTTAAATGGGAATCGTTTGGCTGGCATGTTATCGAAATTGACGGCAATAATATGGAGGCAATCATCGATGCCGCAGCTATGGCCCGTGCGGTTGCTGACAAGCCAATTATGATAATTGCGCATACAATTCCAGGCAAGGGCGTTGATTTTATGGAATATGACTTCCACTGGCACGGCATGCCGCCTAATCACGATCAAGCGGTAGAGGCGCTCAAAGACCTTCGTTCACTCAAAGGAAAAATCAGGAGCGAACATGAGTAATCTGCATTTAATTGAGGACGTATTAGCAAAAGATATTGAAAAGATTCCAACCCGGAAGGGATTTGGCAAGGGCCTGCTCGAGGCGGGCAAGCGTGATGAGAATGTCGTGGCGCTCTGTGCTGACTTGACAGATTCTACGCAGATTAGCTTATTCCGTGATGCGTTCCCTGATCGTTTCGTTGAGATTGGCGTCGCAGAACAGAATCTTGCAACGGTTGGATCTGGCCTGGCCGCAATGGGTAAGATTCCATTTGTCAGTAGTTATGCAGCATTCAGTCCTGGTCGTAACTGGGAGCAGATTAAGACGACAGTCGCTCTTAATGACGTGCCAGTTAAGATTGTTGGTGCTCATGCTGGTCTATATACTGGCGCAGACGGTGCAACACATCAGATGTTAGAAGACATTGCTTTGATGCGTGTGATGCCAAATATGGTTGTAGTCGTGCCCGGTGATGCGCTGGAGGCAGAGAAAGCAACGCTAGCACTTGCTGAAGACAAGCGTCCTGCGTATATTCGCTTAGCCCGTGAGGCAACCCCTGTTCTTACAACTGAGAAGTCACCTTTTAAGATTGGTAAAGCATACGTCTATGCAGAGGGTGCTGATGTCACCGTAATTAGTACCGGTACCATGACGTACCAGGCAATGGTTGCTGCTGAGATGTTATTTAAGGATGGCATTGATATTGAAGTTATTCATTGTCCAACGATTAAGCCCCTTGATGCAGTTACGATTCTAAAAAGCGTTCATAAAACCAAAGCCGTTATTACGGTCGAAGAGGCACAGATTAATGGCGGTCTTGGTGGAGCGGTCGCAGAACTTCTCGGCGAAGAGTACCCGGTGCCACTCAAGCGACTTGGTGTTCGAGACGCGTATGGTGAATCAGGGAAACCTGAAGAGCTTTTACACAAACACGGTCTAACCGCAAAGCACATAGCCATGGCTGCACACCACATGATGGATAAGAAAGGGTAATTAATGTCTTTATCATTAAAACAAATCCGTAAAAACTGCGAAGATGCACGTAATGCAATGGCTCGTGCGAGGGCTGAGCACTTTGCACTCGGGGCATTTAATCTAGACAATCAAGAAACACTTATAGCAGTTGCCCGAGCTGCCGCTAAAAAGAATGCGCCAGTTCTCGTTGAAATAAGTCAAGGCGAAGTAGATGCACTTGGTATTGATAATGTCCGTGACATGGTTGACAACTACAAGGAACAGTATGGTGTTGAAATGTATGTAAACCTTGATCATAGCCCAACAATCGCTGGTGCAATCGCCGGTATCGAGGCTGGATTTGAATTCATTCATATTGATATAAGTCAGGCTCGGAAGGACGCTACGGTTGAAGAGATTATTGCTGAAACCAAGCAGGTTGTGCAGTATGCTCGGCTGACGGGAGCAATTGTAGAGAGTGAACCGCATTACTTTGGCGGCTCGTCAAATGTTCACAAAGAAGCTATTAATTACAATGAAATCAAGAAGACTTTTAGTACACCAGAAGGCGCATATGCGTTCGTTGAAGCAACAGGTATTGATACCTTCGCTGCGGCGGTAGGCAATCTTCATGGTAGTTACCCGGTGCCTAAGAAGCTTGATATTGAGCTACTGAAGCAAGTGAGGGAGGCGATTAACTGTAACATTAGCCTTCATGGCGGTAGCGGCACGCCAGGTCACTATTTCGTAGATGCAGTTAAAATTGGTGTTACGAAGATTAATATTAATTCTGACATGCGCGTGGCATACCGAAAGACACTTGAGCAAGTGCTTGCTGATAATCCAGGGGAATTTGCGGTTATTAAGCTCATGGATACGGTTATAGACGCAGTTCAGACTGTCGTTGAATCAAAGATTGATATGTTCAATTCCACAGGCAAGGCACAACCTCAATAATAGCAATGCAGTAAAACTGTCTAACTTCTTGCAATGTTAGATAATTACGTGACATAATGGTTATGATTAGTTAGAAAGTATAACGAAAGAACGGGTGGGATGAGTCAAAAACTAGACGTACTTTGCATAGGTGATGTCGTAACCGATGCATTTATTAAGCTGCTTGATGATCGCGCAGTGACGTACGAAAACGAAAATGGCAAATGGCTCGCGATGCCATTTGGCATGAAGATTCCATTTGACCATACAGAGGTTATCGAAGCAGTTGGTAATGCAAGTAACGCAGCTGCTTCATTCGAGCGACTCGGCCTAGAAGCTGGACTGGTATCAAACGTTGGTTCTGATCAGGCGGGCCGTGACATTGTTAATGCACTGAACAACAAGGGCGTGGATACGAGGTTTGTACACGTAAACAAGAACAAAGTCAGTAACTATCACTATGTTCTTTGGTATAAAGAAGAACGCACTATCTTGATCAAGCATGAAGAGTTTAAGTACGAGTGGCCACGTTTCCGTGCATCAGATATTCCACGTTGGGTTTACTTTAGTTCAATAAGCAAGGATGCGATTGATCACTATCATGATCAGGTTATGGACTGGCTCGACGAAAATCCAGAAGTTAAATTAGCATTCCAGCCGGGTACATTCCAGATGGAAGCTGGTGTCGACAAGATGCGCCGCCTCTACGGTCGTGCAGAGGTGGTGGTATTGAACCGCGAAGAAGCTGTCTATGTTTCAGGCGGTAACTACGATGATGTACACGATCTTATTAATCGATTCCATCAACTTGGTACCAAGATTGTGGTTATTACCGATGGCCCTGCAGGTGCTTATGCGAGTGACGGCGAAAATCGATTTAAGATGCCACTTTACCCAGACCCAGCGGCTCCGGTCGAGCGAACCGGTGCGGGTGATGCATTTGCATCGACGTTTGTTGCGGCAATTATGAAGGGTAATACAATTGAGGGCGCACTCCAGTGGGCTCCGATTAATTCAATGAATGTTGTGCAGCACGTTGGGGCACAAGCAGGCCTTCTTACTGAGCACGAACTCGGTGAGCTATTGAAGGTTGCGCCTGAATGGTACCAGCCAGAAAGATTCTAAGAGACCAAGATGTCTAGGCTTTTGTCTGAACTTCTAGATGCAGGAGAGCCGATGTTTTCTATGGCTATTAGCCAGTTAGAGCGGGTATCTGGTAATCCAAGCGCTGATGTTAGGCTAACGGCTGAAATTGTAGGTAAGGTCCACATAAAGCTCCGTAGCCTAGGCCTTGACCCGAAAGACACGACTGGCCGTGAACTTTACTCGGCCCTTATTAGCTTACTGAAGAAACATGATACGTTTTTAGCCAATCGAATTGGGATTGATGACCCAGAGGATGTTGGCCAAGTGCTGGATCGTATTTATGACGTGATCCCCGCGCTTGGCGTCCCTATGAAAGCTTGGGTGCTGAAACCAGCCGCCGCTAAGCGCCTTCTAAGGCAGACTCCACCTAAGAGGGTGATGAAGCAATTAGGCTATCGTTCTGTGGACTCTATGCTGAAACGTGAGTCGGTTCATGAGCTATTCGCTGCCTTGAGATTCCTAGAGAGCAAAGAGTGGCTCGATAGATTCATTACAAAATATAAGACATTAAAGCCTTCTGATTTTGAGACGCGAAATATAGAGCTAATCCGAATGGATGTTGATAAATGGGGCAAGTCAGCTATGAACTATGTTCAGTCAACGAGGCAAAACATAACTTACCTCAAGGAAGTAGGTGTCGTTGCGATGATGCCATTGCCGATTCAAAAGATGTCAGGCCTCACGATTATTACGCTGCCACTTATTCTCCACTATATTAATGAAATCAGAGTGTATGCTACTTTCTTTAAATCTCGTCAAACTCGCGCAGATTTTGCCCAGACAATAATTGATACGTTGGTTTCTGATCCAGGTAAGCATGCTTCAGTTGCGGGGCAGCACATCCACTGGCGGGTTATCCATAGGCACCTGGGTTCTGAACATGCTTCAATTGCGGATATATTTGAACCACATGTAGATGCAGAGGATCTGATTTGGCGTAAGGCAGAAGAGACATTGTACCGTTTAGAGCCCGCACTTCATTTCTGGTATGACATGGAATATGTTGGCGTGACATTTGACGGGCGACCGGTGTCCTTCAATTTGACCGACATTGCCATTAGTTATGCAAATAATTTAGCTTACGGAACGCAGTCGGTGTATCATATGCGGCAAAACATTTGGAACGAAATATACCTCAGATATATTAGAGAGCGATCTGTTGAACAGCACGTCGCAAAGCAGTTTGGGCAGAGTGATCTCGATGCCGATATCATTGCGCTCGGACTCATGTAGTTCAACTGGATAGAATGATAATCATGGAGTAAACTGGGCATATAAGTCGGAGGTTTAGGTTATGAAGATTCATGACAATCAAACTGGATTTAGTCCGGTACTGATAGCTGTAATAGTTGGAGCGATTTCATTAGTGGGTCTGCTGGGCTGGTTTGCCTACAACCGCGACAGCAACAATCAGGACAAAACACCGTCAGCCCAGATTAATAATTTTGATGAATGTGTTGCTGCCGGAAATCCGGTCATGGAATCATATCCGGAACAGTGTGCGGCAAATGGCAAAACTTTCACTAAAAACATAAATGTCAAAGCTGCTCCAGCTGACGAAACATCAAGTTGGCTATTATATGAATCTCCGGGTAAGGAATACTCTATGAGGCTGGCTGATGGATGGAGTTTACTGCGCTGCGATAAGAGTCCCAGTATGTACACCTACGACAACAGCAAATTAATGTTCTTGGCGGGCCAAAAGGCTGTGGTCTCGGAAATTAGTTGTGGCAGTGACGGCAGAACGGGCCTTTTTATTAACCATGCTACTCAAAACATCGAGCAAATCGTGACACCAGGTGCCAAGCAGACCTCCCTCAAGACGAACGATGGGCTCGAGGTCGAGAAGTATTACTGGGTTGTCAGTGGGTATGGCGAAGGTATTGGAATGGCAAACGGTGATACCGAGTACACCTATGTTATTCGCCAGAGTGCCAAAAGCGTTATGACGGTGAGCTATAGCTTCCAGCCAGGGAATACTGATTATCATGAACTGGTCGAGAAGGTTATTAAGACTATTTCTATAAAATAGATATGTTATTTTTGCTACAATATTAGGATGAGTAAGTTTCAGCTTAAATCCGAATATAAGCCAACCGGTGATCAGCCGACTGCAATTAAGCAGTTGACTGATGGCCTCAATAAGGGCGAAAAAGAGCAGACACTACTGGGGGTGACTGGTTCTGGTAAGACGTTCACAATGGCTAACATTATTCAGAATGTACAGCGACCGACGCTGATACTGAGTCACAACAAAACTTTGGCTGCGCAGCTGTACAACGAGTTTAAGAATTTCTTCCCGGATAACGCCGTTCACTATTTTGTGAGCTATTTTGATTATTATCAGCCAGAAGCATATATTGCTCGTTCTGATACATATATTGAAAAAGATAGTCAGATCAATGAAGAGATTGACCGTTTAAGACATGCTGCCACTGATGCGCTGCTGACTCGCCGGGATGTGATTATTGTAGCGAGTGTAAGCTGTATCTATGGTATTGGCTCAGTTGAAGATTACGGTGATATGGCGGTGATTGCGGCAGTAGGTGAGCGCCGCGTCCGTGACAAGTTCCTGCGCCAACTAACTGATATTCAGTATCAGCGAAACGATGTTGATTTTCACCGTGGAACGTTTAGGGTTCGGGGCGACGTGGTTGATGTATTCCCGGCATCCGAAGAAGTTGCATACCGTATTGAGTTTTTCGGGGATGAAATAGATAGAATTACTCGGATTGATCCACTTACCGGTGAGATTCTGGCTAATCTTGATGAGCTGCGCGTATTCCCGAGTAGTCACTACGTAACGCCGCAGCAAAAACTAAAGGTTGCCTTAGGCCAGATCGAGCAAGAGCTTGATGAAAGGACTGCTCTCTTTGAAAAGCAGAATAAGCTACTGGAAGCACAGCGTATCGGTCAACGAACAAGATTTGATCTTGAGATGCTTGAAGAGACTGGCTTTGTGAAGGGCATCGAGAATTATAGCCGTTACCTGACAAACCGAGAACCAGGCGAGCAGCCTGCAACACTGCTTGATTACTTCCCTGATGACTATCTGTTGCTAGTAGACGAGTCTCACATGACCATTCCGCAGGTCAGGGCGATGTACAATGGGGACCGCGCACGAAAAGAAGTCCTAGTTGAACATGGTTTCAGATTGCCGAGCGCACTTGATAACCGTCCTCTAAAGTTTACTGAGTTCGAGCGTCATGTTAACCAGGCTATCTATGTTTCGGCGACTCCAGCAGAATACGAGTTGTCGCGCAGTCCTGAGCCAGCGCAGCAGGTGATCCGCCCAACAGGACTGCTTGACCCACCAATTACGGTTAGGCCAATTGAGGGTCAGATTGATGATCTGATTGCAGAGATCCGAGATACCATTGCCAAGCATCAGAGGGTTCTTGTCACGACACTGACCAAGCGTATGTCAGAGGATTTGACCGAGTATCTTCAGGACCTAAATATCAAAGTTGCCTATCTCCATAGTGACGTAGACACACTTGATCGAACTGATATATTGCGTGATCTACGGCTGGGCACCTATGATGTGCTCGTTGGTATTAACCTGCTACGCGAAGGACTAGACCTTCCTGAGGTAAGCCTTGTGGCAATCCTGGACGCTGATAAAGAAGGCTTCCTGCGTAGTGAATCAGCACTCATTCAGACTGTTGGTCGTGCGGCACGCCACGAGCAAGGGCGAGTAATTATGTACGCCGATACTATTACTCGCAGCATGAAGGCAACGCTTGACGAGACAGAACGTCGCCGTAAAATTCAGACAGACTACAATGAGAAACATGGTATTACCCCTACTGGAGTCCGGAAAGCTATCGAGAAGGGAATGCGACCTGATCTTCCAGAAGAGGCCAAGACCGCAAAGCTCAATCTCAAGAAGATTCCAAAAGACGAATATAAATATCTTATCAAGGACTTGTCTGGTCAAATGGATCTAGCGGCTGCTAATTTGGAATTCGAAAAAGCAGCCGAGCTTCGTGACATCATCGAAGATATTAAATCTAAGCTATAGTTTCGACGGTTTTTTGGCGTAGTCGGTTGGCGTCCATCGCCGACAGTGCATCAAACATATCCAGGGCATCATTGGCTGCAAATTTTGGGAACTCCTGAGGTTTTAGGTGGTTACCCCAGGTTATCTTAAATGCATCAAAATGGTCAGTGACTTTTTGATCAATTTCATGAGTCGGGAAGAATGTGTCTTCGGCCATCCATATGGCCGCTAATTTTACTCCTGCTTCGCTAGCTCTCTGTAAATTTGGTAGCGCATCCCCGGTTGCCGCTTGGAAGCCTTCTCTGAGTAGAAAGAGAGGATTTCTGCCAATGTGCCAAAGGGAATGTTTGCCTAGTTCAAGTTTAAGCTCAAGTCTACTGTCTCTCACGAAAGGAACAATCTCCTTGCCTACGGCTTCGCCCGCACGTAACGCCATTTGCCTAAAACTATGCCGCGCAAGGCCTGCACTTCCGAGCAGGATGGCGCTTTCAATGTCATCCGGGCGGTAGGATATGAACTCACTCGTTGCGAGCCCACCCATTGAATGCCCAATGAGCCAGTGTTTTTCTGGGCTATCAGGGTACCGCTCTCGCAGCATTGCGGAAACACCGTTGATTGCTTGGCTATGGGTCCTTAGGGGGTTCGGTATGTTTTTGGGGTGGTACTGTCTACCGTGGCTGCTCGTGCGCGGCATACCGTAATGGACGACGCGGTGGCCTGCTGCTGCAAGATTATGCGCGTAGTCATTGTAGGCCGGCCTGGACGCCATAAATCCATGCTTGATGATTATCGCTGGCTTGTCCAGGTGTTCGGTTGTATCTAGCGGCTCTGTCACTACGGCCCTGATGGCCATGCCTGCGTGCCGTACTATAACCGGGTCACGGTGTTGAACCGTTTCATACTTTTGCCAGACGCTTTCATGTCTGCTGTCGGTTTGGGCGAGTCGTTCAATTCTGGCTTGATCTAAATCTGCCACGGGAGCTAAAGATTCATGTGTATCTTCCACGATTTTTGCACCACTTACTTGCTAAGCATAAGCATAGGCTTCTTCTGCAAAATGTAAATACTTTTTTTGTTCTGTGAAAATATTCGCAGGAGCAATATCAAGCGAGGTATATTATTACTACTTTTGACTGTAGAAATTCACAGGGGTGATTTGGTATACTACTAGGAAATGGCACAACTTTCTAACGAAGATATATTAAAATTGGCGCGACTCGCCAGGCTTGGATTGACTCCCGAAGAGGTCGAAGAGTATAAGAACGAACTGAACGCGATACTTGGCTATGTTGATAGCTTGGCAGCTGTTGACGTTGCCGGATTGGAGCCAACAAGTCAGGTCACAGGACTTACGAATGTGGTTCGTTCTGATTCTGTTAAGGACTATGGATATGAAACGAGTGATCTACTTAAGAATGTTCCAAGCGTAGAAAACAATCTTATAAAAGTAAAAAGGATGATTGGCTAATGGCTTGGGATTCAATTGCTACAATCGCTGCAAAGGTCAATGCCGGTGAAGTTAAGGCAGTTGATCTTGTCGAGCAATCACTACGAACGATTGCCGAAAAGTCGTCCTTTAATGCAATCATCGCTACTACGGAAGATCGTGCTAAGGAACGGGCATCCCAGATTGATGCTGCAATCGCAGCGGGTGAATCTGTCGGGCGCTTAGCGGGTGTTCCATTTATTGCCAAAGACAATTTCTTAGTATTTGGCGGTGAAACAACAGCTGCCAGTAATATTTTGCGGGGATTTGAAGCGCCGTACCAATCAACTGCAATTAATCGTCTTGAGGCAGAAGGTGCTATCTGCGTTGCAAAGGCCAACCTGGATGCATTTGCGCATGGTAGTAGTACAGAAAATTCTGACTTTTTTACGACAAAGAACCCACATGATGAAACGCGCGTTCCTGGTGGTTCATCCGGTGGTTCTGCTGCCTCTGTGGTGCTTGATCTTGCGCCTTTCGCGCTTGGAACCGATACAGGCGGTTCGATTCGTCTGCCGGCTAGCTTTACGGGCTGCGTCGGCTACAAGCCAACCTATGGTCTTGTGAGCCGAAGCGGTGTCGTCGCAATGGCAAGTAGTACCGATGTTATCGGTCCAATCACGACTTCTGTCGAAGATGCAGCAATCGTGCTTGATGTTATTTCAGGCAAAGATGAGCTAGATAGCACGACCATCGAGAAAGATGCGCAGGGCTATGTAGTTGATGCACCGGGTTCACTCAAAGGTAAAAAGGTCGGCGTTATTAAAGAATATATGGGCGAAGGCTTAAATCCAGCAGTTAAAGAAAATATCGTAAAAGCGATAGAGGCTATGAAGGCAGCAGGGGCAGAGGTTTCTGAGGTTAGCTTACCATCGCTACCACTTGCACTGGCTGTATATTACATTGTGTGTCCAGCGGAAGTTAGTAGTAATTTGAGCCGCTACGACGGACAGCGATATGGCTATACCAAGCAAGATGCCGCCGACCTGAACGACAGCTACATCGGAAGCCGGGAGCTTGGATTCGGTAAAGAAGCTAAGCGGCGCATTATGATCGGCACCTACGTACTCAGCAGTGGCTACTACGATGCGTATTACCGTAAGGCGCAGACGGTTCGTACGAAACTTATTAATGAGTTTGCGGCTGCATTTGAACAATATGATGTTTTGGTTGGACCAACTGCGCCTGATATCGCATTCAAGATTGGTGAAAATGCTGAAGACCCGCTCCAGATGTATCTTACTGACATCATGACTGTTGCAGTAAATCTGGTCGGCGTTCCTGCAATAAGTATCCCGGCGGGTACTATTCAAGATATGCCTGTTGGTTTCCAGATTATTGGAAAGCAGCGCTCTGATCGTGAGCTTTTGGCTATTGCCGCACAGACGGAGGCAATCCTATGAATACGGTAACACTCATATTAATCGCGTTGGTCGCACTTGTAGGCGTCGTAATAGCCCTGTTTGTGTATAGGCGCATCCCAAAGAAACTAAATAATGAAAAATTCCAAGATGACTGGAAGGAACTACAGAATTTTTGCCGTGACAAGACCACCTGGTCTCAGGCCGTAATTGATGCCGACAAACTCCTGGACAAGGCGCTGCGTCGCCGTAAGTTCAAGGGCAAACGAATGGGTGAGCGCATGGTGTCAGCTCAGCGCATGATCAGTAATAATGACCAGCTGTGGTTTGCGCACAATCTTGCTAAAAAGGTGATTGCGGACCCGGCCATGAAGCTAAAGGAAGCAGACGTTAAATTGGCACTCATTGGCTTCCGTCAGGCGCTTAAGGACCTCGGCGCGCTTAAGCCATCCGAAGCTGCATCAACCGCTCCAGTAGAAGAGGTACAGAAATAATGGCCAGCGAATCCGTAAAGTCACAGTACACCGTTACGATAGGTATTGAATGCCATGTGCAGCTCAAGACTAAGACCAAACTTTTTAGTGGCGCTGATAACGATGCCCGTGAAGCGGCACCAAATACATTGGTCAACCATATCGACTTTGGTTTGCCCGGCGCTCTACCGGTGCTTAATGGCGAAGCAGTGCCTCTTGCTGCCAAGGCAGCTTTTGCCCTTGGTACGAAACCGCAGAAATTTAGCAAATTTGACCGGAAGCACTACTTTTACCCGGATCTACCAATGGGCTATCAGATTACCCAGTTTGATGAGCCAATTATTCTTGGCGGTGAAGTTACATTTGATGTTAATGGCGAGATAAAACATGTTGGCATTACCAGGGCACATCTTGAGGCTGATGCTGGCAAGTCGACGCACCCAGCTGGCCGAGATTACAGTCTTGTTGATCTGAACCGTGCAGGTACGCCGTTACTTGAAATTGTGAGTGAACCCGATATGCATTCTGCCGCAGAAGCGAAGGGCTATGCTAAGGAATTATATCTTCGTATGAAGTACGCCGGCGTATCTGACGCAAATCTGTACTACGGTAATATGCGCTTTGATGTGAACGTCAGCGTCAGTAAGACTGATGAGTGGGGAACTCGTACAGAAACAAAGAATCTAAACTCGTTTAGAAGTGTTGAAAAAGCTGTCGAATACGAAGTAAATCGCCAAATTGATGAGCTTGAAAAAGGTAATGAGATTATCCAGGAAACCCGTGGTTGGGATGACACGCTCCTTCAGACATTCAGCCAGCGCACTAAGGAAGACGCACACGATTATCGTTATTTCCCAGACCCGGATATTCCGCCGGTCGTGCTAACTGACGAACAAATCGCAGAATTTGAGACCTCAATGGCTAAGCTGCCGAATGACTACCGCGAGATTTTGTTAAGTGTTGGACTTGAAAAGGCTGTAATAGAAGACATTATTGCTGTTCCGAATACTGCTATGACCGTGGGACGAGTCTACGAGCTCGCTGGCGGCTCCCACGCTAAGCGTGTGGCCTTTTGGCTGTTACAGCCACAGTCTGACGACTCAGAAGATATTACCGAAGAAGGCCAGCGGGTCTCTGACGAGAATCTTGTAAAGCTTTCACAGATGGTCGAAGATAATAAGCTGAGCTCTACTGCAGCCAAGGAAGTGCTCGCAGATCTACTTAAGACTAATGATGATCCTGAAAAGATCGCGGAGAGCAAGAATCTCCTTCAGGTATCTGATGAGGGTGCGATTGCCGAAATTGTCAGCCAGGTGCTTGTTGATAACCCGAAGGCCGCTGAAGACGTAAAGAATGGTGAAATGAAGGCGATTGGATTCCTTACCGGCCAGGTTATGAAGTTGTCTCAAGGCAAAGCAAACCCAGCACTTGCGCAGCAGCTGATCAAAAAACAACTAGGTCTTTAGTCTACATAGAAGATAAATAACGTTAATCTTTTAACAGATGCGTATGCTTCAGGTGCTATACTTATAGGCATGGAAAATGCTCAAGAAATTCTCGTAATTATATTATCTGTAACGTTAACAATCTTTTTAATTGTTAATCTAGTGCTTCTGGTTCTAACCATTAAGCTCATAAAGAGCATTAAACGGGTGACCGATAAGGCAGAAGTGCTCGCCGACAAAGCTGAAGCTGCCGCCGACGTGTTATCACACGCGGCAACTCCGATCATGGTCGGAAAGCTTATTAGTAATGTTTTTGATAACTTTAAGCCAAAGTCTAAGAAGAAATAGGAGGCTGATATGGGAAAAAATAGTCGTTTTGCAGTAGGTGCAGTAATCGCAGCGGGTATTGGATATGTCGCAGGTATCCTGACCGCTCCAAAAAGTGGCAAGGAAACTCGTCATGACATTCATGATAAGGCTGTCCAGACCAAAGAGGAAGTAGCTGCAAAGCTCGAGGAATTGAGTGGTGAGCTTTCGGCAGTGATCACAACTGGTAAGACAAGAGTGAAGAATCTGCAATCTACTGCCAAGGAAGAAGTAGAAAAGGCCGTGAGTGCTGCTGTAGTTGCAAAAGACAAGACCAAGGATGTTCTCCATGCGATTAAGACAGGTGAGGCCGATGATAAAGACCTCAAGAATGCAGTTAAAGACGTCAACAAGGCGATCGATAATCTCAAAAAATATCTAGACAAGCATGCCTAAATCAAAATCTAAAAAGCCAAGTAACAAGATAAGTCACGAGCAGCTCGGCCGTATGATGCAGAGTATTTATGAGAGTGGCTATATCGATAGAAATACGCTGTATAAAACGAGCTTCATCAAGGGTGTCCTGGGAGGCCTGGGCGGAGTGCTGGGCGCAACGGTGGTCCTCGCGTTGTTACTCTGGGTTCTGAGTTTGTTTGACCAAACTCCAATCATCGGTCCGTTATTTGATAATTTACAGCAGACAATCGAGTCAAAAAAGACTCAGTAACACCTTCTAATCGTGCTAAAATAGTATAAACGAGAGGGTATATTTAGCTGTGGCTCAAAAAGCTTTGTCACCGAGTGATTATGTACATTTGCATAACCATACGCAGTACAGTCTGCTAGATGGTTTGACGCGCCTTGGGCCACTCATGGACTTTGTGAGTGATCAGGGTATGAAAGCCGTGGCCATGACTGATCACGGGACCCTGTCAGGTACGATTGATTTCTATAAAGAGGCCGAGGCTAAGGGCGTAAAGCCGATCATCGGTATTGAAACCTATGTTGCTGCGCGAAAGCACACCGATAAGGATCCGGTTAAAGACAAGCAGAGGTATCACCTCATTCTTTTGGCCATGAATAATACGGGTTATCAGAATATCATGCAGCTGAGTACAACGGCCAATCTCCACGGTTTCTACTACTACCCTCGTATAGACCACGAGCTACTTGAAAAGCATAGCGAAGGTGTGATCGCACTGAGCGCCTGTATGGGTGGTGAGGTCGGTAATGCGATGCGCGAAGGCCAGTATGAGCAGGCTAAGGAAATAGCAGAGTGGTATAAGTCTGTTTTCGGGGATCGATACTACCTGGAGATTCAGGATCATGGTCATCCTGATAACGAGCTATATAGTCCTGAGCAAGGTGCTATTAACGAGCAGGTTTTAAAGCTCGGTAAGGAACTAGATATACCTGTAGTTGTCACTTGTGACGCGCACTATCTGAAGCATGAGGATCAGGATGCGCACGAAATCCTCCTCTGCGTAGGAACGGGTTCATTCCTGAGCGATGAAAAACGCATGTCACTAAAGGACTACCCACTGCACGTTACCGAACCGGCAGAACTAATTGAGCGTTGGGGCAAGGATCATCCAGAGGTGATTACTAATACCAAAGCTATTGCCGATCGCTGCGAAGTAAGTATCGAACTTGGTAAGATTTTGATTCCAAAGTTCCCGGTTCCAGAAGGCGAAACAGAAAAGACATTCCTAGACAAACTTGTGTACCAAGGATTGGCATGGCGTTACGGCGGCAAAACAGAGGAAGAGGCAAGTAATCTTTCAAACGAGGACTGCGAAAAAAGTTTACCAAAGCATATTGCAGAGCGAACGGCGTATGAGTTGAGCGTTATTGAAAAGATGGGCTTTAATGGCTACTTTTTGATCATTCAGGATTTTATTAACTGGGGCAAGGACAAGGGAATTGTCTTTGGCCCGGGTCGTGGTTCTGCGGCAGGATCAATTATTTCGTATGCACTTAAAATTACTGAGCTCGACCCAATGAAGTACGACCTGCTGTTTGAGCGATTCTTGAATCCAGATCGTATCTCAATGCCCGATGTTGATATTGATATTCAGGATACACGCCGCGGAGAGGTAATTGAATACTGTGTCCAGAAATATGGTACAGAGCGCGTTGCTAATATTGTAACGTTTGGCCGTATGTTTGCCAGAAACGCTGTTCGTGATGTTGCGCGCGTACTACAGGTGCCGTACGCTGATGCGGATCGACTTGCAAAAATGATTCCAGCGCCCGTTCAGGGACGCCACATCCCACTTGAAGTTTCCTTGGAAAAAGATGTGGAACTGAAACGAGAGTACGAGACAAACGAGAATTCACGCCGTGTACTTGACCAGGCGGTAATCCTAGAGGGCACAATTAGAAGCCACGGTGTTCACGCAGCAGGTGTGGTGATTGCACCTGACGATATTGTGAAGTTTGCTCCGCTTGAAATGGCTCAAAAAGGCGTTGTAACGACTCAGTACTCGATGGGTCCGGTAGAGGAACTCGGGCTTCTAAAAATGGATTTCCTGGGACTGTCTAACCTTACAGTGATCAAGAATGCGCTTCGTATCATTAAGCGTGTATACGATGTCGACATCGACATTAATACGCTGCCGCTTGATGATGAGAAAACGTATAAACTTTTCCAGCGTGGAGATACAACGGGTGTGTTCCAACTTGAATCCGCAGGCATGAAACGATACCTAAAGGAGCTCAGGCCTTCTACATTTGAGGACATCGTGGCCATGGTGGCTTTATATCGTCCTGGTCCGATGCAGTTTATTGATAGCTTCATCAAGCGAAAGCATGGCCAGGAACAGATTACGTACCTGCATCCAGGACTCGCAAATTCGCTTGAAAACACCTATGGAATTTTGGTGTACCAAGAACAGTTTATGCAGATTTCCAAGGAATGGTGCGGCTTTACCGGCGGTCAGGCAGATACGCTTCGTAAGGCTGTTGGTAAGAAAAAAATTGACCTCATGCGTAAGGTTAAGGTTGATTTTGTGAAGGGTGCTGTCGAGCATGGTGGTGCTACGGAAGCGATTGCCGAGAAATTCTGGGATCAGTTGGAAGAGTTTGCAAACTACTGTTTCAACAAATCACACGCCGCATGTTATGGATTAATCGCTTACTGGACAGCGTACTTAAAGGCACACTACCCATCTGCGTTTATGGCTGCGGTCATGACGAGTGATTATGACGATACTGATCGTCTAGCAATCGAGATTGCCGAATGTAAGCACATGGGAATTGATGTACTGCAGCCGGACGTCAACGAATCATATGTCGAATTTGCGGTCGTGCCTGAGACTGATCAGATTCGTTTCGGGATGTCGGCTATTAAAAATGTCGGTACAGGAGCCGTTGAGGAAATACTTCGCGCCCGTGAGGACGGCGAATTCGCTACGCTTGATGATTTCTTCGAAAGAGTTAATACGCGAATTGTTAACCGAAAAGCACTTGAAAGTTTGATCCGCGCAGGTGCTTTTGATCGGTATGGTACACGCAGCCAGCTGCTTCATAACCTGGATGCAATATTGGCGTATGCATCACGCCTTGCCAAAGAACGGGCAAGTGGGCAGGTGGATCTATTCGGCACGCTACTTGAAGAGACCGACGCCGTAAAACCCCAGCTTGTGCTAGAACCAGCCGAAGTTACTCATACAGTGCGTGAACAATTAGCGTGGGAAAGGGAACTACTCGGGTTATATCTCAGCTCACATCCTTTGGCGGCATTCGAGGTAATCCTATCTGAGCAGACACTGCCACTCAACTCATTTAAACCAGAACATGACGGCAAGGTTGTCACAATTGGCGGTGCGGTACTGGAAATGCGAGAAATTCTGACGAAGAAGGGTCAGAAAATGGCATTCGTGAAAATTGCTGATCAATTTGATGAGCTTGAGCTTATTCTATTCCCCAGTGTCTATCAGCAAACAATTGGTATATGGGAACGTGATCGAGTTGTAATTGTGAAGGGCAAAGTTAATGCCAAGGACAGGGACGGTAATATAACGACCGATCTCAAGATATTAGTTGATGATGCCCGCGAGGTGACGCCAGACCAGGCTGCGGCATACGAGGCCACCGGGCGTAAGAAAAAGACCCCGAAGCCCGCCAAGAAGACTGTTCAGATGGTTAAGATGGCGACTCAGGCTGCGGCGGCTGAATCAGCCAGACTGTATGTGCGAATGGCGCAGAGTGATGACACAGACACACTGATGAAATTGAAATCTACTATTGATGAAGCAACCGGTGAAACTGAAGTGGTACTGGTAGTTGGACCCGAAGATAATAAGCAGATTATTAGGCTTCCGATGCGTGTTGACGCTGAGGCGGCTAAAGAAAAGCTATCACAGCTTGTTGGCGCTGATAATATCCGTCTGCACTAAAACTACCGAATGAAGCCGTTGGTTTGGCTGAGTACGTATCCGATCATAACGAAGCTGACAAATGCAATATCAAGGAATGGGTGATGTACTACGAACTGCTCGCCATGAATGAGCGCCCGCTTAACTGCGAAGCCGTGTTTAACGAATACGAACAGGATTAAGAACCCGCTTATCAGTCCGACTACAAATGTAATCCAGGGTGCATTGCCTGCGGTAAGATTCTGGATCAGAGCGACAGATTTAGAGCCCGGCTCTTGGCTTGAAGCAGAGGTAAATCCGGCATCGTTACTACTTGCCGCGGCAACCTGACTTGTTTCATTTCCGCTTGGTTGGCCATACATCGCAACTACGATTGTTTCCTGGCCACTGTTATTGAAGTCTTCTGCGTTGGCAAAACCAAAGCCTACTTCAGTAAATGCTCCGTCAAGCATGTTCGCTCGGTGCGTTGGACTGTTCATCCAACCAGTCACAGTATCTTTGCTGGTTGCAAAGCCGTACGCGAGGTTTTCACCAGCCTTCATATAGTTATAGCCAGCGTGATCTATAAATATCCACGGTGCTTCGCCGTTCGGAGTGTAGTGTGACCAGTAGTTATTCATCGCCATGTCATTAGCCTTCGCTTGTGCTGCTGCTGATAGTGTTTCATTGATTTGTAGCGACGATTTTCCGTTTTCGCTACGCTTGGAATTAGTGGAACTCAGTAGCTGCTTGCTGCTAATCTCAGTTGAGTAGGCAAGTACTCCTTGCTTTGATGTTTCCCGAGGTGTTCCAAAGAAAAGGCCAACAGCGATAATTAGGAAAATTGGTAGATACGGCCAGTAGGTTTTTAGGTAATGTTTACTGGTTTTGTGGTGCTTGGCATGACGCTTCGCGGTATGTGGTTTTGTGGTTCTTTTAGATTTTGTTTGAGCTGGCATATTTTTTGTTTGCGCTTATCTATATAAACGATACCATAATATTCTAATTAATGGAATTTCAGCTGATAGAGCGCCATAGCGGCTGCCTGCACTACATTGAAAGATTCTTTAGTCCCAAACATTGGAATTACTACGGTGTTGTCAACGTGTTTGAGAAGCTCGGTATCTATGCCTTCAACTTCACGGCCCAGTAGTAAAGCTACTTTTCCGCTAGATTTGTATTCCTGTAGTGGTATGGAGTCTGCGGTCTGTTCAAGTCCAAGAATTGTGTAGCCAGCTACTGTAAGCTCCTGAATGAGATCAGTAATTGACTCTCTGTATTCCCAGGGCTGCGATGTTTCAGCGCCGAGGGCGGTCTTACTGATTTGCTTTGTAAGTTTTTGATGAATATGCGGCAGACGAGTATCCTCAGGAAGACTTGGGTAAGGTGTATAACCACTAAAGAAGACCCTAGAAACCCCCAAGCCCTCAGCGGTTCTAAGTAGCGAGCCGACGTTATGACAGCTCCTAATATCATGTACGAGTAGAACGATTTCCTTCATCTTTACATTAGTGTACGCAGGAAACATCGCAATTAACAGCATAAGCATTTTAGTTACAGCACGCTTATGGTTAAATATGGGTATGGCACAAGACGCGCGACGCGATGAGGAGCTGAATACTCAGCGCCGGGCTCAGATATTGGGTCTGCAATATGCAGATACCTCTCAGAACCGACAAAAACAGCTCTATAAAGAAATTCTCTCTAACCAGGAACTCTATCAACTCCGGGTTATTCCACTTGTCGTTGATCAAAACAACGTTACCTTTGGTGTCACCAATACAACTTCGCGTCAAACAATGGAACAACTACGGAGTAGATTCCAGGACCAGCGCACAAATTTCGTATTGATTTCAGAAGCAGGCTATCGTGAGTACATGCATTTGTATGATCCTCCGCGGCAGGTTGTGTATCAGGACATTTCGCTTAACAGCCCTGATCCGCAGGATCTGATTCGACAGGTTTCCGCGACCCTAGAGCAAGTCCGCGCCGACGATATCTTGGCATATCTAGTTCAGCAAGCGCATAGGCTCAACGGTTCCGATATTCATGTTGAGTCACAGAAGGAATCGGTGCGTATACGATTCCGTATCGATGGCATTCTACACCCCGTTGCGCAGCTTAGTTTTGAAAAGTATCGGGTACTTAAGTCTGCTATCGCGAGTGCTGGAAATATCTCGACATCAGCCGACGAAGCCCAGCAGGGTCATATTTCTCAGATGATTAAAATGGCCGATGGTACGATCGTCGATGTTAATCTTCGCCTTGAGACAGTTCCTACAGTCAATGGCATGGACATGGTTATGCGTCTCTTTAATTTGGACCAAGAGATGTATAATCTTGATCGACTTGGCCTAGATGAGGATCAGCGGGCCGTTGTTGACGCGATTATCGCGAAGCCAAGCGGACTCGTGCTAGTAGTCGGGCCAACTGGTTCCGGTAAAACAACAACGCTCTATTCAATGCTTAACTCACTCAATAGTGATGAGCGTAAGATTATTACGGTCGAGGATCCAGTTGAATATCAGTTCGAGGGTATTGTGCAGATTCCTGTCAAAGGCCAAAAGATTGGTGATATTGGCTTTGCGGAAAAGCTTCGTGCAATTTTGCGTCTTGATCCAGACATTGTGATGGTGGGTGAGATTCGTGACCAGGATACAGCTAAGACTGCGCTTCAGGCGTCGCTAACAGGACATCTTGTGTTGTCTACATTCCACGCCTCATCTGCGGCCGCAGCAATTAGTCGTCTAATGGACTCTATTGGCCAGAATCCACTTTTTGTTTCGGCGATACGCCTTATTATGGCGCAGCGTCTTGTTCGTCGACTGGATGACGAAACCAAAGAGGCGTACACACCGCCGGATCATATTCTAGAGGGCTTGCACCGCGTCGTTGACAGCTTGCCGCCAGGGTTTGAAAAGCCTGATCTGACTAACATCCAGCTGTATAAACCAGGGAAGTCTGCAGCTAATCCATACGGCTATAGTGGCCAGATTGCACTTCGTGAACAATTCATGATGACAGGCGCCATTAGGCAGTTACTTGAAAATGGTGGCCAACCAACAGCTCAGGAAATAGAGCAAGCTGCAGTGGAAAGTGGCATGCTCACCATGCTGCAATACGGCATTCTAAAAGTGATCGCGGGCGAGACTACCATCGAAGAAGTCCTCCGCGTCGTCGGCTAGTTCTGCTTCCGGATATCTAGTTTGGTATACTATGACTAATGCCAGAATTTGATCCTAACTCAGAGACTTTTATCTATCCTGCTACGTTGTTTGAGGTTACGAGCTTACCTGCCGGGGAGGAACCCTTACATATACGAGAACAGTGGGTAGGTGTCCGCCTCCCGATCAGTCCTTACTTCGGTACGGCAAAAGAATTTGAAGTTCGTGAACTGGTAACAAACGATACAGTCACTCTTGAGCGCGCAGTTATAGTCCGCCTATGTGATGCAATTAGTGTATTAAGATACAATGAAAGATTAGAAGCAGCAAATTACTGGGCTCAACTCGCGGTCCGTGAGAATATGACAGTTATCTTTGACCAAGACGAAGGTAAGCTTATCTACCCTGGAAGTGAGAGAGAATGGACAACCCGGAATATTGCTGCCGAATAGGAGCTACAGCAGCTGCTAGTGTCTTTTGTTGATTACTAAATAATTACCTTGGCGATTTCGGGGACGAGTCTTTCGTCGAGGACTGACGGAATGATTTCTTCTGGGGTCGGATTTTCAACGAGTCCAGCGATAACTTCTGATACTTTCATTTTATGTTCTTCTGTAATATCACGGACCTTGTTGTCGAGCGCTCCGCGGAAAATACCAGGGAATGCGATTGCGTTATTAACTTGGTTAGGGAAGTCGCTGCGGCCGGTAGCCATAATTGCTACGCCGGCCTTGGCTGCTTCTTCTGGTAGGATTTCTGGTACAGGGTTAGCCATCGCAAAGATGATCGGGTCCTTCGCCATTGTTTTCACCATGTCAACAGAGAGAAGGCCGGCCTTCGATACGCCAATAAAAATGTCGGCACTTTTGAGACCGTCTTCGAGTGAGCCACTGACGTTATCATGATTTGTAAACTCAAGAAGTTTTTTCTTCTCATCATTTAGATCAGTTCGATCAGAGCTAATGACGCCCTTGCTGTCGACTGCTAGGATTTCTGCCTGCGGTGCATACTGGTGGATCAATTTCATGATTGCGGTCCCGGCTGCGCCCGCGCCGACGCAGACAATACGGCAGTCGTTCAGGTTTCGGCCAGTAATCTTCATACTGTTGATGAGGCCGGCAAGCACGACGATTGCTGTACCGTGTTGATCATCGTGGAATACGGGGATTAGTAGCTCTTTCTTAAGGCGCTCCTCAACTTCAAAGCAAATAGGGGCGGCAATGTCTTCCAGATTTATGCCACCAAAGCTTGGCGCAATTGCTTTAACGGCTGCTACAATCTCATCCGCAGAGTGCACATCAAGTACGATTGGCACTGCGTCTACGCCTGCAAAGTGTTTGAAAAGCATACCCTTGCCCTCCATAACCGGTAATGCACCGTACGGGCCGATATCCCCAAGTCCAAGCACCGCAGAGCCATCACTGATGACGGCAACAACATTATTAAGCCATGTATAGTCACGGGCTTCTTCTGGGTGTTCAGCGACATAGCTTGACACTGCGCCGACACCAGGGGTGTAGTAGGTGCTGAGCTTGTCTTTGGAATCAAGTTGATCCTTGAGCTCCAGGCCAATCTTACCCTTTAATTCTTTGTGTTTGCGTAAAGCTTCATCTGCATAATTCATGCTATTCATTGTACGCTTCTAATGACCAGATTACAGTTTCAATATCACAACAGATATGCTACAATAACATCAAATTTCGCATCTGGTGACCATGACCAGGCTTGTGTAAAAGTGTAAAATAGTGTAAGGTTAATTAGTTATGCAATCTGTAATTCAGAAAATCGAAGAAAAATTCAAGAAGCCACAAGTTGTGGATGTTATGTCTGGTGATACCGTAAAGGTCCACCAAAAAATTAAAGAAGGCAACAAAGAGCGTGTGCAGATCTTCCAGGGTCTTGTTATTCGTGTAGATCGCAAGGGTACTCACACCTCACGTATTCTTGTTCGTCGTATCGCAAGTGGTGTTGGTGTTGAAAAGAGCTTCCTGCTTCACAGTCCACTCGTTGTGAAAGTAGAAGTTACAAAGCGTTCTAAGGTTCGTCGTAACTACCTAACCTACATGCGCGACCGTACTGGTAAGCGTGCTCGTCTTACTGGCGTCGACTTTGACCGCGAAGCAGTTAACAAGATCGAAGAGCCAAAAGTAGAAGCTCCAGTAGCTGAAGAAAAAGCAGCAGAGTAAATATCTAGATTTCTACAAAAAACCGTCCACATCAGTGGGCGGTTTTTTGTTATGCTAAGTCTATGATTATTGGAATTGATGAGGTTGGAAGGGGCTGTTGGGCGGGGCCGCTTGTGGCTGCTGCGGTTGTTTTGAATAATCTGATTGAGGGTCTCAACGATTCCAAAAAACTGAGCAAAAAACGTAGAGCCGAACTAGCATTGTTGATTCATGAGAATGCGCAAGTTGGTATTGGCTGGGTATCACCAGGAGAGGTAGATGAACTTGGACTAACTGAGGCGGTTCGTCTTGCTATGCAACGGGCGGTTGACGAGCTGGGGGTTTCTGCTGACGAAGTAATCATTGATGGAAACTATAACTATCTACCGCATCTAGCGGGTTCACGTGCAGAAGTTAGGGCGGATGGGAGTATTGCTGAGGTTAGTGCCGCAAGTATTGTCGCAAAAGTTGCGCGCGATACATATATGGAACAGCTTGATGAGGCCTATCTGAAGTGGCAATTCGAAAAACATGTTGGTTACGGCACCGCTGCGCATATTACTGCCCTGAATGAACACGGAGTAAGCGACATTCATCGGCTTTCATACAAACCGATCAAGGCATTCCTGTGACCAATTACAAAGCAGGTCATGATGCAGAAAAAGATGCTGCCGAATACCTAAAGAAGCAGGGTTTCAAAATCAAGGAGCTAAATTGGAAGACACGGTACTGCGAAATTGATATCGTGGCCGAGAAGCGAAAAGTAATTTGGTTTGTTGAGGTGAAATCACGGAGAAGTAGTTTGCAGGGGTTCGGATACGAATATGTGACGTCCAAAAAGCTTCAGCAGATGCAGTTCGCTGCCGAAATGTGGGTGCGGGAGCAGGAATGGAATGGCGGATATCAACTTGGTGTGGTGAGCATTGATTCCGGAGAGGTTACTTTCATCGAAGATATAGCGTGAAAAGTTTCAGCAGAAAAACTTTTCACAAAATCATAGATACAACAAAAGCCGTGAAAACATCTTAAGATAAAAGTTTTCACGACTTTTTTGGTTACTACTGGGCTTTAAAGAAGGCGAGAATACTATCGAAATCTCGTTCTTTCCAGGCGGACTGGTACTGAAGCATTTCAAGACCTTGTTTGTAGGAACGGTCAAGTGCAGGTGAAAGTTTTGGTTCAAAGAACGCTTTGTATTCGTCAATGAAGCTACGATCACTAAACGCGCGTGCTGCGTAGACTGGCATGCGGTAGAAGCTGAGGTCGCTGCCCAGATTTTCGTGGAGCCAATCCCAGTTCTGTTTAACCCAATCCCAAGTTTGCTGCTTGGCGTGTCGGTTCATGAAACTGTATGCAATCCAGTAAGCAACGTCCTGTAAACGAACAGCGTCAGAATTAACCATAGCAAGTGCCTCTGCGATAAGTTTTGGATCCTCGAATCCAGTAATCGCTGCAGACAATGTTAGCCGTTCATCACTGAGTGATGAGCTATTGTGCATCTCGACTAGTTTATCGAATTCTGCCTTGCCACCACGGCGTGCAATTGTGCCATACACTACGCCGCGTAGATCTGGATCGAGATCACTGCCGCGCTTCAGGGCTTTGTTAGTGATAGCCTGACGTAGTTCTGGATCAGCATCGTTTGCTTCGTGAATTGTCGCAAAAATCTTTTCAACATGATCAAGCACCCAAGGTTCGTCACTACTCGCTGCCATGCCAAGGATAATTGGCCTCAGTAGTAGATCGAAGTGGCTATCGGCTTCGCTGCGGTGCCAGCCGAGGCGCTCTAGCTCACTTGCGATGAGCTTGCGGGTGTATGGCTTCATAAGATCACGAAGCTCATCATTATTCATGACGGTACGAATATTTCCCAGCGAAGTCGCGATAATATCCCAGACAGTATAATCAGTTTCATTCATGAAATTACTGAGGAACTGCAGGGCATCGGCCGTGCTTGATTCGCCGGCCTTGGCTGTTTCAAAAGTGTCACTCAGAATCGACAGTCTATTGACCGGATTAACCTTACCTTGTCTGATTTGTTCGCCAAGATGCTGCAAATGGGTTGCATTGTAAGTTGTGCGGTAGAAGCCAGACTGTCCGTCATTAAGTTTGAATGCATGGGTGTCTGGAAGTGTGAACGAACCTGTTTCGGAATCGAGCTGGTCAATTGGTGTATCTAGATTTGCAAGTAGTGGAATTGGCCACGTTTCTGCAGGTACATCCGCATGCTCTGGATTAACAAATAGACGCTCTTGCCTGAGTCTAACTTCCTGGCCATCTACTTCGGTATGCAGCACAGGGAAACCGGATTGGCTTGTCCAGGCATGCATAAATGATTTGACGGGCTTTCCCGATATTTCCTCGAGCGCCTGCCATAGGTCAACAGTATCGGTATTGCCGTACTTATGGCGGTTGAGGTAGTGGCGGAGTCCATCACGGAAAACGTCTGCACCAAGATAGGTGTTGAGCATATGAATAACGCTCGCGCCTTTGCTATAGCTAATTGCATCAAAGATGCTACGGATTTCGTCGGGGTGATTGATGGCTACCTCGATAGGGTGGGTGTGCTCGAGTGCGTCAAGCTTCAAGGCCTGCTGCTGCTCATCAACAGTAAACTGGGTCCACATATTCCATTCTGGGAAGAGATGATCAACGGCAAGATATTCAATCCAGCTCGCGAAGCCTTCGTTGAGCCAGAGGTCGGTCCACCACCGCATAGTGACAAGATTGCCGAACCATTGGTGGGCGAGCTCATGCGCAACCACCATTGCCACCCACTGCTTTGTGCTGAGCGTAGTATTGTCTGGATCGACTAAGAGTGCATGTTCACGGTACGTGATGCAGCCCCAGTTTTCCATGGCGCCACTGGCAAAATCAGGCAGGGCAATCATGTCACACTTTGCGAGTGGGTATGGAATATTGAAATACTCTTCGTAGAATTCCAGTGTCTTTACCGCGCAGTCGAGCGCAAACTGCGTAAAGTCGACCTTGTCGGCGGTGGCGTAGGTGCGGACAATGGTGCCGTGTTTGGTCTTTGCCTCGAGATGCTCAAGCTCTCCGGTTACGAATGCCAGGAGATAGGTTGACATGTGCGGGGTGGTTTCAAAGGTGCTAACGAGTTTGCCATTCTTTTCTTCCTGGGATGCAATAGGAGTGTTGGCGATAACAGTTTCACCGGGTACGGTGTGAAGCGTCAGGTCAAAGGTCGCCTTGGCTTCTGGTTCGTCGATACAAGGGAATACTTCCCGCGCGTGGTGGCTTTCAAACTGTGTGGCAAGTAGCTGCTTTTGGACACCTTTATGTTCA
Source organism: Candidatus Saccharimonadia bacterium (assembly GCA_023253175.1). GTDB lineage: Bacteria > Patescibacteriota > Saccharimonadia > Saccharimonadales > JALRHH01 > JALRHH01. Next base: position 146,092 of record JALRHH010000001.1, read on the forward strand.
AAGAAACAAGGGTATATGCCGTTCATTGGGCGGGTGATTTTACCCTTAAATTCAAGCCTAACAGTGTAGGTTCCTGGATACAGCATTTCAGCTGCGTGCAACCGCACCTCTTCGTTTGTTTTGTGGTGATTGATGCGGTCTACTGTGATCTCTTGATCACCGGTTTTCTTGTCATGTTTGGTGATAAATGCTTTGGTAACGGTGAGACCTACTTGGTGTAGCGTGATGCGCTGTGATGGCTTGCCGACTTTTTGGCCACTTATGATAACGCTGCCCGTAAAGCTTTCAGATGCTCGGTCTGGATTAATTTCCAATATGTAATGTTTTGGCTGAAATTGTGCGTAAAGACGCGATACTGTTTTTCCCATATGCATATATTGTACCAGGAATAGATCGCACATCGGTGTTATGTTGACACTGTGTAGCAGTAACCTATACTTATAGACATAACCATAAAAGGAATCCTCACATGTCATTACGATCTCTTACGCTTAAGAAACTAGACGCAAAAGGCCTTGGCCACCACGTGCTGATTGCTATCATTGTTGTTTCAAGTATTTCAGGTATTGGTGCATGGCGAGTATTTAGCTCGAGTGCAGCTACACTGCCAGCTCAGCCAATTGCGCGTTGCACGATAAATGCCCCAGCAACTATCAAGGCGGGATCTACATATAGGCCATCAGTGACTATTGTTAATGCGGGTAAAGTTACATTTACGCCATACATTAAATATGACGTACGGGCATCAGGTTGGACGACTTCAAAGACGGCAACCCTACAGAGGCTTACTCCAGGTACTAAGGTTACTAAGTCACTAGGTAGTTACCAGGTGTTTAACGCGGGTTACGGTGATAACACTACGACCGTCCGCGGCGTTAATACTGCCTCTTTCTCTTGTAGCAAGAGAACAGACGTCGTGAATTAAGCGGGTCAGTGTATTCATATATTTAGCTTACAATTGACATAGCAAACTGCGTGCCGTATACTTCAGGTTAGTAAGTCCGGCCACCAGGTCGGATTTTTTAATAGAGATATCTAAAAGTTTGGAGTTATAAAGTGGATTTAGATATTAAACAATTGGCTGCAGCCGTCAAGGTTATTGCAGAAGAGAAGAATCTACCAGAAAACGTTGTGCAAGAAGTTGTTGAGCAGGCACTCGCTGCTGCGTATCGCCGTGATTACGGTGACCGCGAACAGGAAGTTCGTGTATCTATGAACCTTAACACTGGTGACGTTGATGCATATGTATCAAAGGAAGTTGTTGAGCTTGTTGGCGACGACGCATTTGAGATTAGTCTCAAGGACGCTCAGGTTATGAAAAAAGACGCCAAAATTGGTGACATGATCGAAATTCACGAAAATGTTGAAGACTTTGGCCGCGTTGCCGCACAGACCGCAAAGCAGGTTATTCTGCAGCGTCTCCGTGAAGCAGAGCGTGAAATAGTCATGAATGAATACGAAGACAAAATCGGTACTGTTATCAACGCAATCGTTGGCCGCGTTGAGGGTCGTATTGTTCGTGTTGATCTTGGCAAGGCTCAGGGAATTATGCCAGGCTCAGAACAGATCCAGGGCGAGCGCTACTATCCAGGTCAGCGTCTGAAGGTATTCCTGAAGGACGTCGAGCGTGGCTTCCGTGGTCCACAGCTTGTTGTTAGCCGTGGTAGTACTGACTTCATCGAATGGCTATTCCGTGCTGAGGTTCCAGAGATGGAAAATGGCGCAGTTGAGATTAAGGCTATCGCCCGCGAGGCCGGTGTTCGTAGCAAGATTGCGGTAACAAGCACGGTTCCTGGTGTTGATCCAGTTGGTACGTTTGTTGGTGGTCATGGTACCCGCGTGAACGCGGTTATGGGTGAAATCGGTGAACAGGAAAAGATCGACATCGTTGTATGGGATCAAGATCCAGCAACCTTTATCGTGAACGCACTGAGCCCAACGAAGGTTTCTCGTGTAGAAATTGATGCAGAAAACAACAAGGCTAAAGTTATTGTCCCTGAAGACCAGCTCAGTATTGCTATTGGTAAGGGTGGCCAGAACGTACGTCTTGCAAGTAAACTCTCTGGTTACGATATCGACATCAGTGCAGAGGTAGAGGAAGCCGCAGCTCCTGTTATCGAATCTAAGCCAGTACCTGTAACGAAGCTTAAGAAAAAGGAAGCTCTCGAGAGTTCACTCCTAGAAGCAATCGAAGAACACGGCGAATAAGTAGAGCGGTTATCCTAGGGAAGACATTATATGAGCGAGCTACTTTCGCAGGAGAAAGCACGAGATATCCTACGATACCTGCAGCCCGCCGGTGTTGGCGTTTTGGTCGGTACGGTAACTTATGTCGCGGCTGACAAATTCTGGGGTCCAGCACAGGACTATAGTGCGCAGCAAGAGCTGGATTTTCGCATCAATAGCATTGACAGAGAAAAAGATATACTTACGCAAGCACAAGATTCATTGGAATCAAGTAGCGGCAGCCTCCAGGAGATAGGTAGTGTGATATCTGTCCATGACCAGCAAATAGCAGAGCTACAAAGTAGGAAGGTGGATTACGGTAACGAAACCATTAACGGCATAGAGTCAACATTTCCATCATTACTACTTGGGGCGGTGGCGGCAAGCATTAGTGTTCGGAGGGCAAGGATCCGTCGGTCTAAACCGTAAACTTACAGGGTTATTTGCTTGCCAGAGAAAAGGCGGGATGGATCCGTCTTTTTGATTGCTTTGACGACTTTGCGGTGCTATCGTCAATCGTAATGAGTGAGATATGTAAGGCGGACCAAGTTCCGTTCGAGCCTTTCGATGTATGCAGGGATGCATGTGTAGATCAATGGACCAATGCCCTTAATGCCGTGCCGACTCTGCTTGATGGCGAAGTAAGTGATATTCACTACGAAGGTGTTGAAATATATATCCCATGCGGCCCGAACACTCAGCCTGACGACCGGAGATGTGAAGCGATGCGGGTTAACTCCGGAAACGACGACAGTTTTCGTTTTGTTCTCGCATCGTTCAAGTGCATCAAAGAACAAAGTTAGCACTATTTTTGATTGCTTAATAATTTTAGTGGTGGTAGGGTGTGCTTATGAGTGAGAGATGTCCGTTGGAGAGGCAAAGGCATTATTGGTCAGAAGAAATACCTGATGTCTGTCAAGAAACTTGTAGTGACTTATGGGAAGAAGTTGAGGCTACAACTGCGCCGCAAGAAGACCTGATTGATAAAGACTGTGATCATACTTTGGAGCATGGAGGCGGCACTCTGGAGCGCGATGAAGGCCCAAGGAGACGCTGGACAATACTAAGTTCATGCATAGTGACGGGGGATGATGTGCTTAATGAGTCCTTCTACTTCGAGTGCCCTAACAATTAAATTAGCACTCTTGCATGACGAGTGCTAATTGGTGTAATATAGATATAGCGAAAGATATAAAAAGTCGCTAGGAGGGCTAAACATTATGATGCCTAATTCATCTGATTTCCAAGAATTTTTGAACCATTTAACGGATAATGCGTTGAACAGCTTGAAGCACGCTGATGCAATTGCACGCAGCTTTGGTAGTGCATACGTTGGCACCGAGCATTTACTACTGGGCGTTTTGGCCCAGGATACAAGTATGGGTGCAAAGATGCTCGAAGGTATTGGTGTTACGCTTGATCGTGCCCGCTTGGCGCTAAATTTAACTCCTAAGACTTTGGTCATTAATCTTGGTGCAAAGGGTCTCAGTGAGACTGCTAAATTAACGCTTAAGATGGCGTACGATGTTGCCCAGGATTTCAATCAAGAGTTCTGTGGCACCGAGCACATTTTGTACAGTATTCTCAGCCAAAAGAATGCCCGCGCTACTGTACTACTCCGTGATATGAATGTAGACGTTGATGCACTCGTGAGTGAGCTGGAGCAGTTCCTGAATCGCCAGCAATATAACGACGAAGAGGGCACTGATACGTCTAGGCGCAGTAAGAAGTCTAAGAAAAAGACAGCGCTTGATTTCTTTGGTACTGATCTGACTGACCAGGCTCGTAAGGGTAAGCTTGACCCAGTCGTTGGCCGCGAAACACAGATTCGCCGCGTGGTAACAATTCTGAACCGCCGAACCAAAAATAATCCGGTTCTTATTGGTGAACCTGGTGTTGGTAAAACCGCGATTGCAGAAGGTCTTGCGCAGCGTATCATAAGTGAAGATGTACCAGATAGTTTGTTAGACAAGCGAATTGTGATGCTTGATCTTGCAGGAATGATCGCTGGCACAAAATACCGTGGAGAGTTCGAAGAGCGCCTTAAAAAGGTGATGTCAGAGCTTGAAAGCGACAAGAAAACAATCGTGTTTATTGATGAGCTTCATCTGCTTGTAGGGGCTGGAGCCGCCGAAGGCGCCATGGACGCTGGAAATATTCTAAAGCCAGCACTAGCACGCGGTAAAATCCAGGTAATCGGTGCAACAACGACTGCTGAATACAGTAAACATATCGAAAAGGATGCAGCCCTCGAACGGCGATTCCAGCCAATTCAGGTTCCTGAAACAACACCAGCGGAGACATTAGCGATCCTAAAGGGTCTGAAGAAGCACTATGAGGAATTCCATAATGTTTCAATCAGCGATGAAGTGCTGGAAGACACCGTGACCCTCGCGAAGCGTTACATTAATGACCGCTATATGCCAGATAAGGCAATTGATCTTGTCGACGAGACGGCAGCACACTTACGCGTAGATAAAGGCAAGACTTCGCCCGAAGTCCGCAAGCTCAAGAAGGAGCTAAAACTCGTAAATACTCGTATTGAAGACGCGGTTGACGCAGAAAACTATGAAAAGGCTGCCGAGTATAAGCAGCGTGCCAGTCAAATTAAGGAAGAGCTCAAGAAGCTTGAAGCAAGTGATAAGGGCGCAAAGGCACTGACAATTACAAGCGATGATGTCGCAGAGGTGGTTGCCCGAATGACTGGCGTGCCAGTTACCAAGGTGATTCGTTCCGAAGCTAAATACCTACTAGCCCTAGAGCGCAATCTCGGTAAGCACATTATCGGTCAGCACGAGGCTGTGGCTGCGGTTGCAAAAGCGGTCCGTCGTAACCGCGTCGGTATTGGTTCTGGCAAGCGGCCAATTGGCTCGTTTATTTTCCTCGGTCCAACTGGTGTTGGTAAGACAGAGCTTGCGCGCGTGCTCGCTCGTGAATTCTTGGGCAGTGAAGACAACCTTGTAAAAATCGACATGAGTGAGTTCAGTGAACGTCATAATGTTTCAAGACTGGTCGGTGCACCGGCAGGATACGTTGGATACGATGAGGGTGGTCAGTTAACTGATAAAATTCGTCGTCAGCCTTACAGCCTTGTCTTGTTTGATGAAATTGAGAAAGCTCACCCAGAAGTGTTTAATATGCTGCTTCAGATCCTTGAAGACGGCGTACTAACTGATGCCAAGGGCCGCAAGATTGATTTTACGAATACCATTATCATCATGACGAGTAACATTGGGGCGGAGAAGTTGCAGAAAGAAGCAAACTTCGGCTTCCATACACATACCCGTACTGACGAGAAAGACCTAGATAGTTTGCATGACAACAATAAGTCAAAGGTGCTCGATGAGCTTAAGAAGACAATGCGTCCAGAACTACTGAACCGTATTGACAAGACAATTGTGTTCCGTGCCCTGACCAAGAAAGATGTGACCAAGATCCTCGACTTGCAGCTTGGCGATCTTCGCGAACGGCTCCTCAAGCACGGCTTGGGTCTCGATGTGACGACCAAGGCAAAGCATTTCCTAATTGATAACGGCTATGATGCATTAAACGGTGCACGTCCTATGCGTAGGCTCATTCAGGATACACTAGAGGATCACATTGCGCTGCAGCTACTTGAGGGTGAGTATGCCACAGGCGATATAATCAAGGTTACTGTCAAGAAGGGTGAGCTTGAGTATGAAGTCGTACGAGAAACTGTGGCTCAAAAAACTCAGGAAAAAATCAGCCAAAAGTAACCTACTACTGCTATACTGGGCGTAATTATGCATAAGCGAATCTGGTCTTTTGTTGCGACTTTGCTGGTAATACTGATAGCTGCTGGCGTCTGGCTCAATCAAAATGCGCTGTTCGATATGTGGCGGCTCAGGGGCTATACTCCGCCAGCGGAAGTCGTCAAGCTAGCCGACGAGACTACCATGACCGACAGTGCTCGTCGGCTATTCTATGTCTACAGACCCGCACTGCAGGACAAGACGACCTTCAATAGCTCTTGTAGTAACAGTGAACAGACGATTGTCCTTGGCTGTTATGTACAACACCAGGGTATCTATTTATACAATGTTGCCGACCCAAGACTTGATGGTGTAATTGAGGTAACGGCAGCACATGAGATGTTGCACGCCGCCTATGATCGTCTGAGTGATAAGGAGCAAAAGCGTATTGACGCGCTTACGAATCAAGTGGCTGGTTCATTAACTGACGAGCGGTTAATCTCTACAATCGAAAGTTACCGAAGCAAAGACCCTTCTGTGGTGCCAAATGAGCTCCACAGTATCCTGGCAACCGAGGTACAGGACTTGCCGAGCGAACTAGAGACGTACTATAGCCGTTATTTCACAAACCGGAAGGCAATTGTTGAGATGGCCAGTAAGTATAAAGGTGCGTTTACCGAGCGTGAAGATCAGGTGAAGGCAATTGACGAACAGCTTAAATCCCTAAAGACACGAATAGATGTCTTAAATGGAACTCTTGAATCCCAGCAGGCTAACTTAAAGACGAGTTACGACGATTTGCAACAAAAGCGAAAGGGTAATAATATCGAGGAATACAACGCCGCCGTGCCTGCCTATAACCAGGCGGTGGTTGCTTATAACGCCAATGTGAATAAACAAAAGCAACTTGTGTCGCAGTACAATAGTCTCGTCGAACAGCGCAATGATCTCGCAACCGAAGAAAACGAACTGATAAAAGCGCTCGACAGCAGGGAAACGATTCAGTCCCAATAACGAGTGGTGACCATAGGCTATTCTGCTGTATAGTTACTATTAAAGGTATATACAATGAAGAGACTGAGTGGTACTGAGCAGGTTAGAGCAATTGCAGGCGTTGCCGCGCTGAGTTTTAGGATCGCACCAGGCGCGGTTTTGTTCAAGCTCGGTGGTGCTATATTTGATGCTGTTTTGCCTATTGCGACAACCTACTATGCCGCGCTTACCACTACGGCGCTTGTCTCTGCTTACGCCGGTGATGAGGAGGCTGGTAGACAGGCGATAACGTATGTTATTATCACGGCTTTTCTTGGTCTTGGTATGACCGTATGGCGGAGTCTGGACAACTATATTCAGGCAAGGATGCGGTATCTTGTGACAGCTCGTATTAGCGATAAGATGTACACGCACTTCCTTTCGCTGGAATTCTGGCGATACGACGACAAGGAAACTATTGATTTGTATGATCGTGCACTCAGATTTTCAAATATCTACGCGTATGTATTTAATCGTCTTGCGGATATAGTCTCTCAGCTGATAGGAATGGTCACTGCCGTAGCCGCGTTAGCACTCTTTGAGCCGCTACTGGCATTAGCTATTTTTGTAGCGCTCTTTCCTGGTGTCTATCTACAGTTTAGGCTTTCTCGTAAACAGATTGCCCACTGGAATGATAATGTCGAGGTTCGCCGTGCGCAGATGATGCTCGAGGATCACTTTGGAAAACCCAAGATGATATCAGAATTACGCCTCTATGGAATGGTTGAATATCTTATGGGGCACAGGAATGTCCTCCGCGACAAAGACGAAAAAGGCAGGCTGGATTTTGAGAAGCGATTTATACCGAGCCGTTTGCTTGCTGACGCACTCGAGGCGCTTGTTGAGCTTGGATCGCTCATCTGGATTGTCATGCAGATTATTGCACGTAATCACCCGGTCGGTCAGTTCGTATATGTTCAACAAGTTGTTTCTAGGGCAATGGGTAGCGCATCTGGCCTTGCTACAACACTCGGTAATTTAGATGAGGAGATGGCTAATTTGTTTGATTACCAACAGTTCATGAACTTGCCGACTGGATCTGCTGCTGAAGGCTTTGTACTGACTGGGGCTCCAAAAACTATAGAATTTAAGAACGTGTCATTCAAATACAGCGGGGCAAAGCAATACGCGCTGAAAAACATAAGTCTTGTGATTAACGCTAGAGAGCACATTGCGATCGTGGGTGAAAATGGGGCAGGCAAGTCAACTTTCGTAAAACTATTAACTGGCCTCTATAGTCCTACAGAGGGCCAAATTCTGATTGATGGAGTAGACATAGCTGATGTTAGTCTCGTCTCTTGGCATAAACAACTGGGTGTACTGCAGCAAGAGTTCATTCATTATAATTTTGCCAGTGCAAAAGATAACGTGCGGTTTGGCGCGGTTGATGAACAAGTTAGCGATGAACGAATTAGCCGGGCAATAGAGTCTGCCGAGGCAGAAGATTTCTTACGTAAACTCCCACAAGGGCTTAACAACTATGTGAATAACTGGATGGAAGATGGCAAGAGTAACAAGGGGGTAGATCTTTCTGGAGGCCAGTGGCAGAGGTTGGCCCTTGCCCGCAACTTCTACAGAGAAGCACCTATTATAATTCTGGATGAGCCGACTTCTGCAATTGATGCACTCGCAGAGTCGCGGATATTTGATAGGCTTTTTGATGACAGCAAACGAACGCTCGTGACGATAAGCCACCGTATGTCAACGATTGAACGAGCCAGCAAGATTTATATGTTTGAAGAAGGCGTAATGGTTGAGACTGGAACTCACATTGAGCTCAAGAAACGCAAGGGCAGATATTATCGTATGTTTGAAAAGCAGATCAAAGCATAGACTTCGTGAGAAGCATAAGGTGCTAAAATAGATGGAGTGGCTAAGAAAGATTCTATTCAGTATGTGTGTAGCAATTGCGGCGCAGCATCACCTACCTGGAGCGGTAAGTGTTTTAGCTGCGGCGAATGGAATACATTACAAGAAAACCTAAGTGTCGGCAGCCGTGCTGAGATTAAATCTGGCGGTCGAATCCTGCAACCAGAATCTGTTTCGAAGAGTGCAGCGACTGATATGGCACGTGTCCTAACCGGAATGCCAGATGTCGACACAGTGCTGGGAGGCGGTGTGGTGGCCGGGAGCGTGAACTTAATTGCCGGGCAGCCTGGTATCGGTAAAAGTACCCTGATGCTGCAGCTGGCATACAACATCGCTCAGAAGCATAAGGTGCTATATGTCAGCGGCGAGGAGTCGGCGCATCAAATTAGTCTCCGTGCGCAGCGGCTCGGCGCAGGTTCTGACAAACTGCAGCTTGCGACCAGTACAGTGACAGACGACATCGCTGCCACAATTGCAGCCGGAGAGTACGATTTGGTGGTTGTAGACTCAATCCAAACAATAGCTTGCAATGACGTAACATCAGCTGCCGGGAGTGTTAGTCAGATTACTAATAGCACGCATTTGCTCACTGCTGCGGCTAAAGGTTCAAATACATCGCTGCTGATTGTTGGCCATGTTACTAAGGAGGGTTCTATTGCAGGTCCAAAGGTGCTCGAGCACTTGGTTGATGTCGTCCTGCAGCTGGAGGGTGATCGGTATGGCGGCTTTAAGCTACTGCGCGCCGTAAAAAACAGGTATGGCTCCACAAATGAAGCGGGTATTTTCGAAATGACCGATACGGGGCTAAAAACTGTTGATAATCCATCGGCGGCATTGCTGGCAGAGCGACATGTAAGTGATGGCTCGATTGTGTTAGCAACTATGGAAGGCACACGGCCATTACTCGTTGAGGTTCAGGCGCTCGTAAATAGGACAAGTTACGGCTATCCAAAGCGTGCGGCAAGTGGTATTGATTTGAACCGCGTAAACTTATTGGTTGCTATGCTAGAGCGCCGCACAAAGCTTAATCTTGCAGATCAGGATATTTATATTAATATTGTTGGCGGTATGAAGCTGACCGAACCGGCAGCGGACTTGGCGGTTTGTATGGCAATCGCCAGTGCGAGTAAGGGAATGCAGCTTGCCGATAACGCAGTTGTGTTTGGTGAAGTTGGATTGTCTGGCGAAATTAGACATGTACCATATCTTGAGAAAAGACTGGCAGAAGCCAAGAAGCTGGGTTTTGAGTCGGCAATTGGCCCCGTGCAAAAGCAGGGCAAAAAACTCACCGGCTATCAAGGCATGAGAGACATAAAAACAGCACTCAATACCTTTCTATCCAAGTAGTCAGATACGGATTTACGAGTAGAAATTCGCATATCTGTTCAAACTGCACTAAAATATGAAAAGTTTCGGTTAAAAGCCGAAGAAGGAAATTATGACTAATAGTATTCAAATCCTGCTACTGGTAACAATTTTGTTACTTGTATGGCAGCAGCGTAACGCAAAAACACAAACCTTTAACCCCAAAAGCCGGAAAATGGTGCTCGATACCTGTGCCCTCATTGATGGGCGTATTATTGAGCTGACAAAGCTTGGCTTTGTACCTGATGAGCTCGTCGTACCAGAATTTATTATCCATGAACTCCAACTGCTTGCTGATGGATCTGACGCGCACAAGCGTGAACGTGCACGCTTTGGGCTTGATGTGGTGCGTGAACTGCAGGAAAGTGACAATGTCACAGTTATCATTGATGATTCAATCAAAAGCAATGAGCCAACTGACGACAAGCTGGTCATGCTTGCCAAGAAGCTCAAGACTGGCCTCTACACAACTGACTATAACCTCAACAAGGTTGCGGATATTCAAGGCGTTAAAGTTCTCAATGTAAATGAGTTGGCACAGCAGCTGCGCCCAATTGCATTACCTGGTGAGCGCAAAAACGTTAAACTTCTGCAGAAGGGCAGCAATGCCAAGCAAGGTGTTGGATATCTGGAAGACGGTACTATGATCGTGGTTGATGACGGCGCCAGTCATCTTAATAAGATCGTTGAGGTCGAGATTACGCGCGTACACCAGACCATGGCTGGCAAGATGCTGTTTGCTAATCTTATCAAGCAAAAGCCTGCTACGAGGAAGCCACAGCAAACTGCTAAGCCATCAACTGATGGGCTTGCTGGTCGATTCCGCTCGCGCCGTACGCCTCGCCAGAAATAGTTAAATCTTAGGAATGAAAAAACACCCGCTATGATGCGGGTGTTTTTTATTGTATTTTGAATACTAGTTTACATTTTTATTTGGTGTCTGCGTACCGCTGCCATCTCTTAGGTAGACACTCGTAGCATTTGTTGCACTAGTGCCTTGACATCCATTACCCGTTGAAATACTACAGATAACCTCGCCAGAGTTCGGTCCATTTGCTCTATGAACGGTATAATTTCCTGTCCCGCCTGTCCATGTGAAGGAGTATGTGTTACCGCTTTTTGTTGCGCTTGTTAGGGTTAAATTTCCGCCGCCTCCGCCGCCTCCATTCCCGGTGATGGTCCCCGCATCGCTTGCGTCATACAGGACGCTGTCGACAATTGTCGCGGTGACTGTCTTGGTGCCAGAGAAGTTTTCGGTGTAGTTCATGGTAACGGTACCAGAACTGGATATATTGAATGTTCCGCCATTTATGGCCTGACCATCGATAGAGAAGGTAACGGTTCCTGGATATTGATCACTATGTAACGGATGCGTACCTTGACCAATATTTGCTGTGAAGGTGTAGTTACCCGGGCTGCCGTTGATATCCAACGTGATACTCGGCTTCACGTCAGTACATTGGTGAATGTCGTCTGTTTGAGTTGTATCGGCATTGGCCCCGACATATTTATCAACAGAGAAACTGTTTGCCGCAGTGTCGTTGATATCCTTACGGGCACGGTTAGGGGTACAGTCGGTCGCAGTTTTGTTCGATACGATATCAATTGTTCGGGCTACGCCAGACTTCTTGGTTGGAGCCTTGTACCAACTTGGGAATAGGTCGGTCGCTGGGCTTGGCACAACTGCACCGAGTCCTGGGTTGGACCTGACCACGTATGCTGCAGTACTTTGTACGCCTGCTGGCTTAGCGCGGTCCTCTGGCTTTAGGTCCTTGTGGGCGGCCTGCATCCAGCCCTGCCATACTGGCTGAGTCATGGCCTCCATGGTGCCGCTCATAGCCTTAGTTCGGTTGTGATAGCCAACCCATACTGCTGCTGCGTACTGGGTAGACATACCAGCCATCCAACCATCTTTGGCGTCGTTGGTTGTACCGGTCTTCATACCGAACTTCCAGGTACCTTGGCTGTTCTTGTAAGTGTGTGGCTTGCGTCCTGCAGGGAAGTAGCTGGCATTCGGGTCGCTGAGCATATCAGATACGATGTAGGCTGCATCTGCGCGGATAGCTTGTTCGCCCTTGCTTGCTTTCCATTCATCTAAGACCTTGCCGTCACCCTTTTCGATCTTGAGAATGTAGGTCTGAGGAATGTTTGTGCCATTACGTGATAGGGTTGCGTAGCCGTGGACGTGTTCATCAAGTTTGAGGTATGCACCGTCACCGATCGCTGATGATGCGTAACAGCTGCCTTTCTCAGTCAGGAGTTCGTCGGTGTAACAGTTGTACTCGCCGCGGCCCTCACTTGAAAGAGCTGCTGGCTCATTACCTGGAGAGGTCATGAGTTTATGTGCGGTATCAATCGTCTTATCAACACCAACCATTAGCATAGCTTTCACGGCAGGAATGTTACGTGATCCACCAAGCGCATAGCGAAGTGTTAGCGGTCCTGGGTAACGGAAGTCATAATCCCACAGACATTTCTTGCTGTTGTCGCCATTTTTGGTAGGACGGGTCTTGTCGGTACATGGGTAGCCTGGGATTTCGCCCTGTGTGTCATAGATGACTGACCCGGCTCCAACATTATTACCGTGCTCGATAAGCGCCGCATAGTCATACGGTTTGAAGCTTGATCCAGGAGGTAGTCGGTATCTCGCATAATTGTTTTGACCGTATTCAGCATTATTGAAGTCCACGCCGCCAACGAGGGCAACAACTTGTCCTGTTTTAACGTCTTCGGCTGCAAAGGCGATTTGGTCGCCACCTTGGCGCTTAACCTGAGCGATACCCTTTGCAACCTGGCGCTCTGCTTCTTCTTGAAGCTTTGTATCAAGTGTCGTGATAACCTTCCAGCCACCGCGTTTCACTGTTTCGTTGCCGTATTCGGTCTCGAGCTGTTCTTTGGCTGTTAGCACGAAGTAAGGTGCCTTCATATTTTCATACTTAGGCTTAGGCGTCTTGTAGCTTGCAAGGATGTCGTAAGCCTTGGCTTCATCGCGCTGTTCTTTGGTAATCATCTTTTCGTCTAGCATGACATCAAGGATGTAGTGTTGGCGGCCAATTAAAGCTTCGGAATCAAATCGTGGGCCGTATGGAGAATAGTAGGACGGTGCCTGAGGGATTGCGGCCAAAAAAGCTGACTCTGCGAGTGTCAGGTCTTTTGCAGATTTTTGGAAATAATCCTGCGATGCTGTTTCTACGCCGTACTGTACGTTTCCATATGGAGCGGCGTTCAGGTAACCGGCAAGAATCTCTTTCTTGGAGTATTCCCGCTCTAGCTCAACAGATAGAATGAGCTCTTTAATTTTACGAGTGATCGTCTGATCTTTGGTCCAGTCATTATTGAGCTTTACAAGCTGCTGGGTGATGGTTGAACCACCTTGGCGAGGTCCGCCATGGTTGAAGACGTCATTTAGCGCGGCACGGGAGATGCCTTTTACGTCAAATCCACCATGCTGGAAGAATTCCTTGTCCTCGATCGCAACAGTTGCATCCTTTACGTATTGGGAGATTTCTTCGTCCTTTACAGGGGTTCTCTTAACACCAGAGTAGTCCTCCCAGAGCAGTGTTTGACCAGTTTTGTCGTAATAGCGAATGCTGCCACCGATTTTGTCACCAGAGATATCGCGAAGGTTTGGGAGATCCTTTCGGAAATATGCAAAAATGCCGACTAATAGTAAGAAGCCAGCAATAATACCGATTCCAGCAATCTTGAGGGCCATAATGCCACCCTCGCGGCTGAACCAGTACTTGTACATGCGCTTAGGGTGCATGCGGTAAATAATGCGCTTGATGCGGGACTTTGGTAGTCCGGCAAGGCGAGCTGCCCTACGACGCGCGCGAGCGTCACGCGCTGCCAAGAATCGTTCACTTAAGTTACGGTGGATTTTAATGGTCTGACCGCTTTTCGTTACGTACGTATTGCGGCCACGACGAGCAGACTGTCTGGGACGACGGCCGCCCTGATTACTTGTACTCATATATTGGTTACTATCTCCCTCATAGGACCTTATGGTTCAGCGATTATTATACCAAATTACGGCGCTGAACAAGCGATAATATGTAAGAAAATGCACCATGTATCGACATCTGTTATGATGGAGGTAATATAATCAATGAAAATGAGAGAAATCTGAAAAATGACACTATCTGAAGAACTCCAGTGGAGAGGATTCGTAAACCAGACAACGTTTACTGATATTACTGACCTAGACAAGCAGCCACTGACGTTTTATTGGGGTGTTGATCCAAGTGCTACCAGCATGACGATTGGTAACTTTGCAATGGCAATGATGGTGCGTCATTTTATTGATCATGGTCACAAAGCCATTTTGCTTGTTGGCGGCGCAACGGGCCTTATCGGCGATCCCGACGGCAAGGCAGATGAACGTAATCTCAAGACCGTAGAAGAAATTGAAGCTAACAAGGCTGGTATTGCTGCTCAATATCAGAAGATTTTTGATGGTAAATCATTCGAGATCGTAGATAACTACGACTGGTTCAAAGGTATTGGCTATCTCCAATTCCTTCGGGATGTTGGCAAGCACGTACCAATGCGCCAAATGCTTGGCCGCGAATTCGTACAGTCACGTCTCGGTGAAGACGGTGCTGGCATTAGCTACGCTGAATTCAGTTATTCGCTTATTCAAGGCTATGATTTTGTGCACCTTAACCGCGAAAAGGGTGCAACACTGCAGGTAGCAGGCGCTGATCAGTGGGGTAATTCTATAGCTGGCGTGGACCTCATCCGCCGCATTAACGGCCAGGAGGCGCACGTTTGGACCGGGCCACTGGTTGTTAACAAGGCAACTGGTGTGAAGTTTGGAAAATCCGAAGGTGGAGCGATATGGCTCGATGCTGACCTGACGAGTGTCTATAAGTTCTACCAGTTCTGGCTAAATGTTGATGATGAGGGTGTATCTGATTACCTAAAAATCTATACCCTTCTTAATAAAGAAGAACATGCTGCAGTGATGGTTGAATTTGAACAGAATAAAGGTGGCCGTCACGCACAAAAGACATTGGCGTACGAAGTGACAAAGCTCGTGCACGGCCAAGAAGCTGCTGATTCAGTTGTACGCATCACCAATGTATTGTTTGCTGGGGCTGATTTGGCGGAAGTGACCAATCAGGATATTGATCAGCTGAGAGCCGAATTGCCGGCCTTTACGGCTAAAAATGGTGATCTAGTGGCAAATGCCTTAGTTGAGACAGGGCTGGCTGGTTCACTGAGTGAGGCTCGCCGATTTATGGAGCAGAATGGTGTTAGCCTGAACGGCGAGAAAGTAGGTCAGGATTATCAACTAACACAGGATGACCTCAAGGTTGCAGGATCTGCGCTACTTCGCCGCGGTAAGAATAATTATGCGGTAATTGACATCGCCTAGGGCTTTCTGTCTGGTATACTCTTATCCATATGGCTACTAAATCTACATCCAAGAAGTCTGCCCCTAAAAAGGCAGCAAAACCAACTGTTAAAAAAGCGGATCAGTACAATGATCCAACCCATAACTACCTTCGTTACTGGGATGGCCGTGACTATGAACACGCCGCAGAACAGATCGCAATTCGCCGCTTGATCGGTGATAAGCACTTCAGGCACGCAGCTGACATCGGTGGTGGCTATGGGCGTCTTTGTGTATTTTTATCCGAATTTTCTGACAAAGTTACGCTGGCAGAGCCTTCACAGCAGCAGCTTGATATTGGTAAGGAGTTCCTGAAAGATCACCCAGAAGTAGATCGCTTGCTAACGCAGGCTGATGATCTCAAGTTCAAAGATGGTTCATTGGATCTGATTACGATGATCCGCGTTATGCACCACCTTCCAGACCCAAAGGCAGAGTTTGCTGAACTTGCCCGTGTGTTGTCTGATGATGGTTACCTTATTCTTGAGGTTGCCAACTACGCACATGGTCGTAACCGAATTAAGCACGCGCTTAAGGGTAAAAAACTACCTACGGAGCCAGTCGATATCCGTTCAGAGCACAACAAGCGTGATGAAGAAATTGCGTTCGTTAACCACAACCCAAAAACAGTCATTAAGCAGCTTGCACATGCCGGTCTTAAGGTAGAGAAGACATTGTCTGTTTCGAATCTCCGTTCGCCAGGCCTCAAAAAGCTCGTGCCAAAGAGTGCAATGCTTACGGTTGAGAAAGCACTTCAGCAGGCGCTTGCCAAGACATACTTCGGGCCATCAGTATTCTTCCTCGTCAAAAAAGCTAAATAGTTTCACATGAACGAACCTTTGTTTTATCGGGTAAGTGTAAAGGCACTTATTCGTGACGATGAAAATCGTATCCTTATTTCTCGTGAATTAGATGACCGATGGGACTTGTTGGGTGGCGGGCTTGAGCATGGTGAGGATCCAATTATGGGTCTACGCCGCGAGCTTCAGGAAGAAGCTGGTCTTGAGGCGGCAGAAATCGCTGAACATCCGTGCTATTTTCTGACCATACACAATTCTGAGAAAAACATGCATATCGCGAATGTTTTTTACGAAGTAAAGTTACGTAGTTTTGACTTTGTCCCATCCGAAGAATGTCAGGAGCTGCGGTTCGTATCTGCTGATGACATCGTGGATCTCAATGTCCAGCCAAATATACAGAAGCTGTTCAATCTTTTGTAGTATATTGATAATAATTGACAAATATGCTATAATATAAGGATGCCGTCGAGTGTACTAACTCCGGTGAACTTTGACAGGATAGATAGATTTTGACATGCAACGAGCGCATATAAGTGCGTTGTTTGCATGTCAAAAAAAACAGTACATACTACATGAGAGGGTGAGTCTTCTTGGAGAAGGTAATTCTTGCAGTCGGCGATAAGGTTGCCGATAGGCACTGCAGGGTCGCGCGCAACTTGATCGCAGTGCAGGCACATGTACCGAAGCAGGTGTCTGTGTCAGTGGATGACCTGATGATCTCCGACATCGAGCTCGAGAGGCTTCACGGTGATGGTACGTCACTGTTCTCGAGCACGCTGAGCGATGGCTACTACATGGAGCTGGCGCGCAAGCACCTCGAGCCGTATGGCTTCATCGCTTCGGTCGTGTTCGACGAGCAGTCGTACTACTACTGCAAGAACTCATCGGTGAACAAGTACCTGGTCAGTCGGCAGCCGATCGTTCGCTACTGGCTTGTTCGTTCAGACGGGTGTGCTGTTCCGGTGTGAGCTGCTGCGGTGACCGATGGGTCGTATTCTGACCCGTCGGTCACCGCGAGCTTTGCTCAATCTATCCTGTCACTTAACCCAAGCATCTCAATCATTTGAGATTTTAGGTTGAGCAGTTGTCTTCACATATAATTATTAGCAATGACGATCAATAGTCCGCTGACTGATATTAAGGGGGTGGGGCCAGAGCTTGCGAAGAAGTTCGCTGTTTTGGGCATCCAAAATGTTGCCCAGCTTATCGACTATTATCCTCGTCGTTATGACGATTATTCAGTACTAACACCTATTGTTGATATGACGCCTGGTGTAGTAACGACACAGGCTAAGATAACTTCTGTCACCGGACATTATGTGCGCCGAGGAATGCATATTACCGAGGCGGTTGCTACGGATGCTACGGGTAGCGTGAAGCTTGTATGGTTTAATCAGCCGTACCGCGCCGGCGCAATCAAAAATGATCACGAATATTATATTTCAGGGGAACTCGCACTAAAGGCTGGGCGGTTTAGTATCGCGAGTCCTTCACTAGAACTTGTCAGTAGTTTCCCTGTGAACACTGCAAGAATTGTGCCTGTATACCGCGAAACCAAGGGCTTTAAGTCGGCTCAAATTCGCAAAGCCCTGACGCAGGTTTTGCCGCTTATCCGGAGCTTGCCTGAAACACTGCCTGATTGGGTGCTGCAGCGGTTTTCACTTATGTCATACGCTGAATCAATTGAAATGATTCATTTTCCCAAGTCACCGAATCACCTGGAAAGAGCACGTAAACGATTAGGATTTGAGGAGGTGTTTGGGCTAACGATGGCAGCGCTGCTGAACAAACACGAGCTGTTGGTTGAAAAAGCCGTAAAAATACCATTCAACGAAGGCCTTGCCAAGGAATTCGTGTCTCATTTACCGTTTAGTTTGACGGACGACCAGCGTAAGGTGATATGGCAGATCTACTTGGATATGCAGAAAGCGCAGCCCATGAACCGCCTCGTTGAGGGTGATGTTGGCTCGGGCAAGACAGTTGTGGCCGCCATGGCGGCAGTCATGGCGATAAGGCAAGGATTCCAGGTTGCACTGATGGCCCCAACAGAGCTACTTGCTCGCCAGCATGCCGAAACGCTTGTTGAGCTCCTGCGGCCTCTTGGCTACGCGGAGGAGGTTGTGCTGCTGGTTGGTGGACTATCGGCGCCTCAAAAGAAAGTAGCTCAAGAAAAAATCAGGAATGGGGAGGCGCAGCTACTGGTCGGGACTCATGCACTCATTCAGGACAAGGTAGACATGCATAGCCTTGGCCTTGTGATTGTTGACGAGCAACATCGATTTGGGGTGGAACAGCGTAAGGCGCTTCAGGCCAAAGCTGGCCATGCGCTCCATGTACTTAATATGACTGCGACGCCGATTCCGCGAAGTCTGGCGTTGACGCTGTATGGCGAACTGGATATCTCGGTTATTGCCAGTAAGCCGGCTGGTCGGAAGCCAATCAAGACAAAGATTGCTTCACCAAACTCTAGGGCTCAGCTGTATGAAAAGATTGAATCAGAGCTAGTTGCCGGTAGGCAGATGTTCGTAGTCTGTCCGCTCGTGTCAGATTCTGATAATCTGCCTGCTAAATCAGCAGAACAAATGTTTGAGGAATTGAGTAAGGGCGTATTCAAGCACCGTCGAATCGGGCTGCTACATGGCAAGATGAAGGCAGATGCAAAGGACGCGGTCATGCAGCAGTTTGCTAACCATGAACTCGATATTTTAGTGGCAACCACGGTGATTGAGGTTGGCGTTAATGTTCCAAATGCGACGGTGATGTTGGTCGAAAATGCAGAACGTTTTGGCTTGGCGCAAATTCATCAGCTCCGGGGTCGTGTAGGTCGAAGCGACCATCAAGGATACTGTTACCTCATGATGGGGGATAGTAGTAGTCCGAGTAAGCGGCTGCGAGCGCTTGAAACAAGTAGTGACGGCTTCCGTTTGGCGGAGCTTGACCTAGAACTCCGTGGCCCTGGTGCGATTTATGGCAGTATGCAGCATGGTCAGCTTGATCTACGCATCGCGAAGCTCAGTGATACCAAACTTATCGCGGATGCCCGCGCAGCAGCAGCTGATTTTATTGAGCGGGGCAGCGATTTGCTACAATATGAGCAGCTTCATGACCGTGTGCAAAAGCTGCGGGCGGTCACAAATCTAAATTAGATGAAGGTGTAAATGTACAGCGGGACAACGCTCACAAAATATTCAGGACGAGTACTCGGCGCCCATCAGAAGGTTGACCGGGTCGCACGAAAGCATCTCGGCATTATGCTGCCTAAAAACACCGCCTTTCCAAAGGTTCGTCAGATTCTACACTTTGAAGGTAAGAATGGTCCAGATGGTATTAAGCGTAAGAGCCCAGCAAAGGATGAGCCGTGGCACTATTTCAATCCATTCAAGGCAGATGATACCGAGCTACTTGATTTGATCACGGATCATTACGACCGATTGGTGATTGAACTTAAGGCGGGCAATACAGAGCGTGCAGCGTTTGAATCTGCGTGGCTCGCGCATGCGCTTGTTGATGGGATGACGCCAGCGCACCATTTTCCCTACGAGGAAGAAGTCGACAAACTCCGTAAGGGTGCCGGTAATGAGACGCGTACCACCATTAAAGAAAAATTGGTGATGCACGGTGATACAAAGACTGAACTTATCGTGAATAACTGGCGAATGTGGGGCACCAAAGGTCTTATGACAACCCACGGGAGCTTTGAATGGGGCTTTTCTGCCTTAATTGCGCCAATGAGTTTCATGGATGCTCTACCGACTGATGCCGATATTGCCCGGATCCGCGAACTGGGGCTAAGCGATTACTTTGTACAGGTCGCCCGGGAGATAGCAGTGCTCAATCTATTTGATGACTACTATGAATCGGGATGGAATTTACGGCTTGCATACAGAGTTAGGTACAAGCTTGCGCCCGTTTTAGTGAAGACTATTACGCTGGCGTGGTATAGTGCAGCTATTGATGCAGGGCTGGCGGATTCATGAGAGTAATTAGTGGTAGATTGGGCGGCGTGACATTTGAATCGCCCCGTGGGCACCGGACGCACCCAATGGGTGATAAGATCCGCGGCGCATTATTTAATATGCTTGGAGATATCGAAGGATTTTCGGTAGTTGATCTGTTTTCTGGCAGCGGTGCAATTGCAATTGAGGCCATAAGCCGCGGGGCAGCAATGGTGACGGCCGTAGAGGCGGACAAAGTCGCGTACGCCACAATCAAACGGAACATCGAAGCTTTAACACTCGATGAGCAGATTACAGTCCACAAGATGTACGTGCATAGTTGGCTTAACCGTACGAATGATCAGTTTGATATTGTCATCGCGGATCCGCCGTATGATGATTTGGTTTATAAGACGCTCGATAAGTTACCTGAAGTCGTAAAGCCAGGCGGTATTTTGGTTTATTCACTGCCACCAACTGCTCGTCTTGTATTGCCTGACATTATGGAAAAAATATCTGAAAAATCCTACGGCGACGCAACACTAGTAATTTATCAAAAAATTTCGTAAAATAGCTGAGTTACATTCCATGCGCGAGTGGTGGAATTGGTAGACACGTCAGTTTTAGGAGCTGATGCCGCAAGGTGTGAAGGTTCAAGTCCTTTCTCGCGCACCAAAACAAAAAGGTCCGGTATTGGACCTTTTTGTTTTCTTAAGGAAAATGTATATGATTACTGACAAACCTTATCCGCTAGAGCGCCGGCTCTTTGGCTATGTGATATCACAGGATCCTGTGAGTCTTGGGGTTGAATATGCGCAAGTTTCCCCGAATCACTTGGGACTCCGTGCTGGCGAGATGCTTACTGCTGAAGCTGATCCTAGTGGTGAAATTTTTGGCGAAAGTCAATCGAGTTTGCTCCATGCCGGAATCCAAGATACGTATACTTTTTATGACTCTATATTGAACAGCCGAATCCACAGGGAGCAGCGTGAGGCAATTGCTTCGCATCCAATTACGCGCAAGAATTTGATTGGGGCGGCGATGCATAACTACATAAGTATTGATGCTAGGCTTGGCCGGTCACTGCATGTTGATAATGCATATGTTTTATCAGAGGGCGAGGACTTTATCCGAATCTCTCGCCCAAATACAAACTTGCCCGGAGAAGGTTGTCCGTTTGTGGGCAATAACACACATCGTCAGGTTGATCCGTTGTTTGAGCGTTTTGGCCGTTGGGCAACGAAATTTGTGTTTAGTCATTACGAGGCATCTCGTCTGATTGACGAGTCAACAACTGCCGGCGCTTGGCGTATGTGGCCCAGGCGAAGCCTTGTACCTCTTCGGGCAAGCTTCCAAGCGCCTCGTTATACCGCCTGCTAACTTCTCCATGCAGCCGATCGCTTTCTTCTGGACTTAGGCTGTGATCTGCTTCGATTGCCTGGAATGCTTCTTCTGTTTCTTCATTGAGTCGGAGAGCCTCTGACACATGTTTTGAGATATCAGGTTGACCTGGTTCTGGGCTGTAGCTATCTTGTTCCATAAGCCATTTATTATAGTACAGTTGTTTAGATTTACTGTGAGGAAATCCATACAAAATATTGAATGGTTTTGCTATATACTGGTAACTAAATATAAGGAGGTGTGTTTTGGGATTATTTGTATTTATTGCAATCATCGTCGTGATTGCGCTTTTGGCGGATGGATTCTTTATCGTTCGGCAGCAAACTTCTGCAGTTGTTGAACGTTTTGGTAAGTTCAAGCGTATTGCTAACTCTGGTCTTAATCTTAAGATTCCACTTGTTGATCGTATCGCGGGCCGTCTAAGTCTCCGTATCCAGCAATTGGATGTACGTGTAGAGACCAAGACAAAGGATAATGTATTCGTATTCGTCGTAGTGAGCGTGCAGTACTACGTACTTCCAACTAAGTCAGTCGACGCATTTTACCGACTCCAAAACGCCCAGGCACAGATTACGTCATTCGTATTTGATACGGTTCGTGCCCGCGTGCCATCAATCATTCTTGATGATTTGTTTGAGAAAAAGGACGAGATTGCTTTGGCGGTTAAGACAGAGCTTGACCAGGTCATGGATGATTTTGGATACGGCATTGTAAAGGCGCTAGTGACTGATATTGATCCAGATGCCAAGGTAAAGGTCAGTATGAACGAAATTAACGCTGCCCAGCGTCTCCGTGAAGCAGCAGTTCAGCAAGCAGAAGCTGACAAGATCCGTGTCGTGAAGGCGGCTGAGGCAGAGGCCGAAAGTAAGGCGCTGCAGGGTCAGGGTATCGCTAATCAGCGTAAGGCGATCATCGAGGGACTGAAAGAGTCAGTTGAAAGCTTTAACAGCCAGATTCAAGGTACTAAGGCAGAAGACGTTATGAACCTAGTCCTAATGACGCAGTACTTCGATACCATCAAGGACATTGGTTTGTCTGGCAAGGGCAACACTATTCTGATTCCTCACTCTCCTGGTGGAATGCAAGATATCAGCAGTGAACTTCGTAATGCAATCATTACCGCAAACGAAGTTTCTACGAGCAGTAAGTCGCACAAAGTATAGCTAGCACTAATACTTGCAGTGAAAACACCAGGTTATCCTGGTGTTTTTCTTTTGTGTAATCGTGACTAATATATATAAATATGTTATAATATATTTATGTACCAAGCATCGCCTGAGGCGTATAAGTTGCGAGAAATAATTGAAGAATCCAAAGAACCAGTTTTGGTTATGGGGATTGGTGTTCATGGCAGCGGAAAATCAACAATTTTAGAGCAGGCGGCCTGGCTTGGTGGGCCAAATCAGTCTGCAATAAATGTCGAAGCGATCAGGGAGCGATTTGTAAGATTTAGAGTTGGAAGTCATCTGGCGGAGTATGTTGACCGCGAGGTACGGAGGCGAGTACAGAACGATCTTATCTCCCATGGGGTGGCGCTTATTGACTCTGCGAACATCGAGGGTCTTAGGCGTACAGTTGATGTGGCGCGATACCGCAAGATCGGCGCTGCTACGATCGGTGCAATAGTCATGGATGCCCCGCATGATGCTGCCAGACAAATGAGCGGCAAACAGGTAACTTCCCTCGAAACTGAGCACTTCTGGCAGATGCAGGATAGTTTACAGGAGCAACTTCCGAGTCACGGGGAAGGTTTTGATTGGATCATGACCGTGAAGCCAGGAGAGCCAATAACTGTTTCTCGTGTATAATATTCGTTAACATGGCACTTTCAACACAACCATATAAAGGCGCACGGGATTTTTATCCCGAAGAAAAGCGTCTCCAAAAATATATATTTAATAAAATGCGTAGCGTCTGCGAGCAGTACGGGTATCAAGAATACGATGCTCCTATTTTGGAACCAACAGAACTGTACGCATCTAAAACTTCTGACGAAATTGTTAACGAGCAAACCTATACTTTCACTGATCGCGGTGATCGCAGTGTAACTATTAGAACTGAGATGACTCCAAGTGTGTCTCGTATGGTGGCGGGCAAGCGCCAAGAGCTTGCATACCCAGTGCGCTGGTACTCAATCCCAAATCTATGGCGATACGAGCGTCCGCAGCGTGGTCGTCTCCGCGAATTTTGGCAGCTAAACGTCGATGTGTTTGGCTTGTCCGGGGTTGAGGCAGAGCACGAAATTATTACTGTTGCTGACCAGGTTATGAAATCCTTTGGTGCAAAATCAGACATGTATAGTATCAAAATCAGTAGCCGCGGACTTGTTAACTACTTCCTTAGTGATGCGCTGGGGCTTGATGAGACGCAGGCCACAACTATGATTAGGCTAATTGATCGAATGCACAAGATGGACTATGCGGAATTTTCAGCACAGGTTGATGCACTCTTTGGTCCGCACCAGCGTGAACAGAGTGAGCCAGAATTACTGCTTAGTTTCCTGAAGGCTGGTTCAGTGAGCGAACTAACGGCTGAATTGAAGGCGCACGAATCGGTTCAAAAGATGCAGCAGCTATTTAATTTGCTCGAGGCGTCAGGTGTGAAAAATGCCGTCTTTGACCCCACCCTGATGCGCGGCTTTGATTACTATACGGATATCGTGTTTGAAGTGTTTGATACACATCCTGAAAATAACCGGGCAATGTTTGGTGGGGGCCGATACGATGGCCTGGTCGGTCTTTTTGGCGTTGAGCCGGTTCCGACTGTTGGTTTTGGTATGGGCGACGTAACACTTGAAAACTTTTTACAGACGCATGGGCTTATGCCGCAACTACACTCAGCAACTGATGTCTATGTTGTGCTTATTGGTGATGTCTACGAAAAAGCGCAGAAGCCAATTGCCGAACTCCGTGAAATGGGACTGAATGTGGCTGTTGATGCGAGCGGCCGTAAGGCGGACAAGCAGCTTAAATCAGCGATCAAGAATGATGTACATTACGTGCTGTTTATTGGCGAAAAAGAGCTTGAGCAGGAGCAGTATCCAATTAAGAACCTGCATAGCGGCGTCGAAGAGAAGCATGGCCTACAACGCATTGTCAGTATTGTGAAGGATTATAGGAAACCATAATGACAGCGAGTAATCATGTGGTGGCTGGTGCTGTAATTGCTGCTGCGGTTCCGCAGGCGGCAATCGCATTGCCCCTTGCGTTCGTATCTCATTTTATTATGGATGCCTTGCCGCATTATGGCGACAACGACAAACACTCTTGGCTTAATCGTCATTTCAAGTATGTGCTTGGCATAGACCTACTGTTGACGGTAATTTTCATTGGCGGATTACTTGCGTTTCAGCCAGCTAACTGGGTTATTTTGGCGCTTGGTGGGCTTGTGGCGGTGAGTCCTGACATTTTGTGGCTACCGTATTTCTTGGCGGACCTGAAGCACCAACAGAAAGAGCACTCAAAGCTTGCTAAGTTCCTTAAATGGATTCAATGGGGCGAGCGCCCCTGGGGTATTTACATAGAGGCTGCTGTTTTAATTGGTCTTTTTGCTCTTTTGCTGCATCTTGTACGCTAATCTGTGGAAAAGTTGATCTATCTCTGGTAGACTACATACCTATGCAGATTAAACGAACTAATTCATCCGAAACAGAAACTAAACTAACGATTGTTGCGAGTGAACAAGAGCTTGCCAACCTAAAACAGCACGTACTTGGCCACTTCCGCAGCAAAGTAAAGATTGCTGGCTTCCGCGAAGGTAAGGCGCCCCTCGAACTTATAGAAAAAAATGTTGACCCAAGCCTTCTCCAGGCAGATTTCCTGGAAGACGCGGTTAACCAACTATATTCTCAGGCAGTCCAAGAAGAAAAGCTTCGTCCGATCGCAAATCCTGAAATTAACATCACCAAATTTGTACCGTTTACGACGTTGGAATTTGATGCGACTATCACGACCATGGGTGAGGTAACACTTCCTGATTACAAGAAAATCAAGAAGGAAAAGCCACCCGTAACGGTCACGGCTGATGATGTTAAAGATGTGCTTGATAATCTTGCAAATCGTGCGGCAGAGAAAAAGGATGTGGACCGTCCAGCCAAACTAACTGATCAAGTTTGGATTGATTTCCTTGGTAAGGACGCTAAGGGCAAACCAGTTGATGGCGCCGAAGGCAAGGACTACCCGCTCGTACTTGGCAGCGGCAACTTTATTCCAGGATTTGAAGAAAACGTTGTAGGCATGAAGGCCAAGGAAGAGAAGACATTTGATGTTACATTCCCGGCTGACTACCATGCAAAAGCGCTTGCTAAGAAAAAGGTTAGCTTCACTGTTACCGCTAACAAGGTTCAGGAAGTTGTGGCTCCAAAACTGGACGATGCATTCGCTGCTACGGTGGGTCCATTTGAATCTCTGAAGCAGCTTAAGGATGATATTAAAAAGCAGCTAACGACGGAGCGTCAGAATGAAGCTGATCGTCAGTTCGAAGCTGATTTGATCGGTGAGATTGTCGAAAAGACCAAAGTTGCACTTCCGAAGGCGCTTGTTGAAGAGCAGATTGACAAGATTGAGGCTCAAGAAAAGCAGAGTCTTATGTACCGTGGTCAAACATGGGAAGAGCACCTCACGGAAGAAGGTGTTACTGCCGAAGAGCACCGTGAACAGAAGCGTGCAGAAGCAGAGAAGAGTATTCGCGCTAGCTTGATGCTTGCTGAAGTTGCGGAGAAAGAAAAGCTTGATTTCACAACCGAAGAAGTTGTTGCTCGTATCGAAAGCCTTAAGCAGCAGTACAATGATCCTGGGATGCAGGCAGAACTCGACAAACCAGAGAATCAGCGTGACATTGCATCCCGCATCTTAACCGAAAAAACTGTTGCGAAACTTGTCAGTTACGCAACTAAGAAGTAGGACTACTTCCTCTTCGTAGTAGCTCGTTATTGACGGCCATTTTTATTCCTAAATACAGTGTTTGTACATCATAAGAGAGACTGGCGTTGACATGGTCCTCTATATCCATTGATAAGCGTTGTTCGACTGGGTTGCCGTATCCGCCTGTATGACACAGTAGCCCATAGCGGGAGAAGAGGCCTCGTTTGGCTGGCATGACTATATCGTCATGCTGTGCTAGAAGATTTCTTCCCTCTAGGGTTTTGCTTGCTTGCGTTCGTAAGTCTTCATATTCTTCGGGGATAAGGGGTCTTGAGCCAAAAAAACTCATCTGACCATTTCTTATGGCTGCGAGCTGTGAAAGTTCATCAATACCTTTATCGCGGAACCACTGCGCGAGGCCACCAAGAATGATGCCGTTATCATCCAGTGTGCGGATTTTCTTCATAGTGAAGGTTTCGGCGTTTTTGCCTGTTCGTTCCTGGTGAAAGTAGAGTTTACCTGGTTCTGCAAATGATAGTTCGGCAACTACAGAGGCACCCAGATCAAGGGGCGAGAGCAGTGAGCCAAGGGTAATATCTACCGCACGCTTTTGTTTTGAATGTAAATACTCTGCACCAGATTTCATTACGCGTAATTTTACAATATAAAATATATTATTTCAAATAGTACGTGTTATACTTCACGCATGAAGTCAATAATGTCTGATAATCTAAGCGAGATTGAGCGTGACCCAATGGTGCTTGTGGTAGGTGCCGTCAATAGCGTTATAAATTTGGGTCGTATTGCGAATGGCATCATACATTTTGATCCTCATCCTGATGCAGAGGGTCCTACGTTATTGCCAGGTATGTCACAAGCAATTCAGGAAATTCGTATACGAAGGCGTGGATAATCTCAATCTAAAAAAATCTGGTTGCTGGCACTGTACGATTATCAGATAACCGAAGTGTGTTATTGAAGTAGCTTGCTTACCCAAAATCTGTGTATTCCATAATAATATTGTAATATACAAGAAAAGTTGTATAATATGTTTGAAATGAGCGAAGGAAATGAACTGTACTGGATGATGCCGCGCGGCGAAGCGCAGCTACTGTTAAACACGCATACCATTGATTTTGGCAATATTGCTCATAAAGCACTACTAAAGCGGGCCATTAGCAACTCGCTTCGCCTTAATCAGGCAAGTAAACGGCACGGCGTTGATACGGAAGTGCTTGTAAGTGTTAGTAACGACCTAATGCATAATATTGTAAGTAGTCTTGAAGATGCAGACATCTATGATACGCCAAGTGTCTTTCAGTATGGCGAAGAGGTATTAGAAATTGTTGACACGTGGAAGCTTGCGCAGCTGCCTAGGCTTTAAGGATTACGGTCATGGAAGCAACTAGTGGACACGAGAAATATCTAAAATACACTCAATCAACACTGGCTGCAGCTTTTCTTCTAGGTATTATTCTTAATAATATACCTGACCCTACAATTGAGTGGGCACCTTCTCCTGTGCCGAGTAAACCTCCTGCAGCATCCGAGCCAGTGCTATATTGTTCGATTCTGCCCAAGCCCTTTCATATAGACTTCACTTCCAAGCTTACAACTGTTGAAGTACGTAGGGTCGATGGAGTTTCAAGTGAACTTGTAATTCACTCGGATGGCAATATGGTTATGGCCGCAAGAAACCCAGATAATCTTCCAGTTGATGAGTTGTCATTTACGGAGCCTGAAACTTTTGATCAGGACACAGTCACTATTCAAATGCTAACTGGCGGGGCGGATTGGATTATAAAAGCTTCGCCTTCTGGTATGGATCTTGAAGGCTACTGCTAGCTTAGTATATTAATAATTAGCACTCGGCATTGACGAGTGCTAATTTTATTTCTATACTGGTTGTAGTTAAGGAGAAAAAACTACAATGCCTTTAGTCCCAACCGTTATTGAATCCGATGGCCGCATGGAGCGCGCTTATGATATTTACTCTCGTTTATTAAAAGACCGAATCATCTTCCTGGGTGATGGTGTCAACGAGCACACTGCTAACCTTATCGTTGCGCAGCTCTTATTCCTAGACAACCAGGACTCGAAGAAAGACATTTATCTATATATCAACAGTCCTGGTGGTAGCGTGTATGACGCACTAGCAATTTATGACACGATGAACTTCGTTAAGGCTGATGTGCAAACGGTTGGTATCGGTGTGCAGGCATCTGCAGCTGCGTTCCTGTTAAGTAGTGGTGCGAAGGGTAAGCGATTCTTACTTCCTAACTCAACAGTGATGATTCACCAGCCAAGTTCTGGTACTCGTGGTAAGGTCACGGACCAAGAAATCGATCTCAAGGAATCGCTCCGTATCAAGGGGCTCCTTGAAGACATAATGGTCAAGAATACCGGCCAGAAGAAATCACAGATTCACGAAGACATGGAGCGTGACCGCTGGATGACCGCCGACGAAGCCAAAAAGTACGGTATCGTTGATGAAATCATTAAGACACTACCGAAGGAAAAATAATCATGCAACCCGGAAATATTGACCTGAACTACCTCGTGCCAACGGTTGCTGCTGACGGCAATGCAGTGTTCATTAACGAGCATGGCGTGCCAACGCTGGTATTTTTTGAGGGCAGACGTCAGGACGAATCTGGCCTGAAGGCAGATGTTGTAGCTTCGATCCGCATTGCCAGCATAGAGGATCTGAAGGCATTCCAGAATGCGATTTCAGATACCATCAAACAGCACGAAACCCGCGAAAAATAATTAATAGTCTGACGGATCGTAGAAGTATTTCTTTTCCATAAAGGCATCTGCTTCGCCTTTGGCTAGGCGGGTAATTGCTGGTACTGACTGAAACACCTTATCTTTGGTAGATAGTTCTTCAAGTGACATCCATTCGTTATGATGGCCCTCGTCATCTACAATCAGTGTGCCTTTGGGGTTGGTTCCGTACACGATACAGAAAAGCTTATCTTCTAGCATGTCGCCGTCAGTGGTGTAATCCATTTTGTGATAGAACCCGGCGACTTTTAGATCTGCAGTGAGGCCGGTTTCTTCCATAAGTTCACGGGCGGCGCCTTCAACGAAGGTTTCGCCCCACTTGAGTTTACCGGTCGGACGACCCCAGTATCCAAAGTAAGGTTGCTTTAAACGTTGCTGCGTAAGGAATTTGCCGTCCTCGTTTTCAACGATCAGCCCAACGGATAGCTTGGGCTGTTTTTCCATGGTGTGGGTGTCTGTATCGAGCTTATTTGAGTGTTCTTTACCCCTAATAGTAAGCGTATACTTACCGCTTTCTGTTTTCTCTACGTAACCCAGCTCAACTAAGCGACCAATATGAAATTTGAAATGGTCGCTATCGAGGCTTGTCGGCTTTTGTAGTTCTGCGAACCCGGCCTCCGGGTGAAATAGTAATTCCCGTAGTATTTTGGTTTGTGCTTCGTGGATGTTTACTTCGTGGCTCATATGATCTCCGTCTTTCATTAGTTTGACAGGAGCATAGCAATATAAAAAGCCCATTTCTAGGGAAGCCTACTTCCGCTGATATACAATAGTTATATGGGAAAGACGCTTGAAGAACAACAGCTGCTAAAGCAAGAGCTTGAACAGGCTGAACAACATATTGAAGTAGGTGCACAGTATCGTCACTATAAGGCAGCACATAAGATATACAAGGTGCTGCATTTGGCATTTCAAGAAGAAGATAATGAGTTAAGCGTCATCTACCAAGCGGAATATGACGAACGTCTTATATTTATTAGGCCAGTGCTATCATGGTTAGAGGACGTCGAGTGGGAAGGCGAGACAGTGCCGAGATTTAGCAGGCTCGAATCATAGAAATAACAGTTATAAAAGGTATTGACTCGTTGTAGTTTTTGCCCCATACTAGTGGATAAGAAGTAGGGTACTGGGATTCGATGTGTCATCAAACAGATATAAATCGAATCGTCATGTAGAAATCTTCGCGCGAAAAACCATTCTAAATAAAAACCACTTGTGATGATCCAGCGGTAATTGCTGGATTTTGCTCGTAAAAAACCATCATCAATCCATAACGTGGGAGTATTGTCTCTATGGCGAAAAACGTGGCCGGAACAACCGGAACTACTAAGCGTACATACTTTACTAAAACTGATGATGTGCTCGACCTACCGAACTTGGTCGACCATCAGAATCGCTCGTTCCAGTGGTTCGTTGAAGAGGGTCTCGGTGAACTACTCGCTGAAATCAGCCCAATCGACGACTACACGGGCGCTAAGCTTTCTTTGAGCTTCAAGGACTATCGTTTTGAAGCACCAAAGACGTCTGAAGCAGAAGCACGTGAGAACAATGTTTCTTACGAAGCACCGCTTAAGGCTACCGTTGAGCTCACCAACAAGGTGACTGGCGAAGTAAAAGAGCAGGAAATCTACTTGGGTGATTACCCATGGATGACCGAGCGCGGAACTTTCGTTATTAACGGCGCCGAGCGTGTTGTTGTTTCTCAGCTCATCCGTTCTGCGGGTGTATTCTTTACTGCAGATCCACACGGTACAACCAGCCTCTACGGCGCTAAGGTTATTCCTGGCCGTGGTGCATGGCTGGAGTTTGAAACCGCTGCATCTGGCGCGATCTACGTTAAGATCGACCGTAAGCGAAAGATCGCTGTTACCACCTTGCTGCGCGCACTTGGTTTAACAGAGTCTCAGATTAAGGACCAGTTCAAGCACGTTGATCAAGGTAAGCTGAACTACATCGAAGCAACTCTTGAAAAGGACCCAACCAAGGGTGCTAACGACGCGCTTATCGAAGTGTACCGTCGTCTCCGTCCAGGTGACCTCGCAACGGTAGATAACGCACGTTCACTTATTGAGAACATGTTCTATAACTTCAAGCGCTTTGACTTTAGCCGCGTTGGTCGTTACAAGATCAACAAGCGTCTTGATCTTGATGTGCCTAACACAATCGAAAACCGCACGATGCGTCTTGAGGATCTGACCGCAATCGTTGCTGAGCTTATTCGTCTCAACAACACACAGGAACCAGCAGACGATATTGACTCACTTGCTAACCGCCGTGTGAAGCTCGTTGGTGAGCTCGTGCAGCGTCAGTTCCGCATTGGTCTGCTTCGCATGGAGCGAAACACTAAGGACCGTATGTCTATGAGCGAAATCGAGACCGTTACACCAGCTCAGCTGATTAACGCTCGTCCAGTTGTTGCTGCTGTTCGTGAATTCTTTGCAAGCTCTCAGCTTTCACAGTTCATGGACCAGATTAACCCGCTTTCAGAGCTTGCTCACAAGCGTCGTCTGTCATCTATGGGACCTGGTGGTCTCTCACGTGAACGTGCTGGTTTTGAGGTTCGTGATGCACACGCCACCCACTACGGCCGTATCTGTGCAGTAGAAACTCCAGAAGGTGCAAACATTGGTTTGGTACTGAACCTCGCGTCATACGCACGTATTAACGACTATGGATTCGTAGAGACTCCTTACCGTGTTGTTAAGAACAAGAAGGTTACTGACGAAGTTGTATACCTCGATGCTGCTGCCGAAGAAATTGCAGTTATAGCTGGTGCGGGTGAAGAACTCGACGCCAAGGGTGTGTTCGTACACGACCGTGTTTCTGTACGTAACCGATTGAAGTCAGAGGAAGTTGACGCCGAAGAAGTTAACTACATGGACGCAAGCCGCAAGCAGATCATCGGATCATCAGCTGGCCTGATTCCATTCGTTGAGAAGAACTACGTGTACCGTTCACTTATGGGTAGTAACCAACAGCGTCAGGCAGTACCACTTGTGCAGCCACAGTCAGCTGTTGTCGGTACGGGTACCGAAGCGGTTGCCGCACAGAACACTGGTCAGCTGATCTCTGCAGAAGCAGACGGTGAAGTCGTTAAGGCTTCAGCTGACGAAGTGATCGTGAAGTACAAGGAAGGTAACGTAAGCTACCGTCCACAGCACTTCATTCGTTCTAACGAAGGTACAAGCATCAACCAGAAAGTTGTTGTATCTACTGGTGACAAGGTTAAGGCAGGTGATCCACTTGTCGAAGGTATGTCAATTCAGGGTGGTGAGCTTGCACTTGGTAAGGACCTCCGCGTTGCATTCATGCCGTGGGGTGGCTACAACTTCGAGGATGCAATCATCATTTCCCGTAAGTTAGTCGAAGATGACACTATGACTTCTGTTCACATCGTCGACTTTATGGTCGAAGTTCGTGAAACGAAGCTCGGTCCAGAAATTGTGACCCGTGACATTCCAAATGTTTCAGAAGAAGCACTTCGTCACCTTGATGAGGACGGTATCGTTCGCATTGGTGCAGAAGTACACCCTGGCGACATCCTTGTTGGTAAGATTACTCCAAAGGGTGAGCAGGAACTTTCATCAGAAGAGCGCCTACTTCGTGCAATCTTCGGTGAAAAGGCTAAGGAAGTACGTGATACTTCACAGCGTATGAGCAACGGTAAGCACGGTAAGGTTGTTGGCGTTAAGGTATTCAGCCGCGCAAACGGTCACGAGCTTAAGGCCGGCGTTATCATGCAGATTCAGGTCTTCGTTGCTCAGATGCGTAAGATCTCTGTAGGTGACAAGCTTGGTGGACGTCACGGTAACAAGGGTGTTATCGCACGTATTCTTCCACAGGAAGACATGCCGTTCTCAGAGGATGGTACTCCTGTAGACATCATCCTAAACCCACTCGGTGTGCCATCTCGTATGAACATCGGTCAGCTTTTCGAAACACACCTTGGTATGGCTGCGGCAGCACTCGGTATGAAGGTTGCTTCACCAGCATTTGATGGTGTTCCAGAAGACAAGATTAAGGAACTCCTTGCTCAGGCTGGCTTCCCAGAAGACGGTAAGCAGCAGCTCTTTGATGGCCGCACCGGTGAAGCGTTCCAGGAACGTACTACCGTAGGTGTGATGCACATGATCAAGCTCAACCACATGATCGCCGACAAGATCCACGCACGTTCAACCGGACCATACACCATGGTTACGCAGCAGCCACTTGGTGGTAAGGCTCAGAATGGTGGACAGCGCTTTGGAGAGATGGAGGTGTGGGCACTTGAAGCATATGGTGCATCTAACACTCTTCAGGAAATGCTTACGATCAAGTCTGACGACGTATACGGCCGTTCAAAGGCATACGAATCAATCATCAAGCAGACCGAAATTGTTGGTCCAAAGGTTCCAGAGTCATTCAACGTGCTCGTGAAAGAACTACAGGGTCTTGGTCTAAAGGTTGACCTCGTTGCCAGCGACGCGATTGTCGACGCAGAAGAAGTCTTGGCAGAAAACATCAAGGACGAGGCACAGGTTGCAGCGGACTACGAAGTTCCAACACCAACTGCATCAGACGTAGATGTAACTGAAGACGCAGCTGCTGACGAATACATTGTTATGGAGCTCGATGATGATATGCCAGCTACGACTGTTATCAGCAATGACGATGACGATTTGGTAGCTGTAACAGATGACGAAGAAGGAGAGGAGGTCTAATATGCGACGATACTCATACGGAACTAACATTGCTGACTTTGACGCGGTCCGTTTGGCCGTTGCCAGCCCAGAAGACATCCTCGACTGGAGCTACGGTGAAGTCACCAAGCCAGAAACGATTAACTATCGTACACAGAAGCCAGAACGTGATGGTCTCTTCTGTGAGCGTATCTTTGGTCCAGTAAAGGACATCAACCCACATGATGCGAAGTACAAGGGTGTTCGTTCACGCGAAGCTGCTGTTGATAAGAACGGCGAAATCGTAACGAAGTCTATCGTACGTCGTGAGCGCATGGGTCACATTACACTTGCAAGTCCTGTTGCACACATTTGGTTCCTCCGCGGTACGCCATCAGCCGTAGGTCTACTACTCGGCATGACCGTGAAGAGCCTCGAGCGTGTTGCGTACTTTGCGAGCTACATCATCAAGAGCGTAGACGTAGATAAGCGCGACCAGATGCTTGCCGACAAGGAAGCTGAATTTGCAGCTGCTAAGGAAGCAATCAAGGCTCGCTACGAAAAAGAAGCAGAAGCTGAAGACGCTAACATGAAGGCTTTGGCCGAAATGCAGGCTAAGGAACTTGAGGAAGTTGAAGAGAACTTCACACTTCTCAAGGAACAGCTCAACAGCCTTGTTAAGCTCAGCCTGATCTCTGAAGGTGACTACCGCGCGCTTCCAGACGACCTTGCTGACATGATTACGGTTGGTATGGGTGGAGCTGCTCTAAAGGACATGCTTGAGGAAATTGACCTCGGCCAACTCATTGCTGAATTAACCGAAGAAGCTGAAGAAGCTAAGGGTCAGCGTAAGAAGAAGCTCCTAAAGCGCCTTCGTTTGCTCGAATCTATGCACCGTGCTGGCATCAAGCCATCAAGCATGTGTGTATCAGTTCTACCGGTAATTCCTCCAGATCTTCGTCCAATGGTACAGCTTACCGGTGGTCGTTTCGCGACCTCTGATCTTAACGACCTCTACCGCCGTGTGATCAACCGTAACAACCGTCTTAAGAAGCTTATCGAGCTTAACGCCCCAGAAGTTATCCGCCGCAACGAGCAGCGTATGCTTCAGGAAGCAGTTGATGCTTTGATTGACAACAATAACGCCCGTTCTGGCCGTGCAGTTGCTGCAACTGGTCAACGCCGCCGCCTTAAGAGCCTGTCTGACATGCTCAAGGGTAAGCAGGGTCGTTTCCGCCAGAACCTTCTTGGTAAGCGTGTTGACTACTCTGGTCGTTCAGTTATCGTGGCTGGTCCAGAGCTCAAGATCAACGAGTGTGGTCTTCCAAAGATGATGGCTCTTGAACTTTTCAAG
Source organism: Candidatus Saccharimonadia bacterium (assembly GCA_023253175.1). Lineage (GTDB taxonomy): Bacteria > Patescibacteriota > Saccharimonadia > Saccharimonadales > JALRHH01 > JALRHH01. Next base: position 181,492 of record JALRHH010000001.1, read on the forward strand.
CCATTCGTTATTGGTTGGCTGATCGCTAACGAGCACGCACACAACATCCGTTCTGCAACTCGTATGATCGAAATGAACGAAACTGCTGTTTGGGATGGACTCGACGAAGTGATCAAGGGCAAGTACGTACTTCTTAACCGTGCGCCTTCACTTCACCGTCTTTCAATCCAGGCATTCCAGCCTCGTTTGATCGAAGGTAAAGCTATCCAGCTGCACCCGCTCGTTTGTAAGGGATTCAACGCTGACTTCGATGGTGACCAGATGGCTGTTCACTTGCCACTCTCTGACGAAGCTCAGGCAGAGGCACGTGAGATCATGGCTAGCAACAAGAACCTCTTGAAGCCAGCTGATGGTACGCCAATCCTCCACATCGAGCAGGACATCGTGCTTGGCTGTTACTACCTCACATACGACCGATTTGCTGGCCAAAAGGCTAAGCCATACATGAGCGTTGCAGAAGCGATCATGGCGTTTGATGCACAGGTAATTAAGCTCCAGAGCCCGATCCGTGTACCATTCCGCGGTGAAATCCGCGAAACAACACTCGGTAAGGTTATCTTCAACGAAATGTTCCCAGAAGATTTCCCATTCCAGTCTGACGCAATGACCAAGAAGAAGCTCAACCAGGTTATGGCACTTGCATACATCAAGTACGGCCAGGAAAAGACCGCCGAGATCGCCGACGAACTCAAGGATACCGGTTTCGAATACGCAACCAAGTCTGGTCTTTCAATGGGTATGGGTGACTTCAACAAGGTTGAAGGCATGGACGACGTTATTACCGAGGGTGAAGCTAAGACTGCGGCAATTGCTGATCAGTTCGACCAAGGATTCATCACCGAAGAAGAGCGCTTCCGTCTAACTGTAGACAACTGGACCAAGGTTGAAAACAAGGTTCAGGATCTTTTGGCCGAACAGCTGAAGGACGAAGACACTGCAACTGCGATCGCGATCACTTCTGGTGCTCGTGGTAACATCTCTCAGATGAAGAACGCAGTTGGTATGCTTGGAGTACTCCAGGATGCGGCTGGTAACCTTATCGAGCTTCCAATTAAGTCAGGTTACGTAAAGGGCCTCGAGCCACTCGAATACTTCACCGGTACTCGTGGTACTCGTAAGGCACTTATCGACATCGCACTTAAGACCGCGGATGCTGGTTACCTAACTCGTCGTCTAGTCGATGTGTCTCAGGACGTATTTACAATTGATGACGACATGAGCGACCCAGGATTTGCAATGCTCCGTGAAGACGCTGAATACATCGGTGTTTCATACGGTGCACGTCTTGTCGGCCGTTACGCTGCAGAAGACGTAAAGGGCTACATCAAGAAGCACGAAGTCTTTACGCACGAAATTGCACAGAAGATCGAAGATGACGCATCTATCGATGGTATCCGTATCATGAGCGCCCTCTCTGCGACATCTGTTCGCGGTGTGCCACAGCAGTCATACGGTGTTGATCCAGCGACTGGTAACTTGGTTGCGGGACACCACCCAATTGGTGTTATTGCGGCTCAGTCCATCGGTGAGCCTGGTACGCAGCTTTCACTTGACTCTAAGCACCGTTCAGGTGGTGCACTTGCAGATGACACTGCCCAAGGGTTGAACCGTATTGAAGAGCTTTTCGAAGCTCGTCAACCAAAGGGTCTCGCATTCCTTACTGACATCGCAGGTACTGCAAATGTTTGGGAAGAAGGCGACCACTACGTTGTTCAGATCAACGCGAGCGACACTGATCAGGTTGAACTCGAAATTGGTAACCGCAAGGCACACATTGCTTCTGGTTCAGAAGTAGCTATTGGTGATGTACTTGCAGCTGATGAGGGTGGTGACAATCCTGTTATCTCTCCAATGGCTGGTAAGGCTGAAATCAAGGGCGACACAGTTATCATCGTGCCAACCGCTAAGAGCGTTGTTAAGTACGAAATCCCTGGCTACAAGCAATTGTTCGTCAAGGATGGTGACAAAGTTGTTGCTGGTCAGCGTTTGACCAACGGTTCTATCAACCTCCAGGACCTTATGGCCCTCCAGGGTGTTGAGCCAACTCAGCGCTACATCATGAACGAAATCCTTCGTATGTTCGCATCACAGGGTCAGGACGTGGCTGCTAAGCACCTTGAAATCATCGTGCGCCAGATGTTCAGCCGTGTTCAGATCGAAGATGCTGGTGACAGCGAATTCGTTACTGGTGACGTAGTATCTAAGCTTGCTGCTGTTGAAGCTAACGAGCGTCTTGCCGAAGAAGGCAAGCAGCCTGCTAAGTTCACCCAGCTGCTCCTTGGTATCACCAAGTCTTCACTATCAACTGACTCATTCTTGTCAGCTGCATCATTCCAGGACACAACCCGCGTCTTGATCGCTGCTGCAACAAGTGGTAAGGTTGATAACCTCATCGGTCTTAAGGAAAACGTTATCCTTGGCCGTCGTATCCCTGTCGGAACTGGCTACTTGCCAGACAGCGACGGCGATGGCTTCAGCGACACAGACGTTGCGTTTGCTGAAGAAGAGGTCCTCGAAGAAGGCCTCGCCGCGTAACGTAAACGATACGCTGCAAATTCAAAACCCGCTTCATAACAGAGGCGGGTTTTGTTTGTGTTGTTAGGGCATAGCATGGCATTAATTGACATAGTATGGTATAATATAAGGATGAAATCTCTACAAGAATCACTTGAGATTGCACAAAATGACGCAGGCTATCTGCTGGTCGCTGATTTACTTGATTCAGAACGTAACATACCAATGCGCGCAACAAGCCATACCGACCTATGGCCGGGTGATCGATGGGCAGAGGCCTACCTCGCAATTGATGAGCCACAAATCGCAGAAAGTGTCATGAGGACGGCCGTACGTAGTATCCGTCCAGATGGTTCTGTACCTCATCTTATGCAAGGAAGTCATATTCGCGGTGGTATTGAGACACGGTGGATCGATCGACAGATATATCGCCTTCAGGGCAACGGTGCGCTAAAACTTCCTAACGGCGAATGGGTTACAAAAGGTTACGGCATGCCGACACTTGCTCTTGGTGCGTTAGCTCTTGCGGAACGCGGACTAAGCTACCCGAGCCCAGAAATACTGCATAATTCGATTACGGCACTATACGAGGCGCGTGCCAATGACCAAGGTCTGATCGTGGCCCGTAAGGTAGATGAGCTTACGAATAGTTCCGGAAAGCTATCTAACAAGTTGCACGAAGAGGGTAAGGTGATTGATCCTGCAGTAAATGCACTTGCTGCACTGAATTTTGATGCCCTAAAAACACTTGATCCCACGGCCCCAAATATTAGTACGGCAGACAGTACACGCCGAAGCCTCTTGGATAGTCTGGATACTATACGAAACTACCGCCCATTAGAAGGCGAAGAAGTGCTTGCAATTGCACGGCTTGGATACGAGCTTACCGAGGAAGAGCTAGAGGGCGTATGCGCTTCGCCTGAAGGCATTGAGCACCCAGAGCGTACTCATTTAACCATGGCGGAGTGCCTTGAGATTGCTCGTCTTACTCCTGAATCAGAAGCTTCAAAGTCATACCTACAGAGGATCTTGCCAAAGATAGCGGCACTTGGTGCGGCGGGTATAACACGATTTGAAGGTGCGCAGCCTGGGTCTAATGCTGCGGCGAATAAATACGGTCGCAAGCAAATTTGGCTCCCGACTGCAGCTGAGCTTGTTCAGATCAAAAGCATCTAGTTGCAAACAGATACGACATCTGTTAAAATACCCTAGTTATTAAAGCACCTCGAGCCGGGAACTTAGGCATGAGACCTGTAGCAGATAGGGTGCGACCGTAGAAGGAGATTAAATGCCAACAATTAATCAATTGGTGCGTAAGCCACGTACCAGTAAGACCAAGAAGTCAGGTGCTCCGCACCTTCAGCGCGTGGTCAACAACCTAAAGACCAAGAACTACGAAAAGGCTGCGCCATTCAAGCGCGGTGTTTGTATCAAGGTCACAACTAAGACACCAAAGAAGCCTAACTCAGCGCTTCGTAAGGTTGCTCGTGTTCGTCTAACCAATGGTTACGAAGTATGGGCGTACATTGGTGGTGAAGGTCACAACCTCCAGGAGCACGCCGTTGTTATGGTGCGTGGTGGACGTGTAAAGGACCTTCCAGGTGTTCGTTATCACATTGTTCGTGGTACGCTCGACCTCCAGGGTGTAAACAACCGTAAGCAAGGCCGTTCTAAGTACGGTGCAAAGAAGGAGTCTAAGTAATGCCACGTAAGAAAACCGCATCACTACTCCGTGATATTCAGCCAGACCGCCAGTACAACTCTGTAATGGTACAAAAGATGATCAACCGCGTCATGCTTAACGGTAAGAAGCAGGTTGCAGAGCGCCTCGTATACGGTGGTATGCAGAAGGCTGCTGACAAGCTTAAGGTTCAGAATCCACTTGAGGTTTTTGACCAGGCTATTAAGAATGCACAGCCACACATGGAGACTCGTTCTCGTCGTGTTGGTGGTGCTAACTACCAGATCCCATTTGAAGTTAAGGGCCAGCGCCAGACGCACCTTACGCTTATGTGGTTCGTTGCAGCTGCACGTTCACGCAAGGGTATGAGCATGGAAGACCGTCTCGCACTCGAACTTGTAGATGCATACAACAACACTGGTACCGCAGTAAAGAAAAAGGAAGACACACACAAGATGGCAGAGGCCAACCGAGCCTTTGCGCACTTTGCGCGATTCTAGCAATAAAGCGCCTGGGCAACCGGGCGCTTTTGCTTTAAGAGACTTATGATGAGAAATATACTTACGAAATTGAGCGATATGCCACCCTTGGAGTCAGATCAAGAGGCCTTTCTTGTCTATGCAGCGCATCAATTTGAAGGTGGCAGAATCAATAGCGCACCTCAATTGAAGGTCGCCAACAATCCAGACGCACACGACACAATTAAAGAATGGTTGTTTGATGATGATAAGGTCGTAGACTATAACATTCGTCCGGTGAGTAAGGGGTACTACAACGCGGTCCGTATTGAGCGCGCAAAGAGGGAGCTGATTGGCACATTTTTATCTCACACGATGCTGCTCCGAGGTCGGGATAACTAGGATCAAAGACGATGCTTGGCGTTAATCCGGAAGAACCAAGTAGCTCGGCCCAGATTGGTGGCGTGCAGGATATGATGGCACATGAAGATATGACGCGTGCGTCACATGCTTTTAACTGTGTGGTTAGGGCTCGGGATATTAGTGATCGAATATCTCCATCAGACATGTATCAAAAGTGTGATGGTGTAAATCCAGTGGCAGATCTTGGCAAGGTTATGGGCAACATGATGTTACTGGGCGTCAACCAAGTTCGCATGTATCGTGCAGAACGGTTACTTATGAGGGCTGAATCCCTGCTTGGTATAAGCTTTGCTGATATGCTCCAAAAAGATGAGTAAACTGCTGACAAACAGTGGTTTATCTGATATGATAAAGCGGAACGTTTAGTGCGTGGATTTTTTATTTGCGCGTAAAACTTACAAAGTATTAATTAAACTATAAGGAATTCAAGAGGTATAGGCACACATTATGGCTGACAAGAAACCCGACATTAAAAACATTCGTAACCTTGGTATTATCGCGCACATTGACGCTGGTAAGACTACTACCACAGAAGGTATCCTGTACCGAACTGGTCTTTCACACAAGATTGGTGCTGTGCACGAAGGTGAAACCACTACTGACTGGATGGCCCAGGAACGTGAGCGTGGTATCACTATCGTTGCCGCATCTGTAACCTGCTTCTGGAAGGGTAACCAGATCAACATTATCGATACACCAGGACACATCGACTTTACTGTTGAGGTAGAGCGTTCACTTCGTGTGCTTGACGGTGCTTGTGTTGTGTTCGACGGTAAGATGGGTGTTGAATCACAGTCTGAAACTGTATGGCGCCAGGCTGACAAGTACGGTGTGCCTCGTATTTGTTTCATCAACAAGATTAACCAAACTGGTGGTGACTTCTACAAATCTCTTGAATCTATTCACCAGCGTCTTTCAAAGCGTGCGTTCCCTGTACACCTCCCAATCGGATTTGAGCAGTCAATCAACGGTATCGTTGACCTCGTTGAAATGAAGTCATACACCTACACTGACTTCCACGACAAGGAGCTTGTAGTTGGTGAAGTTCCAGCTGATATGCTCGACCAGGCTAAGAAGTACCGAAGCCTCCTTATTGAAAACGCAGTTGCAGAAGACGAAGCAATGCTCGAAAAGTACTTCGAGGTTGGTGAAGAAGGTCTTTCAGTTGACGAAATCAAGCAGGCAATTCGTACTGCAGTGCTTTCAGGCCGCTTCTTTGCAGTTACCGGTGGTGATGGCCGTGGTGTGATTGTAGAAAAAGTTCTCGATATGGTGAATGACTACCTACCAAGTCCACTCGACATCGGTTCTAACTGGGGTACTCACCCGAAGACTGGTGACGAAATCGAGCGCAAGCCAGATGACTCAGAGCCATTTGCGGCGCTTGCATTTAAGATTACCTCTGACCCATTTGTCGGTAAGCTTGCATACTTCCGCGTGTACTCAGGTAAGATTACAGCTGGTTCATACGTACTGAACAGTTCTACGGGTGATAAAGAGCGCGTCGGTCGTATCGTGCGTCTCCACGCAGACAAGCGTGACGAAGTACAAGAAGTCGGTGCGGGTGATATTGCTGCTATCGTTGGTCTTAAGGGTACGACAACTGGTCACACCCTCTCTGATGTAACAAACCCAATCGTACTTGAATCAATTGAATTCCCAGAACCACCTGTATCGATTGCTATCGAGCCTAAGACCAAGTCTGACCAGGAAAAGATGTCTATCGCACTGCAGCGTCTTGCAGAAGAAGACCCAACTTTCCGTGTTCGCGTTGACGACGAAACAGGACAGACCGTTATCTCTGGTATGGGTGAGCTTCACCTTGAAATCCTCGTTGATCGTATGAAGCGTGAATTTAACGTTGAAGCTAACATCGGTCAGCCACAGGTTGCATACCGTGAAACAATCCGTAAGGATGGTGTTGAAGCTGAAGGTAAGTTCGTTCGCCAGTCTGGTGGACGTGGTCAGTATGGCCACGTATGGCTTCGCCTTTCACAGAACGAAAAGGGCGCTGGCTTCGAATTCATCAACTCTATCAAGGGTGGTGTCGTTCCAAGTGAATATATTCCAGCTGTCCGTAAGGGTATCGAAGAATCCCTTAACGGCGGTATTATCGCTGGTTATCCTGTAGTAGACATTAAAGTAGAGTTGTACGACGGTAGCTTCCACGAAGTTGACTCTAACGAAATGGCATTCTCTATCGCAGGTAGCATGGGTATCCAGGCCGGTGTTAAAGCTGCTAATCCAACGCTTCTTGAGCCTGTCATGAAGGTCGTTGTCGTAACTCCTGAAGAATTCATGGGTGACGTTATCGGTGACCTGAACAGTAAGCGTGGCCGTATCGAGGCTATGGAAGACCTTCCAAACGGTATCAAGCAGATTACAAGCTTCGTACCACTTGGTGAAATGTTTGGTTACACGACTAACCTTCGTTCAACAACTCAAGGCCGTGCATCAAGCTCTATGGAGCTTGACCACTATGCTGATGTTCCTGGTCACGTTGCTGACGCGATTATCGCCAAGAACTCACAATCATAGAAATATTTGATCTATGCATAAAATAGCGCCAATCCTGGCGCTATTTTTCTTATGTTTGCAAAACAGTTTTTTTAGCTGTATAAGTGCATTATGGACAAGCCATTACCAAATGATGCTCAAAATGATTCTCGGGAGCGAGAGCGAGATCTAGAGATAGAAACAGGTATTCAGATAGCCTTCATGTTGGGACAATGGTTGGAGCATCCCGGTAATCTCGTAGATTTACAGATAGCAGACAAACAGCGAGAACTTCAAGCCGCAGTGGCAGAGGGCATAGATGGCGATGTCATAGGACGATTGGAGGCCGAGTTAAAGCAACTCAGGCTCATAAGGATCGAAGCTATAGGTGTACACGATAATGCACATCCTGAGGATGTATAGAATACGCATGTTTTTATAGCTTGGCCTTATCTGATACTTTGTGAAGATATCACTTTACAAACTGGGGTGGATTTTCTATACTATCCAGGTATCTCGCATGGGAGTCTATTCTCGCATGTCGAACTTATCCATCAACCATAATCTAGAAGATCTTTATGATCGTGTCGATTAACAGGGAATGGTGAGTAAGCACGAACTGCGAGAATACATACATGTAAATCAATTAATAATAGGAGTCCATACATATGGCAGATTCATTTGACCGAACCAAGCCACACGTAAACGTTGGTACTATGGGTCACGTTGACCACGGTAAGACTACTCTTACTGCAGCTATCACGCACGTGCTTGCAAAGCGCCTTCCAAGCGCAGTAAACCAACCTCGTAACTACGACGAAATCGACAACGCTCCAGAAGAAAAGGCTCGTGGTATTACCATTGCTACTTCTCACCAGGAATACGAGTCAGAGGCTCGTCACTACGCACACGTCGACATGCCAGGTCACGCTGACTACGTTAAGAACATGATCACCGGTGCTGCACAGATCGATGGAGCTATCCTCGTTGTGGGTGCTAACGATGGTCCACTTCCACAGACTCGTGAGCACGTACTACTTGCTAAGCAGGTTGGTGTGCCTAAGATTCTCGTATTCATGAACAAGATGGACCTCGCAGATCCAGAGCTCGTAGAACTCGTTGAAATGGACATCCGCGAACTTCTTGCTAAGAACGGCTTCGACGAAGACGCTCCTATCATCAAGGGTTCAGCTACTAAGGCTCTCGAAGGCGACGCAGCCAGCGAAGACGCTATCATGGAACTCGTTGCAGCTCTTGACTCATACGTTCCAGAGCCAGCTCGTGACCTCGACAAGCCATTCCTAATGCCTATTGAGGACGTGTTCTCAATCAAGGGTCGTGGTACGGTTGCTACTGGTCGTATCGAGCAGGGTATCGTTAAGGTTAACGACGAAGTTGAAATCGTTGGTATCCGTGACACCAAGAAAACTGTTGTTACTGGTGTTGAAATGTTCAAGAAGTCACTTGACCAGGGTCAAGCTGGTGACAACGCTGGTCTACTCCTCCGTGGTGTAGAGCGCGATGACATCGAGCGTGGTCAGGTTCTCTGTAAGCCTGGTTCAATCACTCCTCACACCGAATTCGATGCTGAGGTGTATATCCTTACTAAGGAAGAAGGTGGTCGTCACACTCCTTTCTTCAAGGGTTACAAGCCACAGTTCTACTTCCGTACTACGGACGTAACTGGTGAGGTTGAACTTCCAGCTGACAAGGAAATGGTCATGCCTGGTGACACAATCACCTTTAAGGTTAAGCTTCTTGCACCTATCGCTATGGAGCAGGGTCTAAACTTCGCGATTCGTGAAGGTGGACGTACTGTTGGTGCTGGTGTTGTTACTAAGATTACTAAGTAATACATCCCTCCAAGCAATGAAAGACCTCGGTTATCCGGGGTCTTTTTGTATGATGCAAAGGTGAGATATAATATAAACAATATGGCGTCGAAAGAGGAATTTGTTGATTACTACGCGCTACTAGATGTGGAGTATGGATCCGAGGGTGGTGATCTGAAGCGTGCCTATCTATTAAAGGCCAAAGAAACTCATCCCGATGCCGGTGGCTCCACTGAGGCCATGCAAGAACTCAATTTGGCCTATCGTACACTTACGGACGAGGCCAAGCGTGCGGCCTATGACAAAGTATATGGCCTATACAATCATACGGGCCTAGATGATCTTGAATTAAAAGAAGATGATTACGATATTCCTGTAGCATCAGGCGATTTAGACGACGATACAGGGCTGGAAGATTTCTTTGTAGATCAGTTATACGCTGAATACTACGATCCAAAAAAGAAACCGAAATGGAAGGGTAAGTTTAAGCGAAAATAGCCGTGGTTATGCCGCTTATGGTATAAGTGGGCTAACTGGGCAATATAAGTCGCAATATATCTTAATACGATGGTGCATTATATGGTATGGTGAATGTACTATTTGCGTGAGGGTAATGGCACCGATAGTTAATAGATAATCATTACCAGGAGAAAACAAAATGAGCACATTTGGAATCGATACCGGCGCTCTTGCATCCGCTGAAGATGCACAAGGAGATTTTGAATATAAAACCCCCCGTCACTTGCAGGTTGTAGGTGGTATTGCATCAGTTGCGGTTGCAGCAGAATATGTACCTGATTATTTTAATGGTCTTTCCGGGGATGAACAGATTCCTTGCGGGGACTGATACCCCCAATCAATGAACATTCCGTGCCAGTACATAACTGGCACTTTTCTTTTACGGCAAAATGTTATATTATCTCTTGGTAAAACTAATCGTGTTGGTTACTCGTTCGGCTCATCACTCATTGATTCCGAAAGAGATTGCAACACAAGGAGACATCCATGGCTGACGCTAAACCAGCTGCTCCTTCACAGCAGCGTATCCGTATTCGCCTTAAGGCATACGACCACAAAGTAATTGACCAGTCTGCAAAGCAGATCGTTGACACCGCTATTCGTACTGGTGCATCTGTTGCCGGTCCAATCCCACTACCAACCAAGAAAACTCTTTACACAGTTGTGAAGTCACCACACGTGTATAAGAAGGGCCGCGAACAGTTTGAGATGCGCGTTCACAAGCGTCTTATTGATGTGCTTAACCCTACTCCAAAGACCATCGATAGCCTTATGAACCTCAGCCTTCCAGCTGGCTGTGACGCTGAAATTAAGATGTAATTTCTGTCCTAGGATATAAAAGCCCCGTTTTATTACGGGGCTTTTTGATTTATTGACAACTTATATTCTGGGGCGTATTGTCAGAATTATTGGACTAATGAGGAAACAAACATGTATCCAAATGGTGAACAATTAGGTGTAGTTATTAACCAGGACGAAGCATTGCTCGTAGCACATATCTATCAGGTAGCAAAAAGCTGGTTGCCAGAACTAAAGCAAGGTACGTCAGAAGTATCCCTGCCGGAGCCAAATGAGAGAGGGGAGTTTCATTTGAGTCTCGATCAGACCGATAAATTCGCGTCATATGGATCGATTGCCCTCGATCAGTTACAACGACAAATAAGACTTGATAGTTCTGAGTATGAAAATTGTATTGGTATGCATACTCCAGAAGGAAATGCACTGGCAATGAATATCGATGCTAGGTTGGACGAGGAACTTCAAGACGCTGGACGTATTAAAAGCTTTACTTGTGGTCTTAGGACAGCAGGCGAGCAATCACGCGCACGTATTGCCAGATCAGCTAACTCTTTAGCCTAGTTGTACTGCTGGACAATTATGCTTGCATGGTTTATAACCATAAGCAGTAATTACAACAAGGAATAAACATGGCTAAATCTAAGGTAACAAAACGTTCGTTTTCGGGCTACGAAACACAGCGTATTATTCTAGGTGTGCTTTTGCTCGCCCTAATCGTTGCATCAATTGTATTCGGATACCAAATCCGTCGTGAAAATGGGGATCTTACATCAGAAGTTATATACGAAGAGTCGACTCAATCCCAGGAAGGGGCACAGTAGCCATGTCGAAAATATTTAATCCAGGTAGTTTAAATAAACTGAGGCTTTTAAATTTTGCACTCGCGTTTGCACTTGTTGGTATGGTTGCACTTATCATCTCTCATGCTGCTATACCGGCTGGGTTTATTGGAAGTTATGAGCAGGATATTGTTGATAAGACTAACGCCGCTCGGGCTCAGCAGGGGCTAGGTAAAGTTCAGCATATTGAATGTCTCAATACTGTTGCGGAAAATTGGGCTAAGCAGATGGCGCGGGCAGGAACGATGTATCACAATCCAGAGGGTGGAGCTGATATTACCGCGGCATGTGGAGGTGCATGGGCATCGAGGGGTGAAAATGTTGCAGCAGGTTGGTCTTCGACTGATTCTGTATTTAGGGCATGGATGGCAAGCCCAGCCCACTACGCTAATATAGCCGGTAAGTATGCCTATAAGTTTAACAAAACCGGTGTGGGCGCCTATCGTGACGCTAACGGTAAGCTGTGGTGGACACAGGTGTTTGCTCGCTGCGGCACTTGCACGACGGCATGGAGTACCAATGCAACGCTCCCTAGTGACAACCTTGTGACCTACTATAAGGATAGTATTTACTCGAGGCCAATTGGTGTTAGTACCGCTGATGTCACTACCTATAACTACCAATTCGAAACAGTACCTAACGGTGACGTCTTTTCTCTCAAACGTAAAAGTACTAGCAGTGGCATGGTAGAAATCAACAGCGTGACTGCTGCGTCTGGCCACAAGACATGGACCGGCAACAAGGCGACCTTAATACCAACCGCAGATATTGCTAAATATGATGCGCAGCTCCAGGTAGCCCCGAACGGCGACCTTGATATCATTCGCCGCAAAAACACAGGCAGCGGCATGGTCGAGGTGGGACGATTGACTGCTGCGTCTGGCTATAAGACATGGGCCTTTGATAAGGCCACGATCATACCAGTAGCCGACCTTGTGACCTACAGGGCACAGCTTCAGGTAGCTACCGGTGGAGATTTGTTCTATATCAGGACACAGGGCACCAGTGGTAGTGTTGTTCAGGTTTACCGGCTTTTGCTTGCTTCAGACTACAAGACCTGGGGGTACCAGAAATCTACGAGTGTGACCGTCGCAGATGTGACGAAATATAATTACTATATACAGGTGATGGGGAATGCAGATCTATTCTTTATCCGACGCCAAAATACGGCGAGCGGGACGATTGAAGCTGGACGTTTAACTGATGCTTCAGGTCTTAAGAGCTGGGCATTTATGAAGCAATCAACTATGGCCCTCAGTTATTACGCTAATAATGTGAAGGAAATAAGCGCGTCACAGGACAGTGACTTGTTCAGTGTATCCCTTATCAGTACATATGGGGTTTATGCACAGCGTCTTGGCCCTGCGCTCTAATAGCCAATTTAATGAGAGCTAACTGCTTAAGACCTGCTTCTTACCCGAAATAAAGCTGTAATCCAAGCACCACAGTTCATTAGTTTCACTATCGCGTACGTAATACCGTTCTGCTTTCATATACCCTCCAGCTAATGGTATTTATACCGTATATGGTTTATACCGATGTGAATATGATATTTTTCACACTTTAGCCGAACTAGGGTGTACAATACCCTCCAATATGAGCCTGGAAATAGAATCATCAAGCCTACAATTGTCTCCAGAGGATGCAGCTGTAGTAATGGAAGCATACGATATACGTGGATATCGAGTTGTTGGACTTGCGTATGAAGGTGCCTACAACCCAAAGCCTGAAAGCGATGGCAGACTTGTGCTTAATGAGGCTGGTGTGATCGCTCTTAAGTCCTGTGTTTCAGAAGACATTAAGTGCCGGTTGGGTTTTTTGTATGGTAAGTGGGTTAATCGACCTGATGGTATGGAATTTAATCCGGGATACATTGCCGCAAATCTAAAAGATCAAAATATCATACCTTCTCCTGAGCGCCTGGATCGCATGCGTGCAGTGGTGGCTCGGGCAAAACGCAAGTTACGGGATGATATGCGCGTCAATGCGGTATTTATAGAATTTTTAGAACAAAAAGATTCCGGAAAGGCTGCTGCCTAGCTCGGTAGCATTTACGATCTGATGAAGGAGCAAGCACTTAGCGCAGAAATTTACTGTGATGCAGCTGCCCCAGATCTATCTATCGAACCCGCATTGCATGGTATCAATATCGTAAAGACTATAGCACCATGGATAAAAGTTTTAGATGACTGTGTGACGATACTGGACATTGAAGCTGAGCCTAATTCTATTCATGTTGATGAAGTAGTTTGGCCCCACGCGCAGTCAGACATAGCAATTGTATTGACTAAGCGTAAGCTACTAGGTGTCAATGCTCCAGAGCAGCGTCGGAGCCAGACGGCTGAAGTGGATCTTCTTGGAGTCACACTGACTTGGTATGAACCTAGATTTCGTCAGATAGTAGTGGCTGACACAAGCTCCATAAGGCGCCCAGAACATATTATTGCGCACGAGATAGGACACGTACTGGGCGTCGAGGGTAGCAGCGAGCACCCGGATGATCTGCACTGCAGGGACAGAAGATGTCTTATGTATCCGTTGCAGTATCGCACAGGTAAGTCTGATCGTAGTTTTTGTGAATGTTGCAGTCAGCAGATACATGACAATAGCTTGGCACTGCGAAGAGCGAAGACGCGGCGTTCTCGTGCGACGCATAGCGAAGCAAAATTCTAGATTCTTTCATGTAGAATTTGCAACATATTGACAGGGGTAGGGGTTTCGTGCTAAGATGTCTTGGTATATCAAATTGTTTTGGTACTTGGTGAACTGGTAAGTCCTTCTGTAACAGGGGTGAAACTGCCATGGCACCAAGCATTTTTGTGTGATAACCAAGTCCAAGGCGTAAGTAAATAAGGGTCAAATATTCTATGAAAGCATTGATCGCAAGAAAGGTCGGCATGACAAGCACCATCGCAGAAGACGGTGTTGTTACTGCTGTAACCTTGCTTTCCGCTAGTCCCTGTGTGATTACACAGGTGAAGACCGCTGAGACAGATGGCTATACGGCTGTTCAGATTGGTGCTGAAGAAGCACGTGAGAACAACGTGGCGAAGCCTCAGCAAGGTCACTTTAAGGCTGCAGGTGTGCTCCCGAAGATTGTTCGTGAGCTCCGTGTAGACGAAATTACCGAAGACCTCAAGGTTGGTGAAAAAATCAATCCAGAGGTCTTTTCAGTTGGTGACGTCATTAACGTGACGGCTACCAGCAAGGGTAAGGGTTGGGCCGGAACCATCAAGCGACACAACTTCCACCGCCAGCGCAAGACGCACGGTGGTAAGGGAAACACTCGTAAGGTTGGTTCAATCGGTTCGATGTACCCACAACACATTTTCAAGGGCAAGAAAATGGCAGGCCAGATGGGTGCTGAGCAGGTAACTGTGAAGAACCTAAAGATTGCACTCGTTGACACTGAGCTTGGTGTTATCGGTGTAACTGGTGCTGTACCAGGCCCACGTAAGGGGATCGTACTGATCCGTGGAAAGGACACTAAATAATGGCTGTCCCTACTTTTACTAAGAGTGGTGCTAAGGCAACTACTGCTGCAAAGCTCGACAAGGGCGTATTCGGCGTAGCTGTACAGAATCACGAACTATTAAAGCAAGCCTACGTTGCATACCTTGCAAACGGCCGTGAGAATTTGGCTAAGACCAAGACTCGTGGTGAAGTTTCAGGTGGTGGCCGTAAGCCTTGGAAGCAAAAGGGTACTGGCCGTGCTCGTTTTGGTTCTTCTCGTGTGCCAATTTGGCGCGGTGGTGGTATCACCTTCGGTCCAACTGGTAACGAAAACTATTCGCACAAGCTCCCAACAGCTACTAAGCGTGTGGCACTTCGCCAGGCACTTTCAGTCGCTGCAGAAGCTAACAAGTTCGTAGTTGTTGAAGACCTTAACTTCACCGGTAAGACTACTGATGCAGTCAAGCTACTCGACAAGATCGGCGCACACCGCAATATCCTTGTTGTTGTAGAAGCTAAGACCGTTGAGCAAGAGCGCAGCGTGAGCAACCTTTCAGAGGTCAAGCTCGTAACTGCTAACTACCTCAACGTATACGACATTCTGAACGCAGACACTATTGTTCTTACGAACAAGGCGTTGGCTGTCGTTCACGAATGGCTTGGAGGTAAGGCGTAATGAGTAAAACTCTACTACTGAAGCCTCGTATTAGTGAAAAAGCATATGGTCAAAGCTTGACCAAGAACACCTACGTATTTGTTGTTCCTACCGACTCTAACCGTTCAGAGGTTGCGGAAGCAGTTGCAGCGCAGTTTGACGTTACTGTTACCGATGTAAACATCCTGAATGTTAAAGGTAAAGTAAAGCGAACTGTACGTAAGGGTGGCAAGCAATCTATCGGTCGTGACAACGACATCAAGAAGGCTTACGTAACCCTTAAAGAAGGTGATTCAATTGCTGTCTTTGCTACCGAGGATGCAAACAATGAACCTAAAGGTAAGAAGGAGACCAAATAATGGCAGTTAAAGCTTATAAGCCAACAACACCTGGTCTCCGTGGTATGACTTCGCAGGATTTCTCTGCGATCACTACCAAGAAGCCTTTGAAGTCACTAACCGTTATTAAGAAGAAGCACTCAGGCCGCAACAACATGGGTCGTATTACGACTCGTCACCGCGGTGGTGGTAACCGTTCTTTCTACCGTATTATGAACTTCAACTTGGCAGCAGGTACAACTGCTACTATCGAGCACATCGAATATGACCCGAACCGATCTGCTCGTATCGCACGTATCTTGGACCAAAACAATCAGTACCACTACATCCTTGCAAGTCAGGGTATGAAAGTTGGTCAGACTATTACAAGCGGTGAAGAAGCTCCAATCGAAGCTGGTAACCGTCTTGCGCTTAAGAACATTCCTGTAGGTTCTGTGATCCACGCTGTTGAACTACAGCCTGGCCGCGGTGCTCAGATTGTTCGTTCAGCTGGTGCATCTGCACAGCTTATGGCGAAGGAAGGCGATTACGCACAGCTTCGCCTCCCATCAGGCGAAGTACGTAAAGTACACATCGAGTGTACTGCGAGCCTTGGCGTTGTCGGTAACGAACAGCACCAGAACGTAAAGATCGGTAAAGCTGGTCGCTCACGCCGCATGGGCCGTCGTCCGACGGTCCGTGGTGTTGTGATGAACGCTGTTGATCACCCACACGGTGGTGGTGATGGTGGTCGTCACCGTATGGCACGTGCACCGGTAACTCCATGGGGTCAGAAGACTCTTGGATTCAAGACCCGTCGTCGTAAGAGTACTAACAAATTTATCGTCCGCAGTCGTCACGCGGCTAAGCGAAAGAAAGGGTAATAAATGAGTCGTTCACTTAAGAAAGGTCCATTTATCGATCCGAAGCTCGCCAAGAAAGTGGCGGCTCTCGGTAACGATGACCGAACAATCATCAAGACTTGGGCACGTAGCTCAACGATTTCACCAGAATTTGTTGGCCGCACAATCGCTGTTCACAACGGTAAAGTCCATGTTCCAGTGTTTGTTACAGAAAACATGGTTGGTCACAAGCTCGGTGAGTTTAGCCCAACCCGTAAGTTCCGCTCTCACGGTGGTAAGCTCGCGAAAGGTAAGAAGTAATGGCAGTTAAAGCAGTTGCTAAAGGTGTTCGCATGAGCCCTCGCAAGGTTGGCGTTGTAGCTAGTCTTGTCCGTGGCCGCAGCGTAGCCGATGCTCTTACAATTCTAGAGCACACCCCGCGCCGTAGTGCATTGCCTGTTAAGAAGGTAATCGAGAGCGCACGCGCAAACGCAGATCACAACCACAACTACAAGCCTGATACGCTTCAGATTGTAAGTATTAGTGTTACTCCAGGTGCTCGCCTCAAGCGATACCGTCCAGCAGCACACGGTCGTGCTCTTCCGTTCCAGCGCAAAACTTCACACATCCACGTTGTTGTCGATGGTGAACAGCGTGCAGCTAAGAAGCCAGTCAAAGCTGCCGAGAAGAAGGAGGCAAAGTAATGGGACAAAAAGTAAACCCAATTAGCATGCGCCTGCAGCTCAACAAGGACTGGCGATCGAAGTGGTTCGCAAACAAGCGTGATTACGCAAAGTTCCTAACTCAGGATCTTGAAGTGCGCCGCATGATTACCAATAAGCTTGGCTCACGCGCAGCTATTAACAAAGTAGACATCGAGCGCTCACCAAACCTCGTAACCGTTACAATCACGACTGCTAAGGCAGGTGTTGTAATCGGTCGTGGTGGTTCAGGTGCTCAGGAGCTCAAGGCAGCTATCGAGAAAATCTATGACACCCCAGCTCGTGTTAACATCGAAGAAATCAAGAAGCCAGAGCTATACGCTAAGCTTGTTGCGGAAAACATTGCGCACCAGCTAGAGCGCCGTATCGCGTTCCGCCGTGCAATGAAATCAGCAGCAGGTGCAGCAATGCGCTCAGGTGCTCAAGGTATTCGTATCGAGATCGCTGGTCGTCTCGGTGGTGCAGAAATGTCACGCCGTGAAAAGACTGTGGAAGGCTCAGTGCCACTTCACACGATCCGTGCAAACGTTGATTACCACGCTGCACGTGCCAAGTACCCAGGTTCTGGTATCATCGGTATCAAAGTTTGGATCTACAAGGGGGACGCGTAATGTTGATTCCTAATAGAACCAAGCACCGCCGCGTGTTCAAAGGCAAGGTCCGCGGACCTGCTACATCCGGCAATTACATCGCTCACGGTGACTTCGCCCTTCAGGCGCAAGGTCACGAGCGAATCACCAGTCGTCAGATCGAGTCAGCTCGTCAGGCGATGACCCGTTACATCAAGCGTGGTGGTAAGATTTGGATTCGAATCTTCCCTCACACTCCAGTGACCCGCAAGGCCCTTGGAACAAAGATGGGTAGCGGTAAGGGTAGTCCTGAATTCTTCGTTGCTAAGGTTCGTCCCGGCACGATTATGTTCGAGATGCAGGGGGTTTCAGAGGAAGTTGCGCGTGAGGCTATGCGTCTTGCAGCACATAAACTACCTGTTAAGACCAAGTTCTTGGTGAAGGAGGAGGCGTAATGAAAGTCGCTGATATCCGTAAGTTGTCTACTACTGACCTTACAACTGAGAGCACAAAGCTCCGTGAAGAAATAACTGATTTGAAGCGCCGCGTGCACATGGGCGAAGTCCAGAATGTGCGTAGCCTTCGTAACAAGCGTAAAGACCTAGCACGAATGCTAACCGTTCTCGGCGAGCAGCTAGCGAAGGAGAACATGTAATGGCTAAGACCCTAACTGGTGTAGTCTCGTCTGACAAAGGCGACAAGACAATTGTCGTTACTGTTACTACTCGCAAGACGCACCCAATTTATAAAAAGAAGTACAGCTTCTCTAAGAAGTTCATTGCTCACGACGAAAAGAACGAAGCAAACAGTGGTGACACTGTCGTAATCGCAGAAACTCGTCCGCTCTCAGCTCGCAAGCGTCACACGCTTGTAAAGATCGTTGAGCGCGCAGGTGTTGAGCACAAGGAGGAGGCGTAATGATCCAACAAGAATCACGTCTTACTGTTTGTGACAACAGTGGAGCAAAGGAAATTCTTTGTATTCGTGTCCTTGGTGGAACTCGCAAGCGCTACGCTCGTGTTGGTGACGTTATCGTTGCTACCGTAAAGCAGGCGAGTCCAACCGGAAACGTTAAGAAGAAGACTGTTGTACGTGCTGTGGTTGTTCGCACCCGCGACGCAATCAAGCGTAAGGACGGTTCAACGATCAAGTTTGACGATAACGCAGCTGTTATCATCAACGACGACAAGAACCCGAAGGCTACTCGTATTTTCGGACCAGTGCCACGTGAACTACGTGACCTTGGCTACCAGAAGATCATTAGCCTTGCACCGGAGGTACTATAATGGCTGACCAAGTATTTAAGATTCGTCTGAAGAAGGGTGACACTGTTGTCGTTCGCTCTGGTAAGTACAAGGGACAGAGCGGCAAGATTGTTGCAACTCACCCACTACTAAACAAGGTAACTGTCGAAGGTATTAACATCGTTAAAAAGCATGTTAAGCCTAACCGCCAGCACCCACAAGGTGGCATCATTGAGATCACCAAGCCGATTGCAGTTAGCAAGGTTGGTATCCAGGAGCCAACAAGCAAATCAGCATCACGTATTAGCTACACATTCGACAAGGATGGTAACAAGACTCGTGTATTCACTAAGACTAAGAAGGAGATCAAGTAATGGCTACTGCTAAAACATCAGCACCAGTTACAGCTCGTCTAAAGTCTGAATACCAGGACAAGTACGCTGCTGAACTCATCAAGGAACTCGGTCTTGCAAACGCAATGCAGGTTCCAAAGCTTGAAAAGATTGTCCTAAACATCGGTCTTGGCCGCGCCAAGGACGACAAGAAGATGATCGAAGTCGCAACTAACACACTTACAAAGATCACTGGCCAGAAGCCACTTGAGACATTTGCTAAGCAATCAATTGCAGGCTTCAAGCTTCGTGAAGGTAACAAAATTGGTCTGAAGGTAACCCTCCGTGGTGACCAGATGTACGAATTTATGGATCGCCTCATTAACATCGTCTTGCCACGTCTTCGTGACTTCCACGGTGTTTCTGGCAAGGCTTTCGATAAGTCTGGTAACTACAGCCTTGGTCTCGTTGACCAATCTGTATTCCCAGAACTTACGTTTGAAGAAACAACAACCGCTCATGGCATGCAGGCAGTATTTGTCGTCAAGTGTCAGGAGCAGGCACACAGCCGAGCTCTCCTAGAGAAGTTCGGCATGCCGTTTGAAAAGGAGGCTAAATAATATGGCCAAGAAGTCAATGATCGCTCGTGATGCTAAGCGTCAGAAAATGATTGCTAAGTACGCTGCAAAGCGTGAAGAGCTCAAGAAGCTTGGTGACCTCGAAGGTCTCCACAAGCTTCCTCGTAACAGCTCTCCAACTCGTTGGAAGAACCGCTGCGTTGAAACCGGTCGTCCACGCGGCTACATGCGCCAGTTTGGCTTGAGCCGTTTGAGCTTCCGCGAACACGCAAGCAAGGGAGAAATCCCTGGTATAACAAAGAGTAGTTGGTAGGAAAGGAGTATCGATGTCGAAGACTACAACAGATCCAATCGCAGACATGCTGACTCGTATTCGTAACGCAATCGCAGTACGAAAGACAGAAGTATCCCTGCCTCACAGCAATGTGAAAGAAGCAGTAGCTAAGCTACTCAAAGACAGCGGTTTTATCGACAGCGTAGCTGTTGAAAAAGCAACCGTTGGCAAGACACTGACCATCACCATTAACGCCGAGGGCACTAACGCACGTATTACCGAGATTACTCGTCTGAGTAAGCCTGGTCGTCGTGAGTATGCTGGCAGCGACAAGATCCCAACCGTTAAGCGCGGTCGTGGACTCGTGATCGTTTCAACCAGCAAGGGTCTCCTCAGTGGCGCCGATGCTAAAAAACAGGGCGTTGGTGGTGAGCTAATTTGTAAGGTTTATTAATAAGTATTTAGAGCTTTTAGGCAAGCTGCCTCGAACTTGGCAATGTTGCTAAAAGGTTAAGCGTGAGTAGATATGGACTCAGATCTTAATGCAGAACGTGCTGGTAACGTAGTCGGAAGGTTATTGGTTTACGCAGCAATCATTGCCCTCATCGTTTACTTGGTGAGACGAGCTAAAAAAAGGAATAAGAAAGATAAGTAAGGAAATAATATGAGTCGTATAGGAAAACTACCGATCGCTGTCCCAGCAGGTGTGACAATCACTATCGACCCTGACACCATCACGGTTACAGGTTCGAAGGGAACATTGTCTCAGTTCACCATGCCAGGTGTAACTGTAGCCCAAGAAGGTGATCAGATCGTCGTCACTCGTGAGAATGACGAACCAAAGAATCGCGCTAAGCATGGTCTGATGCGCGCTTTGGTCGCTAACATGGTTACTGGTGTATCTACTGGATTCACCAAGCAGCTCGAAATCAACGGTGTTGGTTTCCGTGTTGCATTAGCTGGCAACCAGCTTAAGATGAACCTTGGCTTCTCTCACGAGGTTGTGTACACACTTCCGCAAGGGATAACCGCAAAGGTTGAAGGTAATGTTATTACCATCGAAGGTCACGATAAGCAGCAGGTCGGACAGACCGCAGCTGAAATCCGTGCACTTAAGAAGCCTGAACCATACAAGGGTAAAGGTATTAAGTACGTAGGCGAGCGCATTATCCGCAAGTCTGGTAAGTCAGGTAAGGACAAGTAATCATGAGTAATGTTTCAACTAAGGCTAAGAACCTGATTCGCCGTAAGTACCGCATTCGTAACTCGATTTCTGGTACTACAGAGCGTCCACGTCTCAGTGTGTTCGTGAGTAACAAGCACATTGCTGCTCAGCTCATCGATGACACAAAGCACCACACTATCGCAGCTGTTACAACTGTTGGTCAAAAGGCCGCTACAGGCACAATGACCGAAAAGGCTGCATGGGTTGGTTCTGAAATAGCAAAGCAGGCTAAGACAGCTAAAGTTAAGGCCGTTGTATTCGACCGTAACGGTAAGTTGTATCACGGCCGTGTTAAGGCGCTAGCAGATGCTGCTCGCGCAGGAGGCTTGGAGTTCTAATATGGCAGAATTTGGAAATAACTCACACGGGCCAGCTGGTCAGGGACCACAGGGTCCTCGCGGTCCTCAAGGTGGACGTGGTCCTCGCGGCCCACGTAACGACCGTGGTCCACGTGTCGAAGAAGAAAAGCAATTTGACGAGCGCGTTATTAACATCGACCGTGTTGCGCGTGTTGTAAAGGGCGGACGCCGTTTCCGCTTCCGTGCACTTGTTGTCGTTGGTGACAAAAAGGGCAAGGTTGGTATCGGTATCTCAAAGGGTGCTGACGTGACAACTGCAGTCGCTAAGGCCGTAGAAGTCGCAAAGAAGAACTTCATTAGCGTAAAGCTTTATAAGGGCACATTGCCTCACGAAGCTGAAGCTAAAGTTGGTGGCGCCAAGATCCTGATCAAGCCAGCTGCTGCTGGTACTGGTCTAATCGCTGGTGGTACAGTCCGTACTGTTCTTGAAGTTGCTGGTGTATCTAACGTACTTTCAAAGTCACTCGGATCAAGCAACAAGATCAATACTGCATATGCAACAATTGCTGCACTTGAATCACTTGTACCTGCTAAGCAGTGGGTTACCGTCAAGGAATCAAAGAAGCCAGCTGCAAAGAAGGCTGAAAAGGTGGAGGCTAAATAATGAAGTACCACGAATTACAAACAATTTCTAAGGGTTCACCAAAGCGCGTTGGTCGCGGTATCTCAGCCGGTCAGGGTAAGACTGCTGGTCGTGGTACCAAAGGTCAGCGTTCACGAACTGGTTCATCAAAGAAGCCAGGCTTTAGTGGTGGTCAGCTGCCACTTATGCAGCGCCTTCCAAAGCTTCCTGGTTTCCGTAGCATTCGCGTTCCTGCTGAAAACGTTTACACGGGTCAGCTCGACGCTATCAAGGGTATCGTAGATAACTTTACGGTATTCGATGCTGGTCTTACGTCAAGCCCATACGTTCGCGTAAAGCTTGTGGTTAAAGGTGATGTAACCAAGAAAGCTGAAATCAAGCTCCAACATGCATCTGAGGCTGCAATTGCTGCAGTTCAGAAGGCAGGCGGTTCTTTCGAGGCTGTTCCTCAGGTTAAGCGCCAAAAGCTTGAAAAGAACGAGAACAAGAATACTCAGAAGTCAGCAAAAGCTGCCAAGAAGTAATCAATCCTCGATTCAAATAAAAAACCGGTCAGAAATGGCCGGTTATTTTAATGCATATATTGATAAATACCGACAAAAATGTTCTAATAGTAAGATATGGAATTTCCTATAAAAGATGAATCATTGGCGCTTGAAATGGCGTACGCCGAAAAGCCTTACAGGGACATGGCCCGGATCGCGCTTCAGTATGGAGACCCAGCGCTCCAAAGTGAAGGTTTACGACTAGCGCGTCTAGCGGTAACAGCCAGTGACGATATGTATGATGCCGCCATGGAACTACATCGCACCAAGGCACAAAGGGCGGCAGACCAGCGTAAGATCGAAAATATTGCTTTGTATACTGAAGTGACGAGGCCACAAAGATATATCAGCGATCTACGAAAATTCAGTATAGAAAATAGAAGCTTGATGAGTGGCGTGCGAGGTTCTTTTATTGATGAGGCAGTGTCTGTCGCGAAGACACTGGTACTGTCACGTGAGGATGATTTCAAACATATTGAGCAACAGGCCTTAGGTGTTCAAGAAGGTCACTTTATCGGGACCGAAGGACTCTCTACCAAACTCCGTGGGATAGAGGACCGGGATAACTGGAAGCGAATTGAAAATAAAGAAGGCAGCTTACTGTTATCGTACACTCGTCATATTTTGGGCTTTCGTACTGCTGCGGCGCGTGCATCCAAGCGGTTATCAGGAAATATTCCATTCTTTGATGATCTACCGGAACGGTACAGGCAGGAGGCCTATGATGCTATAACGGATGAATGGCTAGCATACGTACAGCTGGTTATAGATTTCAAGGCGGGATCTAAAATTTCTGGTAAAAACAGACCACTTTTGTATAACAGTCTGGGTGTACTCACAGAGGCCTTGACCGAAGAACGAGATTTCTACGGTGCTATGAGCGACAGTGAGATCATTGATACCTTTGAGAATTCTATTGATTTTTATGATCAGTGTAACTGGATCAAGATGCAGAAGGAGCAAAAACAGCAATGCGAACTGGAACGACAAAGACTAGCTCAACTTCCAAAGCCAGAGCCTAAGACAAAAGCTCAAATGCGTTTAGACAATGAGTTACACCAAGAACTGGAAAATGAAGAGCAGCAAAATTTTGCAAACTCAACTAATATCGAAACATTCTTACCAATAACTGATTTAGATGACATTAGCGTGGTACTTAAGGCTATTGCCAGAAAGTACGCCATAGAAATGGGTGAAGAGCACGGTAAATATCTCGGCGGACTTGAGTTATTTGCTGGATTTAAAACAGTTGATTTTACTGAAGGTATACGTCCTCGTGGCTTTCATGGTCGAGTTGAAAATACGAGGATGAGGTATCTGCCGCTTACGGATGATTTTGTCGATGCATTCATTAAGAAGAGAAAGCTTGAACATCTTGAGGATTTCCGAATCTTAGCGCGTATCGGGGTATTTTCGGACTTACGTTCGACGGGCCGTGGAAAGATCGGTGAATCTATGCAAGAATATGTCCTTCAGGCAAGAAATGCTCGGAATCCGCAGAGTCGTAATATTCGCATAAGTAAGCTCAAGAATCTGAGTGGTGACAAACTGGTGGAGTACCTGAACCAAGAATCAGACAAAGTAGCTTTTGCAGTAGAGCGCAAAAACATGCTTAACCCCATAGGTGGAGGTCTCCCGGGTCTTGGAAAGCAGCGCTAGATTTATAAATACAAAACTTAGTGTAAAACCGGTCAGAAATGGCCGGTCTATTTATTAATACGAAAACTTTTTACAAGATTGCTAAAGTCGTTTGTGTATTTCCTATTATCATAAGGTTTTATGAGACCGTCATAGGAGACATTACTATATTCGCTAAAAGATATCACGAAAAGCGTATTGCCGTCCTTTACTGCGTATGATCTGTCTGTTGTTGATTCACTTTTTTCCGGATACCGTGTTGTCTTGATGATGTAAAAGCCCTCTCTGTCGGCTATTGTTACTTCGCCTTGTTCGTTTATCGTTGTATTGGGTGTATTCTCAAGAGTTGTCATAGCATCTTTTGCGGTCCGGTTTGAACTACGCATAGCGATGCCAATTAGGTGAGCACCAGCTTCATCTACAAAACTTACGCCCTGTAGTAGGTCGGGGCTCTTTGGATAGTCAAACTTCGTTGACCAGGTCGATGGGTAGTCAACACTGAAGTCCCCGCCATTACTGGTATAGGTCTTCAGATCTAGTTTGCTTTCTATATTATTTGATTTTGGGGGTGCTTCATTTGAGTGACTATATACAAATAACTTACTCCACATGCAGCCGTAACTACGAGAACGATAATTGTGTAGAGGATCTTCTTCATGACTTGAATATATCATAGGTAACTTTTACAGCAGGGCTGTAATTTTCGTATCAGTACGCTAGATGTGGTGTATACTGGATGAGAATATAGTAGAAACTAAAGAGGGAAATTCCGTAATTCTATGAACTGGCGTCTGATTTTGAAGTCACTAAAAAGTAGCGACATGCGCAACCGAATCTTGGCTGTGCTTGGAATGCTGCTCATATTCCGTGTGTTGGCTCACGTGCCGGTGCCACTCAGTAACCCAGAAACACTGAAGCAAGTCCTAACAAACCTTTTTAACTCTGATACCTCTCAGTTGCTCAATTTTGTAAATATCCTATCTGGTGGGGCACTTGAAAACTTCTCTATCGTGCTCGTTGGGCTTGGGCCATACATTAATGCATCTATTATTATGCAGCTACTCACCAAGGCTATTCCTAAACTAGAGACCATGAACAAGGAAGGTGAGTTTGGCCGAAAGAAGATCAATCAGTATACCCGTATGCTGACATTCCCGCTCGCTATCGTGCAGTCGATCGGTATGATTTACCTTGTTCGCCAGCAAGCATCACAGGTCGCTGGTATCGGTGATATTACGGCCAATACCTCACTTATGCAGTGGGTGCTTATGATTGCGGCACTAACTGGTGGTGCAATGCTCCTTATGTGGATGGGTGAAATCATCACTGAAAAGGGCGTCGGTAATGGTATTTCACTGCTGATTACCGTAGGTATTGTCAGTGGTCTTCCGGGTATGATTTCAAACATCGTAACTGGTGTCTTTGATGATGCCAGCAAGATGAAAGTATTTGGCTGGGAATTGCCAATCAACCAACAGCAATTTATTTTTGCAATGATATTACTGGTCGTAACCTTAGTTGTGACGGTTCTGGTCGTACGGCTTAACGAAGCGCGTCGCCGCGTAACCATCAACTACGCGAAGCGTGTGCAGGGCAACCGCGCATATGGCGGCGTCACTACAGAATTACCAGTGAAGCTTATTACGGCTGGTGTGGTTCCAATTATCTTCGCCGTAGCTTTCCTGAGTGTACCGAGCTTTGTTGGCCAGCTACTTGCAAGTAACAGCAGCGAACGACTCCGTGAAATTGGTGCGAACCTCACACTGTGGTTCCAGACGCCAACTTCTCAGACATTCCAGACTGGCGGCTGGGAACCTTACATCTACCCGGTAATCTACTTCCTACTCGTGTTTATGTTTACCTTCTTCTATACGGGAATTACCTTTAACTCTCGTGATATTGCCGAGAACCTCCAGAAGCAAGGCGGCTTTATCGAGGGCGTACGTGGCGGCAGCGCAACGGAACGATATCTTGGTAAGCTTGTGACTCGTCTGACATTCTTTGGTGCACTGGCACTTTCACTACTGGCGATCATGCCGATCCTTGGCCAGATATTCCTTAGCACCGATATTGCGATTGGTGGAACCAGTATCTTGATCTTGGTAGCCGTATCACTTGAAACACTGCGTGCAATTGAATCACGTGCACTTATGGTTACGTACGACCAGTACGACCAGCCTGATTACTTCTATGAAACTGACGTGCCCGGCACCGGCAGTAGCCGTCTCGCATTCGCAAAGAAGTCATTTGCAAAATTAAAGAAATCTAAGAAGAAAGACAGTTAAATTACTCTTTACAATTTGTTGTAATTAGTAGTATAATTGACGGAAGTTATACATTTATGGCCAAAAATAAGGAAGTTATCGAGTTACAGGGAGTTGTTGTGGAGGCATTGCCTGGCACACAGTTCAAGGTTGAGCTCGAAAATGGCCACAAGATTATAGCTCATGTTGCTGGGAAGATGCGCAAGCATTACATTCGTCTTGTTCCCGGTGACGGCGTGACGGTCGAGTTGACCCCTTACGATCTTACTAAGGGAAGAATCACCTATCGCAAATCGTAGGGTTTTCACAGAAGGGTATGGACGGGCTTCCTCCGGCCGCGCCATTCTGTGACGACCCTACACCAATATTAAATCTTAAGCAGTGCGTCATTGCCCAACAAGAAAGGAACAATGATCCGTATGAAAGTACGTGCAAGTGTCAAAAAGATCAGCCCTGACGATAAGTTAGTTCGTCGTAAGGGCCGTTTGTACGTTATTAACAAGCTTAAGCCTAAGCACAAGCAGAGGCAGGGATAGATATGGCTCGTATATCAGGTGTAACTATTCCAGATGGCAAGCAGCTACACGTAGCGCTTACCTACGTCTACGGTATTGGACCAAAGACAGCTTCTGACATCGTTTCGGCTGCGAAGGTAGAACCAACAGTTCGTGTCAAAGACCTTACTGATGCAGAAATCTCTCGCATACAAGAAGTTATTAACGACAATTACACCGTTGAAGGTGAACTTCAGCGTGTTGTAGCAACTAATATTAAGCGTCTAAAAGATATCAATGCTTATCGTGGTCTCCGCCACAAGCAGAACCTACCAAGCCGTGGCCAGCGTACTCGTACGAATGCGCGAACTCGTCGTGGTAAGCGATCAGCAGTTGGTGGTGCACAGCCTAAAGCGGCTTCTAAGACTTAAGGAAAGGTATAAGAGATGGCAGAATTATCTACAGCAGCTCGCAAGAAGAAGTCAAAGCGCTCTGTACCTTTTGGTCAGGTGCATATTCTTGCAACGTTTAACAACACAATCATTACCTTTACAGACAGTAAGGGTGGTGCATTAACTCAGGCTAGCGCTGGTGGTTGTGGATTCCGTGGTTCTAAAAAGGGCACGGCATATGCAGCACAGATCGCAGCTGAACGCGCAGGCCAGGCTGCTAAGCAGCTCCATGGTTTTGCAAAAGCAGACGTGTTTATCAAGGGTGTTGGACTCGGTCGTGAGGCTGCAGTTCGTGCACTATCTGGACTCGACATTGCTGTTGAATCAATCAAGGATGTAACTGGCGTGCCACACGGCGGAACTCGTCCTAAGAAAGCAAGGAGGGTCTAGTTCATGGCACGTGATACTCGATCTATCGTTAAGATGAGCCGTCGTGAAGGCTATGCACTTCACCCGAAGGCTCACAAGGCTCTTGTTAAGCGCCCTACAGTTCCAGGTGAAGCTGGTACTCGTAACATGCGCAACAAGCCAAGCCAGTACAACATCCAGCTGCGTGAAAAGCAGAAGGTAAAGCGCCTTTATGGTCTGCTCGAGAAGCAGTTCAGCAACCTTATGGTTGAGGCAAGCAAGAAGCAAGGTCAATCAGGCGCAACATTGCTGCAGTTCCTAGAACAGCGTGCAGACAACGCAGTCTACCGTGCAGGTTTCGCGACATCACGCCGCGCCGCACGCCAGCTGATGAGCCATGGCCACTTCATGCTTAACGGCCGCCGCGTTGACATTCCATCAATCCGCCTTAAGGCTGGTGATGTGCTTGTGCTCCGCGCAAAGAGCCAAAACAACGAATACTTCAAGAAACTTGATGACGTAAGCCCAGCGCCAAGCGACTACCCAGGTTGGCTCAAGGTTAATCGCAAGAAGTTTGAAGTTACCGTTACTGGCGTTCCTACTCGTGAGGAAGCTGAACCAGATATTAATGAACAACTAATCGTGGAATACTACTCACGTTAACGGAGGCAAGAAGGAATATGTCAAAAATGATTCATACCCCAGGAGTTGTCAACGTTGATGAGCACTCAAGCACAAGTGCAACATTCACCGTCGAACCACTACACACCGGTTACGGAATGACACTTGGTAACTCACTCCGCCGCGTATTGCTCAGCAGCATTGCTGGTGCAGCAATCACAGCGTTTAAGGTCGAGGGTGCTACCCACGAGTTCACAACACTTCCAGGCGTTAAGGAAGATGTCGTTGACATCATGCTTAACCTCAAGGGTGTACGCTTCCGCGTATTTGGTGGTGAAACTCAGACTCTTCGCATTGTAAAGAAGGGCAAGGGCACTGTTACTGCTAAGGACATCCAGGTTAACGCTGATGTTGAAATCGTAAACCCAGACCACGTCATCGCAACTATTGATGAGGCATCGGCAAACTTTGTCATGGACCTCACTGTTGAGGCTGGTCGTGGCTACCGCACTATCGAAGAAGGTACCGCTAAGAAGGCAAGTGACATGATCGCTGTTGATGCAGCGTTTGGTCCAGTCCAGCGTGTCCGTTATAAGGTTGAAAACACTCGTGTTGGTCAGATGACTAACCTCGACAAGCTTCACCTTACTGTCGATACTGACGGTTCAATCACTCCAAGCGAGGCGTTTGAAGAAGCTGCTGCTATCCTTGTTAACCAGTACACTGCGCTTGCGGGTCAGACTCGTGTTGAGTCAGCTGCACACGTAACTGCTGGTGACGCAGATGCAGGCGAAGCAAGCGACGAGCCAGCAGAGCTTTTGACTTCAATCGAAGATCTAAACCTCAGTGCTCGTACAACCAACGCTTTGATCAACAACGAAATTCACACACTTAAGGACTTGTTCTCACTAAGTGATGGCGAACTTCGTGAGCTCAAAGGTTTCGGTAGCAAGGCTCTCGACGAAGTTAAGGAAAAATTAGCGGAGTTGGAGCTGTAGAATGCATCGTCACGGATATCAAGGTAGGAAGTTCCATCGGGAACGCGATCAGCGTCGAGCCCTTCTAAAGGGTCTCGCTGATTCACTCGTCAAGTACGAGTCGATCGAAACGACACTGCCAAAAGCAAAAGAAGTCGTTCCATATGTAGAAAAGTTGATTACCAAAGCTAAGAAGGGTGATCTTCACAACCGTCGTCAGGTTATTGCGAGCCTGCAGACTGTCGCAAGCGCGCACAAGTTGGTTGATGAAATCGCTCCAAAGCTCGGTGGTCGTAATAGTGGTCACCTCCGCATCGAGCGCACACGTACTCGTCGTGGTGACAACGCTCAGCTCGCACGCATCAGCTTTGTTGATGAACTCGGTGAAGCCCCAGTAGCAGCTCCTGCAAAGGCAGCTAAGACTGAGGCAAAGCCAGCTCCAGCAACCAAGAAGCCTGCAGCTAAGAAGGTCGAGGAGAAGAAATAATGGCTCAAAAGACATTTAGCGCCAAGCCTACAGATGTAGAGCGAAAGTGGTACGTCATTGATGCCGCTGAAGCTCCACTTGGCCGTGTTGCTACTCAGGTTGCAACACTCCTTACCGGTAAAGGTAAGACCCAGTTCACAAAGCACATCGATTGTGGTGACTATGTGATTGTTATCAACGCTGACAACCTCGTTGTTACTGGTGACAAGATGGAAAAGAAGATGTACTACCACCACTCTGGATTCCCAGGTGGTCTAAAGGAAGCTCAGCTTAAGGAAAAGATGGCTAAGGATTCAACTGAACCTATTTTCAAGGCTGTGCGCGGTATGCTTCCAGTTAACAAGCTCCGTGATGGTCGTCTCGCACGCCTGAAGATCTATTCAGGTACAGAGCACAACCACGAAGCTCAGAAACCACAGAAGCTATCACTGAAGGAAGGTAAATAATGGCTGCGAGTAACTATTTCTACGCACTCGGACGCCGCAAAAGTGCAACCGCACGTGTTCGCCTCCAGTCTGGCAAGGGCAACGTTGTAATCAACGGTAAGCCAGCTAGCGACTACTTCGAAAACAGCAAGACGCTCCTTTTGGAGCTTACTCGTCCATTTGGCGTACTCGAAATCGAGCCTACTAAGTTTGACGTTAGTGTTGTTGTTTCAGGTGGTGGCCACGCTGGTCAGGCTGATGCAATCCGTCTTGGTATTGCTAAGTCACTCGTACTGCTTAACGAAGACTACAAGTCTACGCTTCGCCGTGCAGATCTGCTTGGACGCGACCCACGTGAGAAAGAACGTAAGAAGTTCGGTCTCAAGGGTGCACGTAAGCAGCGCCAGTTCACCAAGCGTTAATTTCGCCTGGTACTTACAAAAACGACCTCTTCATGGGGTCGTTTTTTTATGGAACTAGAAAGTACGATTTGTTTACCAAGTATACAATCATGATAGACTGGAATAATGAGCGATTACTATACACCTGGCGTATGCAACATTAACGAGAAGGAAGTGGCTTATCGTAAGAAAGCCTTTTACCTGGGGCTTGGCATCGGCGTACCGCTGTTGGCTGTATTGGTGGCAACAAAGGCAAATCCAATACTCGGTCTTGCCATGTTTGTGCCGGCCTGGATTGGTGCGATTGGATACCTGCAGGCAAAATATAAGTTTTGCATAGGATATGCCGCGGGCGGTATACATAGCTCTTCTGATGAATATGGCGATACCCGCGAAGTTGTAGAAGCTGCTAGCAGAAAGCTAGACGCCAAACGCGCACGCAAAATAAATCTACAGTCATTAACGGTAGGTGCTGTAGTTGCGGTAACTTCTGTGCTTCTTTTGATAGTCTTCAGTTAAGCGTAAGCGTAAGCGTTGCGGCGCAGCTGGGTATATGGTAACTTACACCCATGAAGTTTATAAAAACAAAAAGGCAAAAGCTTTCCACTAACCAACACGGTCTCATTAATAAATCTTTGATCTTGGTGCTTGTGGGCTCTCTTATAACCGGTAGCCTAGGATACGCGTACACGAGATATTCTGGAGCAACTTCAGCTCCAACCTATATCAACGCTGCAACCTATAACATCCGCGGACAACGCTGGGACGGATTTAATAGCACATACGCAAACTGGTCGACGCGCGCACCAAGGGTAAAGGCGATGATTGCTAATAACCCCGCTGGGATTATTGGGATGCAAGAAGTATTTAAGCAAAATCCTGATACTGGCCAGTATATTACGCAGCGTAATGATGTCATTAATTTTATGACTGGCATGAACTACGGATATTTCGTTGGATCAGTCGACAATACATCACCTATTTTCTGGAAAAAGGATAATTTTACAAAGCTCACTACCGGCGAAACAAAGGTCTATGACATCAGTTGGGGCGCCGGTTCACGGCCACCAGCAACGAGGTATCTCAGCTTTGTACGCCTCCGGCAGATACATCATGATAAAGAGATACTCGTTTTTAATTATCATTTCAACAGTGATAACGGTCCGGCCATGGATGACAGACAAGCAACAGTAATTGCGGGACGAGTTAAAAATATTCGTGACTCATTCCCAAATGATGACATCTTCTTTTTGGGTGATTTTAATAATCGGCATACAAAGATCGTGAGTGCGCTTGCCGCACGGTCTATCTACCTTGGTCAGGCAGATGAATTCTCTGGCGTAGATCATGTACTGAAGTCACGTGGCGTGTACGTGCGCGGCTGGACTAACACTGGTAGAGGCAGCCCTTACGCATCTGACCACTCTATGATCATTGGTCGGTTGACCATTTAATTTGCTAAAATACGACCAATATATGGTCAAAAAGGCAATAGATAAGACAGAAAAGAAGCGGCAGCAGTGGATTGATAGAACTGCTGAGCTATTACATGTTTCCGAGGAAACTACTGTACACCTACTTCAAATAGGTAGACAGCAAAGTATACGCGTAAACACGTTGAAAACTTCTATGCAGGATGTTGTGCCTCAGCTTGTATCGCTTGGCTGGAAAGGGCAGCCATTTACATGGTGTCCAGATGGACTAACGATGGAAGCTGGACTACAGGAAATAAAGAATAGTGAGCTTTCTAGTGACGGCAGTATTTATATTCAAAACGCCGCTAGTTGGTTGCCTGTTTTAGCGCTCGACCCGCAGGCCGGTGAAGCGATTTTAGACATATGTGCTGCCCCCGGCGGCAAAACGAGCCACATCGCCGCCTTATCTAACAACGAGGCGTATATTACGGCTAATGATAACTCACGTCCTCGACTTGCAAAACTACAGTCAAACCTTAATAGGCTTGGCGTGCAAGGAATAGATTACACTTTATTTGATGCGACGCAGCTATCCTATAAGCTGGAAGGCCGTCAGTTCGACAAAATACTACTTGATGCGCCCTGTAGTGGTGAGGGCATGATGACATTAGATAGTAATAAAGATTTCGCATCGTGGTCTGTTGCGCATATTAAACGCCTCCAGCAGCTTCAGAGGAAGCTCATTGTACAGGCCTGGCATTTACTGAAACCCGGCGGAACGCTGGTTTATAGCACCTGCACAATGGCTCCGGAAGAAAACGAAGCGGTGGTGGACTATTTGCTCAGGCATAATCAAGATGCACAAGTACGTCAGCTCAACTTCAGCCTGGGTAATCGTGTAGCTGCTGTGAGTGAATGGAATGGCCGTCAGTTTGACGATCAACTAAAGTTTTCCATGCGTCTTGTTCCAAGCCCCGAAATAGAAGCTTTCTTTGTCTGCAAACTAACAAAGAAAGTTGATTTATAAGGTATACTATCCAGTAACTTATGATTAAAAGTGTTGCGATAGTTGGTTTTGGTAGTTTTGGTACGCTTTTGGCCGAGATATTGGCTCCCCACGTAGAAGTACGTGCATTTAGTAGGCGGTCTATCAATGCAGAAGATATCCCAAGTGGGGTAAGCATGTGTTCTATATCTGAGGCAGCTGCGTGCGATCTGATTATACTTGCTAATGACCTGGCGGGACTTAAGGCTTCCTGCGAGGCAATAGCACCCTACGTAACATCAAAGACGGTTGTGATGGACGTATGTTCGGTTAAGACAAAGCCAGCAAGAATACTTGAGGCTGTGCTTAGTGATAAATGCAAACTGCTCTTAACTCATCCACTCTTTGGGCCGCAGTCATATGCTAACAATGGTGGAACAGAGGGTCTTAGGATAGTTTGGCATGACCAGATTGGTGGCCCATTTCCTGAGATTGAGGATTTGTTTAGCGAGGTACTTGGTCTTAAAATTTTGAAGATATCCCCGGATGATCATGACAAGGACATGGCCTGGGTGCATGCTCTGACATTCTTTGTGGGCAGAGGGCTCCTAAACTTGGATCCCCCCGAGACTCCACTTGCAACACACTATTATAAGGAGCTAATGGACCTTGTGAGCCAAGAAAAGCAGCACAGTTATGAACTTTTCATGACCGTTCAGCAGGGTAATCCATATGCAGATCAGATACGCAAACGTTTTGTTGATAGTCTTGAGGCCCTAGAATCTAAAATAGTCACAGGTTCTATATCTGTTAATGATATTGACAAATCTCATCAAACTGCTATAATATAATTAAATGACAATGGAACTATTACAGTGCGGTTCATGTGAAGTCTCACTAAACCCTAATGCCAAAGCAGCAACTGATCGAATGTGCCCAGTTGTTGCCAATAAGACGCTGTCTGGTCTTGGAAAGCTTGGCATTGACCCAGGGCCACTTACCTCCCGCGGTGAAAGACTTTTTGTCCTAGCTCAGTCTATGGAAGACCCAGCTGTGACCGAACTCGCTGAAGAGGCATGTAGTGATCGCCGTATGCAGCTTGCAAATACGAGTAGCGGTTTCAGCTCCGTCGTGTACTAAGTTAAAACTCTCTTTATTACAATGGCTTGACAACGCTATATATGGTGTGTAATTCTTAAAACTATGCAACAAATCGCACAAAACATTATTTGCCAAATGCGCTGGTTTTACGTCAAGCACCCTGCTGTGGCGGTTTGTTCTGTGCATTTGAAGAAATAATACATACACCTCGAATTCATTGAAAAAACCGCTACCGAAAGACAAGGGAGCGGTTTTTTAAATCAAAGTAAGAGTAAAGAGAAGGAAATGGAAACTACAACAGAAGAATTAGAAGATTTATCACTATTGATACTGAGATCAAACAACCTACCACTTAGTGAGCTTGCGTCTGAAAACCTATTCACTGCAGTAACAGAAGGTTTGCTTGTCATTGAGCCAGAGAGTGAAAAGGAAAAGCACGTAGATCAGAGCATCATCGCGGGGCGAAAAGTGTTGCAGCTTGCAGGAGTTGCGGCATGAAACACATTACACAAACCCGTATAGACTATTGGTTTAGCCGACATGTGTGTGGCGGTCTGTTCTGTATGTTTTTCAATAAGTGAAAATAATTAACGAAACAATAAACCCGCCACTTAGGAGGCGGGTTTTTTAAATGTAAGGAGTACATGATGGAAAGTAATCCAGGAACAATTTTACAAAGAATGGGCATAGAAATGAGCCCAGATGACCCACGATCAGCAGAGCAAGTGCTCAACGAGATAAATCGAAAACGCATAGAAACAAACATTCTAATGGAGCCTGATCCGAGCGTTAGGTCACGAATGGCTGAATTTGCTCTAAGAAACTACCCACTTACATCAGATCAAGGTATAGCTGACGCTTACGACAATGTACTCGAAAAGTGTAAGTAAACTCCCACTTTTCTCCGTTCATCTTGTATAATTCATGATAATGAGTAAACAAGTAATTCTAACAGGCCTGCGCGCCAATAATGACCTCCATATTGGTAATTACCTGGGGGCAATTATGCCTACGGTTGATATGGCGCGCCAAAAGGCTGACGAGTTCCAGGTTAATCTGTTTGTACCTGACTTACACAGCTTTACGACACCAATTGACCATTCGCAGCTCCAGGCTGCAATTATGAACAATGTGCGCGTCTATGCTGCAGCCGGACTGCCAATAGAGAATAGTAACGTTAATGTATACCGTCAGAGCTATGTATCAGCGCACAGTGAGCTAACATGGATTCTTGATTGTTTTACGGGATTCGGCGAAATGAACCGCATGACACAGTTCAAGGACAAATCTGCAAAGCTGAATGAAGACCGCATTAGCCTCGGGCTATTCAATTATCCGGTATTAATGGCTGCTGATATTTTGTTGTATGATGCTCGTTACGTTCCAGTAGGCGATGATCAGACGCAGCATCTTGAGTTTACGCGTGATATTGCAGTTCGTATGAATAATCAGTTCGGCGAGTTATTTACTGTACCGAAGGCTGTAAAAGAACAGCATGCTTTCTTCGGCAAGGACCAGGGGCTTCGTATTAAGGACCTGCAGGATCCAAGCAAGAAAATGAGCAAGTCAGATGAAA
This sequence comes from Candidatus Saccharimonadia bacterium, assembly GCA_023253175.1. Classification (GTDB taxonomy): domain Bacteria; phylum Patescibacteriota; class Saccharimonadia; order Saccharimonadales; family JALRHH01; genus JALRHH01. The sequence goes on from JALRHH010000001.1 coordinate 217,934, forward strand.
CCGGTAAAGGTGTTATATTCCTCAGCGGTTCGCCAGATGTTGCCCGTAAAAAGATTATGAGTGCCGTCACCGATGATCTTGCGCTTGTAAATTATGATCACAAGTCGCAGCCTGGTATTAGCAACCTACTAGATCTGTTAGCACTTACAAGCGGTGTCTCAATCGAAGAAGTAAACACCAAATATAGCGGTCAGACCATGTACGGGCCACTTAAAAAAGATGTGGCTGATAGTGTCTGCTCATTTCTAGAAGACTTCCAGTCAAAGCTCGCAAAGATCGATGATAAGGCCTTGATTGCTAAGCTTGAAAGCAGCGAAGCGGCTATGAACACTCAAGCCAACGAAACGCTTTTAAAAGTACAAAAGGCCGTCGGCCTCCGCTAAAGCATGGCTAATTTGAATATTTCTCGGGCAGAGCGGCTGGATATGCGTTTGATCGCAATGTATCCAGATTTGACGCGTAGTGTATCGGCTCGTTTGATTGAGCAGGGTAAGGTTACCGTTAATGGCAAAGTTATAGAAAAAGCTGGCTACAAGATGAAGCCTGGTGACGAAGTTGTTGCGGAGTATAATTACGAGCTTATGACAGCTATCCCATCTATTGATATTCCTGTTTTGTACGAGGACGATGACTGCGTAGTGGTTGAAAAACCAGTCGGTATTTTGTCACACAGTAAGGGCGAATTTAACCCTGAGGCTACGGTGGCCTCATGGCTTGCTGAGCATCTTGTTAAAAAGGGCCAGCAGCCACAGTGGATATTAGAGCAGGACGTAGAGCGGGGCAGCCCCCATAACCCGAGGGCAGGCATTGTACACCGTCTAGACCGCGCTACATCTGGTGTAATGATTTGCGCCAAGACACCAGCCGCACTTGTGCACCTGCAGAAACAGTTCAGCCAACGCAAGACCAAGAAAACCTATATGGCGGTTGTCTCAGGTCATTTAAAGCCGGAACATGCGATCATTGATATGCCGATTGGCCGCAATAGTAAGAATCCAAAGACCTTTACGGTGACTAATGATGGTAAATCAGCTGTCACTGAATATAAAGTAGTGGGATCTAGCGCGAAATATGATTTAGTAGAGCTAAAACCTGTAACTGGTCGCACCCACCAGCTCCGTGTCCATTTGCACTACCAGGGTCATCCGATCGTCGGCGATCTGTTTTATAACGGAAAACCTGCCGATCGACTGTTCTTGCATGCACTTTCTCTGGAAATAACGATTCCAAGTGGTGAACGGAAGGTTTTTGAGACTAAATTGCCACCAGAATTTGAAGCTTTGTTACAATCGTAGGTGATGAAGGGGCTTTTATTACATCCGCGAACGCGGCAGCAATTTGATCAGTTCACGAAAACTGGCAATCATGCGCTACTCATAACGGGCCAACCTGGCGCAGGCAAGGAAACGACAGCGCTGCTATTTGCACAGGAGTTACTGGGCGGTAAGTCGTTGGATCTGCAGCCGTATTTTAAGCATGTAATTCCCGAGAGTAATTCAGTCAGTATCGAGCAAATCAGGCAGCTACATAGCTTTGTGCAGCTTAAAACAACGGGCCAAGAGACTATCCGGCGGGTTGTCGTAATATCGCAGGCAGATACAATGGCAGATGAGGCTCAGAATGCACTCCTAAAGCTACTGGAGGAGCCACCCGTTGATACGGTACTTATCCTGACTGCAATTGATGCAGGTAAGATGAGGCAAACGATACTATCGCGCGTACAAACCGTGTCAATCGATAGAATTGCGGCTTCTGACGCTACGGAGTACTTCATTGCCAAGCATGATGCCAAAGACATAGCTTGGGCGCACGCCCTCAGTGATGGGCAAGTAGGGCTCATGACGGCACTACTGTCTGGTAAGAGTGAACACGCGGTGGCCCAGCAGATAGAAATTGCCAAACAGATATTAGCTGCGTCTGTCTTTGATAGGCTGTGTAGGGTTGACGAAATAGGCAAATCAAAAGATTTGTTGCCCGATTTTATGTATGCCTGCAAACGAATTTGTATCAGCGCACTTGAATCCGCCGCCAAAAAAGGGGCTTCCCAACAAGTTACGGCATGGCACAAGCGCTTATCTGTAGTGGTGGACGCGGAGGACGGTCTTCGTACCAATGTGAGCCCAAAGTTACTACTAACCGACCTCTTCGTGCGTCTATAAGGTACTTATGGTACAATTAGTCTAATATGTATGAACTTGCCTTAGTGGTGGGATTTGGGTTCTTAGCTTATCGTGCAACGAATATGAAGCACGATGAGCTTGATGATATACCTCGAAAAGTCGGCGATAAGATCGGTAAACTTTGGGATATAGCACACCAGGGTATGCGTGAGAATCGTTTCCTCCGTGCCGAAAAAGCGCTACTAACGATCCTTAAGATTGACCAGAAGAATGCTGCAGCATACAACCGTCTGGGTATTTTGTACGCCAAACAGAAGGAATACAAAGACGCGATTGATTGTTTCGAGATTGCATCGAGTATTGAACCTACTGCATCCAGTCTCCACAACCTGGGCCTCATTTACTACGAGACAGAGAATTACCAGAAAGCCGCAACGGCATTTGAGCAAGCATTGAAGCTCGAGGAAGAATTGGCTGCCCGTCACATTGCCTACGCAAAGGTCCAAGAGAAGCTTGGCAATACCAAGTTGATGCTCCAGGGCCTAGAGCGGGCTGTTGAGCTTGAGCCTAACAAGGAAAGTTATGCACTCCTTAAGATGGCATACGATCAGGCTGGTCATGAAGAAAAGGCGCTTGAGATTGAGCAAAAGGTAGAAAAGCTCGTTATTCCAGCAGGTAAGCCAAAACGTATTCAGCGACCCAAACGCCGCGTCGTTATCTAAACATTAGCAAAATATTACTTATACAAATGAATAGTTTGTTATAGTAGCTGTATGACTACAGCAGCTTTAGAGCCATATCAGCTTATCGATCGTGATATTTTCTTGGATACAACATCTGATCAGTACGTTATGCGCGTGCGTGATATGGACATCACGCAAAAGCCACGTGAGAAGATGCAAAGCTTTGGTCCGGAAACACTCAGTCAGTCTGAACTGCTTGCAGTGCTACTGGGCGTCGGCACGAAGCGAGAAGAGGTAATGGCTATGTCCGATCGCATTCTCAAAGAGTATGGAGAGCGAGCGCTACTGCACGAAAAGAACCCAAATCGCCTGAGCGAGACGCTACAAATTCCGTTTGGTAAAGCCTGTCAGATTATTGCAGCACTGGAGCTAGGGCGTCGTTTCTACGAGAAGCGAAGTGGCAAGCCAAGAGTCGTACGTACGCCCGAACAAGCCTTTGAGTACTTCAAGAACATGGCAGACCTTCAGAAAGAGCAGTTACGAGGTCTATATCTCAATAGCCGATTCCAGGTTATTCGTGAAGAAGTGATTTCTACCGGTAGTCTTACTGCAAGTATCATTCATCCAAGAGAAGTATTCCAGCCAGCAATTGAGCACGGTGCGGCGGCGATTATTATCGCACACAACCATCCTTCGGGAAGCGTTCGCCCAACCTCATCAGATAACCTTGTGACGCAGCAGCTTATAAACGCGAGTGAAATACTTGGCATAGATTTGCTTGACCATATTATAATTTCAGGTAATCACTACAAAAGCATTATTGGGGGAGAATAAATATGTCGACATACACAATGCATTATTTGACTGGACTGTTCGGTCATACGGCAACAGTTCCAAAGGTTGTACAAGATGGAATAGATGGTGAAAATATTGAGTTTCAGGCACGGGTTCAATCTGGTGATTACTTTGTAACGCTGGCAACAGAGATAGATAAGGTGGTCAACCTCCTGAGGCAAGCAGACATGCTTGAGGCCGAAGTACTTGAAACACACGTGAACGAGCTACTCTACATAGATAAACACTACAAGATTATTAAGAAATAGCCACTTCTCGAATATTATTGGTGCAGGGAGAGGGATTCGAGTCGCATCCTGCGACCCTGTAACTACATCTATGAAAACAAGTTTTCATGAGTAGACTGCCTTGAAAAGTGCCACTGGCACTTTTCACCCCAAAGGCTTCCATCGCGTGTTCAATTCTTATTCCGTACCAAACAAAAAGCCCACCTGATGGTGGGGCTTTTGTTTGGTGCAGGGAGAGGGATTCGAACCCCCGAAGGCGTAGCCATCTGATTTACAGTCAGACCTCGTTGACCGCTTGAGTATCCCTGCGCATCAGCTACCACTCCTAGTAGCTGTAGAAACACCTCCCTGGACTACATCCCGGGATGATTGTTTTAGCATTCTCGCTGTACGCTAAAACATTTGGAGCCACCTGTCGGGTTACTCTGTATAAACTACATTCATGCTCGGAATAAATTCCTGTGCGTGACTTTGTTTATCGAACCGCAGCTTGCGCTGTGTTCGGTTCTCACCCGCCATTTGGCTTTTGGAGCCACCTGTCGGGTTCGAACCGACGACCCTCGGTTTACAAAACCGATGCTCTGACCAGCTGAGCTAAGGTGGCACGTTATATAACTACTAAAGTACCGACAAAGTGTACCAAAAACAATGCACTCATTCAACACTTATAGTATTAATTCGTACGCTCCAAAATAGTAACTTCTACAAGATCACCGTCATCTTTATTGATTGCATTACGAACCTCGGCTTTTACTGGGAGCATATGTGTGCCATCACCCAACGCCATAAAGGAGCTTTCTATAGGATACCCATTAATAGTGCCCTTTATTTTGACGAGCCCACGTGTACCAAAAAAATCCGCCGAACCGGGCATAGACACGGTTGTCCATGCGCCTTTCGCGGTACCTTTGGTTAACTTTGCTTTAAAAGTGACTGGGAGTTGGCTCATAGTAACCTCGCTTTCGGATTGTACTCTTATGGTAACATGCTTGGCATTATCTCTGTTATTTGGTACAATCTACCGGTACTTTTGTCATAAAGTGCCGCGATAGCTCAGCGGTAGAGCACTTCCATGGTAAGGAAGGGGTCCTGGGTTCAAGTCCCAGTCGTGGCTCCAGTTGAAATTATTAGCGTAATCTGTTAAGATTATTTGGATATCATCATAAAAGGTAGGAATAATGGCTAAAAAAGGCGACAAGCGAAAGCTAGTAGGATTGGTTTCTGAAGAAAGTGGTGCACGTCACTACTACACCAAAAAGAACACCATGAATACTCCAGAGAAGCTAGAACTTCGTAAATACGACCCAATTCTTCGCAAGCACGTACTATACGTTGAGACAAAGAAGAGCCTCGGACGAAACGAAGTTAAGGCACGCAAGAAATAGCACTTTTGGTGCAAGAAGAATCCCGGGATATCCGGGATTTTTTTATTTGATGTAGCAAGAACTGAGTGCTAGCCCAGCTTCATAACATCCAGGATTGTATTGGCAAGTTCTGCATGACTCCATACAAGTGGGGTAACCGATAGTGGCGCCCCAGTTTCAGGGTGAACCTGCTCTGGGAGTACTCCGCTGGGCAGACTCTTCTGAATTGACCAGTTGATCAGTTCACGGCCTTTGTCTTGTTGGCCAGTACGGATATAGTACTGCGCAAGCCATAGTCCAGTAATAATCCATGGATTTCCCTGATACGCTGGTTCTGATTTAAAGTAATTATCATGTTCGTATCGGGGCGATCCGCCAATCGGGCTCGAGCCAAGTAGATTCTGTTCGATTAGCCGTACGGTCTGGTCAAGCCACCCGTTGCTTGTGGAGTAACCAAACATCATAACCCCGTAAAATGAAGATAAATCCAGAGTGTTATCGTACTGCAGCGACTTGTCCTCTTGTAATAGGAAGCCTTTACGGTATGCTTGCCGTTCAGGATCAAAGAATGCACCGGCGCTTGCTAGTAGGCTCTCTGCCGCCCTTTGCCACTTATCGGCATCATCTGGGTGCTCGAACTGCTTTGCAAGGTCGCTGGCAACTAATAATGCTTGATAGGTAAGGGCGGTAGTGTAGGTGTTAGTTAGAAACTTTTCCTCCCAAAGATCATAGCTTGCATGCGGGAGGCCAGTTGCGTCATCAACAAAATGACTCATAAAATTAGCTGCAGGCTGCACGAATGTTAAATATAGACTTTTAACAAAATCTGAGTCCTTGCTGTATTCCATATACTCACCCAGCATATACACAACCGACGCTGTCTCATCTTCTTGGATCGGGAGTTCTTTGCGGTTTCCGTGGAGCCACGGGTGCCAGGTACTGCCGATAGCACGGTCAGGCTGATATTTATGCATGAGGTAGCCGTCTGGGGTTATGATATCGCGGCAAAATTCAAAGAAACGCTTTGGCTCCTCAGTATACCCAAGCCTAATAAGCGGCCAGAGCGCAAACGCGCCATCTCTCGGCCAGACGTAGCTGTAATAGTCACGTCCGTAGTTGTATATAGAAGAGTCCCCGGAGGCTATGATACCTCCCCGGCGGTCGGCATGCGCCTTGATTATCATTAATGATTTTTTCAGCGGCACAACATATTCTTTGTCAACAGCGTGAATACTGTTTCCTCCAATAGCCAGCCATTCTTGCCAATACTGTCTAACGGCCTGTAGTCGAGCTGGGATTCCTTCTTTGGCAATTTCATTATGGATTTTCTCTGCGGCGTACTGAGAGTCTGCTGCCGCAATCCAGTACTCGACTTGGCCCGATGAATCAGCCTCGAGCTGTAGCGTGAACCTAATAACGGAGTCAACGCCGCCATGTTCAACTGCGCTACCTGAAAGCTCACCGTCTTCAGCGTCTCTGAAAGTACCCTCTTTACCCTCGATACCGTAGCTACCGACTGCATATTGATCAAAAGGTGTGCCATCCATTTGCCGCCCATGTATCAGAAGGGAGCAGCGCCCTTTGTAATCCAGAATATAGTTATCGTCTGGCACAAATAGCGCGGTGTCTGCCCGGCCGGCCCTAGAAATCTCAAAGACTTGGTGCATGAAGATTCTAATTTCACGAGCTTCACCTCGGATATTCTTTACATCCACTAACCTACAAAATAGGTTTAATTCATTGTCTACGAAATCCGTAAAAGTTAATTCAATAGCCAGTTTTTCTGAATACATTGAAATATGGCTAACCAATGCATCTGACTCGAAGTCTACGCTGATGTTCCAACTATCGTCGTCTACCCAAGAAAACGTACCGTCTACCCAAACACCGACTTTGTGGTGAACGCTCCTGGCTGTCGTTAAGTTATCAAGTCCAACATACGGGTAATAAAAATCATGCACAAGACCGTGTTCATTAAGACCCACCATAAGCTTACCGTTACTAAGAACTACGGGGCGTGCCATTACAGATTCACTCCTCGCTCAAGTAGCCTGAGCCTTAAATCGTGCCAAGCGTTCATGAATGTTATATATGCTTGATAGGGTGTTTCATAAGGGCTGAAATACGCATGGATGTCGCCATCACTAAACCACTTGGTGCACATGTAGTAGAAGTGATCGGAAGTCGTGAGTTTACGCCAATCATCAATAATAGCTAGATCACCCAGTTTCATAACTGCAGTCTGTAAGCTATAGAGTGCATTAATGGCCTCCTGCTGCATTGGATTGCCGAGCCACGCTGATAGATCGCGTTCTGTGTCGGCCCAGGTGGTTGTATAGGGCGTGTCGACAACGTCACTTGGCTCGAACGTATCAGCGGCCTCTGACACAGTCATAAAGGTATGACCTTCGCCGGCAAGCCATTTTTCGGGCAAATGCTGTAGGAAGTCAAAAATACCAGACTCGCTCCACTGGTGCTCACCGAATGTTTCGTAATCCATGAACAGGTTAAAATTAGTCGCATCATCGGTCTCGCTGAGCCAATGAGTAAACTTGTCAGCTGTGAGGGGCCATTCTGCCCATCCGCGATCCCCGAACCTAAATGCGATGTCGTCTGACAGCTTATAGTTTTTCATGAGGAGTTTAATGTTGTCTGTATATGATGGCTTATAAATATAGTTGGGGCTTCGCCAGCCCAGGATTGGATCCCAGCCTTCGGCAAGAACTGCCTTATAACCTACCCGGTCCGCCCAAACAGCGAGGTCATTGTTGTAACTCAGCTCTGTATTCCTAAAAGCAGTTGGGGTCTGTCCAAACAAACGCTCAACGAGCTCTCGGTGCATCGTAACCTGGGCGTCAAACTCTGCAAGGGAATAAAAGAAGGCGAGGCTGTGGTGGTAGGTTTCTCCTACAATTTCGACGCGTCCAGTTTGGGTTAACTCCTGGAATGAGGCAAGCACCTCTGGCGCCCAAGCCTCGAGCTGCTCTAGGATTGTGCCGGTGATAGAAAGGCTTAGCTTAAATTCAGGGTGTGTGTTTAGTAGTTGAAGAAGCTTTTTATTGGTAGGGAGGTATGATTTTTCGGCTACTTTGCGAAGAATACGTTGGTTGTTCGTCCGTGAATCATAATCTGCGTCAAAGTAGTCATGTCGACTCCCCGCATCAAAAACCGAATATTCACCAACGCGGTATGGCTGGTGAACATGCAGATACAATACAATTGCTTTTGTCATAGAGCAGCCGCCTTTTGTGTGTGTCTGCGGTAAACGTCAAGCATCTTGTCGGCGGTTTTGTCCCAGCTGAGTCTAGTGTATTCCTGGAGTGAGTTTCTGTGTAGCTCATCACGGAGTGCATTGCTACGAACCACGGCTACAATCTGGTTTGCCATTTCTCTTTCGTCCCAAAAATCAACTTTCAAACAATTCTTGAGTACCTCGCTGACGCCTGACTGCTTGCTAATAAGGGTAGGCGTGCCGTAGCCGATGGCTTCAAGAGGAGTTAGGCCAAATGGTTCTGATACCGATGGCATCACAAATAAATCTGCAATCGCATAAGCATCACGGTATTTCTTGCCGCGCTGAAATTCGGTAAAGACAATATTCTTGGCTATCCCAAGTTCTGCGGATAATTCGAGCAGTTCATGATACTGATCGCCAGATCCTACGACCATTAGAAGCGTCTTTGGTTCCTGCTCCACTACTAATTTAAAGGAGCGGAGAAGGTGGGTAAGACCCTTTTGGATAGTAAGACGGCCAATGCTTGCGACAACTTTGTAGCCTTGCTGTTTCATCTTAGATAGGTACGTATATGCGTTATCACCTGAACTTTCCACCAGCATGTCATCGCTAATACTATTGTGCACGACCTCAATCTTGTCGGCCGGAATATCATATTCACGAATAATGGCACGCTTGGTGTGCTCACTAACAGCAATGATTTTGTCGGCAATGAGCATTGCGAGTGATTCTATTTCACGCACCAGCGGATTACCGCCCCTATGCTTACCTGATCGGTCAGCTTCTACTGAATGGATATGAAGTATGAGCGGCTTTCCGGATAAGTGCTTGGCCCGTAGTGCGGCCCTACATGTGAGCCAGTCGTGGGCGTGTATAACGTCAAATTCTGCAAGTTGCACAATTCGCTCAATGGATTTCTCGTAGATCAGGCTTTGTTCAAAGAGATCAGCGTAGGCAGTCTCCCCATTTGTCTTGATGTACTTGAAGCTATCGTATGCAATTCCAGCCTTCAATACTTCGCTGACGTCTTGGGGGTGGGCGGCATGTATTTTCATGAAGGAGGCATCATGTGAGGCTGTATATGGAAGGACGAACTGAATATCCGCGCCCTGATTATTGAGGGCTTTGCAGAGCTGATAGCACGCCACGCCGAGTCCACCACTGTTATGAGGGGGTAGCTCCCACCCCAGCATTAATACCTTCATAACCCTCTAACGAACATTTTAGTTAACTTAAGCATTATTATAGAGATGAAGTGTGTACGTAACAAGCACTTTTAATACTTGAAATTAACATAATTTACAGATACTGACTTGTGCCAGAATCTACGTTACAATATGTCAAATATGGAAGACAATAGTTCACGGGTTCAAGAAGAGTTGCAAGCATTTTTTGGGGAAGCAAATGCTATGCGGTCGCTGCTTATTTTGCTGCTTTCGATAGCTGCGGCATTTCTACTCAGTAAGATTGTGGCATTCATTATTGTTAAGATTGCTCGTTTTGTAGCTACAATCTCCGATAGCTCCCCAGATACCGAGAAGCAAGTGAGATTGCGCAGGATAGAGACTTATTTGAGTGTTACGATCGCTGCAGTTCGTGCAGTAATTGTGGGCGTATTTGCATTCTATGCGTGGAATTTGCTGAGCGAAGGCGCAACCGTTGGGGCTGCAGCAATCGGTGCCAGTGCATTTTTTGTAGTATTGGCTGGTGGTACCGTCGGTATGATTCTGCGTGATATTACCGCTGGTGCGGCTATGATTATCGAGGGCTGGTTTAATGTTGGCGACTATATTGATGTAGAGCCATTTGATAAGCTTTCTGGTGTCGTCGAGCGCATGACTCTAAGGTCAACCAAGATCAGGAGCTTGAGCGGTGAGGTGATCTGGATTCATAATCAGTATATGCAGTCCGTACGGGTGACGCCGACTGGTCATAGGACTATTGCCGTAGACATCTTTGTGAATAATCAGGCGGTCGGAAAAACGCTTATTGAAAAGGTGATTGCAACGATTCCCGTCGGGACACTTAAGGTGATTAAAAAACCAGAAATTGCCACCAAGGAAAAATGGGGTGATTATTTATGGTTATTTACTGTCGTTGCAGAAACTGCACCTGGCCGCGAGTGGCTTATGGAAGATTACTTCATAGACTCCCTTAAGGAACTAAACGAGCGACGGCGTGGACCGCAGACAATCGTGCGGCCGCCTATCGCAAGGTATGCTGATCCTGCTGCCGAGCGCAGCTTTAAACGTGCCGTCCGAATGGCCAACAAGAAATAGTTGTGGCTACCGGGCAATATATTATCGATCGTTGGATGGTGGGTATCATCCAAGAAATATGCCAGAAGCATGGCATAGTATTTCGAACTTATTCAGATGACTGGGTGATTGAGTTAGAAAGACAGAAGGTCGTTCAACGCATTTTTGGTTACAAGTTTGATGTAAATAGTAGCGCTGCGAGTAGCATAGCCGGTGACAAGGTTGCTGCCTATCAAATCATGCACCAAAAGGGTGTTGCTGCAGTAGAACATCGTCTTGTACAAACGAAAGCCGGACAATACAGCGCGTGGTCAGATGGACTTGATAAAGTTGTAGTAAAGCCACTTGATGGTACGAGTGGACACGCAGTAAAGCTTCTTGATACTGCAATTGGCGTACGTGATTATATTAGCGCGCATCCACATATTGCAGCATGGGCTGTCTCGCCGTATCAGATAATCAACTCAGAGAGACGTTTTATCATGCTTGATGGGGAAGTCTTATGCCAGTACGAAAAGATACCTGTAGAAAATGGTGATCTTAAAATGTTTAACCTCGGCCTTGGCGCAAAGCCTATTATGACAGAGGCATCATCTGCTGAGACGGCTTTAGCGAAAGACGCACTGAATGCAACTGGGCTCAGGCTTGCAGCTATTGATGTGGTTTCAGTCGACGACAGTTATAAAATACTCGAAGTAAATGATGGAATGATGATGGAAAATTTTATGCGTCAGTCACAAGCACATAAACACACTGGTTATGAAATTTATCAACGTATCATCGCTGCAATGTTTGCATAAACATCCTCTGCATGTACAATATAAGCATTAGTGGCATCCACTAGGTGGTTAAAATAAACAGGTGATATAAAATGAGCATCAAAAGCTTTAGAGAGCTTGATGTCTTTGGGCATTTTGGATTGATTAGAAATATTGCTGCGTGCATAGCTATTCTGGCTGTCGTATTTACGCAAAGCGTAATGGTTGGTGCAGCGCCATTTGTAACTGATACATTCACTGGTACGGCTGGAACTGCGCTTGAATCCCATACTGGAGAGACGGGGGCGACTTGGGCTAAAAATGCCGCGGTGCCGGGGTCAAGTCTCCAGATTGATAGTGCTAACCGACTACGTTCTGCGATTGCTGGAACTAGCGTTTATTATTCCAGTGGTGTCCCAGCAACAAACGAGTACGACGTGGAAGCAGATATAGTCTATATCTCAACTCCAGGAACGAGAATAATTGTTGGTGTTAATGGTAGGTATAGTACGACAGCTAATACTGGATATACCACATGGTACGACACATCTACAGGTAGATGGCATCTCTATGTTACGACTGGTGCTGGTACGGTTGAACTTGGCAACTACGCCCAGGCGCTAACCCCCGGAACAAGTTATCATATAAAGCTTGAGCTTCGTACAGCAACCAAAAAAGTTTTTATTGATGGCGTAGAGCGGATATCTTCAACTGATAATTCCAATACAACGCTCGGACGTGCCGGTGTAGTCACTGGATTTACTACGGCAAGTGGTACAGGTCTTGCGCTGGACAATTTTAGCGCAACTGACGCTCCCGTGACTCCTGCGACGGCATACTCACTTTCTGGTTCTAATGCGGGAATCGTAGGAAAAACGTATACTTACACCATAACTCCGAATGCCAGCTATACGGGTACAATCACGCCAACGACAAATGGCTCAGGGACATTTTCACCAACATCAGTGTCGTTTAGTAATGAGAGCACCGCTAAAACATTTACATATACACCTACAAGCGCCGCGGGATCACCGCATGTAATCAGTGTTTCCAGTAGCCCTGCCTTAAGTAATCCAGCAGCCATTTCAATGGTCGTGAGGGCCCAAGGAAGCCAATTTGTCCAAGATACATTTACGGGTAGCGCCGCGGTTAATATGACTGCGCACACTGGGGAAGTCGGTGCATCATGGACGCGTCATCCGGCTGCGAGCGGAAATCTCGTACTCGACAATAATAACCGTGTATATGGATCAGATGCAGTGCCAACTAATTACTATGCCTCAGGTTTGCCAGCCAGTCCTGATTACATTGTGCAGGCTGATGTGACACTTGTTTCTAACGCGGCTGATTACATTAGTGTCGTAGGGCGTGAAGATCCTACTGCAAATACCTCATACTTCTTCAATTACAGCAATACGCGGGCGCGCTGGGAGCTGTGGAAATTAGTTGGTGGTACTTTAACTAATATTGGTACCAACTCTACGTCATTCGGAAGTGTAGGCACCACAAGAAACATAGCTTTATCAATGATAGGTACATCGATACAAGGCTACGTAGACGGCATTTTAATGATCTCTGTAACAGATTCGTCTATTACTGCTGCGGGTCGGGCGGCAATTGGCTCGTTCGGAGCGGTTACAGCAACGACTGGGCAACACATGGATAACTTTGCCGCTTACGATTTAGCTGGACCGGCAAGTAGCTATACTTTGACAGGACCAACCCATGGCAGTGTGAATACAGCATCAGCAACATTTACCGTTAGGCCAAACGGCAGCTACACAGGAACCATCACGCCAGCGACAAATGGTTCAGGGACATTTTCACCAACCTCACTTTCATTTAGTAATGAAAGTGGCGCCAAGACATTTACCTACACTCCAAATAGTACAAATGGGTCACCGCATGTTATCAGCGCTTCAAGTAGCCCAGGCATATCAAATCCCGCCTCCCTCAACTATGTTGTTACAAGTGGTATTACAAACTTTGGCGTTACGGCAGCCAATTGGTTCTGGAGTCCATACAATACATACTTTAATGGTTCTGCGTCGGCAACTATGTTAACAATGGGTGCCTACAGCAAATTGAATTTTACTGGTACCTCTGCAATTCTTTCGCTTGATGTATCAGCGCTTGTAAACGCTTCTACGCCAGCCAGTAATTATCCTAAAATTGCATATAGCATCGACGGGGCAGCAAGGACTGAGTATCAACTCACTCCTACGACCACAACGCTCGTGCTAGCTTCTGGATTGCCTGCGGGCACTCACTCGCTTTATTTTAATATGATCTCTGACAGTGTATTTGTTGATCACTGGAATGTACCGGTTAGTCCTGTAAAAGTAACTGGACTTTCTCTTGATGGGGGTGCGTCGATAACAGCACCGACGCTCAAGCCGGCCAGGGCACTGTTCTTTGGCGATTCTGGCACTGCTGCCTATGATGTGAACTCAGGCGATAATAGTGTCTCTGCAAATGACGCATCAAAGGGCTGGGTGCCTCATCTCGCATCATTCTTTAACGCTGAGTTCTCTCAGATTGGATACGGAGGCCAAGGCTTCTCGCAGGGCGCAGCAGACGGCACGACGCCAGCATTTCCCTCTACGTGGCACAGTTATTACTCAGGCCAATCCAGATTGACGAGTGGTAAGTTCAGCCCCGTGCCAGATTATATTGTGCTTGCACAAGGCGGCAATGGTGGGGTCTCAAACGACAGTTTAATAGTCACAGCAATAACTAATATGCGCAGTGCTTCGAGCACTAACACAAAAATATTTGTCATGGTGCCTATCACTGGTGCTGGCAGGTCAAACATAGTACTTGGGTATAACAACTATAAGGCAGCAAACCCATCTGACACTAAGGTGTATCTTCTTGATGCCGGTAATCTGACGTATCCATCAACCGATGGCGTTCATCCAACTGAACAGGGCCACCAAATAGTTGCAGATGCGGTAATGAGTACTGTTCGGTCTACGGCGAGTCCGAGTATGTCCGCTTCTGTAAGTACTGCAGCAAAGGGATCAGCATCGAATATTGTTCAATTAAACGGCATAGATACATATTGGCAGCCTGGCGCGCCCGGAAGTCCTGTATTTACAATTAGCGGTGGAGAAGGGGCAACCATTACAAGTCAAACAATTATTGATTCTAGCACCGCTCAAATCACTCTATCTGCAGGCAGCAAGTCAGGTACGGTGACAATTACTGATCCTATCGCCAACGTTTCGACAACGATTCAAATTGCCGAGCCATACGTGCCGCCTACTTCTGGTAGTAGCACAACAACGAATAGCGGAGGAAAGAAGAAAGGTGTCCGGACTGCCTCAGCCTCATCGAGTGCTAGCGCTCAGGAAGCACCAGTAGAGCCAGTTACCGAGCGGACGGATACAGTTGAAGACCAAGTGCAAGCTCCTGCCGTTAGCCAGAGTAACAGTGGATCCGATAGGGACTCAGGTCTACCTCTTAAAGAGGCAAGGAGTATTAATTTTATCCCTTGGATTATAGGAGCAGCAGTAACGTTTATGAGTCTTTTTGCAGCTGGCTTGTCCGCAAAGATCTTACTCGCAAGTGGCAGAAGAAGCCACTATTAGGCTAGGCGTTTTCCCAGGTCTGAATCTGAAAAGTGGTTCAAAAGCTCTAGCAACTCTTTCTTGGTAGGGTTTGCCCCGAATAGATTGCTGCCAGGCTGCAATCTAATTCCTTCCTGCAAGGCACCTATATACACTGGATCAAAGCCAAACTTATCAATGAATTCTTCGACGAGCGCAACATCATCTCTGTTATCTCCTGCCAAGGCTATCGCTTTGCGGTCACTACTATTGGCAGGCCTACTGCCATCAAGTAGGTCATGATAGCCCATGTGGCTAAAAGCCTTCACCACTCTGTTGGTAGGTAGAAAGTCACGAATAATTTCACTCGTAGATTTATGGACATCGTCTAAGTCTGGTCGTATTCCATCGACCTCCCACCAGTAATTCATTGCATCTATAACGAGTTTATCGTCCAGGCCATCGACGGCAATTGTTTTATATTTACCAAGCGGCAGGGCAAGTATTATGACGTCAGATTGCTTGATTACATCAGCCTGGGTCATCGCAACTGCGCCAGGGGCCAGTACGCTCATTGACAAGGAGATCTCGTCAGGACTACCAGAGCCAGCGATATTTACTTTGAAGCCAGCTTTTAGTGCCAACCTCGCAAGCACGAGCCCAAGCTTACCAGCTCCCAAAATACCCACAGATTCTATCACTTATTTTTCTCCAAGTAGTTCTTTGACACGCGGTATGACTTCGTTGGCGTACAGTTCAATCATTTTTTTACGGGCCGAAACTTCCATAGGCCCAAAGCCGTACACCATATCAAATCGCTCCGCACCAACCACTTTCATGGCACGGGCTATTTTATGCGCAACCGTTTCCGGGGAGCCTACATACAAGGAGCCACTCTGAACTTCATTATCAAAGTGTTCTGGTGTCCAAGGAGCCCAGCCGCGTGTTCGGCCGATTTTATCAAAGCTTTGCTTGAATAACGGCCAGGCCATTTTGAAAGCGGCTTCATTTGTTTCGGCAATGAGTCCTGGGGAGTGGATGCCGATAGGATGTGGAGTATTACCAAACTCTTCTGAAGCTCGCTTATATAGCTCGGCATAACCTGCAAAGCGCGCTGGATCACCACCAATGATCGCGAGCATTAATGGGAAGTTATACCTTGCAGCACGAATCACTGATTTAGGGGAACCTCCAACGCCGACCATTGTTTCAAGCCGGCCTGATTCTGTTTTCGGAAATATATCTGCATCTTTTAGCGCTGCCCTCGTGCGGCCACTCCAGGTAACAGGCTTTTCTTCCAGGATCTTGGCGAACAGCTCGATCTTTTCTTCGAATAATATCTCATAGTCCTCCAGGTCATACCCAAAGAGTGGGAATGACTCGGTGAATGAACCACGACCAAGAATGACTTGCGCACGGCCGCCAGATAAGGCGTCCAGGGTGGAGAAGCGTTCAAATACTCGTACAGGGTCATCAGAGCTCAGTACTGTCACGCCAGATGCGAGCTTGATATTTTTAGTGCGGGTTGCGATGCCTGCTAGAACCATTTCTGGGCTTGAAATTGCAAATTCCTCGCGGTGATGTTCGCCAAGGCTAATTGCATTGATGCCAAGCTTGTCAGCGAGCACAGCCTCTTCAGTAACAAGTCGTATTGCTTCAGCGTAGCTTGTAAGCTTGCCGTCCTCTTTTGTGGCAAGATCGCCGAACGAATCAATGCCAAATGTATACTTTGATGTCTTCTTTATCATGTCAGCAGTATATCACTATACAAAGTATAGTGTAAAGATATATTGCTGGTGAAAATGTTTTCACTGCTTCTAATTCTCAATGAGAGCATCATAGGGGCATGAACAAATTACCATTTACACATTTTGATTTACCAAGACAACACCTGAGCGAGCAGGGCCACTATATCCCAGCAAGGGCTCGCGATGTAGACGAAATCGAGCGTCGCCGTAGGATACCTGCCGGCACTGTACTGGCAGAGCAACAAGCGAAGGGCTTCAGAGCTGCTCGACATATCCTGGCCACCGTCGATGGCGAAAGTCTGGCATATAGTAGCAATTTAATAAGCCTTGCAGCGCTTAACAGCGGTTGGTACACCTTTGCCCAGGGCGCACCAGAT
Source organism: Candidatus Saccharimonadia bacterium (assembly GCA_023253175.1). Taxonomy (GTDB): domain Bacteria; phylum Patescibacteriota; class Saccharimonadia; order Saccharimonadales; family JALRHH01; genus JALRHH01. The sequence continues at coordinate 235,110 of JALRHH010000001.1, forward strand.
GTAATGCGCCGTCGGTTGTATCTTCCAAAACTTGCAGATCATGAGTCTGATTGGCGCCAAGATCTTTCTGGTCTTCGTGCAGAGGCCATCACAAATATTGATACACTTGCATCAATAGCAGGAGGTCTTGCGCTTCGTAGTGAGGCCGCACGGCCCAGTAAGCGCGTCAATGCTCAGTTCGGTCGGATGGCAGGCTCCACGGCTTTGCAGCTCGCTGTACTGCAGCACGGATCACTACCTGCTGGTAATGCATTTGAGATACAGAAGCAGGCAAGGGATACCGCACTGCAGGCATTAGACGAGTCACGAAGGTACGGATCAATAAATGGTTCTCATATTTCAATTGCTCAGCTCGCTGACCCCGACAGCCCACTCTCAGTTGAATGGCGACGTAGTGCACCAGACCAGGCTTATCAGGCACTTAAGGAAGCTCACGAAATACTTGATTTCAGGATCTTCTCGAAATAGAACAGACCAGGCTGTTCCAGGGCGTCAACAAAATACGGTATGCTTGGCAACAGGTCAGGATCTGATAGATCAACCTTATCCTGCCAATAGTACTCTGACAGTGCGTCGAGCTGCGACAGCTCCCCAGTAGCGTCTTTTGATTCAAGGAGCGTAAAATGTGTGAAACTTTCCATGTTTTCGCCCTCGTATACGCGAAGATAGCCGGATCCTCGTACGCTAAATGTTGCCCTTAGGCCTGCCTTCTCAAGGGCAGCGGCCGTAGCGCTTTCTACTGCTGTTTGCTCAAGAGATGGGACAGCATGCATAAAACCAACCTTACCAAGTAGTGGATGAGCTTTACGACGACAAAGCAGCCAGGCACCATCAGATTGCCTCCGTATGGCAATAAAAAGTACCGAGTAGACTCGGTTAATCAGATGGTCGGTCTTTTTGAGCGCATCTTTGCCGACGCGTCGTCCCGTAGGAGTTAGTTCATATTCACCGTTTTGATTTTTGACGACCAATCCAGTTGCAATCACTTTTTTCAGATGATAATCAAACAGCTTATTTTCAATATCATCTGGCTTTAGGTCACTGAATCGCATACTCGGCGTCAGCGCCAAATTATAAACAATATTTTTCTGAATATAATGATCAAGCATGCTGGTAGTATAGCCAAGGCCTACGAAGCTGTATAGAGATTCATTACTGTGAAGAATATAGCGGGACGGATAACACGATCATAGTGCTCAAGATCGTCTTCGGTCTGAAGAGAAAACGGCTCATCTACAAGTTTAGGAATAGCCGGATCAGTGAGCGAAGCGATTGTGTATAGCTCGCACACTGAAAGATCTAGATTGGAACCCAGTACAAGCGTATTAGGACTTACCTCCGGTATGTCTGCAAACATCTGCACGCATCTGCTACAAGGCGGCAGTGTTGCATGCATGTTCGGATTTGCGTCATCATCAAAAGGGTCGGCGTAAACACTAATTCCGATAACCTTATTAAGCCCGCGTGACCTACCTTTTGCAATAGCAACTTGCTCGGCATGAAGATTCAGCGAACTTGTGCCTGTTTCGGGCTTAACATTAAACCCATCAAATAGTCCGAATTGACCCAACTCAAAATTGAACATAACCGCACTTGCTCCAACATTATAGTTTCGCCATGATAATGCGCGTCCAGAACTATCTTTTGCTCTATCGGCAGCATGTACCAGCTTAGACAAGGCTCCTACTGCTGTTCTTGCTTCTAGAGTTTCTGGCGGTCCGGAGTAAATTTCTCCGCGTAGCGTGGGACTGTCGTGGACATATTCACCAGCACCCAGTGTCAAAAAAGCTGCAGGAACAGCGTCAATGATATCGGTCTTCATGGCGCTATTAAAATAAAATATTGTCTACGGAGCAAGCATCAGCGGAATGACAGTGCAATAACATATGCACTACTGTGCGCTTGGAATATTCTCGCATCCACGTTTGATCAAAAAGGAAGCCGTTTTACTGTCGCCAGGGCCGTACCAACCATTGTCTACTTCGGTAATAAAGAGTACTGAGGTTTTGTGTGCATTGGCGTCTTTGGGCATGATGCGTACTGTATCTGTGTCACCGATTTTAATGAAGTCGATAACTGCGCCGTCACTCTCGTCGTAGGTTGTATTGTTTAGGCATCTACCGTTTGCTGTAAAGTTTTCTTTGACAGCCTGGATTGCACGATCTTGCTTTTCTTCTGCGTGCGAATAGACCATCGAAACAGCTATGCCGCCTACGCCAGCCGCAATCGCGTATCGAATGACAAAGCTTTCTGCTTGCTTGGCTCGTTCGACTGCATATTTCTTCAGACTAAATTCACTCATGAAAAATAATAATGACACCCCCAAGAGCTAATTGCAAGAATCGCGCTACACGGTAATCATGCTCGAGCTTGTAATATGACAGTATGCGCTACACGCTTATTTTGAGTGCCCACTAAAGATACTCCCATAGTTAGTGGTTGATTATACGAACGACTTGTTACCTGATAAATTAAGAAGTAAGGCTTGCAGAATAATTACTTAGGATCAATAATTATTCAAAAGAGGAAGATTATGTCAGAAACATTTGTACCTAGGCCAGAATCAGCTCAAGAGCCGATATCTCTTGAGGAACTACTAGTTGACGCAGATAACTATACTCAAGATGTATTAGAATACAGCATTATTCGATCTAAGAAGGATCTTATTCAGAACTGGCGCGCAGATGCCGAAAAGCTCACCGAAGATAGACTCTTGCGTATTGTTGCTACAGAAGCTACATTTCCAGACGAAGAAACCATTGAGCTAATGCGTAGGCAGAAAGAAGAAGCGGACAAGGTATTGCGGGAAAAGTACAACATTAGCCAGTCGGCTGATCTTGATGTATTTTCTAAGATTGTCTCTGTTTTTGCCGCCAGTAGAGGTAATCAACTTGATAGTGAAGACAGGGCACTAAGCCCTGGTGACATTGGTGAAAGCTTACCTAAATGTTTCGTAGCAGTCAGGGAGCTAGCGCGGCTCAGGCAACGGTCGTACGTAGTGGCGGGTAATTATTTTTCTACAATATATCCATCTGTAAGTGCAGACAGTGATGTGACCGCACTCCTTTTTGAGGGGCGCCAAGAGGACACACATTGGCTCGAAAGAATTGCTGCCGATGAATTCTATGCGGACCTAAGGGGTGTAGCTATTGAGGATATTGATCAGTTTTATGAGGGGTAGGGGCGCCTTACATAGCCTCTCCTGTAAACCCTGCTCGTAAGACAGGGCCTCGCTGCGCTCGCGCATTTCGTCATGCTCGATGTAAGACATCTGCGCGTGACTTCATTGGCGTCGAACCTCTGCTGCGCAGTATCGGTTCGAATCTAGTCATCCAGACAAGAAAAAACGACCTACCTATGGCAGATCGTTTCTTCATGGCAGGACATACAGGACTTGTTTCGCAACCGCACTTTGCCAATTCTCGACTTTAATCTACCGCTAGCTAAGGACATACTGCAACGCCACGCCTTAGCCTATGATTTAGAGTAAGCCTATTCAGCCAGTGATTGTAATAGTTTTAATTCGTGGACTAGTTGGTCGGGGTACTTTGCTAAGTCAATCTCAATCCAAGAGTTAAAAGCATTATGTTCATTTAGGGCTAAGCGTTCTCCGCTATAACAATCGTCGTCAAACCATAGAAAGGGTGTATTGAAGTCGATAGCCTCTGTTTTTGCTAATCCCCAAGTAACTGGCTTAAACTTCTCTAGATACGGTCGTAAATCATCATCAGTTGCTCGCAAAACGTATTCTATTGCGTGAGCTGTAGTGCCGTCCATACAGTGAGTAGTAAGCCAATACACCTCGAAGTTGTCTACTGCATACTTGATAAACTCGCTCGCACCAATTGCGAGGTTTTCCTCATTTGCTAGTAGGACACCGTCAATATCCAAGTACAGTCTAGGTTTCATATTTACCATTATAAAGGCAGGGAGACACCCCCCCTACCTACTAAGTTTGCTTATTTTAGAACGACCATAAACGCACTACCTACCTACATTTTTGTCGCTATCAAAAAATGGTTTGTTTTGCCCATTTCACCCAACAAAATCGAACAGGGGTGGACACAAAAATATCGCCCAACAATCAAAAAAGCTCACAACAGAGGTAGGTAGTTATAAGATTGTTGGATAAAATGCTAGTTTGTTGGGACTATCTGCCTTGCTCATTACGAATATTCGTATTTGCAAACCCTCGTTTAGCCATAGCCTCGTCAAAAGTTTTGTCCATATAGAATAGGTCGCCGAGCCAGCCCATCAGTAAGTAGTTAGCACTAATACTTCGTCCGATTGCACCCTTGCCGTTGCCGAGATACCAGCGGTTAATCGGTAGTATGAAACTACAGGCAGTTAGTATTTTGTATGTTTTTCGGTCTTTCATTTAAGCGTTCCTCGCTTTAGTTGATATGACCGTTGAAAATGCTCTAAATAAAAAGGGACACCGCCAACGGGTGTCTAGCCTGTTTGTTCCGCAATAAGTTTTAGCTTACTGTTTCGGGCGATGCCCCTTTCTAAAGCTAAAAATCATTACGGCAAAAAAAGCCGAGTGATGGTTATTGCGTATTAAACAAGCTAGACAATCTGATTATATCAAAAACAAGACAAATCTAATTTAGTAAGTGGCTATTTAGAGCCCAGGGTACTAACTCTATTGTATAAGTCCTTTAACTCGACATCGGACATATCGAGGATAGGCTCGTACATAAACGAGTTGATGTGTATATTCTGTGGCGTAATAAGATTAACTTTCTTGATAACGGCAATCTCTTCGTCTTTTGTAGGATTATCTGTAATGTACCTATCAGCTAGTTTAGCGGTTTGGTTTTTTGAGATTGACTCGACAAAAGCAGTATCGTTAATCTCGTTAATCATAAACTTCTCAGCCTTTAATCTAATTGCTACTGAAAGTACGATTTTATTCTCAAGACCAAGAGAGCCGTTTTTGGATAGTAGAGTATCGGCGGTTTCCGTGAATAGGTCGGCAACAATCTTGTTCTCGTCAGATACTGTAACGTCTTTGTTGAAGACGTCTTTGATAATATCTTTTACATTTTTAATGGTTATGGTTTCAGTATCTTTTTTGATATGTAAAGTAGAGGTTAGTAGGGTAAAGTCTGGGGCGTCCTCGCCTTTTGTGTACTCCACGATGTTGCGTACAAATGGTATTAGAGCTAATAGCTTAGCGTTCTCGGCTGTATTTTCTAGGAAATGCTTAAACGGATTGTTAATATACTCAGCCACAACTAGGTCGATACCGTCAGTCTTTTTATTGACCATTAGACAGTGCTTGTATGGTACGTATCGGCTCTGAATTGTCCTAAAGAAGTCGAAGTTATGAGTTAGTATTATCTGGTAAAAGTTGTCTAGCTCAGCCGTGTCTTTTAAGTACTCGATAATTGCGTACTTATTTTTATAGTCAAATGAGTCAGCGATATCATCAACGATTAAAAGTGTCTCCTCGCCTAAATCTTTCCTTGCCTCTATTTCAAACAGTACATTTAGTATGTAGAGTGCCTTTCGTTCGCCCGTACTCAGGACTTGTAGTAGCTCGTCTCGCTTGACGAGCTTTTTACTCTCCTCGTCTCTAAACTCGAAACTCAGTGAGGGAAGTAAGCCGTCTAGAATAACGTCGCTTTGATTTTCGACGCTCAATACAAACGGAACATTAAAGCGTGAGTTAAACACATCTACAACCTCAGCCCACCTAGTACGTTCTTGGTTGGCTTGCTCACGTATATCGTCTAATTCTTTCTTTGCGTCATTATGGGCTGTAATTAGGTTGTTAAAATCAGCTAGGCAAACCTTAAAGTAGTCTATCCAAATACGTTGCTTGAAGTAGTTGATATTAGCCAGTTCGGGTATAAGCTCTTTATGCTCGGTAATGTAATCCCTAAACTCTCGAACCTCGTTATTGCTAGTTAGTTTCTTATCTAACTTATCGAAAGCTTTACGAAGTTTCTCGTCTTTGAGTATCTCCTGTAGTTCGTCCTCGATAACTTTCTTTAGGTCAGCCTCAGAACTAATCTCACTTTTGGCAGTACCGTCAGAGAACGAGACAGTATGTGAGGCGTCAAAAAAGCCGTTTTGTACTAATGTTTTGGCGATTGTAGAGGCGTTGGTATGGTTGAATACGCCTTTACGAAAATATTTGGACTGTTCAACAAGTTCGTCATAGCGAGTTATATACTCGTTTAGGTCAGCTTGCACTGCCTTATCCGACAGGAGCTTAACGACTTTTTCGTTAAAAAGTTTGCTGTACGAAACCTCGTTTAAAACAGGGTCTTTACCGTCGTTAACTTCTTTTTCAACACGCTGTACCGCCTCAAGAAACTTACCCTTAGTACTCATTATGACCTCGGATACTTCGTCGTCTATCCCTTTTGCTAGACCAGAGGGGGCTTTAAGTTTCTTTACCAATTCGTCCTCTAGAGTTTTGATATTGAGCCAGATTTTGTCGTACTTATCCTTTAGCTCTTTATTTACCAATAATGTAGACGTTCTGCCAGAGGCGTAATTTTCGTCGTATGGCTTTACTACGAAAACAGCACCAGAATCTAGCTCATTACCGTTTTCATCTGTTATCTCTCTGACCGTCTCACGCTCTGTAAAAATCATATCTTTAGAGTCGTTACCGTCGCCGAAATCTCCAAAAGTCTTAGTAAATGACGTTTTCATCGAGCCATTAGTGGCGTAAATTGAGTACGTCTTTGTTTTATCGAAGTCAAACGTATGTTCAAGCTTCCTTATGCCGTAAGTGTTCTCTAGCTTGATGTTGAGCTTTTTCATTAACTTTATTATACCCGATTTTGACGCCGTATTATTGTTATGCTTGAGCTTTTTGTGTAATATAATGGTAGGAAATGTTAAGTCAAAGGGTATGAGGAAAAATTAAAGACGTGGACGACCTATTAACTATTAGTGAAGCTTGCGACATCTTGAAAGTCCACCCTAACACACTTAGAAATTGGGACAACCAAGGCGTACTAAAGGCTAAGAAAATTGGGACAAAGGGCGTAAGGCGTTATTCAAAAGACGACTTGTCGAACTTTATTAACAAAACATCGGCTAGCTATCGACCACGGGTATTGGACTTATTCTCTGGTTGCGGTGGGCTTTCTTATGGTCTAGCTAAGGCTGGCTTTGATATTGTTGCTGGCGTTGATAATTGGGCAGACGCTTTAGTTACCTTTGAGCGTAACCACCCAGGAGCTAAATCGGCACTTGTGGATTTGGGTAACTTTGACCCTGACGATATAGAAAAAATTGCTGGTTCTGATATAGACGTTGTTGTAGGTGGCCCGCCTTGCCAAGGCTTTTCTATCTCTGGTAAACGCAATCCTGACGACCCTCGAAATAAGCTCTACATAGGGTTTGTAGGTGTTGTAGCTCACTACAAACCAAAAGCCTTTATCTTGGAAAATGTACCTAATCTTATCTCTATGGCAGGGGGCAAGGTTAAAGACGAAATTATTAAAGAGTTTTCGGCACTAGGGTATAACGTTCAATACAGAGTGTTACTCGCCTCTGATTACGGAGTGCCCCAAAATCGTAAAAGGGTTGTGTTTGTAGGCGTGAGGGACGACTTAGAGTTTAATTATCCAGTCGCTACTTTTGCTGACGAAAAGCGTACTACGTCAGACGCAATTTCCGACCTTACGGAAGATAGTCTGGACGAGGGTGCTACCAATAAAAACCCAGCTCTTACTGAGTACCAGAAAATTATGCGTAAGAATACAGATAGAGTTTTTAATCACGAGATAAGTGAACACAGTGAGCAAACAGTATCTACTATCGCTCTCGTACCCGACGGTGGTAACTATAAAGATTTACCTGAGCACTTAAAGAATATCCGAAAACGTAATATTGCGTGGACACGCTTTGGTAGCTTTAAGCCGAGCAATACAATAGACACAGGGCATCGCCACCACTTCCACTACAAGTTTAACCGCATACCAACAGTAAGAGAGTCGGCAAGGCTACAATCTTTCCCTGACGACTTTATATTTTATGGCTCAAAGACAAGTCAATATAAACAAGTCGGTAATGCCGTGCCACCAATACTCGCAGAGGCTATTGGTCTTGAATTAAAGAAAACACTAGACTCTGCTAAAGGAGAGGCGTAATGGCGGAGTATAAGATACCAGAGGAGTTTTACTACAGGATACACCACGCCCGTCCACGCTTTAAGAGCGACGTTGAGAGCGTACTTTTGTTTATGGCTGGCGAAATATCACGACTTGACCCAGCACCACGTAGCCCTTTTAGGGAGCAACTAAACTCTGCTATTAGGCTTTATCCAGGTAACGGTTCGGCAACTGAGAAAACTATAGACAACTGGCGAACTGAAATCTCTAGCCTCTTTGGTCTAATTGAACGTGAGGGAGAATTACAAAAAGCCGGACGTATGGCTTTCTTGCTTAGTGAGAACCAGGATTTAGTAGAGTTCTTTAGGTACTTCCTGTACTACTTCCAGTATCCAGGTGGACATTTGAAGTCTCAAGAGTCCCTAAAAATGATTAACGCTGGCATAAAGTTTAAGCCTGCTAAGTACCTAATAGAGGTGTTGATTGAGGGTCAGAAACTAACCGAGGACGGCAAGTTCGGTATCACTAAAGCCGAGGCAACTCACTGTATCTTTAATGACCTACGTATTACAAGGGACGGTCAATCTCCTAAGATAACGGCGTCTCAAATAATAGCTCGTCAAAAAACGGGTGTTGAGTACGATAACGATGGCGATGTAACCCGATACGCAGGCGACATCTTAGACTATATGGAGCTAGCCGACCTTGCCCGTCAGCGTCCAAACTACAAGTACTACCTCAATATGGCTAACCTAGATGTGCTACAAGCTTTCGTATCTAGCGATAACTGGTTTAACTCATACGACGCTCTTTACGGTCAAAAAGACGTTACGCCTGCTGATGTAGCAGTCTACCTTGAGGATTGGTTCAAGTACGTTAATAACAAGCTCGACTCGACTATATTTGAGGCTAATATCCTCTCTATCATAGAGGACGCTAGCGAACAGACCACCACAACACCTAAGCAATCAGAGTTTATCGCCGAAGTGCTTGAAAGAATTAGAGCTAAACGAGCGTCTGAGCAGACAATTAGGACTAAGGAGATTGGCGACGTTGGCGAGACTATCGTTATAGAACACGAAAAGAACCGCCTTACAAAACTAGACCGTACCGACTTGCTACACCTTATCCAAAAGATACCAGAGATTTACGCTGTTGGTTATGACATCGGCTCATACGAGGGCGTAGGCACTACTCGACGCTTTATCGAAGTCAAGACAACCGTCAGTCGAGGCAAGATACACACCACTAACTTCCATATGACACCTAGTGAGTGGAGTGCGTCAGATACACTGGGTCAAACGTACTTTATCTACCGCCTAGCTATATCGTCAGAAAGTGTATCGCTATTTGTAATTCAAGACCCAGTCGGTAAATACAAGCAAAGTCTAGTTGATATGATACCAAGGGACGGAGCTGACATTCGTTACACAGAAAAATCAGGAGTATACGAGGAGTTATTGGTATGAGCAAAGTCTATAAGGTAGCGTCGTTTTTTACGGGGCTTGGTGGTATGGACTTGGGTGGCGAGGGCGATTTTGATTTTCTCGGGCAACACTACAAGAAAAATCCACTTAAAACAGTTTACGCTATGGACTTCGACAAGCCCATTTGCGACATCTACAACGCTAATTTTGGTATAGAGTGTCAGCATAAGGATATCAACTTAGTCTCTGCCGACGAGATACCAGACCACGACATATTAACGGGTGGTTTTCCTTGCCAGTCTTTCTCCGTAGTGGCACAAAATCCGAAACGTTTAGGCTACAAGGACGACAAAAAAGGTAAGCTATTTTTCGAGATGTGTCGGATACTCAAAGAGAAAAAACCTGCTGTATTTGTTGCCGAAAATGTAAAGGGTCTCCTGTCAGCCAATAAGGGCGAGGCGTTTCCACTCGTGATACAGGAGTTTGAAAATGCTGGCTATCACGTTAAATATAAGGTACTTAACGCCTCTCATTTTGGCGTCCCTCAAAAGCGTGAGCGTGTCTTTATTGTCGGCTTTAGAGATAAACAGGCTTATGACGCCTTTGAGTTCCCCGAGGCAGTAACGGTAGATAAGCCTCGTATTATCAAAGAGATTATCGACCCGGAGCATACTATTGAGGACAAGTATTATTTTAGTGAGCGAGCCGTTGAGGGTATGAAAGCCACTAAACACGCTAAGACTATGAACAAGGGACGAGCACAAGATGTTAATCTACCTAGCAATACCGTAGGAGCACACTTGGCTAAAGTGAGCCTCAATAGCACCGACCCCGTATTGTGTATTGACGGTCGTTACCGTATGTTTACTCCACGAGAAGTAGCCCGTATACAGTCGTTTCCCGAGTCGTTTAAGCTACCTGGCTCTAGGACTACAAACTACAAGGCTCTAGGAAACGCTGTAGCTCCTGTAGTTATGTGGCACGTTACTCAGAGCATAATCACGGCTCTAAAGGCAGTAGAAAGCCCTAAAACAGCTCAAGTAACAGAACAGGACGCTGTAGAGATTGTGGACGAGGGGCTAAAGCTAGAGCCACTTGTTGCTTAGGGCTTTAGTTTAGTACGTAGATTGCCACTTACGGCAGTCAAAGCTTTGAGAGCCGATTGTAACTCACTTTTTAGGTAAGTTACTTTTTGACCTTGAGTAGTACTGTCTAAGCCAAGATTAGCCGTATACTTTGCGTCGATAATACCGCCGTTGTGCTGTTCGATGTGGCGTTTCTCGAAAACAACCCTCATATCCTGTAAGTTTTGGCTATCCAAGCCCTCGAGTATTTCTATCCCTTGCTTATCTCTAAAGTATGCTTCTGACAGGCTGATGTTCTGAAAATTAATCTTTTTGTCTTTGCTAGCATAAAAACGACATAGGTTCTGAAACGCTATAACAACGTCATTGTATATTTGGCGTAAGCCCCTGTCTGTGTCTAGCTCTTTCTCTATAATGGCTAGGTTTGCGTCTAAAATCTTTACGTCCTCTGTACCGCAAAATGGACAGCGTGAGGCGATGCCGTAAATCTCGTATAAGCTCTCACAAGATGAGCAGACCATATCGGTTGGTATCTCGGATTGTACTAGTACGGGTTGAGCGTCGTACCGTATTCTCGCTGGCTTAAACTTAACATTTTTAGAGCCTCTTAACCCACGAGCCAAGCTATTTTGTAGCTCTTTCATAACATCATATTTAATTTGGCGGAGACCCTCTTGAGTAGCATAGTCAAACTGTTCTGGTACGTTAAAATCTGGCAAACGACCACTCTTATTGCAATATGGACAGTGGATAGTGTCTGGAAAATCTTTGTCGACCGACCTAATACCAAACTTGATTGAGCAATCAGGACAAAGACGGTGGGTGTAGCCCTTGCCGTCGGCTGGTATTGCTATCTCGTAATGCGACTTTAGTGCCATTAGTTATTACCCTCACAAGCTAGACTTATTATACAATAATTAAAGTGAAAGACGATGTAATGAAAGATGACCGTAAGCGGTGGCATAATGAGGACGGATTAGAGTTTGTTACTCCTAGTCCTCGTCAAAATGGTATCGCCTCTAGCTATGGCATTATCGAGAGTACATACGATTATGACGACAAACTCTACACGCTGACTTATGACGAGGATATAAACAAGCTACTCATAAACCGCATTGGGATAAAGAGCTTTCAAATAAAAAATCCTGACGTAGAGCAAGTGTTTTTAGATGTTTTCACCAAGCTAAAAGAGGCGAACAAGTATAAAACCAAGTTTGACCACGACTACGTTACTAAGACTGAGGTAGAGGTTAAAGCCAGCCAAGCTCACGTCGTCATAAACAACCTAAAAATACCCAAGCCACTCCGTAACATTATGTTTAACTCGTCCGACGGTGGCAAAGTTCTGCACGTCCAAACAGTCGTAACTAAGCGATTAGCAATCAAAAATAATCTTGATATCAAAGCTACTAACGAGTGGCTAACTGACTTACTCCGTAAAGACCCTAAGTTGCGAGTACCAAAGACGTACTAATAGCTACTAATTAACGTTAATAAACCGTCAGTCTATGGCGTTTTTAAGTGTACCTTGAGGCTATGAGCAATCCGTCAGCAAAACAAGTTGCCGAGCAAGTCAGTCCTACTGACCCAATGCTACGTTTGACTGAGTTACTGATAAGAATTGACCGCCGAGAAAATGTGATTAAAGACGAGAACGATGTTAATGATAACCGAGATACAGATAACACCAGTCAAGCCCAATAACGGTCTAATTGGTTTTGCTAGTTTTGTGCTTTATGGAGCTGTTTATTGTAGCTCTGTCGGCATATACACAAGACTAGACGGCGGTTATCGACTTACATACCCCACTAAGCAAGTTATGGGGCGTGATATGGGCATTTTCCACCCGATTAACAAAGAGCTAGGTTTAGAGATTGAAAAAGCGGTTACAGCCGTATACGACGATGTAATGAGGTTAAAAAATGCTAGATACGGTAGTGCTGTCGCTGGACATATCGGAGTTTAGAATTATGTCGACCCACTACGGCAGGTGGTCGCCCGATATAACTAACTACATTAAACCACCTTACGTAAAACTAGGAGGTCGGAAGTTTGCCGTCTCTACTCGAACACCTACACGAAACGACGAACTAAATGGTATCTACCTACCACGTCTCAAGCTTATTAAATCGACTAGGACTGGGGGTTACTCTACTCGGTTATACGTAGAGTTCTCAGCACCTAAAATCGTCTTTAATAATAACTTTGATGAGTTAGCCGACAGCGACTTCGATAACGTCTGTAAACAGCTCTCGAAAGCCCTGCGTCGCCTAGGTGTTGCCGTAGATAAAGAAACCATAAAGACAGCCCAAGTTAATACCGTGCACTACAGCAAAAACGTGATTTTAACTGACGGCAAACTGGCTAAAATGTTCGTCAGAGAGCTAGCCAAGGCAAACATCTCGACACGTCGTCGTAGCAAGACTAAAACCTACGGCAACGACGGCGAGGCTATGTACTTTCATACAAGCAAGTGGGCGTTTGTCGCTTACGATAAACTCGCAGAGTTTCGACGCTCTCGAAATAATAAAAAGGAGCTACTGGAGAAAGACTACTATTGTCAGTTATCTCTCTTTGATGAGTTTACGCCAGCTACACCCTTTGAAGTCATACGACTTGAGGCTCGCTATACTGACCGTAGGACTATCAAAACCAACCTAAAGCGAGCTGGAGTAACATTTAGCGAGGAGCTGCCGTTTATTGAGCTATACTCCGAGGATACGGCAAAAAAGCTACTACTTTATGAGTTAAGCCAGTTAGAAACAGCAACACCCGATATTCTATCGACCGAGCGAGACTTAGACCGCTTTATTGACAATTTACTAGCTAACCAAGCCAAGCCCGACCGTATCGTTTACGCCGTCGGTGTCAAAAAAATATTAGAGCAATATGGTAGTCGTGGGGCGAGGTCAAGGATACACGCTAGCTCTAGTCAATGGTCGAGACTAATAGCTAAAACAAACAGCCTTGGTTTCACTCGCCAAGATAACGATACGACAACCACGATACGACAAAGTATCGAGGCGTTTCGTCGTGTCAAATTAACTAACTACAAGGAGTAAATAGTATAATGAAAACAATGAAAAAAGATAGCGAGGTTAAACCACGAAAAGCGATTATTTTCGCTCGGGTATCGACAGCTCGCCAAGAGAAAGAGGGCTTATCCCTCAAAGAGATACAACTACCTCTAGCTTACGAGTACGCTAAAAATCACAATATCGAGGTGGTCGCCGAGTACGCTATTAGCGAGACTGGTAGCGAGTACAAACTACGAGCCAAGTTCAACGATATGATTGCTTTCGTAAAACGTCGTAAGGATATTACCGACATAATCTCGTTTAGGGTAGACCGTATCACTCGTAACTTTAAAGACGCTGTCGCTATCGACGACTTACGAACCAGCTACGGCAAGAACATACACTGCATTGACGACCGCTTAGTCTTGACCGAGGATAGTACATCAAACGACATCACTCAATGGGATATGAAAGTGCTTTTTGCCAAGCAGTTCCTCAACCGTGTTAAAGAGGACGGTAATAATACCAAATACCGAAAGCTGGAGCGTGGCGAGTTGCCTTGGGGTACGCCGTATGGCTACAAGCACCACACTATCAGCCCTCAAAATAAAACTGTTATAGCCGAGGATTTTAAGGCTACTATCGTCCGAAAAATACACACTCTTTACTCGACTGGTTCTTACTCGTTAGAGACGCTAGCGAGAGCCATCAACAAAGAGTACGGCACTAAGTTTTATAAAAGTTCAATCCACCGTATTCTGACCGACAAGTTCTATATCGGCATTATGACCGATAAAAAATCAGGGAAAGAATACCCTCATAACTACGAGCGTCTAGTCGGTTTTGATATGTTTGAGCTAAACCAGCAAATCATAGAGGGACACAATGTAAAACCTCGTAAATATGCTGGCATACCGTCAATCTACAGAGGTTTAATGCGTTGTAGCCATTGTGGTTGTACTATTACGTCAGAGTTAAAGAAAAAGACCCAAAAGAACGGTGTAAGACGTGAGTATATGTACTACCACTGTACCAACAAAAGGCGTCAGCACACCTCGCCTATCCAGTACATCAGCGAGAAAGAGTTAGACGGCGTGTTTAAGTCTCTGCTCGACAACTTTGCCAATATACCAAAGGACGAGATAGAACGTATCAAAGAGACGCTAAATAGCACTCACGACGCAAAGAATAAGTTTCAAGACGACCAGCTTTCAGAGCTTAACGTCAGGCGGTCGCAACTGACGGCTCGTATCCGCAGGACATACGATATGCTTGCTGACGGTAGTATTACCCCAGAAGTTTATGAGGAAAACCGACAGCGTTACGAGGACGAGTTAAATGATGTTAAACGAAAAATCGACCGCTTAGATACAGCCGACAAAGAGTTCTGCATTACCGCCTCGTATCTGTTACGATTGTTTGAGAACGCTGGAAAAATCTACGAGGTTGCTGACGAGGACGAAAAACGGCAAATTATCGGTTTGATAAGCTCGAACCTCGAATTAGACAACAAAAACCTTGATTTCAATCTAAAAGAACCCTTCGCTACAGTCCTAAAACTGGCTAAGAGTTCTTTATGGCAGGGGTGACAGGACTCGAACCTGCAACCAACGGTTTTGGAGACCGCTACTCTACCAATTGAGCTACACCCCTACGTCCGACAGTTTAAAACTGCGGAACAATTTGAATAAAAAGTGCCTAATTACTAAAAAGTAATTACAAGAGTTAATACTACCGAAAACTCAGCCATTTGTCACTGTTAATTATCTAAAACCGCAAAGGCATGGTCCCAGGTTTCATGGGCAAGGCCATATTCAATCCAAAGTGCACAAAGGGGTTCCAATAAACGACTCTTTTCGATGCCACCAATGTCTGTCACATGTTGCCATCCCATTTGTCCGAGTAACTCGGCTACATAGAGCCTTACTGATGGATTATTGCCACACAAGAACATTGCCGGCTTGCCATCCTTAAAGGCCGGCTTTACGGCATGTCTGTGGCTGATAAAGTTGAGCGTCTTTATAACATGGCTGTCGGGGAGACTCTGCTGCACCATCTCGCCCCCACTAATATCATGGCCAAGGGCCAAGGTGGGAGGACCGTCATCCTCGAACTCAAGCGGAGTCGTTATATCTATCAAAATTTTACCAGCAAGTTCTGGCCTGATCTGTTGCAAAACATCTTCCGTGGCTCGCCATGCAGTAGCTAGGAATGCTAATTCTGCAAAACTCGCAGCCTCTGTCGTTGTTCCGAGATGGGCGTTCTTGCTCCTTGTCCGTTTTTCCCACTTTTTGAGCTCGGAATCAGCGTGCGCACCAAGCATGACTTCGTGCCCAAGCTCCAGAAGTCCTTCTGCAAGGCTTTGTCCAGCCTCTGTGTCACCGATGATGCCTATTTTCATGTTATCTCCCGCTTGATGCGTGATTTTGCTTTGCTGTTTTTTATTGTACCGCGGCTTCGCTTTCGTTCGCTAGTCACAACTGGAGCATTTGCGGCGCGAGCATCGCGAGGCTTTGTGCTACGTTTAGGCGCTACTGCGTTAGCAATACCAGTAACATGCTCTAGTTTCTTGTAGCGTGAGCCTTTTGGTGCAAATTTAACAAGCAGCAATATGGCTGCACCAATAAGAGCGAAAACAATGCCAGCGTTAATAAATGAAGTCTGGAAGTGAACGGATATTCTAGTCATCACATCTGTGGCCAGTAAATCGGTACTGCCATTAAATATCTGTGATTGATAATTTCGCATAATTCTTGGGACAAAGATCCCAAAGACCGCCGCAGAGACAGCTAGCACCACACTACTGAATAGCAATGCTTTACCTAAATCACGCCATCCATTCCGTCGAACAGGACGTAGTAACACGAGTGCTGCGCTCAGGATCAGTAAGATAAATAGCAAAAAATACAGGAAGGGCTTCATGAGCCCATAAAAAATGGGCGCAACCCTGTACGAAGCTTCGATAGACTTTCCGGACTTGGTTTTAGGCAGGTCGTCTCCTGTATATGTTGTCTTCCCAAGAAAATCTTTTGAATTAAGCAAGGACTTCCTAAGGGATTCTTGTTCGTTTTTGTAATTAATGCCTGCGGGTTGGCAGGTGGCTTTGAAGGGATCAAGCTGTATCTCTGATTCAAAGGCTGTACATGTCGGTAACCCTGACAAGCGTTCAATTCCATAGATGCTCAACGCTTCGGCCAGTTTCTCGCGCTGAGACGCTATTTGTATATCAAATGCAATGAGCGAATTATCTCCTTTTAGCCAGGTGTATAGTCCGCCCAGAAAATCGTCTGACTCTTCTTGGACAAAGCTGGCAGGAAATGCGGTGGCTGTAATCTCTCTGACCCTATTATCGGCAAATATGCCACGTGGATCTTGCTTTGCGTTAGTCTCAAGAATGGCAGGAATAGCACGTTCATATGCATCTGCTTCTATAAGGGAGTTCCTGATTGTCGCCGGGCTGCTGAAGGTGGCTATAAAGGCGTACAGCGTGAGGATTGCAAGAAGTATAAGTCTAAAGCTGTTGCGAGCCAGACTAAGAGCCAGTCGTCTTGCGGGACTCATAAACTTATTCCACCAGTTATCATTTCTGTTTGCTCCTTAGCTGGACTGTTTACTCATTAGTATACAACGCTTATGCAAACCAGGGGCGAGACTTTTGCAAATTGCTAAAAATTGTTATAGTTTACAGCAGAAATGAGTAAGCTTGCCCTCACGCGACCAACTTTGATTCTGTTATATGGTTATCCAGGATCAGGGAAAACATATCTTGCACGACAGTTAAGTGAAGATATACAGGCAGCGCATGTCCAGAGTGATCGCATCCGTTTTGAATTATTTGAGCAGCCTCGCTACGACCGACAAGAGAACCAGATTGTTGATCATCTCATGCAGTATATGACTGAAGAGTTTCTTAATGCGGGTATCAGTGTTTTGTATGACATTAATGCAATGCGTGTCACGCAGCGACGTGAGCTCCGTGAGCTTGCCCGTAAGCACAGAGCAGATGTACTCCTTGTATGGCTACAGATTGATCATGATAGCGCGTTTGTTCGTGCAACTAAGCGCGATAGGCGCAAGCTGGACGATCGGTTTACGGCTTCAATTGATCAAGGCACGTTCCGGCAAATTGCATCAGGTATGCAAAATCCAGAAACAACAGAAGATTACGTCGTTATCAGTGGCAAGCACACCTATCCAACGCAACGTAACGCGGTTATCAAAAAGTTGTATGATCTTGGGCTCGTTTCAACTGGCGGCGCAGGGACAAAGCTCGTGAAGCCGCAGCTCGTGAATCTTATTCCAAACCCATCTGCCGGTCGTGTTGACCCCAGTCGCCGCAACATTAACATTCGTTAGAATAGATAGGCTTTAAATGCCAGCTAAAATCATCGAAATAGACGGTATCGGAGCCGTTCATTTTTATAAGCGTCGCGCCGCACGTAGTATAAGGCTAAGCATTACGCACCAAGGCCAAATTAGGGTAAGTTTGCCATTTTGGGTTCCATTTGCAGCCGGTGTTTCATTTGTCCAGTCTAAAAAAGATTGGATCAATACAGAACGACCGGAAACAACCATTCTGACTGAGGGTTATCGTCTCGGCAAGGCCCACCACATCACGTTCTTAGCCGGCAGTGGCGACAATATAACAACCCGCATATCAGGTAACGAGGCGCGGGTGATGCTGCCGGTGGGCCTTAAATGGGATAATCCCGACGTGCAGGCTGCAGCCCAGAATGTTGCGATTCGCGTCCTTAAAAAGGAGGCCCGCATGATACTCCCACCAAGACTCAAAAGCTTGGCACAGCAACACGGTTTTACCTACAGAAGTGTCTCCGTAAAACAGCTTACGGGCAGGTGGGGAAGTTGTAGTAGTGAAAAGGATATCGTGCTCAACTGCTTCCTCATGCAGCTACCACTTGAACTGATTGATTATGTACTGCTCCACGAACTGACACATACCAATGTTATGGCCCATGGCCCAATATTCTGGAACGAAATGAGACGTGTCTTGCCAGACGTAGACGTGCGCCGGAAACAGATAAAGCAACACAAACCTGTTTTATAGGTAATGACGCTTATGTTTTTGTAGGCAGTATCTTATAATACGTTTGATGCCTACAGAACCTATTACCGATCCGCACAACGCTGAACTGGAAAGAGAGCGACTGACCAGCCTGATCAACAGCATGGCGGATGCGGTCATTGCTATTGATGAAAAGACACATATCGTTGTCTACAATGGTGCTGCATTGAATATCCTTGATGTGAATAGCACCATTACAGGGAAGTTACTTACAAAAGTAATCAAACTAATTGATAAAACAAATCAACCTGTTGATATCAAAACTATTATTCTTGATACCAAGACTCAAACTACGAACCGTGACTGGAGGCTCCAGTATCCTGACGGGAGTACAGTTAACCTATACACCAGCATTGCTCCCGTAAAGCTTGGATACGGCCAAGAAGGCATGAGCGGCTACGTTATCCTACTTCGTGATATCACCCGCGAGAAATCACTTGAGGAAGAACGAGACGAGTTTATAAGTGTCGTGAGTCACGAACTACGTACACCAATAGCAATTGCCGAGGGTAACATTGGAAATGCCGAATTTATTCTGGAAAAGACCGGCGACCAGACAAAGGTTAAAGAGGCCCTAGAACAGGCGCATGATCAGGTTAACTTCCTTAGTGGCATGATCAACGACTTGTCGACCTTGTCACGTGCAGAGCGCGGCAAGCTCCAAGTAGATGTCGAGGACATAAACACTTACGAATTAATTGAAGAAATCGGCAAATTATATACACCTGACGCAGAAGCAAAGGGTCTCAAGCTCTTTGCCGAGCCTGACCGAAGCCTTGAGCTTCTTAAATCATCCCGTCTATATGTGCGTGAAATCCTCCAGAACTTTGTAACCAATGCTATCAAGTACACAGAAGAAGGTCATGTTACGATCAGTGCCCGGAAACGCGATGGAGGTGTCGTCTTTGATGTTACCGACACTGGAATTGGCCTGAGCAAGGCTGATAAAGAGCGTGTGTTTGATAAATTCTGGCGATCAGAGGATTTTCGTACTCGCCAAAACAATGGCACCGGTCTCGGTTTGTATGTAACTATGAAGCTAACGCGCCTTATTCATGCAGAAATAGACGTACAAAGCGAAATCAACAAGGGATCTACCTTTAGTATCTTCGTCCCCAATCTTGCGTGAAAAGTATGCTAAGTTAAAGTTTTCACGAATTGACGCATATAAAGCTATGCCGTGAAAACCTTTGCTCAATATACTTTTCACGGCTGTGAGTGCCTGAGCGCTTCCTTATAGGGTTTTATACGATCATGGCGTATCTTTTCACCCACTAGAGCCAATCCGGTGCCGGCAGCTGCAAGCATACTACTTGCGAGTGCATCAGTTTGCTCGGTGACACTGCCGACCACAGACAGCGAAGTGAGAGTTGCCCAGATAGCAAAATTAGCCAGACGTACGCCTCTTTCGTATGTTTCGACATCGTGTCTAGTATATTCTACCTCTAAATCTGGGATGCGTACGTTCATTGATAAGCTCCTTTTACTCTATTTTAGGCAAATGTGGGACGACATGCATCACTGGTATGCAAATGTTACGCTCTTTCCATATGACTTCGCCAAACTCGTATTTGTACATTGAATAGAGAGTCAGCCACATATCAATCGCTACGGCGTATGGCAAATTCCATACGGCAGCCAAGATATTAACGGGATTGGTCAGGTGGATAATCGTGATGTGAGTTAATACGAGTAGCGCAGAACTAATGGCGCTGGCAATTAGAATGATTGAATTATCACTGATCAAGCCAATGAAAATCCCTCCGAACGGTCCGATCAATAGCACAAGCTGACTGATGACAGTAAAGATCACGAGCTCTGGACGCTTGCTAAGCTGCGGATATTTGACCCTAATGGCCGTATCACGTTGATCTGCAAATGATTTAGCAGTCTGTACATCAAGAATATCGTTAGCCCTAATGAAACTGTAGTCGTTCGTTTTGATAAGCTCACGTGCAAAAAACCGCTCAGGAATAATAGATCGACTAATTGCCGCAAATCCACCCAGTTTCTTGAGTTTCTTTTTCTTGATAAGCCAGCAGGTGCTCAGCACTGCAGGTTTGTTAAGCAGCGTTCTGGGCAATACCAGCTCCCACCAGTAACGCAGTGGCTGCACAAAGGCATGGCTGAGATTGCTCGAGAAACGACGCGGCAAAATACTAAT
Organism: Candidatus Saccharimonadia bacterium; assembly: GCA_023253175.1. Classification (GTDB taxonomy): domain Bacteria; phylum Patescibacteriota; class Saccharimonadia; order Saccharimonadales; family JALRHH01; genus JALRHH01. The sequence continues at coordinate 255,967 of JALRHH010000001.1, forward strand.
CATCTGCTTGTCACGCGCCAACATCTCTGTCACGAGCGCACGGAATGCATGGGCACCAAAACGTACATCAACACCGGCAAATAACAAGATCTCGCCGCTCGCCTCAGCCGAGAGTCGTTCGTATGCTGCATTTTTCGCAAGCCACTTCTCGTCAGGTTCACTGCCTTTTATGAATCTGACTCCGTCCTGGGCGAATTTCTTAATAATTTCCGATGTTTGATGGTGTGAACAGTCATCGAGCACTACAATCTCAAGCTTTGGATAATCACTTGATAGGCAACTTCGCAGACAGAGCTCCAAGTCATCAGTTTCATTACGTGCCGGAATCAAAACAGACAGTGTCGGTAATTCTTTGTCAGCAAAGAATGTAGTACCTTGTCGATAGCTCGTCTTTCGTACGTTAAACAAGAGTAGACCGATCATGGCGAAAGCTGTGATTACCTGCGACACTGTGATTCCATACAAAGTACTCAGTCGCGGGACAAAAGACACGTCGAACCAGACTGCAGCAAGTGGCAGCGTAGAGACCAATAAAAGCCAGAATGATGTACGGCGGGTGGCCCGGAGTAAATAAGAATCATGCATACGGCCCTTGGCAATACGCAAGTAATTACCGATACGAAGTAGTCCTAGTAAAAGAATGATACCGGCGGCCAGGCTTGGCTGATCTAGTAGCAGTGAGACACTGGATGCAGAGACGGCAGCAGTCAATAAAATAACGAGGGGGGTTCTTACTCTCCAAAATACACCCCTATACAGTAAAGCCTCGACAAAGATTGAGAGTATTAGTGCGCTCAAAAATAGCATAACAACTATATAGTACCGTAGTTTGCCACATATGTGTCTAAGTGCTATAACTAGTTTACTTATGATGCCAGAAACACAATCAATCGCCAGAGCTATGCATGACCATGGCGCAGAAGCGCTTGCTAACGGATATGAAGCACTTCGCCAAAGTCTCGTGAAGCCTGCTGGTGAACTACTGATGGGGGCATCTTTGAGGGGTATAGATAACTATATGAATAAAACTGACAGAGAGCAGTTTAGGCAAAGGCGAGAGAATACTCAGTTTATACTTGAGTCAGCAAGTATCCTACCGGAATTCAATACGCTGAAACTACCTGGTAGACCTGATGAGCAACGATATGGAAAAGCAATGGTACAAGCCTACCTTCAAAGTGCAGGTTGCTCTCACCAGGGAGCTGTAGAGATTAATCCTATTAATGCGCTACGCCTTAGCGATAAGCCAGAAAACTATCTTACACTGCATGGCCTAACAGATAGGGTTATATGGGCCTCCCAAAAGTTAGATAAATCCATCTTCGGAAAGTATGACTACAGAAGTCCGCTTTTTGTGGTCGGAACTAATCCGAAGCTAGGCATAATTGCCTTTGAGCCAGGCCATAAACTTCATTCACCTGGAGGAGGAAGGCTTTACAAGCTTGAAGGGCGACAAGGCAGGAGATTGGCCAAGCAGTACGCTATAGCGCTCAAACACATAGACACTGATAACGTAAAACCATTTTATGAATCTGGAAGTAACTCGTATCTTATTCATGGATACCATAAGAATGCTACTACTGTAGAAAAGAGCCAATTTGAGGATGTTACTTTAGGTGTACCTGATTATGACATTCATAACTACAATATACTTGCTCATTTGATGAATCTATCTGCACTTTTCGGTGTTGAGAGCCATTATGCAGAGATACTTGATAAATACACACAAGATGCCCCAGTCCATGAGGTTAGACTTCTGAAAGGAATACTAGAAGGCCACCTTGATATTGGAGACCTGTCCGAGCTAGATGCGCGGTGGAGTATATATGAGGAGCCGATCCATGCCAGTGATGAAGCGCACGAAGAGACCACGACTATAGACATCAAATCATTGAACAAAGAAAGAAGACGCAACGCCTTAAGAGCAATACCAGAAGAGGGACTAAGAAGAAAGTTCCCGGATATCGTAATCATTGATTAAGTAATGTATCTTGCGAAGTGTCAGTTAGTTTGATATATTGACACGTGAACGAACCTATATATGTAGGTTCTTTTTATTATCTACGCAGCAACAGATGGCTATGCCAGATGGTGTGACCGAGCGAAAGCGAGGATGGACGGCATGTGCCGGACAGGTGGAAATATCAAGTCATTAGGCTTAAATGGAGAAACAAGATGGCAGATACGGGTGAGAACAAGCCAGCCAAAAAGCGGCAACTTAAAAAAGTAGAGACTGTTAGGCAGCGCGTAGAGCGTGGCGATACCGCCCAGCCAAAGCGTCGTCATGTAAAGAAGGCCGCAGGAAAGCTTAGCTTGCCGTTTCGTCTTCTATGGAAGGTCGTTCGATTCATTGCGCGTCCATTTGCATTTCTGTTAATTCCGTTCAAGACAAAGCCTGCGCGTTTTGTAGGGCGAATCCTGGCAAAGGTGCTACTGTTCAAGTTCTTCCGTGAATCATGGCAGGAGCTCCGCCAAGTACAATGGCCAACCGCACGTGAAACGACTCGTCTTACAACGGCAGTATTTGTATTCTCTCTCGTGTTCGGCACCATTATCGCATTGACTGATTTTGGACTTGAGAAAGTATTTAAAGCAATATTCATTAATTAAGGAATTACTATGACAAGCAAACGATATGATGCAAGCAAACAGTGGTACGCAATCCACACCTACAGTGGCTATGAAGAAAAGGTAGCTGAAAGCATTCGCCAGCGCGCGGATTCACTGGATATGGCAGATAAGATCTTCCAGGTTATTGTGCCAAAAGAAAAGATGATCGAAGTAAAGAACGGCAAACGTAAGGTCGTTGAAAAGCGTATCTTCCAGGGTTACGTTATGGTTCAGATCAAAATGAGCGAGGACGCATGGTACATCGTACGTAATACGCCTTCAGTCACTGGCTTCGTTGGAAGTGGTACGGAACCAACCCCAATCCCTAACGATGAAATTGAAAAAATTATGAAGCGTATGGGCCGTGAAGAACCAAAGCACAAGATCGATTTCAATATTGGCGAAGTTGTCAACATCACTGACGGTCCGTTCAAGGGCTTTGATGGCTCAATCAACGAGATTGACCCAGCCAAGGGCAAGCTTAAGGTTCTTGTGAACATGTTTGGGCGTGAAACTCCTGTTGAACTCGACAGCCTTCAAGTAAAGCGAGTGTAATGACCGATCCGGAGCATCTGCACACACCGGAAAACGAATCAGAAAAGGCGCGAAGTAACGTCGTTGGCGCTGCTGCATGCCTCGCGGTCACCGCCGTGTTTGCAACGGCAGGCTCAAGACTAGATGGAATTGAATCTATGTCATGTGGCATAGTGGCAGGTGTGGCGCTTATCGAGTCACTCACTTGCACTAAAAATGGCTTGGCACACTATCAAGCTAGCCGTGAACTGAGAATAGCCAAAGACCACAGTAGGGAACATTATGACGGACAGTGAGATAAAACTACACACTGATGCGGCGAATCGTAACCGTGAGGACGCAGAAAATGATTTTCGTGAAGCAGCACTGACGGCTGCAGGTTTTGCCGCAGCGACTCTGATAGCAAGAGAAGTAGTGGAGTTTATACTGCCAGAAAGTAAATTCAGAGAAGAGGTCAGTTCAAGAGTGATTACCCTTGGATTGGCTACAACAGGAATAGTATTTGGCGCTGGAAGTATTGCTGCCTCCCTATCGAGATATCAAGAACTACAAGAGCTACGAATAGTGGCAGAACTCAAGAAAAGCTGATTTTTATACTATAGAATGCATAAATAGCGCATCATCGGTGCACTATTTATTTTGCTTTGAAATAGAAACGCTGGCAGTGTATAGTCATGCGAAACATAGCGGAGATGTCATGGCAGCCGAGCAAGAACCAAGCGTAATGAATCACACTTTAGAACTTGAACATGCCCAATATCTGGCAGCAATGTCCCCAAAAGAAGCTAAAGACACTATGAATAAATTGCTTTTTAGGGCAGCCCAACTAGGTATGAGTAACGCGAAGGATCCGGAAGAATACGCAGAATGGACATCAATCTATTTAGAAGCCGTGGGCGATAGCGACTACATATAGACAATTAAGGGTAAATCTGGTAGGATTAACAGGTTACGCACTACTAAAAGGTAGGAGATAATCGGGCCAAAGCTTCATTAAGGTCACGATCATCGTAATAAGGAGATAAAACTTATGGCAAAAGCAGTAAAAGCCAATTTAAAGATGAAGATTAAAGGTGGACAAGCGTCAGCAGCTCCTCCAGTAGGTTCATCTTTAGGTCAGCACGGTGTTAACATGATGGATTTCATCAACCCGTTCAACGACCAAACTAAAGACATGATGGGCAAGGACGTTACTGTTCACATTACCATCTACGAAGACCGCACCATGGATTGGCGCGTTGTCAGTGTTCCTACTGACATCCGCATCATGAATGAACTTGGTATCAAAAAGGGTTCTGGTCGTCCAAACAGCGAAAAGATCGCTAAAAAGCTTACGGATGCACAGCTTACAAAGATTGCAGAAGAAAAAGCAGCTGACATGAACACACAAGATGTTCCAGCAGTTAAAAAGATGGTTGCTGGTACAGCACGATCAATGGGTGTAGAGATCGAAGCCTAGGTTATGACGTTTGAGTTTGAGCAAGATACATTCGAGCCAACAAACAACATAAGCCAAGATCAGGGTGTGTTTACAGGAGTAGACGTATCCCACCTAGCAGAAGAGTCAATACCGTTTACATACGTCAGGAAAGTTGGCGGAGATTTGATTAAGACCTATCTTGGAGATCACCCAGATGCTCCAATGCTAAACAGCCCGATTAGGAACGGTGAACTCCGAAAGTAAATTGAGGGAGGTTATATGACCGAACATCAACCAAATAGATTTGAAGTAGTGCCCAACCCAGACGAGGATTTTCTTGAAAGGTGCAAGACACGAGCTAATCAAGAGACACATTATCAGCTTACCGGCGAGACAGTAAGCAGTGTTGCAGTAAAAGCAATCGTCTCAATCGAAGAATAATAACGAGATGTGGGAGGCCAATCGGCCGCTATTACCACAAAGGAGAACAATTATGGCAAAGACCAAAGCCGAACTACTCGAGGAAGCAAAGACTTTGAACCTCGAAGTTACAGAAAAGAATACCGTAGCTGAGATTACCACAGCTATCGAAGGTGCGGCAGCGCCTGCAGAAGAAAAGAAGGCTGCAAAGAGCGGCAAGCGCAGTGAAAAGGGTATCCAAGAAGCCGAAGAAAAGGCAGCCAAGAAGGATGCTCAGGAGCACCGTGCAGAAGACGAAGCCGAAGAAGCCGCAAAGCCAAAGCAGCCACAGCGCGCGACTACTGTGCTTGAGCGCAGGGCAAAGGGCTACCGCAAGGCAGCTGAATCAGTTGAAAAGGGCAAGGTTTACAGCCTTAAAGAAGCACTTGATCTTGCAGTTAAGACAAGCTACGTAAAGTTTGACGCAACTGTTGAACTTCACATCAACCTTGGCGTTGATCCTCGTCAGGCTGATCAGAACCTTCGTGACACTATCCAGCTTCCAGCTGGTACTGGTAAGACTGTTCGTGTTGCCGTGTTTGCAGACGCTGATGATGCAGCTGCGGCCAAGAAGGCTGGTGCTGATATCGCTGGTAGCGACGAGTTCCTCGCACAGCTAGATAAGGGTAAGATTGACTTTGACATCCTAATTGCAACACCTGCAATGATGGCAAAGCTTGGTAAGTACGCACGCGTACTTGGTCCAAAGGGACTAATGCCAAACCCAAAGAGCGGTACTGTTACGACTGACGTTGTAAAGGCTGTTACTGAATCAAAGGCTGGCCGTGTTGAATACCGTGTTGATAGCACTGGTATCGTACACGTTGGCGTTGGTAAGGTAAGCTTCGGCGCTGACAAGCTCAGCCAAAACGTTAAGGCTGTATTCGCTAGCATCAAGAACAACAAGCCAAGCTCAATCAAGGCTGCGTATGTTCAGGCAATTCACCTTACGACTACAATGGGTCCTTCAATCAAGGTAGAAGTTAGCGAAATCTAATTTAAAAACCCACAAATAATAAAACAGCCGTTGGCAGAAGCTAGCGGCTGTTTTATTATTAAGGAGTACAGCTAGGGAGAAACAAAAATGAATGCGTTCAGATCAGAAGACGACGCTGCGGCGTATAGTGTTTATCTGCAAAATAACAATCAAGATACGGCCTGTCCATTCTGTGCTATACGACTCGGCAATGAACAGTATGTAACCGAAAGTGAACACTTCGTAATAATGCGTAACAAATTTCCGTATGTTACATGGGACGGAGGAGAGGTTTCAGAACATTTGATGATCATACCAAAATCTCATCTTACTGCTTTGTCGGAACTTAACGAACACGAAAGCAAGGAGTACCTTACGATCGTGTCAGAGTATGAAGACAATGGATTTAATGTTTACGCTCGTACCGCCGCCTCAAAGGCTCGCTCGATCAAGCACCAGCACACTCACTTTATAAAACTATACTAACTGTATCTCAACTGCCGGCTGAGCGGTCAGCGGATCGATTACATATACAAAATAGGCATTTAGTTCACCATTAATCATTCGCGGGAATAACGTAGGCTTGATAACCAGCAGGTTCTTCTCAAGAGAAATTTCGGTGATCGTACCTTTGATATTCTTTTTCTTATTGGGATTCGACCTATAACCTGTTTGCTGATTGAACCAAACTGTATCGAAGGGACTTTCCGACGCTTCAAACGGCGTAATAAGCACCTTCTTGCCAATATAATCCCTAGAGACCTGATCTTGTAGCGCAACTAATTGCTGCTGACTCATTTGCTGCAACTGCTCTGCCTGAACCTTCATAACATGTGCGTTAACACTTGCACGTCCAATATCATTTTGCCTGACTGGGCTGATACTCCCGGGATTGAGGTACGACTGACTGCTCAAAGACTGAAGCTCAGACACCACGGCTTCTTCAGACCTATGCGCTTCGGCCTGCGCGTACTGGGCCGTAGCCAGTCCTATGAAAGCAGATTGATAATCTGCCACGAGCAGCTGACCTGAAACTGGAGTTTTCTGTTTCTTCTTCACTTATCTATTCTATCAAAGCTACTCAAATTGATTTATACAGTCATATTCCTGCAAGGTTGTTAGAATAGGATAATGATCACGGAGCAAGCACAGAACGAACCTATCACAATCGGTATACACGGCGCTATCAGACATGGCAAAACTACTTTTGCAGAAGCGCTCCAAATGGCCGAACCTAACAGTCTATACTACGAATCAAGTACAATTATCTCTGAAGTGCTGGATCGTGCACACGAAGAAATGACCGAACCCTTTTCTGATGATCGGGTTACGCTTATCAACGAACTTCTATCAAAGCTACCTCCTATACTGAAAGAAGTGGTGCATGTTGATACCGAGGTAAAGCAGCTACTTTTTACCGAAGCCGATGCCATAAATAATCTAGATATGCATAAAAAGCTACTTGAACATGCAGTTAGGCTCCAACAGATGCCTGGCCTAGCTAAGCAGCGGGTCACGCCAGAAAATAAGGAATACTACCGTGCTGGACTTCAAGGAATAGGTGGCTACCTTGTTGCAAAAGTAAGTAATACTATCTGGTACGATGAAATTATACGCAGATCAAAGGCAGATGCCACTGATGCCACAAAACTCGTTGTTGTCGGAGGATTACGGTATCCCGCCGATGCAGAGGTCGTCCGCGGTAATCACGGTTTTATCGTGGAGGTGGTTCGCCCTTTTGCTCCAGAGACAGATACTACCGATCCTACAGAATTCTACAGAAAGCAAATAAAGAGCCATTCCAAAATAATTAATAACGGTGACATCGATGATATGCATGCGATTGGCAAAATATTCTATGATGACTTACAGACGGGTATTATCAAGCCGGTTTATATCGCCTCCACTAGCTCAGCGGACGCATAAGTACGTCACATTATTTACAAAACTACAACAAATATGACGCGCTAATGCCTTGCAACATGCTTTTGACAACCCGTACAATGTAGGGAACGTACACGGGTGGATAACGAGAGGGGAATTTTACGTGGGGGTATATAGCAATATTCAAATCCGTGAGGCACTAGAAACTGGGCACATTGTTTGCGTGCCATTCAATCCAAAACATGTCGCCCACGCCAGTCTTGATGTAACACTTGGTTATTACTACTACCGAACTGGCCAGTCAAAGCGCGGCTTTGTCTATAATCCATTTAGCGAAACAGATACAAAGCGCTACTTTGGCGAAGTCCACCAGGCCGTCCCACACCAGGACTGGTGCAACGCCAATAACGTACAGCTTCAGGAAAACATCCCTGCAGACCACCCGGTCATCCCACTCCGTCCCGGAGAGCGCATTCTCGCGCACACCCACGAATTCTTTGGGATCAAGCCACCTGGCGCCTACCAGGTAAAAGCCCGTTCAAGCTGGGGCCGTAATGGTGTTGCTGTTTGTTTCGACGCGGGCTGGGTCGATCCAGGTTACATCAACCGCCTGACGCTTGAAATCTACAACCTAAACGAACACGAAACAGTGCTGCTGCCTGTTGGTGAGCGCATTGCCCAAGCTGTATTCCTCGAGACCGGTGAAGTAGAGGGCAGCTATGGTGAAGGCCGTGACAATGGAATGAGCGGCAAGTACCAACAGGGAACTGATCTTGACGAAATTATTACCAACTGGCGCCCCGAAGCAATGCTTCCACGTGCATACAAAGACAGCCGCGTCCTTCCAGCGGAGATTAAAGGTTTAAAAGCACGATGAGCAAAGAACGAGCACCAGCACCAGAAAAAGGTACATTCCTTGTTATAGAAGGTACTGACGGTTCCGGCAAAGGAACGCAGTTTAATCTCTTAGTAGAGCGCCTCACAAAAGAAGGCTACGACGTTGCTACCTTTGATTTCCCCCAGTACGACCAACCATCAAGCTTCTTCGTTAAAGAGTACCTAAATGGAAACTATGGCTCTGCAGAGGCAGTTGGACCGTATACCGGTTCTCTTTTCTACGCGCTTGACCGCTACCAGGCAGCACCAGCTATTCGCGAAGCGTTGGAAGCTGGAAAGGTCGTGCTTGCAAACCGCTTTACAGGATCAAATATGGGTCACCAGGGAACCAAATTTGCCAATCACGAAGAGCGTCGTGGCTATTTTATCTGGCTTGATAATCTAGAATTCCAGATGCTTCACATACCTCGCCCTGACAAGTCGTTCGTGCTCCGTGTTCCAGCAGCAACCGCACAAAAGCTTGTTGATCAGAAAGCAGAACGATCATACACCGACAAAAAGCGTGATCTGCACGAAGCAGACCTGTCGCATCTAGAACGTGCCGTAGAAGTCTACGATGACCTCTGCAACTTATTCCCTAAAGATTTCCAGCGCATTGACTGTGTTCGTGGGGGTGAACTCCTGTCAATTGATACGATTCAGGAAATGCTGTGGCAAACCGTAAAACCACTTCTACCAAATAAGCCTAAGAAGTCAAAGACAGCGGCAGTAACTAAAAAATCGGCCATAAGTGATGAAAATCCTTATGTAAAGAAGACCGAGACAGGATACAAAATAACTTCTGCCGGTAAAGCCTTCTTGGATGAAGCTGTTACCAGCACGGATGGCGATGTATACGCTTTCAACGAAACACTCAGCCCAACAACTGTTGCAGCCGCAATGGCGAGGCTAAGCCGCCGTGGCGATGATATGCGTATCACTATTTTGGATGAGTTTGCACACGCAATGGGCAAGGACGAAAAGCTACTACAGCGCGTTATTACCGCATATGGTGACGACTCTGTGCAGCAGCTCGTCGGACTGCAATTCGTCGTCGAAAATGCTTCTAATCTTTTGACTAAGAAACTAGAGTGGGGACGTCTTGCAGCCTACCTAGAACAATCCACACGCTACATCTACTTTGACCAAAAGGATGACAACGGCAAGTACAAGTACCACGTCCCAGATCATTTTGATGATGACACAACAGCTATTTACGTTGATGCCATGGATACTATTTTTGATAACTACTCGGATATGGTCCACAAACTGACCGAATATGTTGCGCATAATTCAGATACCCCAGAAGCAGAGCGTGACATTGCATGGAAGGGCGCTGTTCGGGCACAGGCATGTGATGCGGTTCGTGCGGTACTACCAGTCGCAACTAAATCTACAGTGGGTATTTATGCCTCTGGTCAAGCAACAGAGAACCTGATTATGAATCTACTCGCCGACGAGCTACCAGAAGCACGTAAAAAAGGCCAAGAAATTCTTGAGCAGGCCAGAAAGATCATTCCAACGTTCCTAGAGCGAGCCGACAAGCCAGAGCGCGGCGGTGCAACAATTGCCTACCGCGCCAATACTAAGAATGCTGTAGCGGAGCTTGCCAAGGAACTTCTGCCGACTAACCACGCAAGTGACACTGACGCAGTTACATTGACTAACTTCTGGCCACGCAACGAACTCGACCTTGTGCCTGACATGCTCTATGAACACAGCTCACTCCCACTCAATGAACTACAGAATGAAGTAAGTAAACTTAGCTACGACAAAAAGGAAGACGTATTCAAGGCCTACATTGGCGAACGACTGAACCGACGCCACAAGCCAGGCCGCGCACTTGAAAAAGCCCACTATTCATGGGATCTGGTCTGTGACTACGGTATTTTCCGCGATTTGCAGCGTCACCGTATGGTTGACGACCTAAACTGGCAGCTTCTAACACCGCGCTATGGTTATGATATTCCTGCGCTCATCGATGAAGCTGGTTTGACCGATCAGTTTGAGGCATGCTTTGACCTGAGTCTTAAGCTTTACAGCGTACTTCAGGAAAAGGGCTATGACCTAGACGCGCAGTATGCAACACTACTCGGTCACCGCATGCGCTGGAAGATTACCTATAATGCACGTGAGGCGTTCCACTTCCACGAACTACGTACCAGCCCTCAGGGTCACCCAGGCTACCGCAAGTTAGTGCTCGAGATGCACGAAAAGCTCGCGGAGGTGCATCCACTCATGGCTGAATCCATGAAGTTTGTGAACACCGGCGAAGACGAGACATTGACCCGTCTTGCAGCCGAACGCTACACGCAGTACAAACTGAACAATCTATAAGAAAAAGCTCCCTTGTTAAGGGAGCTTTTAAGTTTCCAGGATCCTAATTCTCATTTGACATCAAATCCAGCAAAGGATAGTCGATACTTCACGTCATAATGTCCAATGCGAGGTTCGTCGTGGTGCTTTGGCATTCTATAGCGGTGAAGTTCGGTGATCATGTTAACCATTGGGTTTTCCGTTGCAATCCTAAAAAGATAAGAACGGTGCGGTCTTGCCCAATTGAGATCAATCCGCGGTCGTCCATGATCAAAATGGCCACTAAGTCCAATCCTGCCTATAGTCGACCGAATGGCCTCGTCAGTTAGCTTACCGTCTCTATCGCAGATCGCCAGCTTAAGGTCTGGGAAAATCTCCTGAGTATCAACTTCTGGCAAGCTATCGTCATGCACGGCCTGAAGCATCGCATGTGCACTAGTATATATTGCACGATTGACTCTACGTACTTCCTGCCTAATGGGCAGCGGTGTATTTTCTTTTGCAAAATGTTCAGTCATTGCACGAGAAGAGGCAGTCTTTATATCTTCACAGGTAACAATAGCTAGCCCACCTATAGTCTCCGCTAGCTCACCATGACGTTCAGGAATGTCAGTACTAATACTTAACAAGCCCTCGATAGGGGGCTCATCGTTTAAGCCGTACGACGTAGTGGCGGGCAGATCCGCGCCTCTCTCCAAACTCACAATACTCATTTCTGTATCTCGTTTACCATATACATTTGTACATGAAGTTATATCTTTAAGACAATTTGACGAGAACTAAATATTCAGTAATAACTTACATTATTCTTCTGGTGATATAATCATCACCTCAATATTATATTATAGCAAATTAAAGTTATATTGTCAATCTAACTGGAGCGTTCCAGAATTTCATCGCTCGTAATAATACCGGCTATTATCCTGTTAATACAGGCTACGCTTCCGTCTTCGAATGCAGGACAACCATTAAACGGAGCAGAAAGATCTGCCGATAGTTTACTTTGTACTGCTGTTTCAATTGTTAATCGACCAGCGCTCCGGGCCACCACTCTAAACTTAGAGGGATCAAACGTGAGTGTTTCATAATTGATGCTGTCATTAAAATCACCCGTGTCTTTTTGCAAATTCTTGATAATCAAGTCATTGCCGTGCTTACTGTGACGACTCATCTTTACATTAAAGACCCGTGCTGATGCTAAGAGCTCTCGTCTTGCGGTGATCCGGCTTGTATCTGGGAACTTTAGGCGAGCAGATCGAACGAGTGACGGGATTACCTGGTAGACTGCCATACAAGTAAAAATACCTTCGCTGACGGCGTGGCTAACAAGCTGCTGACCTTCTTGCATAAAAACTTCTCTACGCTCTTCATCAGATCGTTCAGGGATAGGGGTGTGGTGTCTTAATTCACGATATCTATCATAGACATAGCCAATAGAGTTCCTGTAGGCATCGTCATCTCTTAATAAATCCCAGTGCGAGGCCACATAAGTATCAACTAGTTCACCGGCAAAAGCATGCCAGCCGGCTGGATCCGTAAAGTCCATATCTGTTGTATCAATAGGATAATTAGCAAGTCTCTTTTCAAATGTTTCCGTAGCGTGTCTAAACACATCGGCTGTCTGCACAAGTAGCTCCTTGCGCTCCCTGCTAAGCATCGGCCCACCAGCAACAGCGGTGTATGAACTTGTCTGGGGTGAATCGAGCACCCAAATTGGAAGTCTCTCTGATGACATAAGCTACAACTTTACAATATTTTGCCTAAATTGTATAGAATCCTTGACATCAAATACTTACAGGTCTATAACGTTATGTATGCATTCAATCGCACAGAAGCTGATTATTCTACTCGGTCTATCAGGACTGTGCTTCAGTACGATTGAAGCCTACCGCAAATAACGCGGCACAGCACAGTCCAAGACAACAGGCTTCAATCAGAAGTCTTTTTTAATTCTAAGAGGAAACAAGTAATGTTTTTACATCAATCAGTATCAAATGTAGTTGCACATGGGATGAGCAGCAGCGAGGAGGCAAAGTATCGCAACTGGGATGTTGACCCAGAGTTGTTACAAGACCCATTTGATGTCGCGCAGGAGGCAGAGGCCAAGAGGGCAAGAGAGACCGAGGAAGAGGCCAGGGCAGCCGCCAGTCAGCACTACGTAGATCTCGAAGTTGGACGCATATCCGTAGCGGGAATGGTAGAAGAATAATTATGCGCGAGACAGATTACACCGAGCCACTCCATGTACTGCTTGATTGGCGCAAGCAGAATCAACCTTTTACAGAGGAGGAAAGTCGTTTCGTCGATAAGACTATCGATGACACAGAGAGGCAGATTATTGCATACGCAGGTTACCCAGATATACAAGAAGATGCGACCATCGATGGTCTAGCAAAGCTTGAGGCTTTGAGGGTCACTGTCGCCGGACATGTTGCAAAAGTTGTCCCAATACGTACCGTATATGTGGTAACAAGCTCGCCCGTCCGCGAACAGGCTTAGGACTTGTTATTTAAGGAGTAATCAAGTATAATTACTCCCAAGTTGCCAAAGACAGTGACTGACCATAGGTCTTAATTTGTCACCGAGGTACAAACAATCTCTTTTAGAGCGTTTGAACATCTTTGGAAACAGAGATGTTTTTTGTTTGGCAACGCAAAATAACGGTGAAGCAAGTAGGTCGATCGTTTCATCACAGTTTTAAACCTAAATTCCAAAGGAATTACATGGCTTTAACAAAAGACAAGAAAAACGAAGTTATTGCAGAAGTTTCTGACTTGCTCAGCAGCTCTAAGATGACTGTCGTTGCAGCCTACAAGGGTACTCCTGTTAAGGCAATGCAGCAGCTCCGAAAGAACGGTGCCGAAAACGGTACTAAGCTTAAGGTTGTTAAGAACCGTCTTGTTATCCAGGCAGTAAAAGGCCAGGCTAACCTGAAGGATGTAGACACTTCTGCGCTAAACGGAATGCTTCTGTACGCTTTCAACAGCGAGGACGAAGTAGCTCCTGCAAAAACTTTGGCTGAATTCGCTAAGACTCAGCCAACCCTAGAGTTTGTTGGTGCAATCTCTCCAGAAGGACACTTTGTGTCAGCTGACGAGGTAAAGGCACTTGCAACCCTACCAAGCAAGAACGAACTTATCGGTTCTGTTGTTGCAACATTACTATCACCAGTCAACGATGTTACCAACGCGCTTTCAGGCAACTTGCATGCATTACTTGATGGTGTTGAATCTAAGGCTACTGCCTAATTTAACTAAGGAGATTTAAAAATGGCTGATGTAAAGAAGCTTGCAGAAGAGCTAACTAAGCTAACTGTACTAGAAGTAAACGAACTAAAGACCATCCTTAAGGATGAATACGGCATCGAGCCAGCTGCTGCAGCTGTTGCTGTTGCTGGTCCTGCTGCTGGTGGCGACGCTGGCGCTGCTGCTGACGAGAAGAGCGAATACGACGTTGTTCTTAAGGATGCAGGTGCTCAGAAGGTAGCTGTTATCAAGGCTGTTAAGGACATTACTGGTCTTGGTCTTGGTGAAGCTAAGGCTATCGTTGACGGCGCTCCAAAGACTGTCGTTGAGAAGGCTAAGAAGGAAGACGCAGAAGCACACAAGAAGGCTCTTGAAGAGGCTGGTGCTACTGTTGAACTTTCATAGTTTAACCGCAGGTTACCCTGCACACGAGAAAACCGCCCGGGATACATCCCAGGCGGTTTTTTTATACGTGCAAATCTACAGAAAAGGGTGCGTCGCTGCGAATTAATTCATAAATTTCGCGTGTTCCTGCAACTAATTTAATACTGGTGTCAGCAAAATCGTGCCAAGCATAACGGAAGCGATCATCTTCGTCGGGCGCGTCGCCGTTATATGTTCCATAGTGTACGTGAGCAAAAACATGCGTCAGTAGCTCATCTTGGTAACTGATTTGTACATCAGCTATGCCACGATACTCCATCGGTATACTAGGCAAACCTTTTTCCTGCAGCTCGCGGGTAGACTGCTCCAAGAATGATTCATTAAAGTGCTGCGTGCCGCTCATGAACATACGGGTTCCGACATACGGCTGTGTTTTACGCTCGGCCAATAGAAACTGACCCTCGCTATTCTCTAGAATTACGATGGCAATAAGCTTTGGCTGCCTATAGGGCTTTAGTGTGCCTGACTGTAGCCCATCAACGTACTGCAGTCCCTTATGCGCGAGACTATACCCATCCTCGGTTTTGTTTATAAAATCTTGCTTCTGCAGCTGCCTCAGATGATACATAAAGATATTGCTTTCCATGCCATCTGGCTTCAGCTCGGAAAAGCGGAGCGATTCACTAGTCATCAAGCGCTCTAATATTTTGCGCTGAATGTGATGTTCAATCATATGAGGTTATTCTATGGTAAGTTTCTGATAAATCGCAAGCACGAGCGTTACGCCACGGCTACTTCACGGCTCAAAATGCTACTTGTAACCCGAGCCAATCTAGCGTCAAAATCATGGTCACTAAACACCTCAAACCCAGGGTGCATATCAAGCGTGCGTCTATTGTTATCACATGTTTGACGTGCCCCCGCAGCGTCCTCATAACGCGCGTCATTAGTGCTCATAAGTTTTTCATAGAGATCGGGGTCATGGTGCGCAAGACTTGGCATGTAGGCAATCTTGTTAACAAGCGTCAAATGAGGCGCACGGTCATAGCCAAGGCGACGAGTGATTTGCTCGTATTCATGTGGCTTTACGTAGGCAGCTACATCACAGCGATCAGCGAGAATAATACTATTTTTACCGGCTTCACTTTGCTGCGCCCGCTTAATCCCGCTTACAATCAGATCAAGAAGCTCCGTTTCAAGGTCTATAAATTCTGCACGGCTATTCTGGGCCAACCATGGCACATCAACCTGTTTTTCATTAATGAAGTCCGTAGCTACCTCGGGTAATACAACAAGGCGCACCCCTCTTTGGAGTGCCTGACGGGCGACGTACTCTACTGCTGTTGTTTTGCCGCCGCAAGGGCCACCCTCAAGCGCTACAGTGTATGGTTGTGATTCTGGTGATGTGTATCTCATAACCTTACAGTAAAAGGCTGTGGCCTATGTCGCAGTGGAATAGTTTTGAGTCAAAATGATTTGACTTACCTAAGCCCAACTCTTTGCTAGTATAGTTACACCGTATAGATAATTAATAAAGGAGAAGTCCATGCCAGAAGCACTACATACCAATCCAGAACGAGCACCGCAGCCTAAAGAAATTGAGCGCAAATGGACTATAGTAGAAGCCCCGACCAATTTGCATGAATTTGACCATAAAAGAATCAGGCAAGGCTACATTGCAATTGACGATCAGGGCACCGAGGTACGACTTAGGGACAAAGAAGGTACATACACTCTTACCGTAAAGTCAAAGGGTGACTTGGTACGCGGCGAGTTTGAGACACCTATCTCTGCTGATCAATTTGATAGCCTATGGGCAACAACAGAAGGTAAACGCGTTGAAAAGACTCGTTATTCTATACCATCAGATGAAAATACTATCGAGCTTGATGTATATGAGGGTGATCTGGCGGGTCTTGTGACAGCCGAAGTAGAGTTTACATCTATTGACGCAGCATACCAATTTATAGCGCCGGACTGGTTTGGTGCTGATGTTACAGAAAATAGTGCTTACAAGAACCAAAACTTGGCTCAAGCCGGTCTTCCTCAGTAGCGTCTTATACATATAAATACCACCAGCATAAAGGAGGGTGGTATTTATTTTTAGCTACTTTTGTGGTATAATATAAACATGAGTGAACCAATAAGTGACAAGGCACTATTCGAAAGTATTTCGCAGGTTGTTAAAGGTCATTACTACGGCAAAGACGACGATGTTCACATGTGGGAATACCAGTTAAGTGCTGCCGAAGTTGAAGAAGCAAACCGTATCTTAGTAGAACATGGTCTAGAGTCCGCTGATAAGATTTATTTAGGACGGGAGACAGAGCAGGGCGAGCAAGCAAATCAAGTCACTACAGAAATCAATAATATAAATCTGGATTCTAGTGGATTGATTCGCTACTACCACTTCACAAAGCACGGCGGTATGTCTGAAGTAATCGCTGAAAAGGATATTATGGTTGACGGTGATAGTACTGATCTTCGTGTATTACTCAGGTCCTGGCTAGGGCACACTGATCCACACGGTGGCCTTAGCGAGTACCACCAAGAGATGAAGCAGATCGAACTACAAGAGCGATTCGCACTTTCTGCACTCGTGCAACTCCTTAAATCTAAATAAAAACACACCTATAACGCTTAGTTCTATTAAATTATCCACAGATTTATTTCAGATTCTTTGACAACTAGTCAGGCGCGTGGTACGGTAGAGCCAGAAGTATGCCTTGAGAGCGGCAATACTGGAGTAGAAAACAAAGCGAGAAACCTCACCATGGCAGATGTACCAGAAAAACAAATCAAACGATTGAAAAGCCTGATTCAGGAAGCTGAAACAAGCCTTGCTGCAGCTAAAGAACTTCTCGTCAGCCTTGTCGGCGAAGATAATGTCGTAACTAACGCGATGAGCGAAGATGCAAGCGGTAAGATTATCGAAGGTGTTTTTGATGGTCAAACGATGGTCGGTTCAGACGGTAAAAGCTACCCAGTTCCCGCTAACTACGCCAGCAAATCAAAGCTGGTACAGGGCGATATCCTTAAGCTAACCATCGCTGATGATGGTGCATTTATGTACAAGCAGATCGGTCCAATCCCACGTAAGCAAGTTGTTGGTGTTTTGATCCAAGAGAACGGTCACTACTACGTTGATGTCAATGGACGACGACTCCGTGTACTCCTCGCGAGCGTAACCTACTTTAAGGCCAAGCCAGGCGACCAAGTCAGCGTTAACATCCCAGAAGATGACGCACACGCCGAATGGGCGGCACTCGAAGCAGCGCTATAGCAAAATTGCCCCGAAAGGGGCTTTTTTGTTAGTTTCATATACAATACATTTATGACTATAACCAAAAAAGATATCTTTAGCCCAGCAAATGCAGTCAGCATTATTGGGCTGGTTCTGACAATTTGGGGGTCACTCCATATCAGCAGCCTAGCTGGAGTACTGACACTTGGCGCTGGCAGATTTATAGATATCTTTGATGGCAAAATAGCACGTGCAACGCATGTAAGCCCGCTTGGCGCACTTGTCGATGCAACCTGTGACAAAATAGGGATCGCGTTTTTGGTTCCGGCAATATGGTTTGCTGGCATCGCACCATACTGGCTACTGATCTATATTCTGGCTCAAAACATACTGAACGTTATCCTAAGCTCACTGACTGCGGCCAGGAAGAGCGTTCCTGCAGCATCTCGGTATGGCAAACATGCTTTGTTTCTACAGAACATCAGCCTTGGTTCATACGCCCTTGGTAACACTATAGACAATAGTGGATTTACAACGGCAGGACTTATTATCGGTATTGCGAGCATCTATTGGGCAGCCCGTGCAACTTATGGCTACTTCAAGCTTGTACCCGAAAAGCCAACAAAATAAGAAATTACTACAGACCATATTCCTGAAAACTCGTATACTATTCGTAAATGGGTAAGGCATTATATCGAAAGTACCGTTCAAAGTCTCTTGATGAGATTATTGGGCAAGAACACATAACCACTACGCTGAAAAATGCGATTGCTGCGGGCAATATTAGCCACGCATATCTATTTACCGGACCACGCGGCGTAGGCAAGACCAGCATCGCCAGAATACTCGCACATGAGATCAACCAGTTGCCGTACGAAGATGAGGCAACACACCTAGACATTATCGAAATTGATGCAGCCAGCAATCGTCGCATTGATGAAATTCGCGACCTTCGCGAACGAGTCCACATCGCGCCGACCAGCAGCAAGTACAAAGTGTACATTATCGATGAGGTACACATGCTTACTAAGGAGGCGTTTAATGCGCTCCTAAAGACTCTCGAGGAGCCACCAGCGCACGCAGTGTTCATCCTTGCAACCACTGAATCGCATAAGCTTCCAGATACCATTATTAGCCGTACGCAGCGCTTTACCTTTAAGCCGGTAGATCAAAGTAAAGTCGTCTCCCATCTGCAGACAATCGCCAAGCAAGAAGGCTTTGCTATTGACGATGAGGGTATGAACCTGCTTGCAAATCATGGTGGTGGCAGCTTCCGTGACAGCATTAGCATGCTTGACCAGGCAAGGGGGCACGGTGACAAAGTGTCACTCAAGGATGTGCAGCAGCTCCTTGGCATTGCGCCTGAGGAACTAATCTCCCAGATCCTAAACACGCTGGCGAACGGCAGCCCGGCTGAAATCATCGAGAACCTTGAAGCAATAAGGAACCAGGGCTTCCAGGCGGGACAGATCGCTAAACAGCTTTCTACGGCCATACGAGCCGGTATAGTGCGTGGTGAGCCTGTCGTGACGCCAGCTGTAGCGGTTGCACTACTCGATAAGCTACTTAGTGTCCCAAGTGCGCATGATCAAATGGCTAAACTGGAACTTATTTTGATTGAAGCTACTATGCACCGCACCCACATGGCTGCAGAACCTAAGCCAGTGCAGTCCGTCCAAGCACTTGCCTCCAAGGCCCCAGCTCCTGCGCAAGAGACCAAGCCCAAGGCAGAACCTAAGCCAGAACCCATCCAGGAGGCTGAATCCGTGGAGCCAGAGAAAAAGCCAGTAGTGGCCAAGAAAACAGCGGCCAAGCCCGGTGCTCCTGCAAATTTTGACCTCAGCGCGTGGAACACTGCACTTGATACCCTGAAGCAGACGCACAACACGCTCTATAGCGTTGCACGCATGGCAGAACCCACTATATCTGGTGACGAGCTAACATTGACCTTTAAATTTGCCTTTCATCAAAAGCGACTTGATGAAGTAAAAAACCGACAAGTTATTAGTGATGTGCTCGAAACGGTCATTGGAAAACCAGTTCAAATTAGCTGCGTCGTGGGCAAGGTAACAGAGAAGCCAAAAGAACTTGTTGTAGAGCCTCCGGTGGCAGCAGCAGCCAGCTCCGATCCACTTTCAACCATTAGCAATATCTTCGGTAGCGCCGAAGTGCTAGAATCATAGGTAATCATGGCAGGTCAATCAGATAGGGTACCAGAAGGGGCACGAATACCGCCCCAGAATACAGAGGCAGAAGCCAGTCTTCTTGGTGCAATCCTAATTGACACTGACGCAATTGTAAAAATTGCTGATCTTATCCGTGCCGAGGACTTCTACGAAGAACGTCACCAACGTATCTATGAAGCGATTGTATATCTATACGAACGCCACAGCCCAATTGATGTACTCACACTGTCTGACCAACTAAAAGGAACTGGCTTCCTTGATATGGTGGGCGGTGCATCGTACCTCACGGAACTTACTAACTTCGTACCAACTGCCACACACGTTGAGCAGTACGCGCAGATTGTTTCGCAGAAATCACTGAGACGACGACTCATCAAGGCATCACAAGACATCGTTGGCTTTGGTTATGACGAAGCCCGTGGACTTCAGGAACTCATTGAAGAGGCCGAGAGCCGCCTATTTGAGGTCAGTCAGCGCCACGTAAAGCAAGATATTACCAGTATTGAGACTATTCTGTCAGAAAGTTTTGACCGCCTGGATGAACTCCACAAGGACAGCGGCAAGCTCCGTGGCGTGCCGACTGGATTCAAGGACATGGATAACATTCTGGCCGGCCTGAACCGATCTGATCTACTTATCCTCGCCGCCCGTCCTGCAATGGGTAAAACTGCATTTTCACTGAATCTTGCGCACAATGTAGCAGTACAATCAAACGAAGCAGTACTGATCTTTAGTCTTGAGATGAGTAAAGAGCAGCTCGTTGACCGCATGCTGTCTATGGAATCAGGTGTTGATGCCTGGGCGCTCCGTACCGGCAACCTGACTGATGCTGATTTTGAAAAGATTGGCCAAGCCATGGGTACACTATCCGAAGCACCGATCTTTATTGACGATACGCCTGGCATCACCGTAAGTGACCTACGTACAAAAGCAAGGCGCGAAGCACACCTTCGCCCAATTGGATTGATCGTTGTTGACTACCTGCAGCTTATGAGTGGCGGTGCCAGGTTTGGCGGTGAGGGAAATCGCGTGCAAGAAATCTCCGAAATCTCGCGTGGGCTTAAAGGAATTGCCCGTGAGCTTAATGTGCCACTGATTGCGCTGAGTCAGCTGAGTCGTTCTGTCGAAAACAGACACCCACAGATCCCGCAGCTTGCTGACCTTCGTGAATCAGGTTCGATCGAGCAAGATGCCGACGTTGTAGCCTTTATCTACCGTGAAGAGTACTACAACCCAGAGACTGATCGCAAAAATATCACAGATATCCTTATAAAGAAACACCGTCATGGTGCCACTGGAACCGTAGAGCTGTACTTTGATCGTGACAAGCAGCGTTTCCGCGGCGTCGACAGCAAACACAGTACGCCATTTGGCTAAGCAGTAGTGGTATACTAATACGAAGCAATGCAGAGAAAGATAAAGCATATACGCGCCTTTGTGTTGGACAACTGGAAGGTTGTCCTATTGGCGACTACTACCATTGGATTCTTGGGACTGCTACTTGTATTCAAGCTCGGTAGTTTGGTTGGCGGCCTATCTGGTTCAGAATACCAACTACAGCAATTAATTGCACATGATGGACTGGGTCTTGGAACTGTTGCCCGCGATGCATTATTCCTGCCGTACAACTTTATGCTGTATCTGCTGCAATTCACACCATTTACGGGCCCGACTGGCGTACGACTTACCGGAGTACTCTTCGGGCTGCTCGGTGCCGCAGGTATGTTCTACATATTCAGAACATGGTACACAACCAGGGTGGCAATGCTCGGAACCATCCTATTTGCAACCTCCAGTTGGTTTATTCATGCTGCACGATTCGCCGACCCAGCAGTAAGCTATCTGTTATTGCCGCTACTTGTTGCTGCAATGATTGCACTTCAGTCCAAGGTTCGATCACGTCTTGCAATTGCAGCTGTCGTTGTTTTTGGCATGGCGATGATGTACCTGCCAGGAGTCGTATTATTCATTATTCCGGCGCTCATTATAAAGCGCAAAGTAATTCTTGCGTCATTTAAGGCACAACCGATATGGTACAAGATAACACTCGGTCTTATATCAGTTATAATGCTCATCCCGCTACTACTAACACTTGTTAGGCCTTTGCCGGGCGTCAGTACACTTTCGAACGCATTTTCACTCTTTGGTTTTCCAGGGACAGATCTTCACAGCATTTATGCAATGATTAGTCAGCTGCGTGAAAGCCTGCTGGGTATTTTTGCGTATAGCAACGCCGGGGCACTTTACACGCCAGGGCACATGCCGTGGTTTGATATTTGCACAAGCGTGCTTGCAATCATTGGCATAGTGCAGTTTGCGCGCTACTGGAGGCTTGACCGCAGCAAGCTCATCGGTATAGCAGCGCTCCTGAGTATTATCTTGATCGCTCTGGGCGGCGCGGTTAGTAGTGTCGTACTGTTGCCGTTCCTGTTCCTGTTTGTCGTAGAGGGACTAAAATGGCTGCTTGAAACTTGGCTGGAAGTTTTCCCAAAGAACCCGTTTGCACGGAGCTTTGCAATTATTATGATTTGCCTCTTAACCGCATCAGTCGTGTCATTCCACATCAACAAATACTACCTAGCCTGGGGAAGAGCCCCAGAAACCCGCCAAGTATTCAATAACATACCGTAAACTGCTACAATATCCATTGTCCAACTAACTACTGATAAGTGGTATTTTGAGCCAAGGGTCATTTGCGTTTAGGGGAGGCCTCCATTTCGTAAGACGTATACATAATACGACTTAGAAATGTCCTCAGCTAAGCGGAAATGACCGCTCTCAAAATGCTACGCACACAAGGAGTACACGTGAGTAAATTTGATCAGGCAAAGATGTTACTACAGCTAAAGAAAATGCAGAAAGAACTGCAGAAAATGACCATCGAAATAGAAAAAGGCGATGGCGCCGTTCGTGTTGAAATCACTGGCGAACAGAAGCTCAAGAAAGTACACATTGACCCGGATTACGTAGATCTTGATGACATTGGTCAGCTAGAGCGCTGGGTTGAGGATGCCGTTAAAGAAGCTATCCAGCAAAGTCAAAAAGTTGCAGCCGAAAAGATGGGTCCAATGATGGGCAGTCTTGGCAATCTCGGACTATAAACGGTATAGACCTCTTTGCTAATAAGAATTTGGATTCAATAGTAATGATTTTCGTCAGTAAACAGCATATTGTGACAAGGTGTAGCCATAGCTACGCCGCGAAGCAATTGGCTGGATTACGGGCGGAAAGCACATTTTTGAAACAAAAAATTATTAGGGAAGCGGTCTAGCGTGCAGATACTTCCTCCGGCTCTTAGCGAACTCATTGAAGCGCTCGGCGCATTGCCGGGTGTTGGGCCACGCACTGCCGAACGGTATGCGTACTACCTATTGAAGGCAGATCGTTCGGTAGGACATCGACTTGCGGACGCTAGCAGCCAAATCCATGACAAAATCGCATACTGCAAGAAAACCTTTGCGCTTATTGAAAGTGGTAAGGAGTTATCTGATTTATACACCGACCCATCGCGCAGTAAACAGCTTGTGGCTGTTGTTGCAGAACCCTTTGATATCCTTGCACTAGAGAAAACAGGACAGTTCAAAGGCACCTACCACGTACTAGGTGGCCTAGTATCACCAATTGACGGCGTCGGGCCAGAGCAGCTCCACATACAAGAGCTCGTGAAGCGTGTAGAGGATGACGAAGTAGAAGAGATTATCCTTGCAACCAACGCCAGCGTAGAAGGCGAATCAACCGCCTTATATATTCAGCAGCAACTATATGGCAAATCAGTTACCATTACACGACTTGCACGCGGCCTGCCGGTAGGCGTAGATCTCGAATACGCCGATCAAATAACCCTCGGCCGTGCACTCGAGGGAAGAACCCAGCTGCTGTAGCAAATTTGCGCAATCTTTCATAATATTGCATTAAATACTCAGCGCTGTTAAGATTATCGTATGCATATTCCAGATGAAGTCCTTAAGGGCATTGGCGTATTTACTCCAAATGGCAAAAATGACGCCATGCGAGTCGATGAAACACGTACACCATTCTGGTCTATTGATTGTTTCAACCCCCACGAAATCGATGATGCGATACGGGTAACCCGAGGACGTGCAGGGTCGTTTATCGCGGACGTGGCACTTGCGGACGGAAGCCAACTCAGTGATGAGGAAGCGATTATACAAGACGCCATGGACAGAGTTGAATCCCAGTATGGCTACAGACAAAGACTGATGCTTCCAACAGAGGTGACTTCTCAGCTTGAACTGAAAACAAATGAAACAAGACGAGCACTTGTTATGCGGCAGATGTTTGACACTTATATGGCACCGGTCGGTGACCCTACGTTTAGACCAGCATTCGTTTATACTAGGCGCATCCTTCCGGTATCTCTTGGGAAAAAGTTTGCAACTGAATCTACAGAATTCTCGGCAATGGAAGCCGTAGCAAACGAACACGGGGTGACAACCAAAATCGACAGTCTTTCTCCATCAAAATACCAATTACAGGAAGTCGGCTACAAAACGGTACAGTTTTTCATGCAGTTAACTAATGAAAACTTTGCAAAATGGGCACTTGGCAACGAAGTTCCAGTACTCAACCGTGCGTTCCAGCAAAATGCAGACCAAACCGTCGTCACCAGGGCTTTTTATACTACTGACGCCATTGGTCATACAGGGGTAGAAGCTGGTAGAGAGCTCATGTACAGCCGTATTACATCACAGCTTCGTCGTGCATCTGACCTACTCAATGGCATAAATGCCGGCGCATTCTTTGCCAAAGAAGCATTTCCTTATGGCCAATCAGACTTAGAATCATTCGCCCTAAAGGCGAGCCCTGTTCGCTAATCTGTTAAAATAAACAGTAATGATACAACAAATAGCAGATATTATTAGTGGCGCACAACGTATTGTCGTGATTCAAGCCGATAACCCAGACGCGGACTCATTGGGCGCCGCACTCGCGCTAGAGCAAATCTTGGGCGAAATGGGTAAGAGCGTCTATCTATACTGCGGTGTTGAAACACCTACTTATTTGCGGTATTTAGAAGGCTGGAGTCGAATCAATCAAGAGCTCCCGAGTAATTTTGATGCGAGTATTATTGTTGACGCCTCCACGATGACCCTGCTTGAAAAGCTTGAACAATCCGGGGGCAGAGGCTGGCTGGCGGCGAAGCCATGCATCGTCATAGATCACCACGAAACAACTGACAATTCCATTGATTTTGCAAATGTTATCTTGAACGAGCCGACCAAAAGCTCTACAGGTGAGGTTATTTTCGATCTAGCCAAGCAGCTGAATTGGAGACTCGATGTAGCTTCGGGTGAATACATCATGACCTGTATTCTTGGAGACACTCAGGGCCTCACTAACGAGCTTACTGGCAGTCGTACCTATGAAATCATGGCCGAACTTACACAGCTTGGCGTTAACCGGCCAAAGCTTGAAGAACTCCGCCGCGAATCTAGCAAAATGGACCCTAGAATCTTTAGGTACAAAGCAGATCTTATTCAGCGAACCGAGCTGCATAGTGACGGAAAGCTAGCGCTTGTAACCGTACCACAGGCAGAGATTAACGAATACAGCCCATTGTATAATCCAGCACCGCTTATTCAATCAGATATGCTCATGACACTAGATGTAGCGGTTTCAGTTGTCATGAAACACTACGATGATGGAAAGATCCTTGCCTCGATCCGCTGCAACAGTAGTGCACCAATCGCAGCCAAAATCGCAGAACATTTTGGCGGTGGTGGGCACACCTATGCAGCTGGATTCAAGATAACTGACGGCCGCCCCGTGAACGAGATAAAGTCAGAGTGTATTAACCTTACTTCAGAATTACTCGATAATCTAACCTAAGGAACTACCATGAAGATCCAAGATACACTGACCAGATCACTCCAAGACATACAATCCCTCAATGAAAATGAAATCAAACTATATACCTGTGGCCTAACCGTCTACAGTCAGCCACACATCGGCAACTGGGTCGCCTATATTTACTGGGATATCCTTGTCCGTACACTAAAAGCAAGCGGCTACAACGTAACGCGCGTCCAAAATATTACAGATGTCGGGCATCTCACATCAGACGAAGACGCCGGTGAAGACAAAATGCTGAAAGGTGCGCTAAAGGAAGGCATCACTGCCTGGCAAGTTGCGGAGAAGTATATAGCGATCGCCGATGACGAAGCGTACAACCAGCTTGGTCTATTACGCCCCGACCACATGCCGCGCGCAACAGACTATATTCCGCAGCAAATCGCATTTGTAAAAGAGCTAGAGGACGAAGGCTATACGTACACCATCGAGGATGGTGTCTACTTTGATACTTCAAAACTAGACAATTACGGAGAACTCGCCCGATTAGACATTGACGGCCTCCAGTTTGGCGCCCGCGTTGAAGATACCGGCAAAAAGAACCCAACAGACTTTGCGGTTTGGAAATTTAGTAGCCCGGGCGAAAAACGCGACATGGAATGGGAAAGCCCATGGGGCATTGGCTTCCCAGGCTGGCACCTAGAATGTTCTGTCATGGCGCGTGAGATACTCGGTGATCAGATAGACATTCATACCGGTGGTATTGACCATATTCCGGTCCACCACACAAATGAAATTGCCCAGACAGAAGCGGTCACCGGTAAACAATTCAGCCATTACTGGGTTCACGCTAACCACATCAAGGTAAATGGCGAAAAGATGTCTAAATCGCTCGGCAACATCTATACACTGAAAGACATTACTGATAAAGGTTTTGACCTGCAGGCCTTCAAGCTCATGGTATTGTCAAAACATTACAGCACAGAAGGCAATTTCACCTGGGAGATCCTAGAAGCAGCCCAGAATCGTCTAAAACACTGGCAGGAAGTAGCTGATTTGCGTTGGCAAATTCCATCCAAATCTGAAACACAAACTACTGAAACATCCAACTTTAATGATGAACTTCTAAATGCCCTCCAGAATGACTTAGACACCCCAGCAGCAGTAGCCATAATTGATGCTGCACTTGGTTTCTATGAGTCAAACAATCAGCAGCCCACTGAAGCTTTCCTTACTGACATTAAATCACTGCTAGGCATAAATCTTTTATATGCTGGCATTACAGACGATCAAAAATCATTGATTACAGCAAGACAAGAAGCTAGGGATTCAAAAGACTGGGCAGAATCAGACCGTATACGTCATGAACTAGCTGAACAGGGTATCGGCATCAAAGATACCTCCACTGGCCAAATTTGGTACAGAGTGTAGATTTCCTTAACCTGCAGCTTCAAATATTTGAAGGTACAGGGAAAGAGAGTAGAGATGAATAGAATATTAGTAGAAGGGTTCTCGCGCATATCAGCGTGAGGGGCAAATCTGACATGTGCCAGCAGCCCCTCGACAATAGAGAGCAGCTCATTGGAGCGACTTCTCTGTCTTGTTTGAGCGCTGTCCGGTCTTGACGAGCTCCATGACGACTCCTGTGGTCACCACGATCAAGGCAACGATCAAGAAGGTGAGCAACGCAGATGCCAGTAAGAAGTAAATCGAGTACTCGAAGTTGCTCAGAGTTTCCTTCTCATGGATGAGCTCGACAAACGCCCTACCTACAGTGAAGCCCGTGAGTACGATGCAGAACAGGAGGCTCAAGCCACGCTTCATTATTTTTCTCCTCTGCTAACAAACTGAAACTTTCAGCTGCGCAAGCAAACCATGAGTCTATGCATACTCTATTCGCGCAGTTGAAAGGTGTATCTCTACTCTGTAAAGGTGCATAGGAGCAGATACTCAACTATACTTTTTTTATTATAGCACATTATGTGCTATTTTGTCAATATTTAGTAGAAATCTATTTAGATTCTTGGAGGGCGGCCTTGGCGGTTGCTTCAGGTATAAGATTGCGGCGATGTAGATAATCAATCACGAGTACACGCAGGGATCCAGCAACTGGGATCGCCACAAGTCCGCCTAATATACCGCCAAAGCTCACACCTATGATTACAGAAGCAAAGACGAGTAGCGGTGACATATTAGTAGCATTAGACTGAATACGAGGCTGTATAACGTAGTTTTCAATTTGTTGGTACAGGAAGTAGTACAAAAGGATAATTACAGCTGCAATTGGTGATGTAAAGAGCGCGACCGTACTGACAATAACGGCACCAATCGTGTGTCCAACCATTGGGATAAGACCACAGATAAATACAATCAGCATCAGGGCGATAGGGTAGCCTACTCCAAGGATGAGCAGTGGCACCAAAATCATGACCGCAGCAAGTGCAGCCAAGATTACCTGACCGTTTACAAAGCCCTTTACAACGCGGTACATGTCCTCAAGCAGTGCATCAGTACGCTTTTGCTTGTCTTTAGGCAGCATCCCCTTGAACAGCTTGATCCAGTGCGGACCCTCGATCAGCATCATAAAGGTAAGCACCAAAATAGTTAGCATTGAGAAAATGCTGCCAGACACCTTTGTGACACCACTCACGGCGCCAGAGCCAACATTACTGAGCCTGTCTGATAGCTGTGAGGAGAATTTTTCAACCTGATCCTCTAGGTTGTAGCGGCGAACGAAATTACCGAGGCTGGAATTCTCATTACGAACATCTTCTACGATACCTGGGGCAGCTTTAATGAAGTTATTGGTCTGCTGCACAAGTGGTGGAACGATGCTGGCCAGGAATCCAGCCAAGAATGCGATGACAATAATAAAGGATACCGCCGTGCCAATTTTACGGCTACCACGGCGCTTGCCAGGTAAGTGTTCGGCAATCCAGTGAACTGGTGCGTTCAGCGCCAATGCAAGGAAAAAAGCAGTAAAAATAAGTACAAGCGCATGTGTTGCTTTACGCAGTGCAGCTAAAAGCAGCAGCCAGGCAAGCACTGCAGCGAGCACCTTAAAGATGGTTCTATTTGAAATCGTAAATTCGGTCTTGGGTTGTGATGTTGCCATGATTAATCCTTATTATGCTGCTTTTCTTTCACACTTGCAATTGCCATTTCGTACTCTGAAATAAGTTTTGGCCCCACAACGCTGACGTCAAAATTTTTGACATACTCTCGGCCCCAGTCGGCGGCGTCTTTCCGCATGACTCCATCCATGATCAATTCCTGAAGCTTCGCGGCAAATGCCTGAGTATCCTTAGGGTCAATTAACAGCTCAGGCCGTGGCTGCATAACCGTTGCATAGCCAGGATTGCTGCCCGCCAATACGGCTGCGCGGCCCGATGCCATTGCCTCGAGCAGCACAATGCCAAAGCTTTCGCCGCTCGTACTTGGAAACACTGAAATATCTGCTGATGCGTAATAATCAGGCTTGTCATCCTCTGATACAAAGCCAGCAAACTCTACAATTTCTGACAAACCATGCTGTGCGGCATACGATTGCAGCTCTTCCAGCAGTGCACCCTTACCGCAAATAACGACTCGGATTTTAGGCAGGGTAGCTAGGTCAAGCCCTGCAAGCGCTTGAAGTAGATGCTGACAGCCCTTACGTTCCACCAAACGACCCAGGAATAGAATAGTGATTGCGTCTGATTTAGGAAGAAGTGGCTGTGCACCCTCGAACCTCGGATAATCAAACACGTTTGGAAGCACCTTGCTCTTAACACCAAAAGTCTGCGCCTGGAATTCAGCGGCGGCACTGGATACAGACAAAAAGGTATTAATTTTCTTAAGTGAAGGCTTCAGTGTGAAACCGAGTAATCTGCTAGCGAATGCTGCCAGTCCGCCGTACGGCAAAATGTGGAACGTACTAACTACACCAGCCGTCTTGTTTCTATGAAGAATATACTGTGCCATGAGCGGGTGATACGGAGATTGGACATGCAGAATATCAAACTGTTTCTCGACAAGTAGCTTCTTTACTTTTGATCTGTGTGCCCATAATGGGATCGTCATTTTGTTGCCGTTAAATGTCACCGTCACGTTTCGTGACAAGCTGTGTACATTTGCAATATCAGTGCGCTTTGTTTCACCAACGAGGTAATGTACCTCGTGGCCCTGCGCGGTCATCCATTCGCCGAGTCTTAGAATATACTGCTGGACACCGTCTGGTGGATCCAGTGACGTATCAAGCACAAACCCAATCTTAAGCTGCTTTGCCACGACTACTCTTGTTCTCACAGGCTTTGTTGTACAAATCCTCGTACTGATCAACAATGTGACGGTAATCAAACTGTTTTACGTAGGTTTTGGCCCATCCTTGCCATAGTTTCTTAAAATTTTGATCAGTCAAAAAGATCTGAAGCCGACGAGCAAATTCCGACGCGTCTTTGGAATTCACAATGCCGAGCGCACCCGTTTCTTTGAGCACCGTTTCGTAACCTGGATTAGAACCCGCAACGGTTGGTGTGCCGCATGCCATTGCCTCGAGCAGCACAATACCAAAGCTTTCGCCGTACAGCGCAGGGGAACAGAACACATCAGCTTTCTGCATAATACGAATCTTTTCCGCATCATCCAGGTAACCGAGGAATTCTATGTTCGGAATCTCTTGTTCAAGCGCGTACTGTTCTAGCTTTTCTTTATCTGGGCCCGCACCACCAATCAGGAGCTGCGCATCAGGCATGCGCTGCTGCAGCAATTTGAATGCCTTGAGGAGATACTTTACGCCCTTGCGTTTTTCTAGGCGCCCTACGTAGAAAATTGTTGGCCTATCAAAGCTTGCTTCTGGATCTGGACGATATTTCTTTAGATCAATGCCGTTGGTAATCATGTTAACGTCTACATCCGCCAGGTGACGAAGGTACTGGGCAGCAGGATCAGACACGGCCGTGAAGAAATCGATGTATTTGAGAATTGATTTGGTATACGGCTTAATAACGCGCTCGATCGTTTTGCTGACACGGGTATCAGGGAGACGCGCGTGAAAGGTGCCGATATTTACCGATTGACTGCGGCTGAGCAGTTGGCGACTAACAATTGGGATCCATGGCTCATGAATGTGCAGCACATCAAACTGCTCCCTCGTTAAGATTTCATCGATTTTTTCTATGCTACCGGTTGCAGAAACCTGCACAACTGTATGCATTGGGGACTTAAAATCAGCAGAGCCACCAATGAATAACATGTGCTCTGGGGCCTCGCCCTTATAACTCCGCGGCTGAGGCGTCAAAATAATCGCATCGTGGCCACGACGGCGCAGTTCAGCTTGGGTAGCGAGTATATGCTCCTGCACACCGCCACCCTTGAACATGTCATAGGGCGAAAACAATCCTATTTTCATCTTGTATACAGTATACCCGAAGCGGAAGTGAAATTGCGAGCTTACTTCGACAGTACTTTGCGGATTTCTTTTGGAACAAGCGGGGAAGCTTGGGCTTTAGTTGCCAGAATGCTTGGGGCATGGTTATCAAGCTTAGACATGGCGACATTGAAGTCACTAAATATAATTCGGTAGTGTTGTTCGACCATTGTATTGTCAAAGTATTTCTCGCCGGCGACAGCCACATGCCAGACAGGTAAATCAACTCGCTTCTTGAGATTATTTACGTTTAGCATTTCAACCGTGGTCGCCATGTGCGTTCGTGCGTCATTTGCATGCCAGAGATGAATTTCAAAATCCATCATACGGTTGAATTCTGATTTATTCGTATTCTTGAACTTGTGTTTAGCATTATGTGTCTTGGCATACGCCGCACGGAGCAGTGAAGGATGCAGTAGTACGTTTCTAAAGAAAATAGATGGGAGCTTGTGGGACAATGCACGGGCTGCAAGTACATAACCGGTATGACGACTACGAGTAAACGTAAAGTCGTCCTTGTGCGCAAAACCTACCACACTGACCAGCAGATCAACCTTCTTGGCCAGGTCAGGGTAGCGCTGCAACATGCGCGTTACGACAATGAATCCGAACGACAGCCCAGCAATTGAAACGCGGCGGCGCTTGTACTGCATTTTAATAAACGTAGCCAGATAATCCGCCATTGTATCGAGATCTGGCTTTTTACCGATCTTATAGAAACTGTCCATGCCGCCGAACCCCGGAAGGTCAGGGGCTGTCACAGTACCGTAATCCCCAAGTACTTGAATCAGACCCCACCAACGTTCAATTGTAGAGTGATGCCCATACACGAACAGAATCTCGCGGTTTTTATCCTTGTTTGGCATACGTAGCATACGACCATTCAGACCGTTGACATACAGTGGCACAATGTAGTCTTCTGGACTACGCTTCTTTTTATCGCTCATTGCCGCCTATTGTAATACATTTACCGTAGATTTACAGCGGTAATATTGGCCGTAACTAGAATCGGGGCATCAGTCGCCACAGAACTGTAGGCTCGGACGCATCTTTCGAAATTACAACTGCACTCTGAGCCGTATCACGTCCCGTATTAGCCTTGATGGTGCCCACCCTTGATCCTGCCTTTGCAAATGCCTTAGGGTCATCGAGTGTTAGTTCTGTACTTGCAGAAGAATCCTGCCAGATGATGCCTTTTAGGTCAGATTCGACTGTCAGTGGAATGGAATCTGCCCAAGCTTGTTCGTACGTACCAACCTGTTGACCAGCCTTTGCAATTGTCACCTCAGAAAATCCGTTCAAAACAGAGTTTACGAGGGGCACTGAATCCCGCAGTGCCGCACCAAGATTCGGAGCACCCATGATAACGCTGACAGCGATGATTTTCTTACCGCCAACTTCACGCACCGCAGCTGCCATGAAGCAGCCACCAGCTTCTTCAGTATTACCAGTCTTTACGCCAACAATGCCGTTACGGCCAAGCAGCATATTCACGTTGTAGATACGGCCAGCGACGGGAATAGTCGCTTCCTGCTGTGATGCAATCTCTGCAATAACAGGGTTGTCCATGGCATTTACGGCGAGCTTGACTAGGTCAGATGAGGTACTAACTGTTTTTGGCGAATAGCCACTCGCGTCGTCAAAGTTAGTGTTCTCCATGCCCAGTGATTTCGCAAAGTTATTCACAAATCGCAGGTAGTTTTCTTCTGACCCATACGCCCACTTAACTAGGGTGTATGCCATGTTGTTAGCAGAGGGGAGTAACAGTGCCTGCAGCGCCTCATACTGCGTGATTTCCTCACCAAGCTGCACCGGTACATTTGATCCATCCATGGCTATTGTGCGGTAATACTCGTCGACATCATCTTGCGTAATCGTGATTGTCGGACCCTTCTCACCAACTTTTAATGGACGCTGCTTTAGAACGGCGAGGGCAGTCATAACCTTAGCGACACTAGCCGTTGGCAAGGCTTTTTGTTCACCTTTTTTGCCGAGCACGCCATATCCCACGGCGCCAATTGCAGCCTGACCGTAGCTTGGCCAGTTAACGGATACTGATTGAGATTTGGTAGGCAGGGTAGGCTGCGGAGTGGCCTTTGCCAATGGCAGCGCGCGGCCCATCATAGCAGCGACATAAATAGCCAGAACAATCACGATCACAAATGGAACAAGCGCAGACTTGCCGCGCTTCTTTGGATGCTTCACGCTCTTAAAAGCGTGTGGTTCTACTACCCTCATACGTTACCTGTAAGTATACATAACCATTACCACTTGTGGGAAGTGCATTTTAGATTGTATTGTTGCTAATTTTCCGGTAGAATCTACACCTGTAATTCACCACGACATATTAGGGCGTCGCCAAGTGGTAAGGCACTGGTTTTTGGTACCAGCATTCGGGGGTTCGAATCCCTCCGCCCTAGCCATTGAAAGAGTCCAGCAAGTCTGGGCTTTTTCAATGACTTGATGAATTCAAACTCCCGACTGAAGCATTCGGGGTGAAAATTGCCAGTGGCAATTTGCAAGGCAATCTTCACTTGAAAACTTGTTTTCAAAGCAGAAGTTGCGGGCCTGCTGAAAGTAGGTCGAAATCCCTCCGCCCTAGCCAATCATAAGCACTTTGCAAAAGCAGAGTGTTTTTGTTTATGCTTGCATCAAGGTATCTAATTCTTTAGTCTACAAAGTATGTAAGTTTGGAGTGATGAAATGACAAAGTTTTGTGAAGAGTGTCCGATGAAGGGCTCGATGAAGGAAGAGATGAGTGGATTTATTGCTGGCCCTTACAGATTCAGAGCCTATAAATGGAGTAATCGCGCAAATGAGTCAGGTTATGTAGGCAGCTTAGTAGATGATTTTGGCGGTTTTTCAGAACCGATGTACCTTCCATCGGACAACCTAGCGGATACAGCCATTGAGTCACGTATCAATGCATGTACTGAACCCACAGAGCGCTTTGAAAAACGTGGAATAAGGGGAAGAGATCATAGGATCCTCGGTTGTCCTGCAGTAGGAGCATTAGTAGTGACAGATCACGAATTACGTACTCGTAGTTTACGTAATTTTGAAAAAATTGTATTAGCGAGCGCACAGTTACGAACAGATGAGGCTTGAGCATAGCTTGCTCTAATATTCAAAACTAGTTTGAAGTTCGTCAATAAGCAGAAGCCAAGCATAAGCACTTTGCGGAAGCAGAGTGTTTTTGTTTTGCTTATGCTTGCAAATAATAACTAATATATTAAACTTCCAGTATGTCAAACGAAATCAACTCAAATGCTGGCGATCAAGTGTCTAGCTTAACCTTCGCAGAGCTCGCTAGTCTTAGTCAGTCTGTAGCCGAGATCCGCAAAGCAGTCAGCGAGTTACCAACCACAGAGGAAATTTCCCTTATTGTTGAGGGGGAAGTATCGCAGCGAGCAGCCGCTCTTGCTCAAAGTGCAGGTCGCTTAGCGCTTGCCGAGGCAGGCAGTGATGAATACAATGAAAGCCTCACTTCATTCCAAGAAGCCATGGAGGATCTGGGCCTATCGAATCTTTTGGCGCGCTCCATATATGGGGCTCCCCACGAAAGACTACGCCATGAGCGTATCCGTCGAGGCCTAACCCAGGAACAAGTTGCAGCACAAATGGGCATTACTTCCGCATACTTGTCTCGAATAGAGAGAGGAGAGAGGGACAGCGATACTACTCTCTCAAAAATCATAAACTTTTTCGAGTCTAATAAATTTGACCAGATCCCGACTGAATAGTCATTTACACTGTCAAGTAGGACAGTTTTTGGTTATGCTTGCATGTAACTTTTAAGGCGATATACTTCGAATTATGGATATGTTCACGGGAGACATGGAGAATTGGCTCAATTACGTAGAGGTAAATGATACGGAGCATGCTCGCTTACTGCGCGATATGTTTAAGCGGCGTAATTTTACGGATCACGACGATGCGTCCAATGTGGCGTATGCCTCGGAGTTGGCACATTGGGTACATGGACATTTTGAGTATGTGACATATGCTCGATCTAACGAGATTCCGGGCGAACAACTACCTAGAGCACTTCGTGTGCTCACCGCACGAGAATGGAGTCCTGGCGGTGAGCTAAACATCGTGTACCCATCAGGTAGCTCAGTTGCGCTACGTCGGGAAGATGAACGAAGGGGTAATGTTGGCGGCCATTCTACACTCGAGAAAATTGTCCGTGACAGTATTGATACTGGTAAAACATTCGATCAGACCGTAGATGACGCTACGGAGTTGATATCACTTGATGGCAACCTTGTGGGTGAACACCTTGCACTTAAAGGCCTGCGTAACACGATTGCATCAACTAAGATAACCATAGATTGGCAACACCCCCTCAGCCATACGAGCGGCTTACTACTTACAGTGAATTCCTTTGGCATAGATATTGTGCCGTACGATGAGCCAGCAGTTATGCCTGAATTATTTTCATTCGCCACTGAGAGCCTGCGAAACCCCTCAGAGCTTGCTATGCTTGCGAGCGAACTCATGGTAATAGCCGCCGAGTACTGTCCACCGCGCAGTAGACAGTACTATACCGACAGAGAGGATATTATTCAGCTCGAACAGCTACTAAACTGCATTTAGCTGAACCGTTCCACTAATTTAGTAAATTGCATCTACCAGAAGTAAGTCGATCATAATAATTTACGGGAGCAGAGTGTTTTTATTTTGCTATGATGTATCCATGGCTGATTCCCGACTAAAAATACGAGATGCCGTTGAATCCATTAAACCTTTTGATGTCTTAGAAAAGAAGCATAAAGAGGATGTCTTGGAGTGGATCGACAGCGGCTCTCCACTTTTTCGCATTAGTAAACCGGATAATCCACCAAAACATCTTGTTTCGTACTTTGTGCTATACGATCCACAAGCCCAGTCTCTAATGTTGATTGACCACATCAAAGCAGGACTTTGGCTCCCAACTGGCGGACATGTTGATATAGATGAAGACCCCCGCGATACTGTAGTCCGTGAAGCCGAAGAGGAGTTAAAGATCAACGCAGACTTCGGCACTATATTTGGTGATGACCCGTTCTTTGTTACTGTCACTGAGACTAGGAATGCAGGAGTACATACTGATGTTAGTCTATGGTACATCATTAAAGGTAGTCTTGATGCTGGTTTGGATTTTGACACTGGCGAGATGAATGGCGTCCGTTGGCAAACCACCGAAGAAATACTGAAGTCAAATATTGATGAGCTAGACCCTCATATGCATCGCTTCACCAACAAAATGAAAGAGTTTAATTGATAAAGTTAGCGCCTAGTTCGACTTTCGTCCACTAGTGTAGCCTTAAGCATTTGAGTTCTGTGATTTAGCAGAGGTTTTTGTCTTGGTTATGGTTGCAAACAGATATTAATGTCACATAATAAGCTACATGTTTAAGAATAACAACTCTGATGCCATGGGATTCCGTGAAGGATTAAGATATATATTCATTGCAGCACGCAAAGGCTATCCAGCACCTAACGAACTTATCAAAACCCTTGAGCCAAATAGTCCGGAGCTGCGCTATGCCAAACTTAGGTACGGCATTGGGAGCGCAGTGTTCGCTGGACTGTCCATGGCAGGGCTGTCATACTCGATGCCTCATGAAGTAAACGTTATAGAAGATATTCGTGCTGGCCTAGATCAGCAGGAACTACCTTCTATAGATGAAACTTTAGGCCTTCTGCTACATTCACCGTTCATCGCACTTGAAGCCTTGATGATGGCCCATGGACTAGCACATTTGCACACTGCTCGTAACGCCGGAAGGCAGGAGAAAAGCGACCCTTAAGGCCGTCATATGAATTCATTCAAGAATCACATTGACAATAAATAGCATTTCGCCTATCCCTGACTCCACTAACGAGCTTCATCAAGCATAAATCATGTACAAATTAGTATTTTTGTGGTATAAAGTAAATTATGAAGCCACAACACTTTGAGAACATTGATCAGCGTGATCCAGAGGAGATAGTGAACACTGAGCAATCATTTTCGTTTACGCGTTCTAAAAAGGCAGGCGAAGATGTAATGCGTCTACTCTCTAAAGATCAGCGTGATCCAGAAGAGATAGCCACAAAAACACTGACTAACACCCTTTACTCATAGTTCGAAGTTCGTCAATAAGCGGCAGCCAAGCATAAGCACTTTGTGAAAGCAAAGTGTTTTTTTGTTTTGCTTATGCTCGCAAAATAATTGCTAAGCTGACAAAATATCTTGGATGACCGAAAGATTTATTGTTCCAGAAGAAAACGGAGGTAATGGCTTTCTTGAAGACGCATGCGTTGTTTATGGCGAAGAGGCCGCAATGGTTATTTCTGACTCAATTATCAGTGGCCTGGGGTATGCTCAGGCGATGCTATCATTAGACAATATTGACACACTCAGGCTTCATCTTGCCGTAATGCGCCCACCAGGTAAGCACGACAGAGATCACCCTGTCCATGCATGGGCAAATGGCTCAGAAAACAGTATTGCTTTCATGATTAACCCAGATGCTACTACGGCCGAGATTGCCGAATCACTTTATCGTGCTGTCCCGCATGAACTTGGCCATATTGCGCATTACCGATGCAATCCTAAGTTTGGTAATGAATCGGCAGAAGCAAAACCGTATAACCACTTTAGCTCAGCAATTCAAGAAGGGATCGCAAGAAGTGCGGAAGTGCTCGAAAATCCAGATGCGAACATATTAGCACGAGGCTTTTATAAGTATCGTCTAGGTATTAAAGAGGGGGTGAGACTGCTCTTAGACCCTGAAGCAACTGCTGACTTCGAGAGCTATGACGTATTGTACGGGAATATCAAAGAGCTTGATGATGTATACGCGATTGGACATTATGTCGTTTCAAGCTTAGCACTAGCTGAGAAGCGTGACTTTCAAGCTCTTTTGCGAACACCGCTCATGGAATATGTAGAATTTGCACAGGCTGAACTTACATAGTTTCGAAGTTCGCCAGAGAACGGCAAAGCAAAAGAAAGCACTTATTTGCTTGCAGTAGATGGGTGTTTTTTCTTTGGTATTATTCTACCTTTTTCGTCTCGCTCTGCGCTACGTAGCCCACTAACCATCCCATATAAACCTATTAGCAGCACAAAACCCGAGATAACGTATCCTAGTTGCCACCAAGCCCCTAGTGAATAGAAAAACCAGGAAAGGTAAGCCCCGATTGGCGTAAAGATAAGCCCAATTGCGATCTCCGTCCCATCCCGCCGATGCTGAGTTGATTCTTTTATATATTTGTTCACGCTTTTATCGATATGGTTTAAAAGCGCGACTTTCTGCGCCGAGTTTTTAGGAAGTAGACCAAAGAGCTCGAGATCTTTTTTTATACCGTAGTGCTTTCTGGCAAAGACTTCAGTTTTGCTAATGAAGGCCACACTGATTGCGACAATGCCAGATATGATAGCTATGATGATCTCTGTGGTCATGTGCTAATTATATCGTAAATCAAGGATCCTATTACTATATGACACCAAGGACTTGGGCGGCACACGAGACCACTAGCAACTTTTACCAGCATGGGTGACTATCCTTCATTGAACCATTCCATTATTTACGCAAACTTTTTGCTTGTTTTTGTCAGCTACTATTTACCCAACAGCTATTCTCTTTATCCAGTGAGTTATTAACGAGAGAAAAGTTTCTCTATCGATATTTTTAATACACTTGCTAATTCAAATGCCAGAGAAAGACTTGGGTCAAACTTATTCTTCTCAATCGATATAATCGTCTGTCGGCTGACGCCAACTTTACCGGCAAGCTGCTCTTGAGTTAGCCCAATTTCTGTGCGATATTCCTTAACTCTATTATTCATTACGACTCTCTTTTTTTCACGATGACCAGCTTGCCAATAAAATCTATGACAATAATTGCGATCGTCGCAAAATTCGCAAGCTGCCAGCCAATGACGTCAAACAATGCCAGTAACGTGCCGATTGTTATAGATCCGAAAGCGATCACAAAACTTGATGCAGCTGCGTCCTTGAGCCATTTTTTTTCAATCGTCTTTGTATTCCCGACCGGCCCAGCAACGAGTGACATCACTAGTATCGATAGCCCAACGATACCCGCCCCAAATACACTATCCCAACTTGCCTCGACAGGGAAAAACAGTATTACTATCGTGGCGATAAAAGTATAAACCGCGAGAAGGTAATAAATGTTTGGATAAAAATATCGTTTAGCTGATTGAGGTTCTTTGCTGACATTTTTGTTCATATTGTTCCTTACTATGTAAAGTTATGTTTACATTTTTATCCTATCAATTATAGATATATATGTAAAGTAGACTTTACATATTACACATGCCTGAGGTGTTTAATATCCCAAATTTATTAAAGCTAGGGGGTATGTAATAACCGTACGTACGGAGTAATAGAGAGACCTTACGCAGGATGCAGACAGTAAAAGCCACATGATATTGTTAATAACAGAAAATGGTGGTAGTGTAGGTTTAACTTAAAAGGGAGATATTTATATGCCACCACTTAGCCATGGCACGCCAGAAAGCCATCCAGAACTCGAAACTAGAGAACAGATTAGAAATATAGAAGAGTCTATGTGTCGTGAGGCAATTAGTCTCTTAAGCAACATCAGATATTTGGAGCAACAAGAACTAGGCGGCCTTAAGGCAAGTTTTCATCACCGCAAACCAGTCGAATCAGAAAGTGTGCGTTATGAAACAGAAGCTCATAACGGAGACTACGCCGTTCGCGCAAAGCTTGTACACAATGGAAGCAAAAAAGAAGACACTATCTCGCTGCTCACACAAGTCGTGAGAGACGTTGAACTCCCCGGAGAACGAGAGGGAGACGAACGAGTGGATGAGGTATCAATCTCTCCATGGGTGGAGCGAGTCCGCCTTAAGGGCTCTATGATTGGCGAGTGCGGTGTCAGCATTCTTGATGCAAATACCCGAATCATCACCCCCCAGCAACACCTAGAATTAGTCCAGAATATGAACGATACCATTACGCTTGTCGTAGAAAACCACTATTCACGATTGTTTGAAACGGCATTATGAGAGGATAATCGCAATGAAATCCGGTTCAATTACAGAGAAAGAACCGGCACCAATCCTATGGCGAGTTTATAGAAGAGCAGCAACAAAGGAAGCAAGCCTATAAACTAGCCAGGCCCACGGCACCCAACTTTAACTTATAAAATCCTGTTGAAATTGTACCCATAACCTTAAGATGTGTAGATGCTGGATTCGATGTAACTTATTATCACAAGTTAGAAGAGTACGAAAAATATACCCACCTCATTTTTTAAAGCTTCTTGTAGGCAAACATAATTCGCTGGCCTACGGTGATTGCCGATAGGATCAATAGGATCAAGAAAGTTATTGTAATAAGATTCTGATCAAATAGTTCAACGTGTTGCCATACGGCATATACTGCAAGACCGACAAAGATCAGGACAAGACGTTCCGTGCGTTCCATAATGCCAACACTGGCTACTAGTTTACCTTTTGCCGCAAGTTCGGTCCGGGAACGAATGTAGCTAATTAGGTAAGTGAGCAATACAACCGTCAGTACAATCTCCCAGCCAACCAGACCCGCAAAACCGAAGGCTACAATGACTACGAAGTCAGCGAAACGATCGACCGTTGAATCAAGGAAGCCACCAAAAGCAGTTACCTTGTTCTGGGCACGCGCCACCAGACCGTCTAATAGATCAACTGCATTAAAAATGAATGCTACGAGCGCCAACAGATACTCTCCGTTTACTAAACATACAAGAAATAGCACTGGGAAGATCAGTCCCAATAATGTAATAAAGTTTGGGTTTACATTGCGAAGCAAGTGCGCGACAGGTTGCAGCGACTTCTCGGTGATGGGTTTTAGAACACTAAGCATTTGCATAGCAGTATACCTTATAGGGGCAACCTTCTCAATTCCCGGAGTGGCAGGCGGCATTTATTTGCTATGCTTAGGTAAATGATTATTCTGCTACATACTTCCAAGACGATGCGTGATGACGTGTTAATTCATAAACCAACTAGTACGCCGCAGCTACTCGATCAGGCGAGTGAGCTTGCGGGCTATATTGCCAAGCTACCACTACAGAAACTACAGAAATGTATGGCAGTATCTGAACAGTTAGCAGAGAAGACCCATCAAACCTTCGCTCATTGGTCTACAGATCCGTCCGGGCGATCTGCCGTAAATAGTTTTGTGGGTGATATCTATAGCGGTTTACAAACGGGACAGTGGACCAGTGATGACGCCGCGTTTGCACAAAAGCATCTAAGAATTTTGTCTGGACTATACGGAATATTGAAACCGCTCGATGACATACGTCCGTATCGGCTCGAAATGGGCTATAGGTTTCCAGATGAGCCCTACATTAGCCTGTATAAGTTTTGGGGTGACACTGTCGCAAAACAGTTACCTGAATCTGGGCCAATTCTCAACCTCACAGCGGTCGAATACTCTAAGGTACTAACTCCATTTATAGACAAAGAACGCCTCATAACACCCGCCTTTATGACTATCAGCCCAAAAACAGGCGAGCCAACCTTTGTTACCGTACATGCCAAAATAGCACGCGGTGCTTTTGCAAACTGGATGATTAAAAATAGGATTACCGAAACAGCCCAGATTACAGAGTTCAATGACCTAAACTATCGATATGATCCTACGCAAAGCACGCCAGAACGCCCAGTATTTATTTGCAAAGAGTTCGGTGGAATCGGCCTCAGCATCAGACTGAAGAAGTCTTAACCAAATAGTCTCGCGAGCGCGATGTAATCGCTATGCAGGGATGTACTGTCGGCTGCGATTTGGCGGATGAAAGGCTTTTCCGTAGGACGAAGCATGTCCTTTAGAATTCTAAAGAAAATCATGAACGGCGTTATTTGTACTGTCTCCGAAACTCGTTCTATCTTGTCGACAAAATCACTAACAGCATGTCTTTGATCGGCAGTCATAGTAGGACGTAGGAGCCGGGCAGCAAACCAAGCTATAGTCAGTAATATTGTCCCGAGAATTATCCACGTAATGATTACGATCAAGAGTATCCACCACCAGCTACTGATTGTCGTGAGCCAGATTCCTAGTCCCAAAAATACTGCCGATAGAATAGCGATAATAACCGTAACGCCAGTTAGCTTGCGGCGCACAAATTCAGCCCCAACGGCGCGCGATGTTTTGATATGAGCATCTGCTTTCATAGATGAATTATATCAACTTACTGATTGAAAGAGGTAAAAGAAGCTTTTGCGACACGAGTAAAGATATCTGCGCCTACCGTTGGATCATAGACGCCAGTCCGGGACTTCGTAAAGATCACCAGCACATAAGGCCGTCCGCCATTATCAACAATGGCAGCATCATGCATACGGTCCTTTAGATAGCCAGGCTTGTGATATACGGTTGTACCATTGGGTGCCAGGTCCGGAATATATTGCACCTGCGCCTCATAGGCTTGCTTCATGTATGACAGTAGTAAATTAGTATGTTCTTCGTTAAGGAGCCGTTTTTGATAAAAGTTGGACAATAGCTTTGCGAGACTACCGGGCGTAATAGTGTTCTTGTCCGGGTCGTAACTACTAAAGCCAATCTTGTTGGCATATTCTGCTAGTTCCTCGTGACTCATGACTGTGTTGTTGAAGTCGTGCCAAGCATCATTGTCGCTCTTCACAATCATAGCCTCCAGCGCAGCCTTAGCAGAGCGAGAGCCCACTGTGTCGTTCAGACTGTTTGTGCCATTTTCGACGTCATGCAAAAAGGCAATTGCGGTTAGAAGCTTTGCGGTACTGGCCGCCACAAAGGGATCCTGAACCCCGTAATCATGCGAATCGCCCGTTTCGATATCAATCCAGGATACGCCAATATCTACAGACTTGTATTCCGCAATAACCGCATTGATCTCTGCAGAAAAGGCAGTATGATCAAGCTGCTTTGGTGCTGGCGGTAATGCTTCCTTCTGCGGCGTCTGTGAGTTGCTGCTCGCTTCAAGCGTGTGCTCGTTACTACCACCCGGGGATAAAAACAAAAATCCGGCTAGGCCGACCGCGAATATGGCAACGAGCACTTTGCCAGTATTCCAGAAACGCTTTGGCCGCGGCGGAGCGGTGCGGGTACCGTGAACCTGGTAAGGGTAGCTGACGCTCCGCACTAGTTCCGGTCTTCGTGTTTGTCTTGGTGTATGTAAGCCCATAGATTTGCAAATTAGCTTATATCAGTATAACGCACCTTTACTCCCGTGGCGAGCCGCTTATGGTAGATTTTCTAATAGCCGGGCCGTAAGAAATGTCACTGAGCCATACCTGAAAAGACTCTATGATGTATTTGGAGTAGAGAAGGGGGCGTTCATGAAATTCAATAAAGATCACATGCACATCAACAAGCGAAAAGAGCACCAGACACAAAGCTGGAATCAATATCTTTTGTACTAACTGAGATAAGCATAAGCAGAACTTGTGAATTATTTCACTGCCTGCTCAGCAAAAGTCATATAGCATAGCAGTACCATCAATCAAAGAAAAGGGGAACTCACATGAGTAAAAGTATACTCAGAAACGTTAGCACCAAGGACGCAATGTCATTCGATGATTTGTATGAGGAGATTTCGAGCAACTGGCAAGCTCGCGCAGAAGACTTAATCCGTCGACGTGACGCAAGACTAAAGCGAGCAGAAAACTAACCCCAAAGTAATCTCTAAAATTCAACCAATTAAAATACTCCCTATGTTGTCCAGGGAGTATTTTAATATTCAGGTATAGGCCGTAATTATGCTTTTGCGGCCGCTGACTTTGTTCCGTAAAACTCTCGAATCTGGAACAAGAAGTAAAATCCGATTGCTGCGCCGATAAGCCCGAATATCAGGCTAC
This sequence comes from Candidatus Saccharimonadia bacterium, assembly GCA_023253175.1. Lineage (GTDB taxonomy): Bacteria > Patescibacteriota > Saccharimonadia > Saccharimonadales > JALRHH01 > JALRHH01. The sequence goes on from JALRHH010000001.1 coordinate 300,165, forward strand.
CGAAACCGCGTCCATCAATAAACGCCGCAAGTACTGAATAGGCGACTTGGCTTAGCGCTACAAGGAAGAGCAAGTCCCAACCCCTACGTTCACGTGCCCTTAATGGACCGTAGGCCATAAGTAGTACGACCGCCTGCGCTGCAAGAATAGCGATACTCAGGAATATAGCTACTTTATCGAGCGTAGAAAATCCAATCGCTTCATTTGTATAGGCGCTAATATACGAGCCCAAGCCTCCCACGAATTCGTTTGCGTTGTCGTAAAAGCGCCACAGTGACCATGCGGTCGCCAGTTGTAATATGCCAATTACAAGCACAACATATGGCCAGTACTCTACGATTATTTTCTTTGCACTCTTAGGTAGCGCTGGCAAATCCTTGAACAAATCTGCAAGCTTATTTTCAATTCCACGAACCCTTTCCATAGAACCCCCTTTTGCTTATGTTGTAATAATAGTCCTGCTATTTCATGTCCGCAAGTATTTTCCTCAGGTCAAAAACGGTACAATATATGCAATGAGTGAGTTTGAGGCAATATACAAGAGACTGAATGACCGTCAACGCGAAGCCGTCGACAGTATTGACGGACCGCTTTTGGTGCTCGCAGGACCCGGCACAGGCAAGACACAGCTCCTCAGTGCGCGCGTCGCAAATATTCTACAGAAGACAGATACCTTACCGCAGAGCATCCTTTGTCTAACGTTTACGGATGCGGCCGCACTAAATATGAGAGAGCGCTTGACCAGCATGATTGGCGATCAGGCATATGATGTAAATATTGGGACGTACCACAGTTTTGCGAGTGAAATCATCAAGAGCTATCCGGAATTCTTTGAGCATATTGACCTTGAAACTGGTCAAGATACCCGCATGGAACGACCGATTGACGAGATCACGCAGCTAGAGATTTTGAGTAGCATCATTACAAAGCTTCCGTACGGCGACCCACTCTACAACGCAAAGTACTATGTAAAAAGCGTCGTCGGGGCTATATCAGACTGTAAGCAAGCGGCATTATCACCGAGTGAACTTATTACAATTGCAGCCGATAACAAAAAGGCTACCATTGAACTATCGCCGCAAATTCACACAATACTGGCCGACATGAAACAGATGCCGCGCAAAGCAGATAGTGCTGCGGCACTATTCGAAGACGTACTGGATTGCTTAAACGGCTCAGACTCTGAACTGTGCCGACTGGCGGCCTCTCAACTAACCGCAGCACTGGAATTGGCGGCCGCAGACAAATCCACCAAGCCCTTAACAGCCTGGAAGAATGCGTGGCTCTACAAAAATGATACCGATACATGGTGCTTCACCAAGCCAGAGTCAGCTGACAAACTTGCGTCACTCGCGAACATCTATGAAAAGTACCAAGCTGCGCTTGAAAAAGCAGGGCAGTATGATTTCAACGACATGATCATTCGCACGATCGATGCACTGCAAAACAAGCCAGAGCTAAAGTTTAACCTCCAGGAAAAGTATCAGTACATCTTATTAGACGAATTTCAGGACACCAACGCCGCCCAATTCAAGCTAGTGAAAGAACTTGCCGATCACCCCGTACATGAAGGCCGACCAAACATCATGGCAGTTGGCGATGATGATCAGGGTATCTTTGCGTTCCAGGGCGCTGACATTGGCAACATGCTGGCATTTTTGTCTGCGTTTAGGGATGTATCTACCATCAACCTGATCCAAAACTACCGTTCACATGCAAACATTCTCCATGTTGCGCATAAGGTAGCAGACCAGATTGAATCGCGCCTTCACCATAACCTACAAAATATCACTAAAACGATCGAAGCCGCGGCCCACGATCTACCGACAGATGCACAAATTGCACGCCATGAATTTGCGTCGCAAGCCAGTGAATACGGCTGGATCGCAGATCAGATCAAAGAGCTCATTACAGCAGGCACTGATCCGAGTGAAATCACCGTCCTCGCACCGAAACACTCAATCCTAGAGGACCTTGTGCCATTTTTAGACCAGCGTGAGATTCCGGTTATCTATGAAAAGCGTGAGAATATATTTGAAACGCCTATTATAGATGGACTATTATTGTTCGCCCGGACCATACTAGCAGCGTCAAAGCAGCATTTTGATCAGTTAGACGAGCTATTATCGCAGCTGCTCAGTTTGCCGTACTGGCAAATTAATACCAAAGATATCTGGGAACTCAATTGGGAACACTATCGTCAAAAATTTGATAGTAAGCTTACATGGACGGAGCTGGCGCTCAAGAAGCCAGAAACTGAAGCAGCTACCACTTTTATTTTGCACCTCGGCTCACTTGCCCAGACATTGTCGCTTGAACACATGCTCGACCACATGACAGGCGCGCAGCCGGTAGATTACGACAAGAATACGTCATTTACATCTCCACTTAAAGGCTACTATTTCGGAGAAAATGCCCAGGCAAGTTCGCCGCAGGAATTCTATGAAGCAATTTCGCACCTCAGTGTCATCCGATCACATCTGCGTGATAAGCAAGCTCAGTCAGAAAATAAGCTCACGATCGAGGACCTGGTCAGGCTTTATGATACGTATCAGGAGGCAGAGCAGCCGCTCGTCAACACACACCCTATTGCTCAGGCAAAGTCAGCTGTGGTACTGCAAACCGTCTATAAATCAAAGGGGCTGGAATACGAATATGTGTTTCTGCCGTCCATGCATGATGATGTTTGGGGCAGCAAATCAGGTGGCGGCAATAGCAAGATCAGCCTGCCGGCAAACCTCCAGTACATCACCCATGACTCTTCTACGGAGGATACAAAACGCCGCCTACTGTTTGTTGCAGTGACACGCGCAAAACACGGACTCTTTATTAGTAGCTACGCCAGCAAAGAAAACGGCAAAGCCACTATCGCCGCAAAATATATCCAAGAATCAACGATTGATAATGTACGCCGAAGTCAGGTACTGCCAGCCGGCAATGACATTGTCACTACCATTGAACGTCCCGAAGAAGTAGTTCGCCAAGACGTTGATACGCTCTGGCACAGCAGGTACCAAATTCTGTCACCTGATCTGAGAAGCCTCCTGAGTAGTCACCTGGAACGGTACGTCATGAGTCCGACGCACCTTAACACCTTCACCAACCTAGAATACGCTGGGCCTCAGGCGTTCTTACTTGGCACACTGCTGCGCTTCCCGCAGGCCCAATCACCTGACAGTATTTACGGTGATGCACTGCATAACAGCCTGGAATGGTATCAGAAAAAGGGCGGGGGTGATAAATATCCGAGTATCGATGCGGTTATTCGCCGTTTTGAAATGCGCATTAATAATAGTCACCTAGAAGAAGCCGACCGCGAGAATCTCAAGATACGCGGTAGCCACGCGCTGCGCCTATACCTGACAGCCAAAGCAGCAGATCTCCAAACAAATGCCAAAGCAGAAGTAGACTTTAGAAAAGAAGGCGTTGTACTGGACGGAGCAGTGTTAACGGGCAAGATTGACCGCTTAGAAATAAACGAGGCAGACAAGACCGTCCGTATTATCGACTTCAAGAGTGGTACACCCGCAACCAAGTGGAGCACGGAAAGCAAGTACCTTAACTACAAACAGCAGCTCTATTTCTACATTCTGTTGATTGAAAAGAGCCACACCTACGCAGGATATAGCGTAGAATCTGCACGGCTCGAATTCATAGAACCACTTGGGGACGGAACCGTAGCCAAACCGCTGATTCTGCAGTTTAGCGACAAAGAATACGAAGCGTTCAAGAAGCTTGTGAAAGTTGTTTGGGATAAGGTACAGAATCTCGATCTCCCAGACACCAGCACCTACCCCGCAACCTCGACGGGCACTCGTACGTTTATATCAGATCTCACCAAATAAAAGAGCCCCTACCAGAGGGGCTCCTGACAACGGGTGTCAACTACTCAGGCGCTGAGCATACCTTCTTGCAGCTCTTCGTTTGGCAGTGCTGCAGCAAGAGCACCAATGATTGCATAACGCGCATATGGAACCAACTCAGCAGCAGGGCCATTGATACCAGCATTCTCAACGCGCTTCATATATGGCAAGTTTAGTTCAAATGCACGATTACCGATCTTTGTTTGATCAATAGTCTGACCTTCGATATCAACCCATATCATCATCTTACCAAGGTGAGGGGCGTGCTCCAGCTTCTCAATCGCTTCGCCAGCTTCTGCACCTAGTAAATCGAAGTAAGATTCCTCGCTCCATTCTGCGTATCGACCAGAAGCCTGTATGTCAGCAGCGTGCTCAAAGACCTGGTTCATTAGATTCATATCAAACTCGAGGCCAGCCTCATCAAACTTTCGGTGCGTGTATTCTGCAATAGCAGCTTGATTATCGACTATAACCTGACCGGCCCATGTACCGAGCAGATTGTCAGCAGCACACTCTTCGTGACCACCACTTAGGATACCCTCATTATCCAACGTAATCTTAGAATCATGTGCACGCTCGTTTGCAGTTAAATCCTGACCCTCGTGGTAACCGGTAAGCTCACGCATGGCCAACAGATACACATCTGGACCACCGGGTAATGAAGGGCGAACTTCTACCGCTGGCTTACCACTTTTAAGCTCCGTACGACGGCGCTCATCCATGCAGGTACCTCGTGTATCCTCAGTATATGCTGTAAGCGAGGCCTTAGCATCGTTCATAATCTCCAGAAGCTCAGCTTCTGGGCTTGCTTCTTTTGTAAGCTTAATCGGTTGTTCACTTATGTGAGCAGTTACTTTCATGATATCGAATTGTGTGTCGGTCATAGATTCTTGCATACATCCTACCTAAAATTATTGTAAAATCAGTTTTTAATTGTACTCCTTTGGATTGAAAATACAATTGCGCTACATCTAGCGCTTTTGTTATTTTTTGTGACACAAATCACATAATCGCATGATCAATGTGACATATAATGAAGCTACAAGGAGTCTATATGTCTGATGCAAGCGCTGAATTACTGAGGTATATCCAAGAAGTTGATGTTCCCGAGTCAACCGTAGACCATGTACTGAATCGTCTACAATCGCGCGATCTTGAAACTCGTTTTTCCCAAGCAGACTGGAACAAGCTTAAGGACAAAAAACCACATTTATTTCATTTTATTGATAGCGCCAGTAAAGAGGCTGCACCCGATGATCCGCAGTTACGTGCAAAAGTTACGTCCGCATTACTCGGCATGGTTGTGCTTAGCGAAGAGCTACGACTACATGATCTAGAGGAAAGCGTGGGCACTGCAATAGATCATGGTACTGACATTGAGGTGATCAGCGGCCTATACCTTGATCAAGAAGGGAGAGCTATATGACACAGCAATCTAAGCTACGGGTTATTCACGACAATATACATGCACTACCTTTGGTTGGAACAAATACCATGGAGGGGCTACTTAGCGAAAAGGAAGCACTGAGGGCATGGGAGGACTTACGGGCTTTCCCATCAACCACCAGAGAACGTATGCAAACCCAGGTCGAGTCAGTAGAATTTGACTTGATTACCAAACTTAACTTTGACGAAGAAGCGGGCACATATAATCTCAGCCCCAGTGAGCTGCGATACATACTAACAAGGATGGCGATTACTGCTACCGCCCAAGAAGCAAGTGACATTGGACAAGCCCTTAAAGAATCTGCTCACATTAGGATGCTCGTAGAGGGAATCGGGGCTAGCGCTTGTGGCGGCGAAGACCAGCAACTTTCAAGCGAACCGCAGAGCGATCAATCATAGCCTGAGCCTTATCAAGCTCGACCTGTGACTTAGCTTCGGATTTCTGCTTTTTCGCAAGCTCAAGTGCCTTTTGAACTTCTGCTTCGATGATCTCTTCAGGAGAATCAGCATCGTCCACAAGGATACGCAAACGACCGGCATCTATTTCTGCGACGCCGCCGTTAACCGCAAAGTATTCACGGCTTTCATCGATATCGCCGCGCTTTTTACGCACCGCAAGCACGCCTGGAACTGCCATTGTAACAAGTGGCTCGTGACCAGGATAGACCGCGATCTCACCAGAAGCAGTAGGCAGAATTACCTCGTAAACCTCTTCGTCCATCTTGAGGCCAGTTAGTGTAATGAGCTGTAATTTCATTATTCTTCCTTCCAGGCTCTCATAACTAATTCACCCATGGCAAAAAAATCACTCCAAGCTTTGGTTAGTTCTTCTTGTGATAAGGTACAGATATAGGGCAAGTCCTTAGATTCAACTCCAGGCATTCCCTCGGGAATAATGGGTTGGAGTCGTGGCCTATCGGTGGGATCACTAGGATCTCCTTTTATCTCGACACCCATATCCGTTGTGATAGGGTGAAACTTTCCTCTATTGTATCCCCGAACACCAGAAATACCGTTCTCAACAATAAGCTCGTCTCTAAATGACTGTTTTGGTGCTTGTTCGATACCCATCTATTTAGCCTGACTTAAGCTACCCTTCATGTAGAAGAAGTTTTCTGGCTGATCATCGTATTTACCTTCGAGAATTGCCTTGAAATCTTTAACAGTGTCTTTAACGCTTACGTACTGACCAGGAGTACCGGTAAAGGTCTCTGCAACGTGGAATGGCTGCGATAGGAATCGCTGCAGACGACGGGCGCGGGCAACAGTCTGCTTATCTTCATCAGAAAGCTCTTCCATACCAAGAATTGCGATGATGTCCTGGAGGTCCTTGTAGCGCTGCAGGACACGCTGTACTTCACGTGCAACCTGGTAGTGCTCTTCGCCAACAATTCCTGGGTCAAGAATCGTAGAGTTACTGTCCAATGGGTCAACCGCAGGATAAATACCTATTTCAGTTAGCGCACGGTTAAGCACGATGGTTGAGTCAAGGTGGGCGAATGTTGTAGCGGGAGCTGGGTCAGTAAGGTCGTCAGCTGGCACATAGACAGCCTGCACAGATGTAACAGAACCCTTTTTAGTAGACGTAATACGCTCCTGGAGGGCACCCATTTCTTGCTGGAGGTTAGGCTGGTAACCCACAGCTGATGGAAGACGACCGAGCAGTGCAGATACCTCTGAACCAGCCTGAGTGAAGCGGAAAATGTTGTCGACGAACAGAAGCACGTCCTTACCTTCATCACGGAAAGCCTCAGCCATCGTAAGACCAGTAAGCGCAACGCGGAGACGAGCTCCTGGTGGTTCGTTCATCTGGCCGAACACGAGTGAAGTCTTATCAAGCACGCCCGACTCTTCCATTTCGTGGTAGAGGTCGTTACCTTCACGGGTACGCTCACCAACACCAGCAAACACAGAGTTACCACTGTGGAATTTCGCGATGTTGTTAATAAGCTCCTGGATAAGCACGGTCTTACCGACACCAGCACCACCAAAGAGACCAACCTTACCACCCTTAGCGATAGGAGCGATCAGGTCGATGACCTTAATACCAGTCTCGAGGATCTCGGTCTTGTTAGACTGCTCGGTAAACGCTGGCGGTTCGCGGTGAATCGGAGACTTTTTGCCCTTGGTAACAGCTGGCTTACCATCAATGGGATCACCAACTACGTTAAACATACGCCCTTGGGTATCAGCACCGACAGGAACCGTAATCGGCGCACCAGTAGCGACAACTTCGTCGCCACGCTTGAGGCCGTCAGTTGTACTGAGGGCAATTGCACGAACTGAGGTTTCACTTAGGTGCTGCGCAACCTCAAGTACCAATGTGCTACCTTCGTGCTGTACGTGCAGTGCATCGTAAATAGCAGGCAAGTTGCCCTTATCAAATTCTGCGTCGACAACCACACCCACGACCTGGGTGATCTGTCCGTTCTTAGTTTTTACTACTTCTGCCATTATTGTTCTCCTTGCTCATCTTGTTCGATATAATTCACATCCTCTGTCGCTCTTGCGATATAGCCTTCGTAAAACATTACCTCTGCCATATTCCGCACTTGAGTTTCGAGCGCAGTAACCTCTTCACCATCAGGGAAGAGCCTCAAAAGCTGCCTCTCTAAGTCATGGAAGTGGGGGAAATAAGCATCGTTAGCGGCCTTGATAATTGCTGGCGGTATTTCTGCCTCACCCTCGCCTCTACCAGGACGATTCTCTAGACTCATTTCATAGCCTCCACACCAATACCCCAGATACGTGCATCATGGATCCGCGATACCAACTCCCGTTCTGTCTGTTCGCAGACAGGTGCAAGGGCAAGTTCGCCAACTTTATCAACCAGCTCGTACGCCGACACTGCGCTCTCGGCAATTTCGCCCAGATTATCAATCACAAATGTGAATGGACACTCTGGTGGATTTTCGGCGGCGAGTTCAAATAAACGTTGGACCATTACTTCATCGCCTCCGCGCCGCCAGAAATTTCTGAAAGTTCCTGGGTAATACCGGCTTGGCGCACCTTGTTCATCTCAAGTGTCAGATCATCGATTAGATCACCAGCGTTATCGGTTGCATTTTTCATAGCAATCATGCGCATGCTTTGTTCTGATGCACCAGAGTCAAGATATGCCTGGAGTAGCTGCACTTCGATAAGTCGCTGCGTTGTTGCCTCAAGCACCTCTTCAGCTGATGGCTCGAAGCTTGCCTGAGCAACCGCTTCACTAACTTCTGCTTCTACGAAACCAGCAGGAAGGAGCTGCTTAGTTGAAGCAATCTGCGTAATCGTGTTCTTGTACTCAGTGTAAATAACATCGACAGCGTCGACTGATTTGTCAGTAAATCGTTCGATCAGTGTTGCGACGATAGGGCGAAGGTCGTTTTCGGTAGGTCGTTCTGGAAAACCTTCGTATACACCAATAACTTCAGCGTCCTTGATACGTGCCACGAACTGCGCAGCCTTACGGCCAATACAAATGGTCTTAGTACTGATACCAGCAGCTTTGTCGGCTTTTAGTGCTTCCGCATAGCGCTTAAGTACGTTCGCGTTATATGCACCAGCCAAACCCTTGTCACTCGTAATCAGCACGATGAGGCGACTGTCTACTCTGCGCTCTACAAATAGGTGGTGATTAAAGGTATCAGGCAGGGAACGTAGGTGTGTCAGGAGTTCGCGAGCTGCGTCACTAAAGAGCTGGATTTGACTTGCAACTTCCTGTGCACGGCGCATTTTACTAGCGGCAACAAGCTGCATCGCCTTAGTAATCTGGCGAGTGCCCTTGACTGATTTAACTCGTGATTTTAGTTGCCGCGTACTAGCCATTATTCTGACCTCTTGATGCTTTGTGAGCCTCTCTTAATTCTTGCTTAGCTTTCTCTGCAGCCTCTCCACCTTCGTAGAAGATCGCAGTAAACTGTTCTGGTGTAAGCAAGATGCCTTCCTCTTCAATTTGTGGATTAGCTTCAAACTGACCAGTATCCTCCAGACCAAACAAGGGTTGGTCATATTCGGGCAGTGGTGATGCGGGCTCGCCGTGCCTATGCATAGTGCTTAGAAGCCCTTTGCTACCTTAGTTGCGGTTTTCTTGATCAATTCGATTACTTTATCAGAAGGCTTGTCACCCTTGTTAAGTTCAGCAATTTCCTTGTGATCCTTCAGTTCAGTCAATAGTGCTGACTGTACGTCCTTGATCTTTTCAACAGGAACGGTATCAAGAATACCTTCGTTGGCCGCGATCAGTGAAGCAGTTTGCTCCCAGACACTGAGCGGCTGGTACTGAGGCTGCTTGAGCATTTCAGTAAGACGCTGACCACGGTTAATTGTGTTCTTAGTGTCATCGTCAAGGTCGCTACCAAACTGTGCAAATGCTGCAAGTTCACGGAACTGTGCAAGGTTTAGACGGAGCGTACCAGCGACTGACTTAACAGCCTTGGTCTGGGCGCTACCACCCACACGTGACACAGAAAGACCTACAGAAATAGCCGGACGGATACCTTGGTTAAACAGATCTGTTTCGAGGAAGATCTGACCATCGGTAATAGAAATAACGTTGGTTGGAATGTAGGCAGAGATGTCACCAGCCTGCGTTTCAATGATCGGCAGGGCAGTCAATGAACCTGCACCCAGCTCATCAGAAAGCTTCGCTGAACGCTCAAGAAGACGTGAGTGAAGGTAGAAGACATCACCTGGATAGGCCTCACGTCCTGGTGGACGGCGGAGCAGTAGTGACATCTGACGATACGCAGCAGCGTGCTTTGTAAGGTCATCGTGAATAATAAGGGCGTGGCCCTTGTTGTCGCGGAAGTATTCACCCATTGCAGTACCAGTGTACGGTGCAAGGTAGAGCAGTGACGCGGGATCAGCAGGGCTGGTAGCCACCACAATTGTCTGGTCCATAACGCCCTCTTCGCGGAGACGCTCTACAAGGCGAGCAACCTTTGATGCCTTTTGACCGATGGCAACATAGACGTTTACAACGCCGGTCTTCTGACGACCCTGGTTGATCATGGTGTCGATCGCAATCGCAGTTTTACCAGTCTGACGGTCACCAATAATAAGCTCACGCTGACCACGGCCAATTGGCACCATCGTATCGATAGCCATAAGACCGGTCATAAGTGGTTCATGAACTGACTTTCGATCTTTAACACCAGGAGCTGGGCGCTCTACAAGTGCAACCTGCTTAGCCTTGATATCACCAAGTCCATCCAGTGGGCGGCCAAGTGGGTCGACCACACGGCCAAGGAGTTCTGGCCCAACAGGCACTTCAAGTACTTTTCCAGTAAGGGTAACCTTAGCACCTGCAACAACTTCACGGTCATCACCGAGCAGTACGGCACCGATTTCGTCTTCCATAAGGTTCAGCGCAAAGGCTTCAACTACGCCGCCATCAGCAGCCTCAATCGTTACAACCTGGTTAAAACCACACTCTTCTAGTCCATAAATCCACGCAACACCGTCACCAACACGGGTAACGACACCGCTACTTGTCAGTCCACCTTGAACCTTCAGATCAGCGATTGCTGACTGGAGTTCACGGGATAGTTCTTTAACATTCAATTCAGCCACTCGTTCCTCCTTAGGCTTTCAATGCATTCAGCTGCTTACGAACAGTTGTGTCTAGTTCTGCCCGAGGCGTGCGGATGACAACACCTCCAAGCAGGCTGGGGTCAACGCTTGCGCTCACCTCAACCTGTTTTGCATCCTCGGATGACAACACAAACTGTTCAATTTTTTTGATAATACCTGCCGACAATTCACGTGCGCTGATAACCTCCGCCAAAACGATACCATGCTCGCGGGCAAGGGCCGATTCAATATCACGAACAAGTAGTTCCGCCTGGTTCTGAATTTTGTGCTCAATCAGGTAGCTCGCCGCTTGGGTGAGTACTTTTTTAGCATCAGATCCGCTAGCGAGCTGGTTTGCGATATGAACTGCAATCTTACGCCGTGAAATAGTCTGCATACCCTACTTAGCCTCCTTGAGCGCCTGTTCGATGAGTTTTTCATCAGCTGCACCGTTGAGCTTCTGGCCAATGATCTTCTCAGTCGCTTGTGCAACGAGCGCCTTGGTTTCTTTCTGAAGCTGCGTGCGAGCCTTCAGGATGTCACCGTCAAGCTGCGTACGAGCTTCCGCAACAATCGCTTCTGCCTTTTTACGAGACTTAGTTTCAGCTTCTTCAAGCATTGCAGCCGCTTCTTTATGAGCAGTTGCTACGATGTCAGCAGATTCTTTGCGTGCCTCAGCGAGAAGCTTTGAAACTTTTTCTTCAGCCTTGCCGAGATCCTCAGCTGCTTGCTTGGCTGCTTCGAGACTCCCGATAACAGCACTGCGTCGCTGCTCAAGCGTATCTACCAATTTGTGGTACACAAACTTCCTAAGGAAGAGCAGCACCGCAACAAAAGTAATGAGCTGGAAGATAAACGCCTTCAGGTCAATACCAAGCGCCGCAATACCACCCGTTGATTCTCCGTGGGCTGCCTCGCTTGCAAATTGTGTTAATGATGTAATCACTGTTTCTTAATCCTTAAAACTATGAAGTGGTGAATACGATAACAAGTACGAACGCCAAAACTGCATCAACAAGACCAGCCATGATGAAAGCAGTTGATAGAACCTTACCCTGAGCCTCTGGGTTACGACCAACTGAACGAACAGCTGATGCACCGATAAGACCAACACCGATTGCAGGACCGATAGCACCGAATGCGATTGTCAGACCTTTGATTAGATTTGCGTCAATTTCCATTTGTAATAACTCCTATTATTTCTTACTTATACCAATTATCCGGTCACCTTGACGGGGTCAGTAGTGACTCCTTCATCATGCTCGTCATGGTCATCGCTATGCGTTGCATTAGCCATGTACACCATGGTGAGCATCATGAACAGATAAGCTTGGATTCCACTAAAGAATATTTCCATCAAGTAGACAGGGAAGGTTGCGATAGGGCCAAAATTGCCGCCGAGATCAGCGATAACGTGCAGCAGCACCTCTCCGGCATAAATCACACCGAAAAGACGCATAGACAGGGTAATGATACGGATGAACTCACCCATAACTTCAATCAGACCAATAAACGCGTTCATCGGGTTCCACCATGGTTCGACAACGGAGAAGTAGTGCTTTAGGTGGCGGCGAAGACCGAGTTCACGGAGTGCCCAGAACTGAACGGTTCCAATTGTCAGGATTGCCATACCAAGCGTCGCATTAAGGTCAGTAGTAAACGGACGGAGTAGTGGTGATACATGGCCGTCATTCGTAATACTGATACTTCCAACGCCAGGAATGAGGCCAGATAGGTTGCTGAATAGAATAAAGGTAAAGAGCGTGAGGAGTAGCGGGAGATGCTTGAGCGCTTTCTTGCGTGAGCCAAAGTTATCTTCACCAAGCTGAATAACCATCTCAACCAAGCTCTCGATCGCAAAGGCGAGCTTGTTGTGCGGCTTGACCGTGCTACGACGCGCTGCGAAGGTGAAAAGTGTTAGCACCACAGCAGCCATGATAAGGCCATAAAACATGGCATTCGTGAAACCAAAACCACCCAAGTTAATGATCGGTTCGGCAGCAAGCGGAACACCACCTTCGGCAGCAAAATTAAACAACCGCATTAAAACCTCCGGTCACGGTGGCAGTAACGCTACTGAATTGTAGTTGCATGACTCTACGCATTTCTTGCCGGCAGTATATCAGTTGAATTCAGGGTAGTGCAAGGGAGAACTTAACCCGAGGGCTTTTTGAAAGTAAAACGATAAGGGCTTGGTTCGTTAAATTACCGTGGACCAGTAGTACCAGAAGTGCTCTAGTATTGCGAGGATAATGAGCAGGTACCAGGTGACCAAAATTTCTACGTGGTATTTGCCGAAGAATCGACCAACGCTCTGCAATCCAGAAGGCAATACAATATGCTTTTCACGAATGTTATACAGCAGGGTATATATGAAGATCGGAATTGTAACCGACCAGACCACCATACAGTAAGGGCAGAGCGCGCCAATATTATAAATACTCTGGTACTGCAGCCACGTCACGAAACAGACACCAAAAATCGTACCGGCTTGCAAACCAAGCCAGAACCAACGTTTAAAGGTCGCGCCGGCCAAAATTGCCATACCGACAGTTATTACGATCGCGAAGCCCGCAATACCAATGATCGGATTAGGGAAACCAAATGCCGATGCCTGAGGGGTGTTAATAACCGAACCACATGCAATGATTGGATTCAGATCACATGACAATGAAGCACTTGGGTTTTTGAGTAGATGTACTTTTTCGATCGTGAGGATGATTGCACTCAGCAGACCGATCGTACCGCCGACGACGAGTAACCACGGAAAGATACGGGTAAATGACCACTTCTTTTTAGTTCCGACTACAGTAGGTTCTACGGCTTTTGCAGCTGCCGTCCGCTTCTTTGGAGTTGTCTTTTTAGTTGCCATATACGTTATTGTAGCAAACATTTGTTTATACTATACTAAGTATATGATTATAGTTTATTCAGCAGATTGGTGTGCCTTCTGTCATGCCGCAAAAGATTACTTCACCAAACTTGGCGTGAGCTACGAAGAGCGCAATGTCGAAGAAAAGCCAGAATACATGCAAGAAGCCATCCAGAAGTCTGGTCAAATGGGAATTCCGGTCATTGACATGGACGGTGAAATCATCGTTGGTTTCGACAAGCCAAAAATTGACGCCCATTTGGTGAAATAGCTTACATTCTTTCTCTGTAGTGTATCTGTTATACTTAAATTAGTTAAACAGGTGCGATGTTATGAGCCAAGCCCAACACTCTATTAACCTTAATGAGGCAGAGTTGCTTGACCATTCCCGCGCACTGAGGGTTGCGGTTGGCTCTGGTGACCTTTTCCCAGACTCATTAAATACACTTCAGCCAGAAATGATTCATGAACATGATAAACAAGCACTGCTTATCATGGGTGCAATTGGTATTAACAGTGCTTTCGACACGCTGGACCAGTGGATTAGATTCCGACGCGCGGAGACCGCAGCACTTGAAACGGAGCTACAAACTAATCCCAGGTCTCCGTATGCCGCAATTCAAAGAGCTGCACGCTATATCACGGGGCTTCGTTTGACGCAGATCATACCTGGACTTAATGACTCCCGTCCACTGGACGACCCAGATCCAAACCTAGCATTCTATCAACGAAATCCGCTGTACAGGCAAATATCTACAGAGGCTCAGTTCAAACCCCAGGAGGTACACCTACTGAACAGGGTAAGAGCAGTCAAAATAAGTATTTTTGCAGAAAACCTACACAATCGGGCCGAACAGCTTTAGAATAGACAGTCAATGGCGTTTGAAGATTATAAGACTAAGGATTCCGTTGTTATCGTGTATACCGGTGACAGCAAAGGCAAGACCAGTGCAAGCATTGGCCTGATGGTTCGTGCCCTCGGCAACCGCTGGAAGGTTGCCTATATACAGTTCATCAAATACTGGGGCGTCGGTGAGCACGTCTTTATCCGCGACATCATGCCGGTGTACGAAGATAACCTGCTTTTCTACAAAGGAGGCAAGGGCTTTTACAACGCCGGCGATCTCAGTGAAGGACACATTACCGAGGAGCAGCATAAACAGGCTGCTATGGAGACCTATGAAAAAGCACTTGAATGCGCCACCAGCGGCGGGTACGATCTCGTCATCTGCGATGAAATTAACAATGCTGTCAATGATGGACTCCTTGATACTGCATTGTTAGAAAAATTACTGACCACCCGCCATGAAAAGACTAGTCTATGTGTCACCGGACGCAATTTCCCTGAAGAGCTGCTAAAGCACGTGGATATTGCGACCAACATGACCAAAATTAAGCATCATTTTGATGATAAATTCCTTGCGAACAAGGGCATAGACTACTAACAATCATGACAGATCACTTAGAACCTGAAAGCCGAACAGAATTCGGCGGTCTACTTGAAGTGCCCGCAGTGCCGCAACAATTAATCAGTCAGTCGGTGGTAGATGTGCTGATTGCAGGGTTGCGCCTCGCAGAAATGAACCTTGATTATGTTGAAGTTCATGGCCACTACAGACATTTACACAAAAACTTCATGCACTCTACCTCCAAGAACAACCCGGTCACACCCCAGCCATTTAATGCTTTTGTACCGAGATTTTCTTCGCTAGACCTTACTGCATATATTGATGGAATAGAGTTCGAGGCGCGCCAAACCGCAGCCGAATTCAATGAGATCATGAAAGTCATTGGCGGCCTACCGGTAAAAATTGAACTGAGTAGACCAGAAGATACAATCGACGGATCAATAACTGGCCTAAAAGACTACAAAGATGGCGGATGGATATACGGATTCACCGGGCCAAAACATCCTAATGGAATCAATCTACGTGGTGACACGAATATGTTACAGGCATGGCATAGTGCAGCGAGACTACAGCTACCGGAAGAGCTTGATGCGCAGGAGCTGTAAACCCTTTAACGGATAGATGAGTGGTGTAAGGAGGTAGAGAAGCACCGCGCCAATAAAGCCGGTGAACCACATTTTTTTATTATGTACACGGAGGGACTGGGGCCATAACATCAGCGTCGCCCACAACTTATCGTGGTCCTGGAATACACGGCGCAGTTTGACACCCACAATGAAATGACGGCGGTACACAATCTTGGCACCTGCTCGGTGAGCATGTATGGCGATATCGATATCCTCATGAATATCATTCCTCACGCAGATTTCTGATTTAATCTGGCTCCAGACGGCCTTTGGTATAACCATGTTTGATCCAAACAGAAAATGATGGCCGAGCACTACCTGGTTAACACGAAATGCCAGCACACTGAGTATCCACTGAGAAATATGAGGCAGCGGAGTATTGTAATGCCTGCCGCCCCCAGTCAGACAGACCTTATTGGGATCGTTTTGCGTATAAAAACGCATGACGTATTCAACCCAATCTGGCGGCAGAATGCTATCCGAATCAATACGGCCGATCAATTCGTGCTGTGCGGCGTTAAATCCTGCATCTCGGGCATACACAATACCCTGATTGCGCGCAGTTATGACACGTACAAATGGATAGGATTTTGCGATCTCTACCGTGCGATCAGTTGAATTGTTATCCACGACGATCACTTCGTCAGGTAACCGTGTCTGTGCAGCCACGGAGTCAAGGCACGCAATCAGGTGTTCTTCTTCGTTATATGCTGGTATAATCAGCGATAATGCTAAAGCTTTTTTCATAGTAATTAACTCCCTCATCATAACAAAGATGCCCAAATCCCAACTGAAGAAATCAAAACCAAAAGCCGAGAGGTCAAACCTGTTTAGGCGCTTGCTCGGCCTGGCCGCCAGGACCTGGCAACGCAACCTCTGGAATAAAGTAGTTATTGTCGTTACAGTCCTCGTCTTCTCCCTGGTAAGCTGCATGTACGGCATTGCACAGTGGTATATCTTTACGCATAAAGACCAACCCTATCAGATCGGCGTGACGTTTATTCCTCGCTATGCGCGCTATCTTGGCGTCGAACCCAAAGAAACCTTCCAGGCGATACTTGATGACCTCAAGCCGACCAATGTTCGGCTCGTCAGCTACTGGAATGATATCGAGAAAGAGCGCGGCACATACGATTTCTCAGAGCTGGACTGGCAAATGGATATGGCTGAAAAAGCTGGTGCAAAGGTCAGCCTGGCAATTGGACTTCGTCAACCACGCTGGCCTGAATGTCATATGCCACAGTGGCACCTAAATCAGCCTAAAGAAGTCTGGTATGGCGATCTAAAAAATGTCATAGGCGCGACCGTTGGACGCTATAAAACACACCCAGCACTTGAAAGCTACCAGCTCGAAAACGAATTTTTCCTGAGTGTATTCGGTGAATGTCCTGACTTTAGCCGCGATCGATTGATTGATGAATACTTCTATGTAAAGGGACTAGATGCCGATCACCCCGTCATTATTAGCAGGAGTAACAATGCCATTGGATTCCCAATTAACGAGCCGCAGCCTGACGCATTTGGCGTGTCTGTCTACAAGCGTGTCTGGGACCGCACTATTACGCGGCGCTATGTTGAATATCCATTCCCGGCATGGTTCTATGGATTCCTGGCTGGGGGCGGTAAGATTATTACCGGCAAAGAACTGATGATCCACGAACTCCAGGCCGAAGCTTGGACACCAGATGGTATGGAAATTAAAACAGCACCCGTCGAAGAGCTCTACAAATCCATGAACCCAGAACGACTTGAAGGACGTTTTAACTACGCCAAAGGCTCTGGCATTAAACGAATGGATCTCTGGGGAGCAGAGTGGTGGTACGCCATGAAGGTTAACCGCGGCGAGCCCGAGTTATGGAACACTGCCGTCAAAGAGTTTGACAAGGCGCGGCAGCACAACCAGGAACTCAGGTAGCGCTCTGTTACACTAGATATATGACACAGAGGCAATATGGTGTTAGTTTTTCAGTAAAACAGTGCCGCAATTTTGGACTCAAGCAAGAGGCCGTTCTCAAAGCACTCATCGGCGACCTTGGCGTGCGCCGCTTCCGTCTGATGAGTTATTGGAATGAACACGAGAAGACACAAGGCGATTTCGACTTTTCGGCACTCGACGAACAGATGGATATTATCGAATCGGCTGGCGGCACGGTCAGTCTATGCCTGGGGGTCCGCCAGCCACGTTGGCCGGAAAATCACTGGCCGCAGTGGGCCTGGGAACTCCCAAAGCCAGAACGCGATGCAGCAATTCTGAAATTCATCCAGTCAGTAATTGAACGGTATGAACATCGTCCCGTTATCGTCAGCTATCAGCTGGAGAATGAGGCGCTACTTGAAAGCTTTGGGGAGCGACCCGAAGTCGATCGAAACAGACTTAAAATGGAATATTTCTGGATCAAGCAGCTGGACAGTCTGCGCCCAATCATCATGACAACCTCGACGTCATGGGGCATCCCAATGCGTGATCCCGTGCCAGATATCGTAGGCTTTTCGTACTACCAAATGCTTTTTAATAACGGTTCGTATGGCAAATCATTTCACAGGCCCTGGCTCGATCGCTTGCGCGCAAAGACTATCAAGCTGCTCCACGGCAAAGAAAGCTTTATCCATGAACTCCAGGCGGAACCATGGGGTCCTAAGAATATATGGGACATGGACCTCGAAGAACAATTTAGGTCTATGAGCCTCCGACAGCTTAAAGAGAATATTGCGCAGGCGCAGGCCACTAATCTGGGCACGATTGATCTCTGGGGGGCAGAGTGGTGGTACTGGCTCAAAAACAAAAAGAAAAGCTCCGAAATCTGGGACTTTGTAAAGACGCTATTCTAGCTTTTTTATGCCTGCAATCCATGCTTGACCATCAGAGCATGTGCTGCATAGTTATCGCCAGTAGTATGCATATTTGCAGCCTCGCCGGTATACATAACCGTTCGGACGTTGTGGTTACTCTGACTACGAAGACGGTCCAAATCAGTCAATAGACTACCTTCTACGGCACCAAATTTTACCCGTGTATCAGGACGAGCGCTTTTTATTTTATATAAAGCTCGTGCAATATGATTTACTGTTTCATCTGTCATACCGGCATGAATAAGCTTGCTGATTTTATTTAGTGAACGTATACCAAACATCGAATAATCGAGTAGTGGCAATCGAATTCCCGCCTCATGTTCAAGCAGCGTACCAAAACCGGCTTCTGCCATTGATTTACGCTGTAGTTTTAGTGCACCAGATTTCATGAAATCCCTTTGAAGCTGACCAGTGCCACGCTCAACCGCAGAAGGCACTTCATCCGCGTTTACATGCGTAATCTCAACATTAGATGATCCTACCGCCGCAATGTCAACCGCAACGCGGCCCCCCTGAGAATAACCAGTTACAGCAAGACTACCAATGCTTAAGGTTTCAAAAACACGGATATATTTCTCTGCGAGTGGAGCCAGGCTACCCTCGGATAAGCGCTTCCTATCATTGGCGGAAAATGTATATGTCGTATCCTTCCCAGTATGAACGTTTGGGAGCAATAGAACTTCGCTGTTGGGCATAACCGATTGCTGCATAAATGCCGCGCGCAGCATCATTGTCTTATTTAGCCCCTGGAGGAACGGAAAGGCAAGTGCAACTGTTGTTCCATCGTGCTCTTTCAGCGGAGCAAGACGAGAGATTAGAACGCGCTCATCACCCGCATATACTGGCATTAGCGCCGGTTTGTTAGGCAAAACCTGGTCAAAGGTGGCATTCTGCCATCGCTCGTGAGCCTCATTAAACTGATCATCTATCAGTCCGTATAATTGATCAGGCACGCGTGCTGGATGCGCTTCAAATGCTATCATATTTACATTATAGCATATTTGTCAATATTTTGCAATATCTACCTCTGTCAGGTATAGTTAATACAAGTTATGGCTAAGAAAAAGCAGCAGACCACTAAATCGATCCAGAACCGCCGCGCGCGTCATGATTATGAGCTCGAGGATAGTTTAGTGGTGGGCTTGGAGTTAACAGGCAGGGAAGTTAAATCCCTTCGCCTTGGCCACGGCCAGCTCCGCGGCGCGTATGTGACTGTCAAGGATGACCAGCTCTGGCTCCTCAACAGCACTATTAATGGCACAAATGGCATTCCGATCCCAGAGGCAGAACAGACCAGGACCCGCCGATTACTTGCCAAAAGAAAACAGATCGACCAGCTCATCGCCGCAAAGCAACAGGACAGAAGCATTGTACCGCTGGAAATGCTAACCAATGGCCGCTTCATCAAGCTTCGTATCTCTGTTGGTAAAGGCAAAAAGCAATACGACAAACGTCAAGCTTTGAAGAAGCGCGACGATCAGAGATCCCTTCAGGGAGAACTGAAGTCTCGCCAGAGACTATCGTATTAGTACGATAATCAAGAGGTCTTGCAGGATATTTATTCCGAGAAAGCTCGCAGATTATATGCGCGAATGCGCTATACAAAAGACAAACCCTTAAAGAGCGCGACGATGAACGTACCACAAATGCAGCCATTAAATCTCTGAGTCATCTGTAAATATCACTAATCGAAGTGAGGGATAACGCGCTCGGCAAAAGCATTTATAAGAGCGCTGAACCCATTTTTATAACAATCCATTTCATCCAGACCATCACCTATGGCGTCATTCAAAATTCGACTTGTTATACGGACAGATACAGAATCAACAAACT
Source organism: Candidatus Saccharimonadia bacterium (assembly GCA_023253175.1). Classification (GTDB taxonomy): domain Bacteria; phylum Patescibacteriota; class Saccharimonadia; order Saccharimonadales; family JALRHH01; genus JALRHH01. The sequence goes on from JALRHH010000001.1 coordinate 320,620, forward strand.
TTTTAATATCATCAGGCCGTTCAATCAGAATACGTTTTCCAAAGCGTGCATTAGCTGCAAAGTGCTTTACGGATGCGACTTCGATCAAATCATTAATATCCTGGATCGACGATTGATTAATCCGAGCTTCAAGCGTTGGATTTGATTTACCATTCGGAACATCAAGGATATATGCATGTGTTACTAAATCTGCCCCCATTTTCCGTAACAGCGCATCTATAGAAACCTCATGCGCGCCAGTCACACGGATATCATCGATTGCTATGACATGTTTGTCTTCAATATCAATGCCCTTAGGTAGGGTTAAACCGTTCTGCTCCATGACTTTGTCACGTTCTTCAGCTGTCATCGCTGCATAATCACCGTCAGTTAAGTTTGCTCTGTTAATTTTGAAAGGTACGATTCGAGTGCGCGAACCATATACATGAGTCACGGCTTGCGCCATACCGACAAAAGGCTCTATAAGTGAGGCAGAGGCAGGGCGGGCAATCTTATATGCCGAAGAGGTTACATAAAGGTCACGCGGACCTTCTATCTCAATACAAAGCGGAACAAGATGTCTTGCAATCGCCGCACCGTATAACCGCGAGACTGCACCATCACCATACTTAAACCGGCTATAATCCTCTAAACTGAGAGTAACATCATCAACATTTGGTTCGATTATTACTGCATCGTTTTCTGTAATTACATTACCCAGGGCAAATCGTTCGAGATTGTCAACCATATTATCCATTCCTATCCTGGTTAATCGTACGTGCTATGGTAAATCCGTCTTTATACTGCGCAACAAAATCAACACCGGTATCTACCGAACCACGCACTACAGCCTCCAGTATTCGCTCTGGAATTTGCTCTAAAAACTGCACAAGTCGTGTAGGATTTGTAGCCAATATGAGTTTAAGAGTACGGATATTAAGGTCAAAGTTATCTGCGCGCATTAAAGGTAACAGATCACTCACACTACGAATAACTGAAGCGTTCAGGTCGTTTTCTACACTTGGGTTATTAAATGCTTGGTCTTTATCAAATAAAGCTATATAACCTAGTGCAACAAGTTTTGGATCTTCTGGAGCAAGTACTTCAAGCATCTTACGCTCAGCTCCACCTGTAATACGTATATCATCCAAAACTATTGTATGCGATCCCCGCAGCTTACGACCTTCAAGTGAAAATCCAATGTCATCCAACTCTTTTTTACGCTCTGCCTCCGTAGCCGCAGCGTAGTTAGTAGCCGCAACCCTATCCTTGTATACATGGACCATGCGGCCAGGTTCATTACCTTGACTTAAACGCTCAATGTTAAGTTGATCCAGGCAGTAGCGGCTCAGATAAAAACATGCTGGTGGCACTGCCTTATATGCCACTAAGAATTCTGGGGGAGTAGACTCAGAAATAAGCTCAGGCAGTTCCTTCTGTAAAACATCTGCAATCTCACTCGCAAATTCTGCAGTTGCTGCTGCATCACCATACTTCATTCGGCTATACGCATTACGATCAAAAACTTGGCCATTTTGTTCAGTAATATTTGATTGGTCATCATATTGCAGATAGTACGCTGCCACTGTCTCGAGCTCTGACATTAGACACTTCCCTCAATTATGCTGCGTAAACTGACATCACCTACCATATGAATAGCTTGCATTCCAATTTGCGTTGCACCAAGTACATCGGCACGAGCGTTATCACCAATATGCGTGATATGACTAGCTTCTACACCTGACATATCGAGTAATCGCTGAAAAATGCGAGAATCAGGTTTTGCGTAGCCAACCTCATTAGAAAAAATCTTATACTCAAACTTCTGGCCGATTCCAATAGCATCAAGAGCAAGACGCATTTGATCACCGTGCATATATCCCGTATTACTTATAATTGCTAATTCTCGGCCACTATCTTTTATTTGATCGAGTAATTTAGGGGTAGAATCATCAAGTAGTAACGGTAGATTTTTTTGAAATAATTTACCTTGATATTCATACAGTTCTTCCAGCATACTTTCGCTTGGCTCGGCAGCACCGACAGCTTTAGCGACCAGTCGTACGCGCTCTCCAAACAACACATCTTGCCCACGACTTTCTGCGATTTTATCTGCCATCTTATCTTGTGCTCTCACCACTTCATCAAAATCACTCTCTAGCATGTGGGGCGCGAGCAAAGAACCCATGTGGGCATTACGAATGTTCTTGAAATTACGGCCATTGCTCTTAATGAGCGTCAGCCATAAATCAAAACTAACAAGCTCCGTATCAGGTGTGATACGCTCTAACATTTCTGCTCTCCTTTGAGGTAACTGATATGCATCCAGTTTCTGGACACATATGTATTAACTCTAAGTTCGATAAAACAGTGTGAGCTAAGCGCGGTTGGGGGATGGTCTCCGTTGCCGGAGCATTGGAGACCATCCCACCGCGTACTACTAGACGCCGACCGACACAGAGGTCGGAGTGCTGCTGTCCGCGTCGCCACGGTCCTGCTTGTTCAACCACCACGAGTGGAAGAAGGCAGTGCCGATGAAGGCGACACCGATGAGGCCGGTGATGACCTCTGGTACCTCGTGACCGATGCTGAAGAGCATGATCGCCGCCAGTGCGCCGATCGCCCAGTGAGCACCGTGCTCGAGGTACCGGTAGTCGTCGAGCGTCCCCTGGCGGACCAAGTAGACGGTCAGCGACCGGATGTACATCGCCCCGATGCCGAGACCCGCCGCGATGATGAAGATGTTGCTGCTGATCGCGAACGCGCCGATCACACCGTCGAACGAGAAGGACGCGTCCAGAACCTCGAGGTAGAGGAACAGGAAGAACGCCTGCTTGCCGACAGCCTGCACGACCGTGTTCGGACCACCGAGCGACTTCTCCACCGCCTCCACGTCTCCATGGATGCCGGCTCGGACCTCGTCGAGCTCGTCGGCCCCTTCGCTCTCGAACAGCTCACCCAGACCGTTGACGGCCAGGTAGGTGACGAGACCCAGGACTCCCGAGAACAACACGGTACCGGGCTCTTCCGCCAAGGTCTTGGACACCACGCAGAGCGCGATGGCCGCCACCACGACAGACAGCTGGTCCAGCTTGCCGATGCGCGCGAGCGGACGCTCGAGCCACGACAGCCAGGTGATCTCCCGGTCCTCGAACAGCCAGTCCAAGACCAGCATGAGGAGGAACATCCCACCGAACGCAGCGATGCTCGCGTGCGCATGGTGCAGCAGGTACGCGTAGGTGCCCGACTCGTGGATGCTGCCGCCGGCGAGTGCCTTGTCGATCGTCTCCACCGGTCCGAGACCAGCAGAGAGCATGACCACGAGCAGCGGGAAGACCAGCCGCATGCCGAAGACGGCGATGATGATGCCGACCGACAGGAAGATCTTCTGCCACCAGGGGGACATGCGCTCCAGCACCTTGGCGTTCACGACGGCGTTGTCAAACGACAACGACACCTCGAGCACGCTCAGGATGAAGACGATGGCCAAGGCAGAAGGACCTCCGAGGTACAGCGCCAGCAGCAAGCCGATGGCGGTGACCCCGAGGGACCACTTGAAGTGACGAAGCAGGTTCATCTTGACTCCTTTCGGGGGTCAGTTGGAACGAGAAGTGGACTTACGCCGCCCGACATAGAGCCAGAACGGTGCACCGAGGATGAAGCCGATGAACATGTTGCTGAACATCAGCACCTTGAACTGCGAGATCATCGAGTACACGATGACCACAGCCAGCAGCAGGAATGCTGCCTTCGTACCCTTGGACATGAAACTACCTCTTCCTGGCTACCAGGTCGACGAACGACTGATCTGCTTGTAGGCGACCAGGCCGACGGCGACGATGATGGTGACGATGACGACGCCAACGATGTGGCCGAAGATGAACTTGACCATCAGGAACAGGAGCACCAGCGCCGCGACGGCACCAATGATCTTCCCGGCGTTCTTCTGCAAGAACGTCACGTTCATACGGATTTCCTTTACGCTTGAAGGGGCTTGTAGCACTTATCTCGGAGAGAGCAAGCAATCTAAGCACGATATCCCTGATCAGATTGCTTGCCCCCTCAACAAGAGGCTTAACTCACACTATTAAGGTGCATGTATTTCGCCAAATATATGGTCAGTCACATACAGACTGTATATTATATAATTTTACGTATATTTTTTCAATACTATTTACTACGCTCTATCAGGGTAATGTTGCGGGTTGCAAGCAGAGCGCCGATACAAAGCAGTACATAGTAATAGCGGGTGGCCTCTTGATCACGACAAAGTCGGAAAAAGAGGCCACCCGCAGGGTAAAGCTGAAGCCGGCTGGCCAAAGCTAGTCTGTCACTAGGGACAGATGTGATTCAACCAACCGGCGACTTGGACAGCTCAGTTGAGACTGACACCGTGGTCGCGGCAGAGACCGGCGAGTCCGTCGTTGTAGCCCTGGCCGACGGCCCGGAACTTCCAGTCTCCGCCGTTGCGGTAGAGCTCGCCGAACACGACGGCCGTCTCGAGCGAGAAGTCCTCACCGAGGTCGAAGCGCGCCAGCTCGGTGCTGGTGCTGTCGTCGACGATCCGGATGAAGGCGTTCTTCACTTGGCCGAAGTTCTGACCGCGCTCGGTGGCCTCGTAGATCGTCACCGCGACGGTGATCCTGTCGGCCATCGGCGCGACCTCGTTCAGCTTGATGCTGATCTGCTCGTCGTCACCGTCGCCGGCACCGGTGAGGTTGTCACCGTTGTGCATGACGGAGCCGTCGGGCGCGGTGAGGTTACCGTAGAACACGAAGTGCTTGTCCGTCAGCACCTTGCCGGAGTCGTCGACGATGAACGCCGAGGCGTCGAGGTCGAACTCCGCGCCGGCGGTGGTGCGTGCGTCCCAGCCGAGGGCGACGGTCACGCTGGTCAGCGCACCACCGGCCTCCTTGCTGAGGTTGACGTTGCCGCCCTTCTGGAGCGAAACAGCCATGATGACTTCCTTCCTTGGGCATTGTATACCCGGTTGCAGCGCCGCGGAGTTGCGGTGCTGATGAGAAGAGAACTACAGGTCCTGCTGACCAAGCATCTCGAGGATGCCGTTCGCACGTCCGGTCCGACGTACTTCGATCACATGCCTGCCCACATCGTCAGACGACGCGTATAGCACGATGAGATCGCCCTGGTTGAACGTCCGCGTCCCGAGTTGCAGGGGAAAGCGAACGAGGTACTGCGCCGGCCACGGAACAGTGCCGTAGGCACGCCCATACCGGTAGCGGATGCGCCGGGTGAGCAGGGCAGAGCGGAGCTGCTCGCTGAGCTGGTAAGCAGCCGCAGGATCTGCGACTGACTCCCAGAAAGCAGTGAGCTGCTCTCGGCTCGCCTTGTCACCGGCACGCTTCTGCTGCTGAACAGGGTCCGTCATACACCACGGGTCAAACCCAAGCTCGAGGTCATCGAGAGTAGGCTTGTAGCGCAGTGCCGTAACGTACACCTGGCCGAGCAGGTAAGGCGCCCACAGCTGCTGTCCGATCGTGAAGATCTCGCTCACAACAGGAAGCGCCTCCCGGACAAGCTGCTTACGGCTTTCCACCGACAAGCTTGTCCGCCAGCTCGACTGCAGATAGACGAACACGTCAGCCTTGGGCTGCAGTGCCGACTTGGCGGTCTGGTATACGTCCTGCATGCGCTTGGCGATGCCGAGCTTCTCGATCTGCTGGAGGTCAGAGACCACCTGCAAATAGATTGCTTCAAACACCGCCCACACACCGACATATCCCAAACCATGGATCTTCAGGTCAGGCAACGAAACCAACGATGCGTTGAGCGGCTTCGATCCATGATCAAGTTCACTCTGCAGCGTAATGGCTCGCATGGTCATGCTACCGGCCAGGTCGCACAAGGAGTCGCACTCCTGATACACCTGAGTAGGCAGCACCTCTTCGGACTCGTACAGCACGACAACACCGTCCAGATAGCTCGTCGCCGCCTGCCAAAGCACGGCCGCCAGCCACTGGGCGTGCGTGATCGCCATCGTCGGCACCGGTGCAGTCCAGGGCGTGGTGCCCGAAGCCTGCATCTGCGCCACCACAGCATCAAACACCTGTGTCGTCTTGTACTGGTTGTCTACGGTCCTACCAAGCAGTTCAGCAACCTGAGGGTCGCCGCCTGCCACCGGACCTTGACGTCCGTACATGGGGGCAAACCCAAACATCGCTCACTCCTTGGATTGGTTGGTTGAATTCTTAACGAGCTCCTCAAGACTTTGATGTTCTCTCTGTCGAAAAGCCCTATTATTGTATCATAAAAAGTATCCTATACAACTGTTTTGTTAATATAGCCAAATATTGACTTTGTATGTTTTTATGAATATAATCGCCCCAGTCAACAAGCGTTGATGCACCTCGACAGATTGGAAGTGAATACCATGGGCGTTTCGCTCGAGAAGGTTCAGCAGCAAGCTCCGCATCTGGTCAGCCTCGTCAAGGAGACGAGCGTGATCCTGGAGAAGAAGGGCCTCAACCCGGAGAGCTACAAGGCGGCCGTCGTCGGCACGCTCGACTTCAGCGGCTCCGCGTCCGGCCTCTACCAGAACGGCACCATGCAGCGCGCGGCCGACCTCGGCTTCGCCGCCGGTCTCGTCTTCGACGACGACGGCTCCGTGCCGTTCTCGCTCTTCGACAGCGGCGTGACCGACATCGGCGAGATCACCCTCGGCAACTGCCAGGGCTTCGTCGACAAGGCCATCCGCGGCCGCCGCATGGGCAGCACCGACTACGTGTCCGCGCTGAAGTGGATCGTGGACACCGCCGGCTTCGGCAAGGTCAACCTCGGCTCCGGCGGTGGTGGCTTCTTCCGGAAGGGATCGTCCCTCGAGGTCAAGGCCAAGGCCCAGTACCCGACGTACGCGCTCTTCGTCACCGACGGCGAGCCGAACGGGGGTACCGAGGGCCAGATCCGCCAGTACCTGACGCAGATGTCCCAGCTGCCGATCTTCGTGCAGTTCGTCGGCGTCGGTCCGCACCAGTTCCAGTTCCTCCGCCAGCTCGACGAGCTCGACGGTCGACTGATCGACAACGCAGGCTTCTTCGACGCCAAGGAGGTCGGCAACGACCAGAGCAAGATGCTCGAGGCCATGCTCTCCGAGTTCCCGCAGTACTACGCCGACGCGCGTCGTCAGGGCCTCGTGGGCTGATCCTCCGGCATCCCGCCAACCACACAACTTCATACCATCTGTCGAAGGGCTGCATACTGACTTTTACGCTTCACGCGTTCAAAAAAGATCAGTATGCAGCCCAACGACACACCCTTTATGCATATCAAAAACACCCGCGTAAGGTTTGCGGGTGTTTTTTTATTATCACAATATATCGTATCCAAAAATTGCGTAAACGGCCCACCTGGTTCCGAGAAGAAAATCTCCTCAAGGTTCCAGGTGGGCCGCTTATGCGACTAGCTATGAAATTATAGGTGCAAGCAGCAGGAGAACTACTTGGTCTTGCCCTCGGGGCCGTGGTCCATGAGGACCTGGTCACCCCTGTAGCCGACGCGCTTCTCCGAGCCCGGCTTGGAGTACAGCTCCAGGTTGACCACGGACAGGTGACCGTCCTGCTCGAAGAGCACCTCGCCGAAGCAGAGGGTGTACTGGGTGCCGTTGGCGCTGGCGTCGGCGGCGCTCAGGCTGACCACCTGCGGTCCGTTCTCGATGTTGACGTAGACGCCGTACTCGCGGAACGATCCTTGGCCGTTCTCGAGGGCCGAGTACGACGACAGGGCGACCGACGCGATGTCGGGGTGCCACGTGATGTCGATCTTCTCGAGGTCTCCCGGGTTCGTGACGTCGCCGTGGTGGCGGATCGCCCCCTCGGAGGTCTTGAGCACCTCGTCCCGGTTGGCAGCACCGACGTAGACCTGGCGACCGTCACGGTAGCGCACGAGCGCCTTGAGGTCGTAATCCTTGCCCTCGGCCGTCCAGCCGTTGCTGACCACGATGGTCGTGTCACCGGCGGACGGCTTGGTCAGGGTGACCCTGGAACCCTTGGTCAGGTTGACCCCACCGGTGGGCGGAGCAGCCTGCTGCACGGGTGCCTGCGGAGCCGAGCTCTTCTTGTCGAACAGTCCCATGGGGAGTCCTTCCTAAAAATACTAGTCGCTGATCCGAACCCATTTGGGGACGGTATAAAGCGATAAATTCTAAATTGTTAATGTGCGTAGTTTCGTCGTTTACGACTCTTCAGTGTGGCTTACATCCACAGACTATGCGGGGGTATCATGATTGAAGGCTGCGAATTAACGACAGCGATCGCACATGCACCCCCTCGGGATTAATGGCACCCGTGTGGCCAGTATGTTCACGTGTCCAAGTGGACACGGAAGAACCTCTACATACATGAGGGTGATGGTGCTCGCTCCAAGGAACGAGTCATCTGGTTCAATCAGCCAGCGGAAGGACCCGCGGGCAGCGCCAGGATCTGACGGGACGAGCCGACGATGCTGTTGACGACCTGCTCGTTGTAGTGAGCGCTGGAGCCATCCAGGATGAGCTTGGACTGACCCATGGTGGCGTCCAGCTCAGCACGCTTGCGCGAACCTTCCTCGACCTCGGTGAGGATGTTCTCGGCCATCTGAACGAGCGAGTCCGTCACCGCAGTGATGGTCTCCGGCAGCAGCGTGGGCGTCTGCACCGCACGCATGATCTGACCTGCCGCCTGAGCCGAGTTGGCCGCCACCTGCTGCAGCATGTCGTTGGTCGCGCTGGAGACCGCCTCGTTGGCCTTGGCAGCCTCGAGCGACTCCGCCATCATCCGCCACTGGACGATCGCCAGCTTCATGGTGGGGATGGTGAGCCCGACAGCCTCGTTGAGCTTCTCGGCCATACCAACGTTCAGGACACGCATCATGCGCACCTGCGGCGACGTAGCCCAGGCGACCCACAGCCGGCCCTTGTACTCACCGATCTTCACGTCCATCTGGAGGATCAGGTCGGCGTAGCGCTGCTTGAGCTCGGCGTTCTTGTTGCCGGTGGTCGGGTCATCCGGAGGGATGGTGGCCACCTGCTGCCGCGCCTGCTCGGCGATGCACTCCATGACGGCGATCGCAGAGATCAGCTGGAAGATCGCAACCTCGTTCTCGCCGTAGAGCTGATCGAGGTACGCGATGTTCCGCATGGCCTGCATCTTGTGCTGGTTCAGGTCCTTGAGGATCTTCTCCAGCTGGGTGTCGACGGACTGCATGTCGACGAGCATCGCCTGGACGTAGTTGCGGCCCTTGCGGAACCACTTCTTGACGAAGCTGCTCTCCCACTCGTCGTACGACTTCTTGCCCTCGGGGGTGTTGAGGTCGTACCTGCCCTTGAGGGACTTCGAGGTGAGGGTGAGCTCGCGCATGATGTCCCTGACGAACCCGGTGTCGTTGGCCGGCAGCTCACGCATGAGGCGGTCGATGAGACCGTTGACCCCTTGGAGCGCCGACTGCCCGTGGTTCATGAGAACCTGGGTGTTGTTCAGCATCTCCGGCAAGAGCTTGGCGGCCTCGGCCTGGACCTTGGCGAGCTCCGACGGTGGGATCATGTCCTTACAGACGACACCACTGCGGGACTCGGGGGTCTCGCTGACGGTCGCCAGTCCAGACGCGATGGGCTTCTCCGGCTGCGGGGCAACCTCCAGGGGAGGGGCCTCCGTGGGGGCGCCGGGGACTTCGAACTGCAGTGGGGTGGTCATCGACCAGCCTCCTTTTCCTTGGTTGGGATGTAGCTCAGCTGAACCGCTGCGCTGACAGAATCTTGGTGTCGACTCCGAAGTTGGTCATGCTCTGGGTGCCACTCGGCGTTGCCTTGCTCAGTACTCGAGCCGCGAAACCATCCACGGCGTCAAAGCCCTCCTGCAAGTGCTCGTCACGACTCGGGTAACCAAAGTCGTTCTGAATGATCACGTACTGCTCGAGTACGCGTACCACCGCCTTGAGATTCTCCTGGAACTGCATGATGTCACTGTCAGAGGGCTTACCGTCTGGGCTGTTACGCACCAAAAACGGCTCGCCGTTCTGAGCGATCAACGTCAACAGGACCTTGAGCCTCGGGGCGGTGATCTGGATCCGAGTCTGTCCGATGTCGTCGAGCAGAGCACGTACTCTGCCGAGCGAATACTCGGGCTCGGTCTTCGGGACAGACTGGCTTGACTGATTGTTCTTGAACCAACCCATATCGCTACCTCCTTTCAATCTGGTGGCAGTGTTGTAACGACGGTTTTGGGACATGAAAAGAACGAGATTGAAGTAAGAAGAATATATCATTTTTATACTTATAAGTCAATGAAGTTGCCATATGGTCAACTACTTATATTTACATACAACACTTTTCAGATATAGACTAGTGCCATCATGTCTATTTACAGAGAATAACAAAACAGGTAGAATTACTTTTGTTATCTTTCTCTCAAGAGAGTCACCACTATTCCGAGGTGGCGCAGCGGTAGCGCAGTTGACTGTTAATCAATTGGTCGCGGGTTCGAATCCCGCCCTCGGAGCCAAGCATAAGCACTTTGCGAAAGCAGAGTGTTTTTGTTTTGGTATACTGCATTTATGACAGAACAGTATCTTCCAGAGCTTACTGAACCAGTAAGTCTTCACGGTATTGCTGGTTTAGAAAATATTCCAGTTAGAGCAGGCATAGAGTTACGACCTCTGATGGTATCTGATGCTCAGCGAATATTAGAGATTCTAGACACTGATCCAACTATTCGTGAGCGTGTTTCTGTGGCTTCAAAAATGCATTCACCTGAAGATGTTGCCGAGCAGGTTGAGACTTACCAGAATGACGAACATCTTATCCGTTATGCAATAGTTCAGGATAATTCTCCTATTGGACTTGTATCATTCTGGCGTGACGTCGATAATTCTTTTGATGCTCCTGATGCTCCTGACGATTATGGTTTTGGCTACTTTCTCGACCCAGCCAATCGTGGAAGTGGCATAGTAACTGATGCAGTAAAAAGTATTATGGATCGTGCTATTGAAGTAATGCACGTAAATCAATTTATTGCATATTGTGAAGACAATAATCCTGGCAGTATCGCAGTACTAACTAAAGTCGGTTTTCATCCGACAGATACTGTTTTAGAAGAGCAGACAACTGGCTGGGTTGAGCGTAAGTATGTTCGTGAAATTCTGTAAACTAGATATCATTCTTAGTTCGAATTTCATCCACTAATGGGAGCCAAACTAAGAAGTCCACATTTTGTGGGCTTTTTAGTTTGATTCGTGGCGAGAGTTGAACCCGATAGTCCGAAGGACCGGGTTCGATAAGCAAAGTCACGCGCAGATGCTTGCATCGAGCATGGCTGCAGGTTATATAGTATAATCCTGCCCTCAGAGCACTTTGTGAGAGCAGAGGTTTTTGTCTTGGTTGTGCTTGCAAATACTTTATGCTGGTCTAAAATTAAATCAAGGAGATAGCTATGTTGTACGGAGAGAAGCTAGAGATTAGAGAACCATTGTTAGTAGCCCGCCTAAATGTTCTAGATAGTCCATCAGTTCAGAGAAGGGTTCGTAGGGCAACACGACATGTACTTATGCACGTGGTTGAAAACCCTAACACACAATATGCAATAACTTGTGAACCAAGGGCGATTAGCACTAAGATTCAAACGCTTGTACTGGGACAATATAATACTTCAGCCGAATTTGAAGCATTACCAGAAGGTAATAATTTCTTCTACAGGAAAACATCTGAAGATGGAGTACTTTTCAACCCTGAATGGACTGGTAGCCCAGACGGGCTGTACGCCCCACATGCTATGAACTATGTTGATCAGCTTATTGCCAATGGTGCGCGTGTAATGAGTGCACTAAATATACCTAGCACGCAAGAAATACGTGCCTCAGGTCCTCAACCAAGCTACCCTAAACCAGTTGGTCCTGGGGGGGCATAGCCTGAACCTCGTCTACTAGGGAGAGCCATAAGCATTTTGACCTCTGTTTCGGCAGAGGTTTTTGTTTTGGTTATGCTTGCTTATTACTTAGCTTTGCAAGAAGATATAATCTCATATGCGTGAAAGAATAGAAATCATCCAAGTTGGCGAAGATAGACAAGCCCCAATTGACCAGTTTCTTGGCTATCTAGAGAATGGTTTATTCGCCACTCCCGAAAGTGGACAATGGCGTGAACACGATGAGTTGTTTCACATTCCAAGAATCAATACACTTTCAGTAGATGAGGTACAGTTTGTTATGGATGCCGCACAGCTTGCGCGTCGACTTCTACATGAAGGCAGGAAGATTCCAGCTGTGTACGCTGCAGAAAGTATTGATCGCTTTCTGACAGACGTGGTTTCTTCGCAAATCTTTGAACGTCAGGAACTTGAAAAAAAGATGATCCAATACGGCGTGCAGGAGCGATTGTTTTAGTTAATACGCTACTGCATAGGAGGTGGTTATTCTTTACAGTTCGACTTGTTTCACTAATAGTGAGCCAAGCATAAGCAGTTTGCGGAAGCAGAGTGTTTTTTGTTTGGTTATGCTTGCAAGTCACACTAAGCTAAAAGATAATAATGGCCAAGGAGAGAACACATGCATTTTATACAGGGAGAACCAACTCAGATTACTTTTGATAATTCTGACGAGCTGCAAGCATTAGGATGGGCATGCTCAGATATGAGAAGGGCAAATCCTGACGATGAGCAAACAGTGTCAGCATATGGTATTGCCTTGCGTGGTACAGAAGTCCGACACAACCAGTCAGACAATAAGGATTTTCCGCTCGTAGGTGAAGAGGCTGATGTCGTTCTTTCAGTATTACGACAGTGGGTTGAACTAGGACCTCCAGCTAAAGAAGGCCAAGTTACTGATGCCGCAAGAGCAAAAAGCTACAAAACTGCTCAAAGTATCGTAACTCAAGTTACAGAACTTACTCAAGCAGAACGCTAGTTCGAATTTCGTCCACTAGTGGGGAGTCAAATAAAATAACTCTCGAAAGAGGGTGTTTTTATTTGGATTTGAGCGAGACTTGAATCCGAGACCGATTCGAAGGATCAAGGTCACGATGTTCGGTCTGCAAAGGCTCTCACAGGAATTTATTGCAAAAAAACTTGCAGGTATAAACTCTCGTCCCAGCAAGATAAGCATAAGCACGCTACGAAAAGATTTCTGCTTATGCTTGCAATATAAATGTAAAGGAAGATACTAAAGCCATGAAAACCATTGAATCCCGAATTCCAGCTGGTCCACCTGAGTTACCCGAGATAGCAGGCGAAACTATTGAAAACATTCTTGAGACACATAACATTGCGGGGGTGCTCAAAGAACACGGCTGCGACCCATCCCTGGCGGTAGAAACGGCTACAAATTATGCGCAAATAGAGGTCGCGGAAAACTATTACTACCCGCTTGTAGGTAGGCTGATTCAGTATTTAGCCGATATTCCTCCGGCAATGGTGACGCACAGCGACCAAATAGGTGGCATGAAATTTCGGACGCAGGCAACATGGGGATTTTATACTATCGACAGACATCACCCCACTGGACCTAAAGAGACAAAATTGACTCTTGGAATACCAAAAGATGTAGATCCGAGCTCGGAAATGATTGAAGCGATTCAATCCATTAATAATGATAACCCTATTAGACATAGACTTCTTGGACTAGCTCCGGAGCGAAAGCGCGTGTTTGGACGTGAGACAGTGGATCAAGTTCGGCTAAAGCAGACACTTGGTAAGCTATTCACAGAACACGTAGCGGTCGTAGATGCTTATGAATTTACTCAAGATTTGGCTCTCCCTTATCAACTAGGCGCACCAAAGAGTAAGAACGAGCACATTGCTCAGTACCTCCAGCCTCATTATCCACGACATTCTTTTAAAGAGTATTGGAGACCCGAGACGCTGGCTCAAGACCTTGAGTCAAGAGACAAAGATACAGATGGTACAACTGGCACTACACCAACAGAAAAGCACCAATGGATGCTAAATCTAAATCGTCGCGCAACTATTCAATACTTACTTCAGAGGGCAGTAGAGGTAGAGCGTTATGGTCAAATTATTGAAGCTGGCACACCCTTAAGTGACCGAGATATTGCAGTACAACGTACAAGCCCAGCTTAACTAAGATCTTTGAATTATCAACAGATAGAAGCATGGTCTTTACTCATCCCTTGAATGATACACAAGGTGATGGAAAGCGCAATTAGATCATGGAGATAGTTACCTCAGGTGAAAAATCAAAGATCATGCTTGCCAGAACGCGAAGATATACGATCGTATTTCGTGAAGGCAGATTGTTTTGGTTATGCTTGCCTTATAGCATTTCAGGGCATACCATACATTTGAAATGCCAGAAATACGCTTAAGTGATTTTGAAGAAGAATTAATTCCACCCATATTGCCCCCATGCATTGAAGACCAATGTCCAAATATTACTAATCCTTCGGGACGTGATGTATTAGTATGTCTTTCAGGTATCCATGTACTCCGCCTCTTAGGCAAAACTAGTATTTTCGAGAGTACGCCATGTGGTTCTGAGGCACTTGCAACCAATGAAGACATTAAGGATGGCGAACAGCCTAGCTCGGGTAAACTGTGGCAAGATACTAAATATTATTACTAGTTCGAAAGTTGTTCACCGGGTAGAGCTAAGCACAAGCACTTTGCGAGAGCAGAGTGTTTTTGTTTGTAAATCATTTCTTTGTCTGCCAGACTGGGACTATGTCTAGTATTGAAGAATGTCCGTTTTGTAATTTAGGTGATCGAATTCTACTTGAAAATGAGCATGCTAATCTATTCTTAAGTAACCCACGAAAGGTTAAGGGTCAGGTATTGATTACCCCTAAAAGACACATTGAACAATCGTGGGAAATGTCTGACGAAGAGCTTCTGGCCGTATTCAGTCTCATTAAAGTTGCCCAGCACAAATTGATTGCCGAATTTGGCGGTGGAGTAGACGTAAAGCAAAACTATCGTCCGTTCATGAAGCAAGGTCGTGTAAAAGTCGACCATACTCATTACCATGTATATCCACGAACAAGCGAGGATGAGCTCTACCAACAGGTAGAGCGGCATGAAACACCAATGTTTATTAATCTTTCGGAAGATGAAGAAGTAAAAATCTCTGGTCTTTTCCGCCAAGATTAGTTCGAGCTTCAGACACCGCGGGAGCCATAAGCATTTTGACCTCTGTTTATTCAAAGGTTTTATTTTGGTTATGCTTGCAAATCATTTTTCAACATTAGAAAATAAGTAAAAGTAAGGAGTAACTTATGACCTACGAGCCAGTGGAAGGAGTTGATTATTTAATTGACCTCTATGCGATTGCCAATGTTCCTCATGAAGTTAAGCAAGATGAAATAAATCTTGCTATAAATGCCCGACTAAAGGAATACCATCCCGATAGACTCCAGGGACTTGCACCCGAATTTCGAGAAAAAGGTGAACGAATGGCCCGACTTCTCAACCGTGCAAAGACAATTCTATTAGATCCTGAGTCTCGCTCACAATACGATGAAGTATTGTCTGAATGGGACGGTCCTCTTAGCAAAGACGGTAGACCCGTTGTGGTCATTGGGCGCCTTGCACGGGCAGAAGCTGCTAGTAAGTCTCCGGAAGAAGTAGAGGCGGGAATTGCCTCCCAAATTCCACAGATTGAAAGTATGACAGGATATTCTGCCTCTCAGCTTTCTTTTCTTGAGAAAATGGTACAACAAGCAGGCGATGACGCTCCTGATGATCTCCTCCAAGCATATGAAGCAGCCTTACTTAGTCAAGACAGGGCACTTGCGATAGAAGAAGCCAATCGTGGTGACCTTCTTGGCATACCAAGTATGGAAGGTACTCGGTATATTGCTACGCTAGACTATGCTGAGGATAAAGCTCACGCAATTGAGACAGCTCAAAAGGCGTATAAGGAAGAATTTATTACCGCAGCCATTGGAGGCGTCAGCACTCGACTTGCATTACTAGCAGGAGAGAGCACACCCGAAACTAGCACCACTCTTGTTTCCCCAGAGCCTATTGAATTACCAACCTACTTTGACGAACAAGCGGCAAAGATTAAGGAGATTGCCGAAAAGCGACAAGTTATTGTAGAAAAACGGCTTGCAAACCTTAAGCCTACGTATCCAGAAATAGAGCTTCAGGATGAAGCGCAGCAGACACTAGCATTGCGATTTGGGTCTGTGTGGCTAGGGCTCATTGTCGATACAGAGAAACAAAGTGTAAACAGTGTTGACATACCATCAGATATTAAGCAGCTGCTGTCAGAAGAAGACTATGTTACGGTAATTCAGAACGGCTTTAACGTCATGACTATTGAACCACTCGACCAATTAGACTTTGAAGAGCTGATTAACGCAGCGGTCGAGTATCATGTTAAAAGGTACGGGCTTCTTCTAGAAGAAAATTAGTTCAGGCCTCATCCACCGGGAGAGCTATAAGCACTTTTACCTCTGTAGTGGAGGTCTTTTGATACACTTAGTGAATGGTACTAACTGAAAATAGCTCAAACTATATCAATAAAGAAGCTGTCGGCTACTTAGTAAATTCCGGCCTAAGCCCAGAGAACCAAAGTAAGGTAGCTGATATTCACGAAAAGCTCATTTCAAAATTTGGCAATAATATTTGGTGTCCGCCACCAGAGACACTGCATATTACGCTCATGGACTGGCTTGCGCCACTCGTTGACTACGAAAGAGATAAAGATGTCCTGTTTGAAGAAATACGACCAACATATAGCAGATCTCTAGAGGAAGCCATCGCTGGTATCGGTAGCATTACAGTTAAGTTTGATGTACTGCACGTAAGTCCAGGTGCTGTCTTTAGCGTCGGCCAGGACGGAGGACAACTTAACCATATTAGAGAGTCGTTTTTAAATAAAGTAGAAGAGCTTTTAGACGGTACAAAACAACCTCCAAATATAGCCCATTTTTCTGTAGCACGATTTATGGCTGAAGTTGATATTGAAGATGTCGAAGCAGTGCTTGAAGAATGTTCAATTGATATTATCCAAGAAATAAATTCATTTCGTCTCATTCGTGAGACAAAGCTTCCGATGCAACAGTATGAAGTAATTCAGGAGTATATTCTTGAAGACAAATCAACGCATTACTAGTTCGAAGCTCGTTCACTAGAGAGCCAAGCATAATCATTACTAAAGAGAAAAGTGATTTTGTTTTACAAAATTTTAATTTATGATATTATAAATTTCTATGAGTCCGGAGAGAACAGAAAGTTGGGATTGGTCACAACTTGATCCAATGACTAAAAGTGTCGTAGCGGCTTTTTCGTGGCGGATTGGCAATGACGAAGGCTGTTTATCAGACCAGGCATTTATTGGCTCAACCACAGAAGCATTCGAAAGTATGACCACTGAAGACATTGTAAGAACCGTTCAATGTACCGGTCGAACAGGATTACGTAATATGATCATTGGTAGATTGTCAGGAGCGGACGGAGAATCAGTACGGCGAATGACTGAGCAAATCGGTGAATTAGCTGGAGGTAGTGATACTTCAAGATTATTAGCCAAGTTTGCGTGCCAACAACTAACTGGTAAATTAAACAGTAGCTATGATGCGATTCCTACACTAAGTGTTCTTAGTGAGATGGCTACTGCTCGAATTAGTTAAAGTTGCGCCTTTTTACTTTACTTCGATAATCGTCCAGGATAGGGAACCAAACATAAACACTCTGCGAAAGCAGAGTGTTTATGTTTGTTATACTTAAAGACATGACTAAGAAAAAATTAATTCTTTGTATGTTAATTACCCTAACAGTAACATTATTGGCTGCTGCGGTTTTGTACAGTAAAGAGAAAAAGAAATGCGAAACAAGTGCAACTTATTTCAGTACTCATCCTAATTTCTGCCCAGCCTCCTAATTAAAGTTCTAATCTCGTCCATTAGACGGAGCCATAAGCATTTTGACCTCTGTTTCGGCAGAGGTTTTTGTTTTGGTTATGCTTGCATGCTATTAATCACCCTGCCATACTAAACTACGATATAAGAGACAAATTCCATGAGTTTATATGATTTGCAGAGAGACTTAGCGGACCATGATTCACGTAATTGGCTACATGAGCAGGGCTTTGAAACAGACAAGCATAATTTTTTGCATGTTGCTAAAACCGCAGGCAAAATTGCAACTCATTTAGAAGCCATTGATGATAAGAAAGAAGATCCTAGCGCGCAACTAGACAGCATGGTTGTTGCAGATCTTGCTATCGAGGCCATGCGCTTTGCAAATAATAGTGGACGGAGTCTACAAGAACTTATCGAAGCGCGCATGGAGGAACTTCGAGAACGAGCTGCTCAGGCACAGAGTTAGTTCGAATTTCGTCCACTAATGGGAGTCAAGCACAAGCACCTTGCTGAAAGGCAAGGTGCTTTTTTGTTATGATTCTAGCTCAAGGTTGATTAATCCATGTATGTGGCTGCTCAGCTTTGCCACACGCGCAGACCTGTCTCCATGCAGCAGTTCTACTTTATTAGGTGATAGATGAGCTCGATATAATGCTGCAATAGTATCAGCTACCTGGCTACGAAATCCGTCATCGACTACTCGCTTGCCATCATCTTCAAAGGCAACTTCTGTATGGTCAGTTAAAAGAATTTTGTCATAATGATCAGCGGCGAAAGCGTAAGCTTGCTCGGCTATAGAAATGGGGAAAGATGGCGTAGCAAGATCACTAATACTGGCTAAATTGGCCTGTGCATGGTTTTCTTTTGGTAGGCGTAACATCGCATAGCCAAATCCAGATAAAACACCACGATCGGTCAATACCACACCTATAGCTTTTTCTCGATCGGGCTGTAGTTTACGCGCCATTGCTAACGCAGACATGCCCGCTCCTTGTGTGCGAGACATCGTTCGCAAGGTGATACTTGCTTGATCATCTTTGTTATAGCCTGTCGTAAGCATATTGCGCTGAGGATATAATGCATCTGTCTGTCGAGCTATCTCACCTACAATTACAATCGGCACGGTAATATTGTCAACTATTTCAGTAACACAAACTGTTGGGTAGTCATAATGATGGGTGCCACCAAAATCATCAATATCACCGTCAACCAGTAAATCTTTGTCTTGTATATAATCTCTGATAACAGTGGTCTTGCCGGCGGAATGGGCTCCATCAACAGCAATCATTAAAGCATGCTCTTCAGAAGCTCCGATTGGCTTTTGCGCCAGGGATAAGTTTTCTGCCTCAAAATGCAACATTGTAATATTATATCACAATTGTCAATATTTGGGGATTTTACCCTACATAAAAAATTTGATAATAATATGTAATTGTTATATTGTAAATATCATGACTATGTACAGCCCAGAAACTACTCCGGCCATCACATCATCAAGCAGTGATACGTTAGCAAGTCCTACATCATTACAGTGGCAAGCCGTTGCCCAAGAAATGCTACTATCGCCTCGACTAGTCGAAGTTGAAGAAAATGTTTTTTCAACCTGCCAAGATCCCCTTGAGAAGCTCGAGGAAAGACTCATGCGGGCCTGCGATACCAACACTCCGCTTGTTGAGATTTGCATAGCATCTGCCAAAGATTATGCAAATGCTAATCAGCTACGCGAGATGCTTGGCATTGAAGGAACTGTAGCAACAACACTTCAAATGGCCACAGGCAAAGAAGGGCTCGGTTACCTCGAAGGAAAAAAGATCGCTTTCAGGGGGCTGAAGTACGTAACGCGGCAGGAAGGCGGGCGGATCACGTATGGAGAGGAACTCACTACAGTTATGAACTATATGACATATAGCCGCTATGCCAACGATAGACGAGATGCATTCGGTCGTCTAACGGGATCATCATCGTTCCATATTTCTAGCGAGTACGAAAGCGGCTTTAGGCCTTGGCGTGATATTTCGCCAGAGGCGCGCAAATTCTTGATAGAGACTATAGACGCCTTCAGGGTCGCAAGCCTTTAATGGGCCGTGGCAGACGGTAAAATACCCACGCGAACCTTGCCACTAACAATACCCATCAATACTATTATATGAAAGCTCTCACTGGAAGAGGGTATTTATGTGGGGCTGGGGGCTAGGGTAAAAGTATCATATCTTGGGGATATTTCGCCTATTTGACTTGAGGCACATCGCGGTAGAGCGAACCCTCTGATATCTTGCCAATCACCTCGTGGGCGCTTGTCACGACGATATACGCCCGTGGATCAATTTTGCGTATGGCAGCTTTGATCTTTTGTTCCTCAAAACGCGTAATGACTGCGAGCATTACACCGTGGGGTTCACGGTCATCGGGATTACTTTCCTTAACATACGTTACCGGCTCTTCGATCAGCTCGTTGATAACCTTGCCAAGATCACGTACCTGCAGGCTGACCACCCACATACAGCGCGACTCATCAAGGCCATCGACTGTCACATCAATCGCCTTATGAGCCACAAAATAAGCGATGAGCGAATACATTGCAGCGTCCCATCCAAACACCAGGCCGGCAACCGTAATAATGATGCCATTGATGAAAAGAATTGCCTCCCCAACAGAAAATACGGTTACTCTGTCAATCAGGAGCGCCACTGTATCGGCACCATCAATGATCCCACCATAACGCACGACGATTCCCACACCTGTACCGACTACCATACCACCAAAAACAGCCGCCAATATAGGTACATCGGTTAAGCCATGTGGTACATGTACAAATGTTAAAGCGGCAAGCGTTATGATGCCTATGATCGAGTAAACAGCAAAATTCCTTCCAAATTTCTTATACCCCAAGAAGATAAATGGCAGATTCAACACCACCAGAAATATGCCCAGTGGTAAACCCGACAGTTTTGCGCCCACGATCGCCGCACCAGTCACGCCACCGTCGATCAAATGATTTGGTAAAAGAAAAAACTGCAGACCAACTGCAGTCAAAGAACTTCCCAGGAGAATAAGCCCAATTCTTTTTAGATGTTCTAGGCTGATAGGCTCCTCCTTTCTACTTATGTATATTCTAGCGCATACAGAGCATCGATGGTAGCTAGTCCACATAAGCCGAAGCCCTGGCATAAGCATGTGAAGCGAGCAGCGGGTGTGTTTTATGCACCCTGCACTCTGTCTTAAGGTGCCGAAGCTTGCATTAGAAGTAAAATAGTTCCATAATAAAATTATGGATACGCCAGAGCAAACACCTATTTACGAGAAACTGCATGAGGATTTTATAGCGAGAGACATGCGCGTGCGTAATGCTGCGCATAAGCTTCCTTCAATTTTGACCGATATCGATTGGGATAGCCCCTTGGCAATTGACACAATGTATCGTCATGAATTGCCCGACGGAACCGTATTTTATAGTCAATCTGATAGTCCGCTCTATCAGTAATACACCATTGGTTCGATATTCCTCAAATATGCCTCACGACGATCTTATTCCGCGGCAAGATCGGGATAAAATTCAACAGTCCATTCAATGCCAAATTTATCCCTGAACATACCAAAATACGTACTCCAAGGGCTGTCACTCATCGGCATTTCGACAGTTCCGCCTACCGTAAGACCAGCAAATATCCTATCCGCTTCTTCGCGGCTTTCGGTGCTGATGGCTATCTTTGACCTATTTTCATTTTCGCTGACATGCCCCAGCGCAGCTGGAACATCGTTAGCGATTAAAACATTGGCGCCAATAGGCAGCACGATACGCATAATTTTATCTGCTTCGTCTTGTGGCACAGGGAATTCTGGTCCTTCTAGGTCTTTAAACCGTATAACTGTTTCAAACTCCCCACCAAACACAGATTTGTAAAAGTTGAAGGCCTCTTCGGCATTACCATTGAAGTTAATATAAGGATTAATAGTTGCCATAAGCTGTCTCCTTAAGAGGGTATTATATTTCTAGTTCTATTTTAACAAGTGTATAGATTGCCAGGGAACGACGTCGCCGGGGTGTTTGCTACAATATTTTCATATAATCAGGAGAAACTGTAATGGCAACAAGCCACATTATGGTTTTTGGAGGCGGCACAGTTACCAGAGCAGACGGTAATATACAGCTGCACGCAAGAAGCCTAGAACGTGCCGAAAGGGTCATTGAGTATTACCACGAACATAAAGATTTGTTCTCGAATACTTCTACACAGAGACCTTTTATTCTTTGCACAGGCGGATTTGGATTGTTATCGGCTGGAGTCAAAACCCTAGAAAATCATGAACGTGAATCCGTGCTCATGGCTACTCATCTTGTAGCAAGGGGAGGTATACCAGAGGAAATTATTTTACTCGAGAAAGATTCCACGAGTACGCTTACCAACTGGACTAATAGCCTCCGACTTTACAAAGACTTGATTGATCCCAGGAACTTTTCTAAGTACGCAAAGCTGGGACTTGTATCACATCCATACCATCTCGAGCGTGTTGTTTTTCTAGCCGAAAAACTTGGGTACAAGAAAGAGCACCTAGAGCTCATTCCCACTACCCAGCTGGATAACGAAGAATACGAAGCTTCGTTACTTGCGGCATACAAGGATTATTTGAAAGAGGCCTTTAGTCCTTCTGAAATGATAGCGCAAGAAAATGCCTTGGCACAAAATAGAGAACTACTGACTCACCTTCGCAGCCTACAGTAAATACTGGGTACACCTCCCAACCGTCGTGGGCGCTTTAACCCTCACTGATATTTAAGAAGGATTATTAGACATTGATATTGATGATTATATATTGTATAATTAGTTTATGAAAGCAGTAGATATTGCAGATTCTAATGATCTCGAGACACTTCGTGAGGTTACGCTTTGGATGATTGAAGACCACCTTCCTACATACGAAGACAGAGAGTTTGCAGATGCTAAGAAAGCCGAGATCGAGGACGAAGGCGGCGTAGCCTTTGATGTTTTGTATGCTAGGCTTGGCCAGACAGGCTGTGTGGGGTTGGACAGAGATTATCTTGGATCAATGCTCCTACGACTTAAGGAAGGCGTCGATGCGGTGACTAATGTCCGCGAGCAAATCGAAATAGTAGACGCCATTGCTAACGCACTCATGCATGACACAAGTAGGAAGTCACTTGACCGCCATCCGACAATCCCACCAAGGAATGTACTTGATGGAGAGTTCGGCCCAGAAATGCAACACGAATTCCTACGCGGTGCGCTATATGGCGTCTCTCTCATGTATGAGGCGTCTTTGATCGAACGACTAGTTTCTGTAAATCCCGAGTAACGTCCTTTAAATCACATTTGGATATGCCATAATAATTTGATGAAAGAGATGCAATTATTTACGGAAATAATCGCTGCAAAAGAAAAAGTATGGGATACATTATGGGAGGATGCAACATTCCGGCAGTGGGCTGGAATCATTGATCCTGGCACCTATATGAAGGGCGAACTTAAAGAGGGAAGTGAAGTAGAGTTTATCTCTGCAGAAAATGGCTACGGCGTAACGAGTCTGGTTGAAAAAGTCGTTCCAAATGAGTTTCTGTTATTGAGGCACCACGCGGACACGCAAGATGCTGGCACTGCCGAACGAGACAAACAGTGGACTGGCGGCGCAGAGACTTATGAATTATCAGGCAGTAGCCACACCACTCTTTTGACGGTTACGTTTGACGTACCAACCGAGCTCGAAGATTATTTTAAAGATACTTATCCAAAGGCACTAGAAAAGGTCAAAACGCTCGCTGAACAAAATAGCTAACGTAAATTACCCGCCACTATGAGCTTCCGACAGAACCATTCATTTTGTTAAATATATGACTGCGCGGTTTGACGCTATAATTCATACTTTTGCTGTTAATGGAGAAGATCACATGGTAGACCGAATTATCGAACGCACTGAAACCGAAGCTCCACGCGAGCCTGTCGTTATTCACGAGGACAGAGAACCTCATAGTAGTAATACCGGCCTCATAATCGCTATTATCGTCATAGTATTACTACTGCTTTTCTTCTTTGGGGGTAGTCTCTTCGGCGGTGGGGGTGGTGGTTCCACACCAACGAACAACACCAATATTCAAACACCGAGTCCCAGCCAGGGACAATAGTATTAAGCGTGCCATAATAAAGGCATGGTTAAAAAAGGTAGAATCCGCCAATACCTGAATTGGTCCTTTCAAGGCGAGGAGGGTAAGTGGGTTATTGTTCAGGTACCAAACATACTACTCATACTTTGGCTTGTGCTCACGCTCGGCGCAAGGCTGGTTGATGGCGGCACTCTCAAATATGGGATTGCCCTTTTTCGAGAAGCCGTGCTTTTTGCATGGAGTTATCTTGAAGTTACTACTGGCGACAGCAAGTTCAGAAAAGTACTGGGCGTAACTGTTATGGCCGCAGTTATTGTTGGCTTCTTTAGATAGTTAATCTGTTTACAAAACATTGTTTTTGTATTATTAAATATATATGGAAAAAGACCTTGTTCCAAATGACAGCACAGAAGAAATATTCACGATTACAAGTATCGGACTTCCTGATCATGTTGAAGAAATTCAGTGTGCGCATGTTGGGCTCAAGGAAATATATGCAAAGTGGGGAAGCAAAGAAGGTGTACTACTGGGCGCCGAAAATTCTGTTACCTTAATTTATTTATAGCAATATATGTTTCTATAACTATCCTTGCAAATACAGTTCGTCCGCGCGCTTACTGCCATGCTAAAATTAGCCCGGAAATAAACTACCTAAGTAGGAGCTTCATGAAACAATTACTAGCAATCGTAGCGGCAACCGTATTAGCCGTTATTACTCCATTAACCTCTACTGTTAGCGCAGCCGGAAACAGTGCACCAATTCTATGGGTTCATGGTTCTCAGGCAAGTAGCACCTGTCCAATCGTAGACTCCAAAAAGCAGTCAACTCCGTTCAAGAACGTGCTCACCAAGCGTGCGTACACAGGACCCCTAGTGCCAATTGATTACTACTGCGGTGACAAGACCGGCGTATCAATTAGGGGCGCAGGTGGCCCATCGACTGAACAGTACCCTCAGAACGGATACACCCAGGAGACTCCTATCGAACGTCTCGGGCTCGACCTTGCATGGTTCATATACAACACGTACACCATCAATGGACAGTCCGTAAATATTGCTAGCGCATCGATGGGTGGACTTATCACGATGTATGCTGTCACACACACTGGCACGGACGTGTTTCCTCCATACCTTCTTGTCGATAACGTCTTAACCTTTTCGACACCATTTGGCGGTGTTGATAAGCCAACTGTTGGAACCGAGGCGCAGTACGTAAAAATGATTTGCGGCGTCAAGACGCAGTGTAATCAGATGATATCTGGGTCTGCGTTCCTACAGGAACTCACCAGCCAACCAATCCCAGCAGAAATCGATGTCACGACCATTGGTGGTGGCCAACGCGACATCCTCAGCTTCACTTCATCAAGCGCCATCAGTGCGGACCACAAGGTTAACTTTTACAATATATACCCTATTGCATACGATCATGCGGGTTACCTCAACGATCAGAACCTAACCTACAACATGTCGGCAGAAATTACCGAAGGCCAGGGAACACCAGTCCGATATACCAATGGCAAGCCACACTCACTTGAATGGGCCTACCGCGCCATGACTTCGACCACTTGGTAATAAACACCTAAAAATACAAGATAACCCTTTACGATAAGGGGTATTTTACTTTGTTATACTATCAAATATGAGTATTCACCAGAGGGTATTTGCGCCGTTTTACATCAAAACGAGCGAGGAAGACTACGCTGTAGACATTAATTCGCTTGTCATGCGTCTACTACTTTTTGACCATTACACGATCGACTCTCCATTAATGCGTGATCTTGCGCTTATAACTCAGAACTTTGGTATTCAGGGCGCGGAAGATTTGCTTAAATCTGGCGTCATAAGCATTCATACTGACGCAATATCCATGGCAATTATGGAACGTACTGACGAGCTCGGCCACCGAAAGGCGGTTAACTATCAGACTAATCAACTTCTACCGTACAACCACTACGATCCAATCGTTATCCAACCTGCCGACCGGGACGACTATCTTGAGTCTGGCTTTAGTAATATCGATAAACTGTCGTTTTCAAGTGCAGAACTTTCCAGCTACAAAAATGCCATCCTGGATACGGTGATCAAGCGAGAGCAAAGTATTGGCATGGTACCGGAGGCCAAGGAAGCGATTGGCGGCAGTAATGAAATCGCAAAAAGCGCCGTCCTATTGGCGCTTTCAGACCGAGGGCATGCTATACCTAATCCTGCTGCGCTGCAGGTGACTTTCTACCTAGACGGCCCAAATATCATTAGCGCCGAATCAAACATACGAGAACTCGTTGCCATGAACAATTACGAGCAGCACAAGGTTCTAGAGTCAGCAATCCTAAAGATCTATGCCTACTTCCAGCGCATCGGACTCATGAAAGAATATAATTCCATCGCCTGGTTTAATGACCAAGATTCGACGCTGCTTAGGAAAAATGTTCAGCTCATATCTGACACCATAGCCAGCAACACTCAAGAAGAGCAGTTCACGCGCATCGTAGAACTTAAAAATCTGCCGCTTCTTGATAACGAACAGCAGATTGACGTGCACCAATTACTACGCCTCAGGGATTCTAGGGAATGCAAAGAATTCCGGGAATGGCTCAAAACAAACGATGCCAAAAGTGATGCTGACATTTTGGCGGAAGTAAACTCACTACGGCAGGCGTTTGCGCGAGCGCTGACCAGCCGGCGGTCCAAAACAGCCCGGTTCATCATGGCAGGGGCGATCGGAACCGTAAATCCTGCAGCCGGGGCAATACTTGGCGCGGTAGACTTTTTCCTCATTGATGAACTACTGAAAGAAAGTGGCCCAATTTCATTCATCAACAATTCACTCCCGGAGCTCGCTGGTGGCAACTTATAACCTGCTATTATTAATCTATGAGTGCTACCAAGTTTGAAACACAGCCATATAGTATTGGCGAATGGACGATCGCCCGACTGCCTGATGATATCAGCAAGCAATTGCCATCACGCAGTCAAGTGGCTATCATCGGAACTATTAATGACTATGAATTCCGCACCGTATTGGAGCCAGATGGTAATTTCGGGCACTGGCTCCACATCACAGAGCAATTACAGAAGGACACGAAGATCCAGCCAGGGGATACAATCACTGTAGAACTAGAAGTAACCAAAGATTGGCCAGAACCAACCATGCCAGACGACCTTGCGGCCGCTCTTAAAACAGCACCAGACAGGGTTAAAGAAAAATGGCAAGACATTACACCCATGGCCCGTAATGAATGGGTCAGGTGGATTGGCGCAACCAATAATCTGGAAACCCGCGCAGTGCGCATAGAAAAGTCGATCTCAAAGCTAAACGGCAAGCACCGCAGACCGTGCTGCTTCAACCTTGCTGCATGTACGGTCATGGAAGTATCAAAAAGCGGCGTGTTACTACCACCAGCTACGGCCTAATTGAAAATGCCTTCTGATATTAAGTATTTATCTCTGTTAATTCACTATAGTTTTTAAAGCTTTACTGGTATAATAACCATAAGCAGAAGGCTATGGGTGAGATAAAAACTAAGTCAACAAAACAGCGACTATTTTCGCTTGGTGTGAGATTATTCGTGCTTGCTATTGCAGCAGGCTATTTCGTATTTGCTACCTCTGTGCATGCACTTGATTTTGCGCATGACCAAACGCTGACAGTGCCGAGCACCACATCAGCCAACCGTGTCGGTGACAGTGTTGCCGCAACAAGTAATTATCTTGCATCAGGTTCACCACTGGATGACACATTAGGTGCAGACGCCGGTGCTGTCTATTTATACGAAAAGGCTGGATCAACCTGGACATACAGACAAAAAATTACTGCAAGCGATGGCGCAGCTGGTGATCAGTTTGGCTACTCACTAGCAATGAATGGTACGACATTGCTCGTCGGATCACCATATGATGATCTCGTTAGTACAACTGATGCCGGATCCGTCTACAGCTTCGACTTAGACAACGGTACGTGGCTGCAGACCGAGAAAATTACTATGCAAACCCCCGTTAACTATGAACGGTTCGGGACATCAGTCGATATGACTAGCACCAGGGCGGCAGTAGGCGTTCCAGGATATAACGGGGCGACTTCCGCTACAAACTTTGGCCGTGGTGCCGTCAGTATTTGGGACCGCTCCGGCATTAACTGGACAGGGCAGTATTTGTACGCATACACCTCACCGATTACCGCCACAAGATTAGCTGCGTTTGGCTACTCTGTATCAATATCGGGTGACAAAATTGCAGCAGGCGCTCCACGGGACCATGCCGCAAACTCATCACTCGGCAATGCCGGTAGCATGTCCGTAATTACATATAACAGTGGTACTTTGACTTGGTCATCGGAAGCACGCTTTATAGCCTCAACCCCGGTGGCCAGCGATATGTACGGCAACAGTGTAGACATTCAAGGTAATACGCTCGTAACGGCAAACTACGCCATTGCCGCCACCACTCCTCGAATCTATACCTACACGTTTTCAGGAGGTAGCTGGTCAGCAGCAACTGTCATCATACCAACAACGGTCGCGAGTTCTAGCAAGCGCTACATTGGCCAGGCTATGGATATTGCCAGCGACGAATCATCCATACTTATTGGGTCATACATCACGGTTGGCAGCACCGACTTTGTTGGACGCGTATTTGTACTAAAGCCAAATGAGACGACATCCGTATGGGAGCAAGCCCAGGAGATATCATCACCAACCTCGCCATCAGATGCTGGTTGGTTTGGTTATGATGTCACGTACTCCGGACTAAACCCAGTTATCGGATCACCGATGGTGGTAGCCGCTGCAAACACCAGGGGCGCCGTTTATACCTACACAGGTGGTGACGGTACGCCTCCAACGATTACACTTTCTTCTACGTTCAGCAGTTATACGAACTCGTCGTTTATTGTGACCGCTGATTTGTCGGAACCAGTTATCGGCTTTGCTCAGGACGATATCACTGTGACGAGCGGGGCGACAATAGGTAATTTCACACAAGTAAATCCAACCCAGTACACCTTCAGGGTCTCACCAAGTGATGATAAACAGTACACAGTCGGTATTGATGCAGGACGTATGCAAGATGCAGCCGGAAACCTCAACACCGCAAGCAATAGCCTTGTCCGGACGTATGACACAACAGCGCCGGCTGCCACCGTTTTAACGCCAACTCAGAATACGCATTTCAATACATCCACGATTACTGCAAGCGTCCGAATAAACGACGCTAACGGCAACCTTAGTGGGCTCACCAGTGACGATATCACGATCACCAATGGTACCATCAGCGACTTTAGCACCTCAAATGTTAGTACATACATAACCGGTACATTCACTATTACACCAACCAGCCAAGGTCCGATCACGTTCTATGTAGAAGACGGCGCTGTCGCGGATCAGGCGGGAAACGCAAGTACTGCCAGTACCACTCGAACCATTCATTACGATACAGCCAAGCCAACTCCATCGTTCTCGATAAGTGCCAACCCAACCAATGCGTCGCCGTTTGCCGTGACACTGAACTTTGACGAATCAGTCGCCAATATAAACGATGTATCATTGGCTCAAATTGCCATCACCAACGGCACCGCTAGTAACTTTGACCGCGTCAGCGACCAGCAGTATACGTTTGACGTAACACCAGGAACTATTGGTACGGTAGGCATAAGCTACGCCGCAAACCAAGTTAATGACAAGGCAGGAAACAGCAACACCGCTGCCTCGCTAGATGTAGAGTTCGATAACTTCGGCCCTGAAATTACCATCGATTCGGCAGCTGCGAACCCCACGAACCAAGCGCCAATCACATTTAGCGTGACCGCTTCAGAACCCATTACTGGGCTAACTGGCAGTGACTTTGACATCACAAATGGGACCGGCGCATCATTTACGCAGCAATCAAGCACCAACTATACGCTCGTCATAAACCCTGACAATAACGGCACGGTTGCAGTCAGTCTGCCTGCAGGCCGCGCGAACGACGGAGTCGGTAACGGAAACCAGCTATCTAATACCAAGACGGTTGTATATGACACCGTACGGCCAAGCGCCTCAATCACGCATTCATATATCTCACCGACCAATGCGTCGCCACTGAACTACACGATACGATTCTCGGAGGCCGTTACTGATCTTACGAGCAGCAATATCAGTCTCACGAATGCAACATTTGTATCACTGAACAAAGTAGACAGCCGCGA
The DNA here is from genome assembly GCA_023253175.1 of Candidatus Saccharimonadia bacterium. Taxonomy (GTDB): domain Bacteria; phylum Patescibacteriota; class Saccharimonadia; order Saccharimonadales; family JALRHH01; genus JALRHH01. The sequence continues at coordinate 350,695 of JALRHH010000001.1, forward strand.
ATACACACTACAGATAACACCACTTGGCGGTACTGTCACGGTTCGGGTAAAGGACAGTGCAGTGCAAGACGCAGCCGGAAATCTCAGCCGGGAAGATATCAGCACCCTGACCTCAGATATTAGTGCGCCAACTGGTACCGTTAATCCGCTGCATACCAACAACACGCGGCCCGCCCTCAGTGGGACAATCAGCGAACAAGCCGATTCTGTAACAGCTACCATCAATGGCACCACATTCAGTGCGACCGTTAATAACAGTAATCTGACCTGGTCGGTGGCAGCCGGGCAATTCGGACCGCTCAGTGATGGCACATACAATGTGGTACTTGCGATCGTAGACCGCGCCACCAATAACGGAACTGACACGACCAACAATGAACTTGTCGTAGATACCGATCAGCCCGTCCTCACAATCAGTGCCGGCAGCAGTACCACCAATCAATCGCCAGTGCTGTTTAATGTATCAAGTAGTCGGGACGTCAGTGGACTCAGTGCGTCAGACTTCACCGTAACGGGCGGTACGATTAGCCTCGTCACAACCATAGCACAAGACACATACGAAGTAGCCGTGAGCCCAACCGCTGATGGCCAGATTACGTTGCAGCTGAACGCCAATACTGTCATTGACGACGCAGGGAATCAAAACCCGGCCAGCAACACGGCCGAATCTATCTATGACGCCTCACGCCCTTCTATTACGCTTAGCAGTGATAGTGGACCTGTTAGTGGACCATTTGATATCGCCGTCACTACCAGCGAGGAAGTTCAGGGTCTGACGGCAGGTGACGTATCAGTCACGCGCGGTAGTGTAATTAGTCTTGTTAAAAACTCCGACATGCAGTACACGCTGAGGATCCAGCCAACCACTGTCGGCCAGGTCATCGTACAGATTCCCGCGGCCAGCGCCACTGATGCCGCCGGCAATACCAACACTGTATCTAATAGCATTCAAAGACTATATGACAACGTGCCGCCAGGCACTCCAACCATTACAAGCCAGGTCGTAGAAGACCGCCAGCCGACACTCAGCGGCACATTTGATGCCGTAAATACATCCGTTCTACGAGTCGTCGTCGGGTCACGTACCTACAGTTCGACCACACCCGGGACACCACTTGTGTTAAACGGCAGCCAGTGGGAACTAGATTTTTCAACTACGGCTACAAAGCTGGAATTTGGTGTCTATGATGTCAGAGTAACCGCATTTGACGCAGCAGGAAATAGCGCCCAGGACCTAACTCAAAACGAGCTCACGATCAACAGTGCTGGCACGATAACCGGCACTGTCGACACTCAGATTACAGCTAATACTCGCCCAGCATTGAGTGGTACCGTTAGCCTAGTTGATGCCACTATTAAGGTCAAGCTACTCGATAACGTCTATGACGCAGTCAATAACCGTGACGGTTCATGGTCACTCGACAGCGGTATCATCGGACCGCTCAGTGATGGTGCTTATAATGTCGAACTCACATTTGCAGAAGGCAATATGGAGGGAACCGACACTACGACTAATGAACTAACCATCGATACTGCTGCGCCGCGTGGTACCTTCACTCGTATCGTTACGACCAAGACATCTCCGCGTTTAAATGGCACCATCGATACAACTGGCACAAGGGTACAGATAGAAATAGAGGGTCATGTCTATGAAGCAACCGTATCTGGTATGCAGTGGTCAATCGCCGAAGGTACGATTAATCCGGCGCTTGCTATTGGTGTGTATAACGCGATCATGTACCTGGAACGAAATGGCAATCAAGCAGTAGAAGTTGTTCGCCGGGCTGTGACCGTCCAGTCGGAAACTATTCCGCCAGTCACGCCAAACCCGCAGCCTCCTACAACCGGACCAACCACGCCCAAGCCAGGAACCCAAAAACCTACTACGCCGCAACCGACATCCGAAGCACCTAAACCAGAAGAATCCAAAATTAAAGACGAGGTAATACATTCGCAGCAGCCAGCCATCAAGCCGGTATTACCAGTAGACAAAACAGACGCAGAAATTGGCAAAACAAAATCACTTCTAACCACGATTGCCACCGCCTGTGCGGTCGCTGCGGCAATAGCCGGGGGCAGCGGAGCATTCCTCATCGGATGGAAACGCCGCAAAAAGAAAGACCAAGAAGACCAACAAATGGTCTAGTTGACTCGCTTTAAAACATGAACCAGCCTATACTTAAAGGATATGGATCTCAAAAAATTTCGCTGGTCTCGCGTCTATGAATCTTCTGAAGAAGAACTGCAGGATTACTTAGACGGCAAAGGCCTTGAGGCAGAACGATGGGCTGCAGAAGAATTTCATGACTTTGGCGGACAGACATTTAATCATGACACGACTATTTTCTGCGCAGAAGGTGGCCTCGTCTTTGAAATAGATAATCAAAAGATATCTTTGCAGCCTGGTGACGCACTCCACATCCCCGCAAACTACGCCTTCGCAGCAGTAGCCGGCATGACCGGCTGCGTCTGCTACGAAGTCACTCATCACTAAACCGCTACCGCACCATTGGTAAAAGTTTTTTTTTAGGACGGAGCTGGAATGGTTAATTTGCGGGTCTTCGTCCAGTAGTCCAGTAAGCCTCCCAAGGCTTACTGACTGCTTATCCGGACACTACTCAATTGGATGCAGTTTTGTTAGAATAGTTATATGACCAATATACTTGCTGCAAGGCGTATATACGAACTTCGCATAAAACCGACCTTAAAGTTTTACTCCGAACTAACAGATATCGCTTCGGAATTCGAAGAAAGCTACCCCGAGTGGGAGTCGAATAACAACCCCAAGCGGACACAGCTTAAAAACCCAGATAATTACACCATTGCTAGGTTTGATAATAATTCACTGAGCTTTATAGACGAAGATAAAGAAAGTGATGATATCGAAAAGGTAGCCCAAAAACTCACAAGTATACTTGGCGAAAGGTACGATATTAAAGAGTACCAAAGAATCGGGGCACGGACCATCAACTATTACGAAACTCGTGACTCCTTTCCGCAGCTTGTCGAGAAATTTCAGCAGAAATACTATAAAGATGGTAAGGAGATGTTTTCTGGCATCGTTGACGAACTTACCGACACGTCTATAACAGTGAAGGCCATCAAAAACTCCCTCAACTGCACCATAACAATGGGACCAATGACTTTTGAGGAATCAGTTGATCATTATGGTTCAATGTTTGATCACGGCTTTAAGAATTCAGATAAAAACTACATTTATATTGATGTAGATACTTGGATTCTTGAACCCAAAAGCAGTGAGGTAAAAAAATTGACCAGCGAAGCCATTAAGACATCCCAAGAACTAAACAAAGCTTTATTTGAAAATTTCTAGCATGGGTACCATCGGAAGTAACAGCCCCACATTCAATAATCTCCTCGAGGATAAATCTCCTTCAAGCCTGGCGGCAACAGGCTACAGCAGCACCTACTATAGCTATAGTGACACGTCTAAGAGCGATCTCAGCGAGATTACTGACGGAGTAAAAACCCAGAAGATGAAGTGGGAGACCAAGGCTCAGGGCTCCTCGATATACTCAAAAAAAGAGAAAGAGCACCTAGAGTACTATATTGAAAAGCAAAAAGAGCTACTAAGGAAATATACCGATCATCCTAGTGATACAGATGAAACACTGTTAAAGATGATAGATCTCAGCGGCATATATGCCGACATAGTCTATAAGCAGCAATACTTCTATAAAGCTCTTTTAACTACAAAGTTGTATTTAGAGAACAACTTTGAAAAAGATAATTTTAGTCCGGTGAAGACAAAATCATTACTTGAGCTTACTGCCAAGCTGGAGAACAGCAGAGAATCTTATAAGAAATTCGCAGAGAAGCTGGTTGAGGAAAATATTGGGCTCACGAAAAAATAACTATGTCTGTCTCTAGCAAAAAGAAGGTCAAGTATCTATTTGACACCACTGTCTACTATCATCTCTTTGAATATAGCGAAGACTTTCAACAGTTCCTTGATGATAAATTTATTAATAACGGTAGGACTTACACCCTCAACCTTGTGCTGCTTGAGCTCAGAATAGGTCTGATAAAAACTTTCATAGAGTATTATCAGATGGTCGAAAGATTAAGAGACGCAAAAAAAGCGCACACAATCTTTAGGCGTAGGTCTGGAAACTTTAATCGTGACTACCAAAAAGTAACCATATTAACTGAGAACATCCTTCCTTCCGTGGACACAGTAATAAACAATGGAGATATCAATAAGTATCTAGCGCAGCTTGAGGCTGCAATATCAAACACAGCGATAAAGATCAGAAAGCTAACGGGTAATGTTAGGGGTGAATTCGCAGACCACCAGCTCCTCAAATTTGATTTACTGGAGGCGAGTGAATATCCTGATTACATTAAAGTTTGCGAAGATATGAAGTTTAAACTGCCATTTAATGAATTCTTCGCCTCATACCCCCGGGAACTCAGTGAGCTACACGATAAGCTACAAAATGCAGATCGAGCCGAGCTTAGCACTAAAGTTCTTGAATACATCGACACGCTATGTGAAAAATTAGAAACTGTAGTTAATGAACCTAGCAACGCGTTAAAAAAGGGAACGTATTCTAAAATGGGAGATATTGCCATTATGCTGAACCTGTGGTGCCTTGGAATGGGCAAAGTTACCACTATATCAAATGACAAGTCATACCGAACCGTATCCAAGTTGCTAACCAAACCCCACTATGACTATAGCCTAGAGTTATCAAAGATTGTCGAAGAGTGGGAACATAAAGACTAGGTGGGACTTTGTATTTGTCCTGTATGTTTCATGCAGGACAAACTTTCATAGCATCAAATCATCTATTTTCTGGATGGATTTGTTCATCCAGGATGCGTTTTACTTCCTCTGGAGTAAGTACAAGATCTCTAGGTGATCCATGAATTTTTGATCTGAATATCGGCTTATAGCTACTTAGCATACGCTCATAGATCTCGTTAACCATACTGTGTGAATTTAAGTGCGGAGTCACGTCCAATGGCTTAACGTTCGTAAAGCTTCCATTATCAACTAGGAAATTAACATACCCCAGATAGCCATCACCAGCATTGCCGTCAAAGCCAGGGAACATAACATCTTCTTTGATATCATCATCCATATTATGAATATTGGCTGCGTGCTGGAGGGAAGAGTACATGTTTAGTACGTCTATCACGAACTGAGCGCCTTCGGCATCTAGCTCATCCCTCCGGGCAATTTCTTCTGCACCATAGTAGTCCGATGTATAGCCTTTACGAAGGGCGTCCAATAATTCATTGTGCTGAAGATCTGCATCACCCACCAGTTTCTTCAACATAATATTGTTTTCGAGCGATAATACTATGCCAGTACGCTCCCAATAACGAGGCCTTTGCGATAACTCCAGTCTTATTGCATCCCTAATAAAATCGCTAACACTGCCATAATCTCCTTTTAAAACCGCCTCCCTCACTTCATGTTCCAGGTTATCAGGAAGGGTTATCGTAAATTGTCCCATTTAATCTCCACTGTTTTACACTGTAATAATGTATAACACTGTAGTACTTCTCAGCCTATGCGTCAAGAATCAAAACAGCGGAGCAACCTTGTACACCTGAAGTATTGACAAGCACGATTACAGAATATACCCTGTAGGGGTATAAGTAAGGGGAATGTAGTGGAGCACTCACATCATGAACATCACCACGATCATGCAGCTCGTGACAACAAAACTATGGCGGTCAGTGCCACGCTACATTGCCTGACGGGCTGCGCGATCGGTGAAGTATTAGGCCTGGTGACCGGAACGGCCTTTGGATTAAGTAATTTTATTACGACACTGCTGGCAGTTGGATTAGCATTTGTCTTTGGATTTGGCCTATCAACATTACCACTGCTGAAAGCAGGTATAAAGTTCGGTGCTGCACTATCACTCGTTGCGGCAGCCGATACGCTATCTATTGCCACCATGGAGATCATTGATACTGTAGTTATGTTCACGATACCAAACGCAATGCACGCCGGACTTACCGATCCGCTATTTTGGATCAGTATGCCAATTGCGTTAACTGCAGCTTTTTTTGCCGCGCTACCCGTGAATAGCTACCTGATCAAAAAGAATAAAGGGCACATGATTACTATGAATGCCGTAGGAGGACATCACCATGGATCACACTAAAACATACGGCTATGCCGAGAATAAACAGGCCATACAGAAACGCCTACGTAGGATCGAAGGACAGGCGCGCGGAATCGCCAAAATGGTTGAAGAAGATAAGTACTGTGTTGATATCCTTACCCAAGTAAGTGCTGCCAAGGCGGCGCTTGATAAGGTTGCAGTCGAGCTAATCAAAGATCATGCGAGGCACTGTCTATCAAATGATGATATCCATTCACGTAGCCACGAAGATAAAGCCGAAGAGCTGGCATATGCTATTAGCAGGATGCTGTAGGAGAAAACAATGGAAACGAAATCATTATTGTACGGATTGATCGGATTCTTTATCGGAGGGCTATTGGTATCAGTTGCTGTTACGACATTCGATAAGCCAGAGAGCGTAAGCACAAGCCATCAATCAGAAAGCATGACCATGCATGACATGTCAGAGATGCTGAAAGGTAAAAACGGGGATGATTATGATAAGGCATTCCTGTCGGGTATGATCGAACACCATGAAGGCGCCCTAGACATGGCAATGCAATCAGAACAAAGCGCAAAACATGATGAGATCAAGCAACTATCAAAAGACGTAGTCACGGCCCAGCAAAACGAAATTGCCAAAATGAAACAGTGGCAGCAGGAGTGGGGCTACGAATCAATACATTCTCATTAATTAATCAGCGATAATAGGCAGATCTTCTACTGAAACATTCATAACACTCGTAAATCTATCGAGCTGCTGGAACTTGCAAAATTTAATGGGCTTTCCGTCCGCTGAATAGACGCGGTAATAGTGATCAAAATGCCGTGTTTCACCTTTGAATGTTTTAGCACTGGTTGATTCATTAATCCGCATGACGTACCAGCCAGGGGGCTCGTGATCCAGGATACGTTTAATCTTTGCGTAGTGGTTAAAGGCCATCGGTCACAACCTCAAGTAATTCAGGAAATGTGTCGCCAATAAAATGATGCTTATCCTCGAAAGTATGTAGTTTCGCATTTGGTACATCTGCAGCGTACTTTGCAGCCTCCGTGTATGGCACGACTGGATCATCGGTGCTGTGCATGATATGAATTTCGCGTGCTACGCCAGCCAAACCTGTTGCACTATCAAGCTTGAAGTTACCTAAGCTTTCATTACTTTCATCATTATAGGGCGCAGCAAGCAGAATAATTTTCGAAAACGGCATAGTGAGAGTATTCTCAGTCAAATATTTTGCTAGAAATATACCGCCCAAGGAGTGGCCCACAAGTACCGCCGAAGGATCGAGGTAAGGAATTATTTTGGAAAAATATATCTTCCACTCCTCGTACTGGGCGTTTTGCTTATTAGGCATCGATGGAATAATAACATCCCAATCTGCCAGCTGCCCGGCGAGCCAATTACGCCAACCAGGAGCAAAGAGCAGCCGTTCATACGCGAGCTCTTTTGCAATAAGTGCGTTTAGGTAGTCGTCGTAGTTTTCGTATGTATTACCGCCATGAATAAGACAAATCTGTTGCTTCATAGATTGTATTGTACCAGCAGTTGCAGGTATATATATTATTGCAACTAAATTGCATTTAAGTGTAAGCATTCGATATCTTGTTTACATGAAAGAAATTATTTCCCAAGCACAAATAGAAGATGCAATTGATGCGACCGCCAGCTTTGTAAGCCAAGAACGAGACACCGGCATTGATGGCGGCTTTGCGAGTCAGCAGATCGCCGCAAATATACAATCAAAAGCGCAAATAGCAGAGGAGCTGCTAACCGAGACACCACATCCATCACAAGATGGCTGGTATGCACCGCTGCACAAACTGAACGTACATCGTAGATACGCAGAAGCAGTCACGAGCCTGCCTGGCTATATTGTGCTCGTACCATCGGCGATTATAGATAGGGAAGCCTCCTCCTTCTATCCTGCGGTTATCAGCGAAGATAGCCTAACTGCCGGAGCCCTTCGATTGCACGTCCTGAGGCAGCCATATAGGCTTCAGCTATTAGACAGCGCCAAAACTATTTTATCCGGAGCAGGACAATCCGAAACTACTGGCATAGGCAATCATGGCCGAACGGATAACGACGGAGTCGAGGCCGAGCATTTTACCGCGCTATTAGCTTCAGCTGCAGACAAAGATATTCAAAGCCAGTGGTCAATTGGTAATCATGTTAATCACGCCTGGAGATCCAATTCCGGATCCTCTGTAACAGGCAAGATGTACGAGCGTATTTTGTCAGATGAAATAGCGCAGAAAACGATCACCGTCACCAGGCAGTCAATCAGCAAAGGCAAAGCAGCAATTTACTGGCATGATTCGCTGCGGGCAGAGGATGGCAGGCCCGAAGGTGCAACGACTGAAAACGCACTGGTTGTTATACAGGCAATCGGTTTTCAGGCACTAAGGGACATGAGCCCACGATCAATCGATACGATCAAGAGATTACTTGCGTGATTGATGCCTCACGCTCGCCAGAATTTGATCCATTTGCGCTTGATATATCGTTTGATATTAATGCAGCGTTTCAAGAAGCAGCTGCGAGTGTTCTTTCGGATGAAGCAATCGCGCTAGAAGAAAGAGTAAGCCGCGTTCAGACTATTTTGTCTGAAGCGAAAAGTGAAGTCTACGAAGCATTTGTCGATTTCAGAATGCTGGCAGCCCAAGTTGAAATGTTTTGCAACCACGATCACGCGTTCAGGGAATCATTCTCGCAGAATAGTATTGAAGACGCATCCTTTTACCGATTTGATTCGCATAAAGACCATCGTCATGACCACGTAGTTGAGAGCAGAAAAACACAAAAGAGGAAAGAGAAAGAAGAGTCCAAAAAGAAAAAAGACAGTAAAAAGAAGAAATGTAAAAGCTGGTTTGGATTCTACTACTAGCGCCCACAACAGGTTCAAATAAACCCTTGTATCACCTGTACTTTTTGGTGTGTTAAGTATTTGACTGTGTGTTTGTAGTACATGATTTACACTTTTCATAGTAAAAACAAACCCAATTCACCTGAAAGTATAAAATTTATTTACATAAGTCAGACAGGGGCTTTTACTAATGAATCGATTTACCACTGCAAACGTGCAGAGCGGAGCTTTACGCTATAAACATTTAACAGTTGGTGATATGCGGCCAGATGCAACTACCAAGCTTTATAAACGCATATTTAAAGGCACAGGCCGAAAATATATTCCGGTTAAAGACGTCACAAATGATCAGATGGGGAGGGAACTAAACGCCTATCTCATTAATCCTGAATATATCGATAAGTCTGTGATGTCACCAGAAGTGGTATCGCAAAATCTGGAACCAAAGCCGGTTGTGAGAGCACTGCAGTATTCAAGGCTGTCCTATGATAACCGCGTAGCAGGCAGCAGGGGTCGGACTATCGATCGGACCGCAGCACTATTTGGCGCAGCCATGAAGCTAGGGCAAAGCGCCGTGCAAGTAATACGAAAAACCGCCCAAAGAATAACCCAAACGAGTCTCCATTCACCATTTGGCCGGACCTACGCACTTGGCCGCGGCATGGGAATGCATAGACGACGCAAATTGTTTGCTAGCACCGGAGCATTCGCGGCGGCAATGACATTTGGGATCATTGGCATATCTACTATCGGAGATCACACCGGCACCCAGGGACCAAAGCCCGTAGTGGCACCTGCCAGTAGCAGTGTTGAAGGACCTGTTACGCATTCGGGTATTACAACTACACAGCCAATACCTCTTTTTAGTACGCCAATCACGGCATCAGCTTCAAGCGAAGCATCATTGAGTGCCAGCCCAAGTATTCAGACAAGCACGGAACAGCAAGCCCCTGGACAGCCAATAGCCACTGAGCAAGCCAACGTCCTTACAGCTATACCGAGCCCAACCACCCAACCAATGACGCCTGAAGTCGCAGGAAATGATACACCACTCCAGCAACCCCTTGCGGCCGATACCGACACCACACCACCACAAGACAACGTACTTTCTTCAACAGTCGAAACCGTTACTGATGTAACCACTCAGACGCTCGATGGAGTCACAGGGCTCGTGGGAGGCCTACTCGGGAATTAGCGCTGTCGGTTATGTGACTGCATAATAAGATTCGCCGTCACTACTACTAAAAGTAGCGATCCCGCCACTGAAACAATAAGGCTAAAATAATTAAGTCCATCCTGTGATTTACCGGTTAGGCTTTGCATAGCAAGCCCCGCCAACACCGCGCCAATGACCCCAGCGCACACACATTGAAGGCGTGATTTATAGCCCATGGTAATTGTGGCTATCCAGGCAGTAATCGCACCAAATAGCATCCACAGTAATATATCCATACATTAACTCCGCTTTTGTTACTTTTGGTTTGCCTATTGATGAGGCTAGTATCTATTTATACTAGAAACAGGTCTCACACATAATCGAATGCTCGAATACAGGAACTATGATACTTGGAAACCAGTCAGTTCACGGTAGCATTGATTACACTCTCTGAGTTAATAATTTTACGGCGCCAGGGCAAGAATTATAGGCAAATATGCGTGCGGTGAGCTTCAATACTCGATAATAGTTAATATTCTTACAAAATCTTCCCTAGTTTCCGTGTTTACTTTAGACTAATGGATATGACTATTGCAGATATCGCAGCCAAATTTCCGGGGACCATTAGGCACTTCAAGGCAAAAGCACCTATCATCTATCAAGGTGAGATCCCGCGCTGCGGCTTCTTTATCAAAAAGGGCATCGTAAAAGTATATAATCTGCATGCCAATGGCAACGAACAAATCCTACGCTTTTACGGCCCTGGAGAGTTTTTTCCTCTGCCTTGGTTGTACGGCAAAGTATCAACTGAATTCTTTTACTATGAGGCAGTAGAGAACTGTGAAGTAGTTTCGATTACCAAACGCGATGTAGAAGAGGTCATTAAAACTGACCCCGAACTTGAACGCTATATTATGGACTCTGCGCTCAGCGACCAGACGGCGCTTAATCTACGCATTATTTCGCTGGAGCAGCCAAGGGCCAACGAAAAGCTTGAATACACGCTGTACTACCTCCTATTCCGTTATGGAAAGCATGTCGGGGACGAGAAGTATGTCATTAATATGAGCCTGACGCACATAACGCTTGCGAACCTTGTCGGACTGACCAGGGAAACCATTACCACCGAAATGAACCGACTCCGTAAAAAGGGCATTATTACCTACACCAAGAAAATCTACAAGGTCGACCGCAAAAAGCTTGAAAAGGCGATTGGCGACGATAACTTTAGCGAACTTATTGGCTAATTGAGCATTACATAAAAAAACCAGCACTGCGGCGCTGGCTTTCTATAACTAACAAAGATTTACTATTTTTCGTTCAATAAATTCTTTATAAGCTGGGTTAGCTCTTTTGGCGAAGCCCAGGCCTTAAGCATATATTTATCGGCCCCGAGATCGTAAGCCTGGTCGATTTCTTTCTGCATATCAAAGTTACTAAACACCACAATCTTAGGTGCGTTCTTACGCGTCAATGGCTGGTATGCCTCCAGGAATCCGATTCCGTCGAGTACCGGCATGCGTAAATCAAGTAAAATAGCGTCTACCGAAACTGATTCATCTTCAAGCATCTCAAGGGCGGCCTTACCGTCATATGCAGCTAAGACCTTGTACCCTGCGGTAGCTAAAATAACTTGGTATGCTTCATTGAGCATGTGCTCATCTTCTACTATAAGTACGGTCTTTTGTGCTGTAGTCTTATCAGTCATTGCTGGTCATTATCCTTCGTTGTTTAGCTGAACTCTGTGAATTATATTACACTTTATGCTATTTATTTGGCCGTAGCCGGCAATACGATCGTAAAAGTAGAGCCGTTATCAAGTTCCGATTCGACCTCTACGTGCCCATCATGCATACCTGCAATGTTTCGGACCACGTAGAGACCGATACCACTACCACCAACTGCGATGCTCAGGTCATTATCAATCCGTTCAAACTGTTCGAATAGACGGTCCTGCTGGCTCTTATCAATACCGATACCATTGTCTTTGACCGATATACGAATTTCGTCTTTAGTATAGCTTAGCTGAATTGTGATCTTACCATTGTCCCTGGTGTATTTGATTGCATTCGTAATGAGGTTTTCTATGGCCATTCGAACCATATGAGCATCGCCGTAGAACTCTTTCTTGCGCTTGGGTACCTTCACGGTGATTTTATGGTGCCGAGCCGTAGCTTCGTTATCGAGCTCACGCACAATGTCCTGAAGCAGATCACGAATAAGAAATGTAGACTTTGAAAGAATAATTCTACCGGAGCCCAATCGTGCCATGTACAGCACATCGTTAATCGTCTTGAGCTGGCGCTCGTTACTGGCATATGCTTTTTCAATAAGCTGACGTTGGTGCGGGTCGACGTCGCCGGCAAAACCTTGCAAAATCATACCTAGGTACTGCTTTACCCCTGTTGCGGGCGTTCGTAACTGGTGGGAGGCAAGTGACAACAGATTATCCTTGGCCTCATTAATGCCACGTTCTTGCTCTAGGAGGAGTTCATTGGCCTTGCCCCGGAGAATGAGCCAAACAGCACCTGATATAAGTATTGCTGCGACCAATCCAAAGATAAGAATCGCAAGTGGCTGCGAATCACCGCTTGAGAACAAACCTGCGCTCTGCCTGACCACTGTGAACCTGAGCGTATTGTTGCCAACATTGAGATCAGTTGTTTTTGAGATATGACCACCGGATATAATTTGATCATAGTTTTTGGCTTTATAGAATTCTTGATCTTCTCCACCAATACTCACCTTAAATGCTGCACGGCCATTATCATCTCCATCCGCAGGCAAGACGCTTTCCATAAACCGAGAGATTCTAAATCCAGCGTAGAGATACCCTTCAATAGCAGCCTGGCGCTCCTCGGTGGTACTAATTGGCATGCCGGTCTTATACTGCGGAGCATACATCACGAACGCACGACCCTCTGGAGTGGTATCAAACAACGACTGGACTACTTCTGTGACGGTAACTTTGCCGCTGTCGCGAGCCCTTATAAGGGCCTTTTGGCGCACTGACTCAGAATATGCATCAAATCCTACAATTTTCTTATTACTATCTGATTGAGGTTCGATGAATACAACCGGTGCGTATACATCACGGCTACCCTCTGGATATACCGTGAAAGTAGGATTTAGAGTGGTGCGTAGCGAATCCTGGAACGTACCCAATTGGTCGCGCGGGACGACTTTTGCATACGCTACGCTCTGCGCACCAGGGTATCGCTCGAGCACCGCAGATGTATTAATAAATTGGTTGAACTGATCTTTATTGACCGCCTGGTTCCCAGCGAACAGGCCAAGCCCAGCATGAAGGGTTTCCTCAAAAATATTGAGCCGGTCCCTAATGACGTTGCGGGTTGATTCACCATACTCCGCCGCGGCCGCATCCAATTCCTTCTGGTTACTGTTAAGTGACATAAAGAATGAAATTCCGACAACCGCCATGACCGCCAAAAATACGACAAGAACTGGGAGCAGAATAGTCTTTTCAATACGCTGCATATATAGCAGTGTAGCGCATGTATATACATGAATGCCAGAGGTGACACCATACTTCAGCGATATTTAAGGATACAAAGGTAGGCTACATATGCTGCCTGTAAGCAGCAAGCAAGGAGAGATAGTACATGAAAAAACAACTTTTAGCGGCCGGCGTTGCGACCGTAATTGGTGTGACTGGACTCGGTGCTGGAGTCGCTCATGCAGCGACCTCATCAGAAGAAAATGACGGGCCGATGTCGAGCCTCGTGAGCGCAATTGCGACCAAATTTAACCTCGACAAGACACAGGTTCAGGAGGTATTTGATGCACAGCGCGAAGCAATGGAAAAGGAACGCGAAGAGAAGGTACAAACCGAACTAAAGCAGCTCGTAACTGATGGTAAGCTAACCCAAGCGCAAGCAGATGCGATAACTGCCAAGCGCACTGAACTCGAGACGCAGCGCGAAGCAAACAAGGATTCCATGAAAGACCTAAGTAGTGATGAGCGAAAGGCTAAAATGGACGAACAGAAAACCGCACTTGAAGCATGGGCCAAGGAACAAGGTATTAGCACCGAATATCTTCGCTATGTCATGGGTCATGGACCTGGAGGTCACGGAGGACCGGGAAGAGGACGAGATCAAGCTACCTCAGATACTAATTCCTAATATAACGACTGTAAATCCAAAAACACCGCCTTGTATCGGCGGTGTTTTTATATCCGGATCTTTCTCAGGTTATTTTCAAGTAAACCAGTAAAATAGAGAGTATGAGAATATTGATTGTAGAAGACGAACATAAAATTGCCAGCGCCATCAAGCGTGGCCTTGAACAACAGTCATATGCAGTTGACGTATCATATGACGCTGATGATGGGCTCGCTATGGCGACGACAGAACCGTATGATCTCATTATTCTGGATCGGATGTTGCCTGGAAGCCTCGACGGCATTGGTATCCTCCGTACGCTGCGAGACCAGAATAACCATACGCCTGTTTTGCTATTGACCGCTAAAGATCGGGTACTGGACAGGGCAGAAGGCCTTAATGCCGGCGCCGACGATTATCTCGTGAAGCCTTTTGCCTTTGTAGAACTCATTGCACGAGTTCGCGCTTTACTGCGGCGTTCACCTCAGGCTACAAATAGCGTCATAGAGTATGACGATCTTAGCCTTAACACGTTGACTAAAACCGTCGAAAGATCAGGCAACAATATTCAACTTACATCTAAGGAATTCGCACTACTTGAATACTTTATGCGTAATCCAGAACGCATTGTGAGTAAAGATGCATTGATTCAGCACGTCTGGAATTATGACGCCGACATCCTTCCAAATACTGTCGAAGTATACATGGGCTATCTCAGGGGCAAGATCGACAAACCGTTCAAGCAAAGTAAACCACTACTACACACTCGGCGCGGATTCGGCTATTATTTTGGTACCGTATGATTTTTCATAAAACTTCACTAAAGCTGGCCGGACTCTACCTGGCTGTCATGATGACAATCAGTATCTTTTTCAGCGTCACCATCTATCAGGTTTCTGTCCAGGAATTAGAAAGAGGACTCCGCAGACCGCTACCAGTTTTTAGTGCAAATGGTCCTGGATTTTCATCACAAGTTCGCGACGTATTTATAGAACAACGTACTCAGTCCTACGAGGAGGCCAAAGATAAACTCATTGCTAAATTATTACTCATAAATGGAGTTATCCTTATACTCGGTGGTGGCCTGAGCTACTATCTGGCACTCAGAACGCTCAAGCCAATCGAGGACGCACACGAAGCCCAGAGTGCCTTTGCGGCAAATGCTAGTCACGAACTACGAACGCCCATCACTGCGATGCGGAGCGAAAATGAAGTGGCCCTGATGGACCCAGACCTTACGCTTGAGGAGGCAAAGCAGCAGCTCCAAAGTAATATCGAGGAGCTTGAGAAGCTTACTGCGCTTTCAGAAGGACTACTCAGCTTAGCTCAAGCAGAAGGGGCACAGTTGAACAAAGAACGTGTACTCGTGAGTGACGTTACGGCATTAGTAGCAGAGCGAATGAGGCTTGCCGCAGAAGCAAAAAATGTGACACTAAATATCAAAGTACCGAAAGGTATAGCCATTTTCGTCAACAAGACCGCAGCAGTAGAAATACTGGCAGTGCTTGTAGACAATGCAATCAAATACTCGTCAAAGGAAGGCAAAATTACTATCAGTGCAGTAGCGAATGAAACCATAGACATACGCGTTACAGATACTGGCCCTGGTATTCCAAAAGATGTGCAGGCACACATATTCGACAGGTTTTACAGGGCAGACAGCTCACGAACCAAGCAGCAAATTGGCGGCTACGGTCTCGGTCTTGCTATTGCCAAGGGTCTCGCTGATGCGAACGATTGTAAACTATCCGTTACCTCAACTGAAGGCAAGGGTAGTACGTTCGTGTTATCAGCGCCAAAGTTCGTAGCCTAAACCATAAGCGCCGTGCTACTATACAGCTATGTTATCCTCACATTTTCTACGTGTTGTTTGGCGATTTTTGAAGCCTGAAATTGAAGAAGTAATAGTGTACGTCATATCAATTATTGGCTTCGCTGGCATCGCCTTTTATCAAGCCATTAACAGAGGCTACATTGGCCAATCTCAGACTATCAGTGACAGTCTGGCGATCATACACGATAACTTTACGTTTATCACAAGTGGGGGAGATGGGGCGGCCAAGCTATTTACCTTTGGAACCTGGTTTATTATTGGCACCGTAGTTTATATGATTGCCTGGTTTTTTATCTCCTTTGCGAGTGGTGCGTTTAAAGACATCGAGGTGTCGAATACCTATGTGCACCCACGTTCATTTAACAAATCAAACTTCTGGGGAGCGATTATGGCACGCATTGCCCTGCAAGGCGCGGCAGCTATTTCGTTTATAATTTACGCATCAATTTGGCTTACGATTTTTGCACCTGCGTGGCTTGCAAATTATAAGGATCTGTTCCTGAACGGTATTAACAGCGATACGCTGATTGGACTTTTAGTTTCAATAGTAGGTATTGCAGTGACATTGCACGTCGGAGCAATTATCCTCCGCGTTATGCTGCTCCGTTCAAAATACTTCTACGAACGTTAGATATATCATAGTGCAGACTGATGCCAGCCTTCATACTAGGCTGAATGAGCAAACAATATCAGCGACTTATTCATATATTTGAATCAGGAAATGTCAGCACGAAGGAGCTGACACTCCGCAATCGTGGCAAAATGAGGCCCGATCTTATTGGAGATAATGATATCGAGTAGGCGCAGCCAAGATACGAGCTAGTTCGTATCTTGCGAGCACTTCGTGATATACCAATGTATATTGAGTAGGTATACTACCTCTCGATATGTTGAACATCAAAGATTTTAAGCTTGTTAGTGACCAGATTGACTACGACGAGCTGGCAGTCATTATCAGAGAAGCCGATGCGGCTCTAAAAGCCGGCGCCGAAGCGGCTTTCGTAGAACTGGGTTGCTATACCGGTACGACCGCGTTGTTTATCACCAGGCTACTGATGATGCACGGCAAATCCAATGAGCTACACGTCTACGATTCATTTGATGGACTTCCCGACAAAGTCGCAGCGGACAGCAGTCCAGCCGGTGAGCAGTTCAAGGCAGGGGAATTAAGAGCCAGCAAACAGCAGCTCATTAAGCATTTTCGCCAAGCAATTCTTCCGCTGCCAATTATTCATAAGGGCTGGTTCGAAGAGCTCACGGCAGCTGACATGCCAAACAAAATATCCTTCGCATTTTTGGACGGAGACTTCTACACATCAATTGCATCAAGCCTGCACGTCATCACGCCGCACCTGGAAGCAGGAGCCGTTATTCTGATTGACGACTACGCAAACGAGGCGCTGCCTGGTGCCCAGAGAGCAGCCGACGAATGGGCAAAACAACAGGGGAAAAGCATCAAGACAGAAAAAAGTCTTGGTATTGTTCGCTGGTAACCAAGCACTTACTCGTGGTGGTAGGGGTGGCCCTTTGTAATCATGATCGTGCGGTATAGCTGCTCCATTACAATCAATCGAATGAGTCTGTGTGGGAACACGAGGTTCGATAGTGACCAGACAACATTAGCCGTGTTTCTGAACTCGTCAGTAACGCCATACGCACCACCAATCACGATTACGGTGCGTCCTTGCCGCGTTGCAAGTCCTTCAAATACATCCGCAAAAGCTTTGTTATCAAATTGCTGACCACGCTCGTCAAGCAGGACCACCGAATCAGTATCCTTTATATATTTTGACAGTGCTTCGGAATCTTCGCGCCGACAGATACGCTCATCAGCCGATCGACTTGCGGGCACAAACTGCCAGGTGATCTGATATTCTCGGCCAAGTCGTTTCTCATATTGATCAATCAATGATTCAATCGTCTGCTCGGATTTTTTGCCTACAGACAGAATTACAATTTGCATATTAGACCCTACACTCTCCGCAGGGCTTCAATAGGATCTTTTTGAGCAGCCTTGAGTGCCGGCGCGACACCAAATACAACACCGACCAGCAATGCGACCACAAGTGCGATACCCATGATCGGCAGCGTTATGACAGGAACCAGGTTAGTTGAAACCCGCAAAACAAAATTAGCTACCAAAGAAACAATAATCCCAAATATTCCGCCAACAAAGCTGATTACCGCGGATTCGATCACGAACTGCGCGAGAATCTGTCTGTTAGTTGCGCCGACTGCTTTACGGATGCCAATTTCATGCGTACGCTCAGTGACCGATACAATCATGACATTCATAATCCCAATACCACCGACGATCAAGGAGACTGCTGCGACAGCCGTAACGAGACTGGTCAAGATATTAAGGATTTCATTAGATATCGAACGATTGTTATCTTGTGTCAGCACAGAAAAATCGTGCTGACCAGCATGCGAGTTCAGCAGCCGACTTTCAACATTTTTTGCTACCTCATCCCGCTGTGACAACTCATCTGGTCGCAGCAAAATCTGCTGAATAGGCAACTGATTATTGTTGAGCTTCTTAGCAGCTTCGGTCGGAATAAAGATTGCAGTATTGTAGTCAGCCTCTGGGCTGAGCGAGATGTCGTTGAATTCCTCAAATATACCAACCACCACAAAGCTTTGACCGCGCAGCTGCATGCTTGCGCCAACTGGCACCGTTTCTTTAAATAGCTCCTCGGCAACCCTTGGTCCAATAACCGCCACATTCTTGTTTGCGCCTTTGTCAAAGAATGCGCCGTATTCGATCTTTTGATTGAGCGCCTTTGGCAAATCACCACTCGTACCAAATACCACAGCACGAGGCATCTCAGTTTTTTCTACCTTTGGCACTCCAGATAGATAACTAACCGGTACCGCATAATCCACATCTGACGTACCGGAAACTACCTTCAAATCATTTTCTGACAACGGGGCGTTCACAAGACTGCTGAAAATAGAAGCGCTGTTAATGCGACCATTTTCATCAGTTTCGGCAACTTTACCGGGCCTTACGGTGATTAGGTCAGGGCCGCGGCGATCGATCTCCTCTGAAACCTGTTTCTTAACACCCTCGCCGATACTAATGATGGTCACGACGCTGGCAACACCGATAATAATACCGAGCATCGTGAAGAAACTGCGCCATTTGGCGTGCTTGATCGAATCCATTGCGATCTTAAAATTACCCGTGACCATTACTTCTTCGCCTTTGCTTTCTTGGTTCGCGCTTTATATGTACGCTTTTTTGGAGTAGCTTTTTTGACGGAAACTTTTTTGGCAGCGGGCTTTTCATCTGGCATGGTATTCATGAGCGATGAGACGCCCTTGAGATCATCATCAACTGTCTTGCGCGGCGCAAAGTACATACTGCGTTTAAGCGTATCTGGGATCTCACCGAGCTTGGTTTGTTCATCAGCAACAATACTACCGTCATGCATAAAGACCACGCGGCTTGCGTACTTCGTCAAGGAAGGGTTGTGCGTCACCATAAGGACCGTATTGCCAGCTTTATGAATATCACTGAGTAGTTCCATTACTAATCGGCTGCTTGCACTATCAAGGCTTCCGGTAGGTTCGTCAGCAATAATAATTTGTGGGTCATTAATCAGCGCTCGAGCAATCGCTACGCGCTGCGCCTGACCACCACTGAGCTGACTCGGATAGAAATACTCTTTTTCAGAAAGACCTACACGCTCTAACATGGCAGCAGCTTTTTTCAGCCGCTTTGTTTGTAGCATGCCCTTGTACGCAAGTGGCAAAGCCACATTTTCAATCACCGTCATACGCGGCAAGAGATTAAACGACTGAAATATAAAACCAACTTTGTCACGGCGGACCCTTGCCCGGGATTGCTGGCGAAGCCGGGCAACATGACGACCATCAAGCATGTATTTCCCGTGTGTTGGACGATCGAGTAAGCCAATCACATTAAGTAAGGTTGATTTACCGGAACCGCTTGGACCCATGATAGCCACGAACTCACCGCGCTCAATAGAAAGCTCAACTTCGTCGAGCGCAATCGTCGTTGCATCGCCAAAGCCATACAACTTGTTGACATCTTCTAATAAAATCACCGGCATTTACCAGATAGTGTACCTTCTTTGGGGTGTAAGCTTCAAGGTGTAAAATCAACATTTTTTCGGTATACTGTGCTGGTGCTAGCACGGAGGGGTCGCCTAGTGGCCTATGGCGCACGCTTGGAAAGCGTGTTGGGTTTACGCCCTCGAGGGTGAAGATCACCAGTGGTGATCTGCAAGGGAACCAACTCTTGAAAACTTGTTTTCAAAGATGTTGTTCCGGGGTCGCGGAACGTGACCGAATCCAGTAATATAAGGTTCACAGCGTGGAGAGGTGTCCGAGTGGTTGAAGGAGCACGCTTGGAAAGCGTGTGTGCAGGCAACTGTACCAGGAGTTCGAATCTCCTTCTCTCCGCCAGAATAAAAACAGTCAGGCCATTTGTCTGGCTATTTTTATTCCCCACGAAGAAAAGATTCAAACCAGGCTCGATGGTACGGCCGGTGGTCGATCCGGACCGGATTGCCATGGCCTTGGGGTGATAGTCAGGAGAACCGCATCTTGACGTCATTTCTAGGTCGAATTGATTAACACGGAGTCCAGAATAGGGTTGACATACTTGATATTTCGGCGCAATGTGTATTTTAAGAGCTATATATGGAATATGATCAAGAGCCCCACCAACAACTAGATGCCGGCAGCGCTGAGGGCATAGCCAAACCGCCACAAATAGAGAACA
The DNA here is from genome assembly GCA_023253175.1 of Candidatus Saccharimonadia bacterium. Taxonomy (GTDB): domain Bacteria; phylum Patescibacteriota; class Saccharimonadia; order Saccharimonadales; family JALRHH01; genus JALRHH01. Next base: position 371,539 of record JALRHH010000001.1, read on the forward strand.
CAGTCTGTCAGGCGTGGGGAGCGATAGCACTAGGCCCAGATGCCATAGCGGTAGGAGATAAGTCAGTAGAGGATGGTTCTGCTGCCAGCGAGGCCAAGGAAATGCTCACAAGTATACAACAGGATCAATTAACCCAATTATTAATGGGTGTTGATGATCCTGGCAAACGCCAGGAAATTACGATTCGATTTGGTCGGAGAATGGCACGGAAGAATGCCTATATCAGAAGCAGGACAGGGAGACTTATTGCGAATTTGTCGCAGAATGCGGCAGAGGCAGGCCAGAAGAAGGCATTGAGCCGATTCCAGAAGAAGGGTATAGAAGGGTTTCACCACGTTAAATCAGCCGAGATTTCAGCAGCGAAGATTCGAGGCACCAAGAAGTAGAGCCTAACGCCGAGGCATAGCTTAGTCCCGTACCATTCTGCTATCATGTAAGCATGAATAGTTTACTTGGTATATTAACTGCGGTTTCAACTGTCGTTCTGGTTTACATGACAACATGGTTCATATTAGCGTTAATTCTAAGACGGCGTGACATCGTGGACAGCGCATGGGGCATTGGCTTTATCGTCGTTGCCATAACCGCATTCCTGCAGCGAAATAATGAATCTACCTTTACGGTCATAGCACTCGCACTTGTGACGCTGTGGGGGCTACGCCTATTTCTACACATCACAGCTCGTAACTGGAAGAAAAAGGAAGATTATCGCTACGCGCAGCTCGGCGAACTGAACTCTGTCCGATTCTGGGCTAAAACTTATACGAATGTATTCCTACTGCAAGGAGTACTCATGGTCGCGATTAGCTTGCCGGTAATTGGCATTATGTATGCGAGCTCCGATCCAATCGTACTTATAGCTGTAGCCGGCGCAATCATTTGGTTATTCGGAATTATTTTTGAAGCAATTGGTGATTACCAACTTCGTCAATTCATCAGCGCAGGCAAAAAAGGTGTCATGGACCAGGGACTCTGGAAATACACACGCCACCCCAATTATTTTGGAGAAGTTACTGCGTGGTGGGGAGCAGCACTGATCGCGCTATCATTCGGTGTGTGGTGGGGAATTCTTGGAGCAGTTGTCATCACTATACTCATTACAAAAATATCCGGTATACCGCTACTTGAAAAACGATACGAAAATGACAAAATCTACCAGGCCTATGCAGCGAAAACCCCAAAACTCATTCCAAGGATTGTAAAATAAGCCATGGCAACCAAACATACTGTCATATACGTCCCGGGACTTGGTGACACTAATATTTCAGGCAGGCAAAAACTCCTCAGTATTTGGCACTATAAGAACATAGCTATCGAAGCGTGTTCGATGAACTGGCAAGTTAACGAGCCACTTGCCGATAAACTAGAGCGACTCGTATCAAGAATTGATACGTTACAGTCAAGCGGACAAAAAGTGTCACTTATTGGCGAGAGCGCTGGGGCAAGTGCCGTCATAAATGCGCTCAAGCTACGACCAAAAGCACTTAACGCCGTCATCTTACTCTGCGGCAAATCCCAGTATCCCGATCGGATCGGAACACATTTGCGCCACAAAAACCCCAGACTTTACGAATCAGTAGCGTTATCACACGAATACATTCAGGCTATGCCGACAGAACATAAGGCAAAGGTTTTGAATTTGCATCCTGTTGCCGATCCTGTTGTACCGGTCAGGGAGACAAAAATAAATGGTGTCAGGAATGCAAAAATGCCCTCATTTGGCCATGCAACAAGCATCATATTTGGTATGACAATCTGGAGCTTTAGCATTGTGCATTTTATAAAAGGACAGGGGAGTAAATAACTATGAAATTATTTTTAGCACTATATGGGATTGCGGCCAGCATCTTTGTAATCATCGATGCAATTTGGCTATCGCTCATTGCGAACAGTTTTTACAAAGAAAAGCTCGGCAAACTACTAGCAGAAAAACCTTCACTCGGCGCAGCGGCTATTTTCTATGCACTGTACATTATTGGTCTCGTGATTTTCATTATCAAGCCAGGCATTGATCAATCACTTACAACCGTAGCCTGGAAGGGTGCGCTGCTTGGACTGATCATGTACGCAACCTATGACCTCACCAATCAAGCCACCCTCAGAGATTGGCCCACATCAATTACAATCGTTGATTTGATCTGGGGAACATTCATTACTGCCACAGTGAGTGTGTTAACAGTCCTTATTTACACCAGAATTTTTGCCTAAGAAATTACGGTACCGATTTTTTCGCCTGCAGCAAGTTTGGCAATATTACCAGGCACATTTGAATCGAGCACCACAACAGGCATATGCTGTTCCATCGCAAGACCAATTGCGGCCTTATCCATCACCTGAATGTTTTCATTTTCAACGGCCTGCTGGAAGCTCAGCTCGTCATACTTAACCGCGTCCGAGAATTTAGCAGGATCTTTGTCATACACACCATCAACCTTTGTCGCCTTAATAACCGCATCACAGCCTAGCTCTAGGCCAAGGTTAACCGCAGCGGTATCATGCGTGAAATAGGGGCGCCCGATACCCCCTGCAATAATGATTACTTTACCGCTGGCCAGATGCTTTTCAGCGCGCCGAAACGAGTAGTGCTCTGCAACTTGATCAGCAAAAATATTACTGAGACAGCGTGTCTCTAGGCCATTTGCTTCGAATACATCAGTTAATGCCAGTGCATTAATAAGACCGCTAAGCATGCCCATGTGATCGGCAGTAACGCGGCGAATGCCATTGCCAGCGACCTGTGATCCACGGACTAGATTACCCGCACCTGCAACAACCACAATTTGCGTGCCAGTTGTCACCGCAGCCTTAATTTCATTTGCAAAATAGTCCGCGACTGAAGGGTCAAATCCGGTACCGTGCTCCCCAGAGAGCTGTTCACCAGATATTTTCAGTAGTAGCCGCTTATACGCCATTGAACGATAGTGTACCACAACCTATACTATTAGCTATGAAGATTTACTCGTGGAATGTAAACGGCATCCGTGCAGTCGTCAAAAAAGGCACGTTTCAAGAATTTATAGCCAAGCACCAGCCAGATATTTTGTGTCTACAGGAAACCAAGGCAGAGCAGGGACAGGCAGAGGTGGACCTGTCCGGCTACGAAGAATACTGGAATTCATCCCAGAACAAAAAGGGCTACAGCGGAACCGCGATATTCACCAAGATCAAGCCAATCGCAATTATCAACGACATTCCGAAAGAGTTCGCAGAGAAGAGTGGGCTCATTGCTGATGGCTACGGCGACGCCAACCAAGAAGGCCGCGTGATTGCAGCGGAGTTTGACGACTACTACGTTGTTACCGCGTACACGCCGAATGCTAAAGATGGCCTGGCGCGCATCGACCTGCGCCAAAAATGGGACCAAGCCATGATCATGTACTGCGCCGATTTGCGAACCAAAAAGCCCGTCATTTACTGCGGCGATATGAACGTTGCGCACACAGAAGATGACCTTGCCAATCCCAAACCAAACCGCGGCAAAAAAGGTTTTAGCGACGAAGAGCGATCTGGCTTTGACGACTGGCTGGCGGCTGGATTTATTGATACGCTGCGTCAGTTTAAACAAGGAAATGGCTTTTATACATGGTGGAGTCACTTTGCAAATGCAAGGGCCCGGAACGTCGGCTGGCGCATCGACTACTTCCTGATTTCTGACAGCCTAAAGCCGCAGCTTAAAGATGCCCAAATCCACCCAGACGTCATGGGATCTGACCATTGCCCAGTAAGTATTGAGGTATAGATGAGCGACGTAACCTTCAAGGAAATTGCCGACCTTATTCAGAAACACCTGGAAGAACGTGGCTGGGAGCATAATCCACCGCGCGGACTGGCAACATCCATTGCCCTAGAAGCCAGTGAACTACTGGAACACTATCAGTGGTCAGACAAACCGGTAGGGAACAAAGACGAGCTCGCAGGCGAGCTTGCCGATATTTTCATATATGCATTCCAGTTCGCCCAGGTAAACAACATCGATATACCAGCAGCTATCACTAAAAAACTGGCAGAAGCAGCCAAAAAATATCCAGCAGAAAAATTCAAAGGCAAAGATATGGCCCAGCAGCGTGCAGCCTGGATCGAGGCTAAGCTAAATCACAAGAAACAGGGACTATAATGGCAGAATTGCATCCAGACATCAGGCGTACGTTAGTATTTTTCCGAAAGGATGATCAGATACTGCTTGCCATGAAAAAACGCGGCTTTGGCGCTGGCAAATGGAACGGTGTTGGCGGCAAGATTGAGGCAGGTGAAACCATTGAAGAGGCACTTGTCCGCGAGAGCGTGGAAGAAGTTAGCATGAAACCGTTGTCATGGAAAAAGGTAGCCGAACTGGACTTTATTCAAGATGCCGAGACCGACCCATGGCATATGTACGTCCATGCCTACATCTCAGAAGAGTGGGAAGGCGAGCCCACAGAGAGTGAAGAGATGAAACCACAGTGGTACAAGATTACAGACATACCATATAGTGACATGTGGGACGATGACGAATTCTGGGTACCAAGAATACTCGCAGGCGAAACAGTATTTGGCAATTTCACCTTTAATGAACACGATATAATGACGTCACACGCTATTAGGCAAGCTGATTTTTAGGTAAAAGTGGCGGATCATAATTCCAGCGATCTAAAATATTCGCAGGAAGGCCAGGCGACGCCAATATAAACTCTCCAGCATTCGCATCCCTCAGCTCCACTGCAACAGAAGCACTAAATGCCACCATTCCAATATAGGTGTGGACAATATCGCCATACGATTTGCCAGTGTATTCACTGATTACGTCCTCGATGGGTTCACTCAGTTTGCTTGCGGCAGGTAGGCTAATTCGATTAGTCCGCACTGATCCTTAAAACCCTGCAGTACGTGCCAGCTCTCATCCAAGGCAGTAAGGATATTTTCACCCCGTGCGACCCTGCCCAGTAAAAACCCATGCTGTGCTAATGACGTAGATTCGAGTATCAATCTTCCAAGCGCAAGGCTCTTGGTCTCATCTTTGTTCTCATCAAATAATAAATCTATGTTCCGCCGAAACTCGTTCATATTTTTGGGGATCTGGGTTTTATATAGTGGTTGGCTTTTTTGGTAAGCACTGTTGCGGTGGAGCCCATTTCTCCGCTGTGGCCGTGCAATACTTTCTACATGTAACCATTCCTCAACAAGATCCAACCCGCGCCGTTCGTGCAATTTTATATATTTATTGTTTTCTGTTGCCATTATATTCTAATTATATCATAATTAGTCAAGTATGTCTATGAACTATTGGATGAAACAAGAGGCAGAAACGTCACTTTTTCCGGATCTTGCGTGGAGCAAGCCAGAAAATAAAATGCACGCCGGCAAGCTGCTAATTATTGGCGGTAATCTTCATGGCTTTTCAGCGCCAGCAAATGCTTTTAACGCCGCAGAGAAAGCAGGCATTGGGATGACGCGCGTATTACTACCAAATGCCATCCAGAAATCTGTTAAGACTTTTATGCCGGAAGCAGACTTTGCGCCAAGTACGCCAAGTGGCAGCCTTGCGACCACAGCGCTTGATAGCCTCCTTGAAAATGCGGCTTGGTCTGATGCAGTCATGATCGCCGGTGATCTGGGTCGAAACAGTGAAACCGCCGTACTGCTTGAATTATTCATCAGCAAGTACAGTGGACTACTCAGTATCACCAAGGATACGCTTGATTACCTCGTAGAAACACCGAACCTCATCATAGATCGAGAAAACACCACTATTACCGCCAGCTTTGCGCAGCTGCAAAAGCTTTTCATAACAAGCAAATCACAGCAGGCACTGACGTATGATATGGGGCTCGTTCGGCTCGTGGATGCGCTACATGAGTTTACGCAAGCGTATCAAATTCACATTATCACCAAATATCACGATGCCTATGTCGTAGCCGTGAACGGCCAGGTGAGTACAACTAAAGAGCCTTCGCCCAGAGAAATCTGGCGGGTCGATACCGCAGCTGCAGCGACTGTTTGGTGGCTGCAGCATGCCGCAAAACCGTTCGAGGCTCTCACGACCTCGCTCGTCAACTAGCGACTCTTAACCAGCAGGGAATCCATATGCTTAAAAAGATCTTGGCCGAGTCGGGCAAGCTCTGATTGGTAGAATTTCCAAATAACCTCCGCATCATCGAGTGCCCGGTGACGGTTCTCAACGGAAATACCGAGTCGTTCGATAACTTTGTCCAGGCGGTGGCTGCGGTGCTCTGGATATAATTTACGGGACAAGCGCGCACTGCACATTCGGTCCATCGAAAATGCATTGCCAATACGGGCAAACTCCGCCTGTATAAATCTGTAATCAAAGTTTACATTGTGTGCCACAAAAATTGCATCAGACAAAAATAGCTCAAGATCATCGGCGATGCCTTTGAATGTCGGCGCCTCCCAGACCATATCATTGCTGATGCCTGTCATGTTTGTAATAAATGCTGGTATTGGCTGTTCAGGGTTAATGAGCTGGCTGTATTTCGCTACAACCTGATTATTCTCAACACGGAGCGCACCAATCTCGGTAATGCGCGACTGCGCAGGGCCCATTCCCGTTGTCTCGATATCTAAAAATATAAGTGGTTTATGCGTCATAAAACTTAGGCGTGTATTCCGGTTTGGCCATCTTTGACACTTGTAACGCCAAGCTTGTGCTCAAGGTATACGACGGTCGGTAAATTAAGGAGATGGAATTTGACGGTGTAACGTCCAAGATTTAGTCCGATCTCTGGATTAATGCCACGGTCAGCCGCACGCATCTCGAACGGCTTGCCATCGTATTTCTTGAGGAACGTTGGAATATCGTCATATAGCACAAACTCGATATGCTCCAGACCTTCTTCATGGACGGCGCCTTCTTTTGGGGCAGGCAATTCTATTGCATCGATGCGCCAATTTGCATGCCTGATAGGTTCTTTCAGCCTAAATGTGCAAATTGGGCGGCCGTTAATTTCCGTCTCACCAAGTAGTGATGCAACTTCCGAAAGCTCAGCCTTTTTCTGCTCATAATTTTCCAGTGAAGTTGTGCGGTAACAGGCATGGTCAATCTGCACAAAGTCGGACAACTCGAACCCCTCGGCCTCTGTCTGCGCCAAAATCTCACTCAGAAAAGTTTGATAGTCCCCAATAATTTCTTCGAGCATTTTCATATACGTATCATAGCAGATACCTACGTATCAGATCAGTCTAACTCCCACGTTATTTTCTTTTTGAAAGTGGGGCAGTTGAGGCAGCAATGCCGATAGCAACAGCGATCACGACTGCGTTCTTGATGATGTACTGTCCTTCGAGCGTCGGTACCAGTAAGGACTGCCATGTATGTTCGGGTACCAATACAAGCGGCGAACAAACGATTGCCATATGAAGGAGCAGTAGCGGCACAACGATTCTTGTAAGCCTCGGGAATAGAAACAGTAACCCCACGATACATTCCAAAACTGCAATTACATAAAACAGTGGCTCAAAATACTGAGCACCGACCGTTTTCGCAGTCAGCGCCTGCGCAAGTGGACTTGCCGGGCTTAAGCCCAGTAGTTTTATAAGCCCAAACCAAAAGAAAATAAGAAACACCGAGAAACGGGCAACTGGATTAAACGTGCGTCCAAAAAACGCAATTAATCTCAAATCAAGACTGTAAATATCCAGCTTTTTGTGTTTCATCTTACAGAGCTATTAAAACAAAAACACTCTGCTTTCGCAAAGTGCTTATGCTTGGTACCGCGGGCCGGACTTGACCTACCTTCGGCAGGCCCGAAATTTCGCCATTGAAAACAAGTTTTCATCGGAAAGTTTCCTTGCAGATTGCCACAGGCAATCTTCACAGCACGAGCTAATGCTCACTGGATTTTGACGTTTACGGCACAACCTTCGGGTTGTGCGCCCTGGCGTTTAAAAATATGTGGTGGGCGAGGAGGGACTTGAACCCTCAATCCGTAAGGAACGCGATTTTGAGTCGCGCGCGTATACCAATTCCGCCACTCGCCCATCATATATTTTTAAAATACTGCCCTGGCGGTATTGTCTACCAATTCCACCACCGCGGCTTACTCAGAATCTAACGGGACCATTTTACTATAGAAGTTGAACGGAGGGAAATGAAGCTTGCTTCAATTTTCCGAGTACTACGACGTAAACGAAGTTATAAGTAATAGACATTCCATAGTACATACGCTTAAATTGCCTCTAATAAGATATAATGTAAGTCAGAAATGGCCACAAACCAAAGCGACAACGACCAACCCCAAGAACGGCACCTTTCTTCGCAGTCACGGAAGGTAGTAGAACCGTTGCCAAGTTCAAAAAGTGACAACCCAGCTGCTGATCTCATACGCCAGCGCCTCAATAGCTTATACACAGACGAACCGTCAGCTAAAGAAGAAATTGCAGAGGTCGAAGAAGTAAAGCACCGCTCAAAACACCAGCAGTTCATGTACGAACTCAGTCATTCCGGAAAATCTCTGGCGGAGATCCAGACACAGTGGCACGAATATTACTCGGCACTTCCAAATGATGAAAAGCATGAGGTCTGGCAAGAATTCTACGTTAATCATGACAAGCAGCAGGCAGAGGCGAGCCATGACAAAACGCCAAAAGTCGTAGAAGCTGACAAGGCAATCGCAAAACCCCAGCACGAACCTAAACCGAAACTGTCTGATGCCAGAACCGTTACAGAAGTCAAAGAACAGCTGATCAGCAAAGTAACCGCTCGGGGCAAAGCCAAACGCAGTCACCATATTCAGTCACTCTTATTTGGTCTGGGAATGGGATCAATCACGCTGCTTATTTTCCTATTTGGGTTCTTTAACGAACGATTTATTGCGCCCTTTATTACGCCAGCCAGAGCAGTCAGTTCAACCCCAATCATCATAGATCCGACGAGCGGGGCAGTAGGACCAGAGTCCAAAATTATTATTCCCAAAATCAATGTAGAAATTCCGATTGATTTCGACGAGCCAACCATTAACGAAGACGCCATACAACGATCCCTTGAAAAAGGTGTCGTCCACTATCCAACGACTCCAGATCCAGGTCAAATAGGGAATGGAGTCATATTTGGGCACTCGGCTAATAACATCCTAAACAAGGGTAAATATAAATTTGCGTTCGTACTCCTAAAGCGTCTAGATAGTGGCGATGTATTCTATATCCAAAAAGACGGTAAGCGCTATGCATACAAGGTGTTTGAAAAGAAAGTTGTCGCCCCAACTGAAGTATCTGTGCTTTATCCGAGCTTCCCAGATAAACCCAGTACTTTTACGCTGATAACCTGTGACCCTCCGGGCACGAGTCTAAACCGTCTTATTGTTGTAGGGGAGCAGATATCACCTGATCCAGCGGCCAATGTTGCCAGTTCCGTCACAGGGCAGCAACAAGCCACACCAGAAGAGCTCCCGAGTAACTCCATAACACTCTGGCAACGTATCAAAAACATCTTCAGTTAAGGTATCGGGTTTTAAATATACGAGTAAGGGGAGTACTATTAAATCATGGAAGTACACGGCACCAGAGACCAAGTATACATAGCACTCACAGAACCCCTCGAGGTTGATGCAGTCGCTGCTGCCACTAACTACTATATTGGGATCCATAATCGAAATACATTCGGGTTAGGTCTTATAGGAAAAAGACGCTTATTTAAACTTGCCGAGAAGACCTTACACCATGGAGCATTCTCAAGAAATGAACTACCATTGGAGCTCAACCTCAATGAAACCAAACTTGCAGTAAAAGCACTGACAAAAGTAAACGAACTCATCCAGAAAGCGCCTGAGCCACGGATCATACCATTCTCTCCCACGCTTGAAACAGTGATCAATGAATGTGTCGATACATATCGGCAGCAGACAGCACTCTTGGAGTCAAATCGCTAAAACTAATCTTCGCCGAGATTGAGGTCAGTCCAGATAAGCCCTTGCTTATTTGTATCCACGACAGTTGGGCCAACAGTATAAAGACGGTTGTAGTCACGATCAAACATCGGAATAAATGCGTTATTTGTAGTAACGAGCGTCTGCGCATTGAGTCCATCGTAATCAAACACCGTCATCTTGTTGTCATTACCAACGAGCATAAGTCGGTGACCATCCATCCACTTGGCCTTATATTTTTCAGGGATCGCAATCTTTGTATCATATTTATACTGCTGTTCTGTTTCGAAATCATACAAGGCAAAACGAGATCCAGCCTGAACTGCGATAAACCTTGCGTTACCAGAGAATGACATATACTGTGCGCCCTCAAGTCGAAGTAGCAGCAGCGGAGCCAGAACCTTACTCTGATCCTTAAGGGTATCTACGGGGTTCTTGTATATATAGACTTTACCGTCGGCAGTCGCAGAGCCAATCACATAGGTATCACCATCAAACTCTGCCATATTGAGCAGATATGCATCACTGCGGACAAGCTCACGAAGCTGATAGGTGGTTTTGCCGTCTTTAAGTTTGAGCTGCACCTTTTCTGTCGTAGCATCAGCTGCTGTAGTGTAGAGTAGTGTCTCGTCTTTGTACGGCCAGAATGCATAGACTTGGTCGAGAATTTTTTCTGTTGTTTTAGCCTTTGCATCACCGCTCAGCAAGACACCACTCGCGGTATCGTGAAGATATAATTGGTCATATTTTTTGTCACGAAGCATCACGTTTTGGTACGCCTTGCCAAACTGCTGCGTAACATTATATGTTTGGGCGCCATCTTGACGATCAAACACGATATAGTCATAACCGCCATCGTATACATTCTTGAGCAGGACATGACGATTGTCAGTAGACCACTCCACCATTTCAAGTCTAGCATTCGCTTTGCCGGCCAAAATCGCAGAAGGAATTGTCACTGGCGTAATAGGCAGCTGCTTATCACTTGTGTCGAGCACTTGGAATTGGTTAATAGCTGCCTGATTATGGATAACGATCCAGCGACGGTCCGGTGATTCCGTCACAAGATCAGGCTGAGCTGTAAATGTCTGAATATCAGTGCTCGTGAGCTTATTAGGGAACAAGAATGGATACACCAGCCGTACAATATTAGCGCCGTGCAGCGTAAAGTCGCGCTTCCAGGTACGATAGCCATCTCGCTGGAGCTCCACATTATATGTGCCAGCCTCTAGTACGAAACGACCATCAGTTTGGCCGCGGTCTTGGCCATTGATGTACATACGTGCTGCCTGGGGATGCGCATCTACGAAAAGTAGACCATTCTGCGTAACTTCACCGGTTGAACGATTGATGCCATATCCAAACGCCGCAAAGAGCAGCAGTACTGACGCCAAAAACAATGCAATCGTAACGAGAGCATAGCCTATATAGAGGCGAATGATGTGGGATCGTTTCTTTCGGGGATCAAGGAAATCCATCTAGCATACAGTATATGACGGAAGAGTCGAATTGTGTATAAAAAATATACCCAAAATGTATTGCATTAACCCATTACTGCAGAGTACTATATGCATACGTAACTAAAACGCTTAAGGTAGGGGACAACAACAGATGGCGAAGCACGTCATAGAACTAAATGGCCAGAAATACGACGCAACCACCGGTCAGATAGTTTCAGCCCCCACCGAAACCAAAAAAGCCCAACCAGCCAGCGCAGTACCCAAGCATCTTGATGGATTCAGCCGACGTGCAGCACCAGCCCGCGCAGCGGCTATACCAAAGCCAGTACACGCCAAGACACAGAAATCGCAGACACTCATGCGCAAGGTTGTTAAAAAACCAGTTACGCCAGCTAAAGTCCACCATCAAGTTGCAGCACCAAGTGCAGCGCAAAAGACAGTCAAAGCGACCCCTAAATTTGACGTTGAAAAGCCAGGACGTACCATCCGGGCCAACAACATCAGCCAGAGCAATCTCATCAGCAAGTTCGGTAAGCAGCCTGCCAATATCAAGTCACAGATCATGCCAGTGAAGGCAGCCCCTGTTGATGTAGCGCCCAAAAAACCAACCACCGCAACTGCAAAGTCTGCTCAGAAAGCGCCAGCAACAGCACCGGTCGTATCCTCAGTTGCGAAGCCAGACCGTAAAGACGTATTCCAGACTGCAATCGAAAATGCTGCGAGCCACAGTAGTCCAAAGCTTAAAAAAGCCAAAGTTCATCACCGCGTCGCAAAGAAGCTTCACGTCAGCCCACGCCTCATTAGCTTTACCGGCGTAACCTTGAGCATACTGGCAGTAGGAAGCCTACTGGCATATCAAAACATGCCAGAAATCGCCATGAAGATCGCATCGACAAGGGCGGGACTGAATGCAAGCCTACCGGCATATCAACCTTCAGGTTTTGCGCTGGCCGGACCAATCAAATATGACAGTGGTGAAGTAACGCTTAACTACAAATCAAACAGCGACCAGCGAGCGTTTAATGTGGTGCAGAAGAATTCTTCCTGGAACAGTGAAACACTGCTCGAAAATTTCGTAGAGACAAATAGCCAGCCGTACCAGACATTCCAAGCAAATGGCCGTACCATCTATATATATGACGGCAATAAAGCGACTTGGGTAGATGGCGGTGTCTGGTACAACATTGACGGTCAGGCAAACCTCAACAGTGATCAGCTCCTCAAGATTGCTGAAAGTCTTTAGCCGGCTTACCTAACTTGCGATTTTACACTTTCATGCTATTATAATATTGCAAATCGAGAGACTTTTCGGTTTTTGCACTTTTGCAGACGTTTTGACCCCTCAGGCTGCAGGGCTGGCGACACGGACAATCCCGTCCACATAAATCAAGGTGTGTTGTCAGTCCTGCTGTAGACGGGTGTTGTGATCTGTCGGTGTCCCCCCGGCAAGAGAACCGCACTCGAGGAGTGGGCCGGCATCGTTACTACTACTACGATGAGCCGCAGGGCATACCCGCGCCCGGCCCACTCCGTACCACCCCTAAGGAAATGATAGAGACCGGTGAGCCCGATGTTGCCCATATTGCATATGGTGTGCAAAGAGCACGAAGGCCGTCCAACGGTACCGCTCCGTCGGGCTCACCTCTCTTAAAACCCCAAGTCTGGGTGGGTAGCGTAAAAGGTATGTTGAAAAGGCAACTAGTCACTAGTGTCCGTACCAAGCCTAGCACCGGCAAGTGCGAACGGCTTCGCTACCCAACCTGCCATTTTGGCGAAAGACAGTTGGTCGAGCTTATGCTCCCACATCCTTCCGCCAAAACCCCGAAAAACGTCTGCAGTACCTATCAGAATTCACGAAGCATCGTGGCTTGTGCAAGGTAGCATTCCCATAACAGGGGTAATCTGGTAAACTACCTAACGATGAACAAACCCGTTAGAACCAGATTCGCCCCATCACCAACCGGACTCCTCCATGTCGGCGGTATACGAACCGCGCTTTTTGCGTGGCTATACGCCCGACAGAATAATGGCCAATTCATCCTACGATTCGAAGACACCGATAAAGCCCGCGAAAAGGATGGCGCGCGCGAACACCTTATTCAGAGCCTACGATCCCTGGGGCTACAGTATGATGAAGGACCCGATATCGGCGGACCCCACGCACCCTACATTCAAAGCGAACGTCTAGAGATTTATAAGCAGTGGGCACAGCGCCTTATTGACAGTGGACGCGCCTACGCAGATCCATATTCACCAGAAGAGGTCCAGGCGTTCAGGGACCAGGCCAGAGCAGAGAAGAAGCCATTCTTGTATCGAAACCACCGGCCAGAAAACCCAAAAGCATGGGACGGCAGCACACCTCTCAGATTCAAGTCAGACCCCAAAGCCTACACCTGGAACGACGCAGTTATCGGTGACGTCAGTACAGGTCCAGAAGTTATTGACGACTTCATCCTCATAAAATCCGATGGCTACCCGACCTATAACTTCTGTCATATTGTTGATGATGCCGAAATGGAAATTACCCATATTTTCCGCGGGCAAGAATTTATTGCCAGCGTGCCAAATTATTTAAACCTGTACGAAGCACTTGGGCTCCAGCCACCTGTAATGGCCCACATGCCACATATCATGGCCGAAGGCGGAAAGCGTAAGCTAAGCAAGCGCGATGGCGCAAAGGACGTACTCGATTACATCCGTGAAGGGTACCTGCCAGAAGCACTTCGCAGCTTTATTGCGACCCTTGGATGGAACGATGGCACAGAGCAAGAAGTATTCACCACCGATGAACTCATTGCGAAATTCTCGCTTAATCGTATCGGCAAGAGCGGAGCACTCTTTGATGAACGCCGTCTAAATTGGGTAAATGGATCATTCATTCGTGAGTTATCACTGGACGAACTATATGAGCGCAGCAAATCGTATCTTCCCAAAAGCGCAGCTTCTTTTGACGAAGCATACAAAAAACAAGTCGTTGGCCTCGCACAGGAGCGGCTTAAGTACTTTGCAGAACTACCAGAACTCACTGATTTCTTCTTTGAAGATCTTCCGGTAAATCCAGAACTCATGAGCGGCCACAAGCAACTAAAAAAAACTGAACCACAAGAACTAAAACAACTTCTCGAATCAGCACTTGAAACAATTTCGGAGAGCAGCTTTACGGTAGATGATCTGACCACTAGGCTCAACCAGCTCCTCGAAGCAAGTGGCCAAAAGCCAGCTGTACTATTCAGCCTGATTCGTATCGCCACTACGCAGGCACCAAATAGCCCGGGGCTCGCCGACACGCTCGCCGTATTAGGAAGAGAAACAACGCTTCGCCGTATAAAATCACAGTTAGCCTCATTTTAAATTTGCGTAGTAGCTAAACTATCTGCTACTATACAAAGTAAAGAATAGAATAACTACAGAAAGCTAAAGAGGGTCCTGTATGGTCAAAAAAGCTCTGCACAAAAACTATGTGCTCTTAATCATCGCGGTCGCACAGTTCATGGTAGTACTTGATACTTCGATCGTGAACGTGGCGCTGCCGTCAATCTTCCATGGACTTGGCTATGCCAGCGAAAGTAGCCTACAGTGGGTTGTTACGGCCTATACATTGGCGTTCGGTGGGTTCCTACTTCTCGGTGGCCGTGCGGCTGACCTATTTGGTCGTAAGAAAATGTTTATGTACGCCGTTGCAGCCTTTACCGTTATGTCACTACTCTGTGGTCTTGCGCAGACCAGCACCCAGATGAATGCGCTCAGGGCGCTTCAGGGTCTTTCGGCAGCCTTTATGTCACCAGCTGCGCTATCTATCATCCTGACGACCTTTAAGGAAGGCAAGGAGCGCGCAAAAGCCCTCAGTGTCTGGGGTGCCGTTGCTGCCGGTGGAGCAGCAGCCGGTGTACTATTTGGTGGTATTTTGACTCAGTATCTTGACTGGCGCTGGAACTTCTTTGTAAACGTACCTGTTGGCATCGCTGTGTTCTTAGCAGCCCGTTGGTACGTACCCGAAAGTAAGGCAGATCTTGACCACCAAAAGCTTGATTTGCCAGGTGCAGTCAGCGTTACCGCAGGACTTATCGCACTTGTATATGCAATCACGCTCGCACCAGACAAGGGCTGGGGTAGCAGCGAAACACTGGGCTTCCTCGCATCATCTGTAGTGCTGCTTGGCTTCTTCCTCTGGAACGAGGCGCGTAGCAAACATGCACTCATGCCGCTGAGTATCTTCAAGATCGGTAACGTAGCGGGCGCAAACGCAGCACAGTTGCCAATGATCGCTGCTATGTTCTCGGTGTTCTTCTTTGTGTCACTATATGTGCAAACAATCCTTGGCTTCTCGCCTGTCCGAACTGGACTCAGCTTCTTGCCAATTCCATTCGTCATTGGACTCATCTCATCACAAATGCCAAAGGTTATTCACAAATACGGATATAAACTACCACTTGTAACCGGACCACTCTTTGTGTCCCTAGCACTATTCCTCATGTCACGAATCACCGTGGACGGAAACTACTTTACTGACGTATTGCCTGGACTCATTCTGATGGGAATTGGTATGGGACAAGTATTTATATCCGTAACCATTGCTGCAACGGCTGGCGTCCCAGCCAAGGAGTCAGGTCTTGCCTCGGGCATGCTTAATACCTCACAGCAGATTGGTGGCGCACTCGGACTCGCGATCCTATCAGGTATCGCCACAGCTGGCGCAAAGGCTTACCAGGTCAATAACGTACAACTGCCTGCAGATCCAGAAAAGGCTCAGCAGCTCATTGCCGCCGCAGCGCAAGTTAATGGCTTCCAGGATGCACTATTTGTAGCAGCGTTCTTCCCGCTGATCACTTCTGCTGTTGCACTCTTCTTTATTCGCCACTACAAGACTGACGACTCGGCCGCAGCCATTCACGTCTAAATCTCTTAGTAAAGATATGTAAAAGACCTCCGTATCCGGAGGTCTTTTGTAATCTTTCATCCTTTTGGATCATACCCCATTGAGGTATGAGGTCCTTCATTCGGAACATAATTTTGAGCAAGTTCAAAATATACGCTACCTCATTCGAGACCCTCATCAGTACAAACACGCATTTGTATAGATTACGTGAGGTGGGTGGGTCCGGCGACAGGGCATTATAGCCATATATGTCGCCGGACCACACCGCACCTCTTCAGGAGCTAGCTGCCCAGCTTGCCGGCCAGCCAGATCAGCTCGTGCCAGTAGATGTCCGGACGCATGTACAGGTCGTGCGCCAGACCCGGCACTGCAGTCAGCGTGAACGAAGACTTCGCGCTCATCCTTGCGCCGATGGCACCAGCCGGAGGGAAGGTGAGCGTACGCCCATCGATCCAGGTGTTGCCACCGTTGTACGGAACGACCGCGTCCAGTCCACCGTGCCACTGGGCGAGATTGACGCCGTCCTTGTTGCAGGGACCGGTGTAGGTGCCCGCGAACGAAGCCGCCGCCTTGAAGACGTCCGGTCGCTCGCACGCCGCCTTGTGGCTGAGCATACCGCCATTGGAGTCGCCCATCAGACCCACACCGCTGCGCTTCACGCCGTAGTCCACGTCGATCTGCTCGACCGCCTTGACCAGGTAGCCGACGTCGTCGACCCGGGTCTCGTAGGTGCAGCAAATGCCGCTGTCCCAGCGGAGCGTACCACCCTTGCTGACCGAGTAGACGAAGATGACGTTCGGCCAGATCGCCGCCAGGTTGTTGAGCGCCGCCGTGGCATTGCTCTGGCCCTCCTGCGTTCCGGCGGGGTGCGAGTAGATGACGAGCGGCCTCGGCTGCGCGATGCTGTCGACACACGCCTGCTCCGTCGCCGGTGCGCAGGTAGGAACGCGCGCGTAGAACACACGTCCGTCGTCCTGCGTGAACTGCTTGACCTCCCAGCCGTTTGTGACTGCGGCCGCACTTGCTCCTACCGGAACCGGCACAACCGCCTGGACGAAGATGCTCGCTACACTCACACTGAGCACAGCGATCAACCTACGAATCATGACAATCACCATTTCTTCCTGAATTGTTGCGGCTTACTCGGGTTCAACCGCAGGTACACACTCAACCATCTCTAGGAGTGACAACGGTAACAATACCATCCTAGGGAGTATATGCAAAGTTGTTTATGCAGTCTAAATACTTCAGTCCTACAACTGTTTAGGATCATAATAAACAAGACTATCTAAGTTTGATCTCAGCGCCGTTATCCGTAATGGTCGGCTGACTGGGATCTACTGGCTTCTTTTTGCGGCTCCGGGTACGCTTACGCTTTTTCTTAGGCGCCTCGGCTTCGCCAACCGTATGAACTAGGGATGGACGGGCATTTATTTGTGCCTCGGTCTCGGGCACGACAGTCGTTACGTCCTCGACATTCTTGAAGGTTTCTTTAGATGGTTTGGCTTTGGGTTGGGGTTTCGGTTGTTTTGGCTGGCTAGTAGGCTTGGGCGTCTCTGTAATATAACGACCGTGCATAAATGTCTCTATCTCGCCGCGGCCTACCGCATAATTCTGTCGGCTCTGCGCAACGATGTAGCTACTGAAATCTGGTGGTTCAGGCGGAATTGCCATCGTAGTGCCAGAAAATGCCTGAGCCTTTTCTCCATTAATCGTCATGCTAATCACGAAGTGGCGATTATGCATGTGCACCATGTCGTGCTCTTCGAACTTCGGCTCAAAGTATTTCAGCATCACGCGGGCATCGTCGGCACTCGTCCTGAACGATACGATACAACCGACGTTTCCAAAGACTGCATCTTTGACTTCCTGGGACATCTGCGCGGTGTACTGGTTAGCGACTGTCAGGTTTAGGGCATATTTACGGGCTTCTGACAAAATGACCGCAAATGAATCCGTTGCAAAGTTCTGGAATTCGTCAACGTATAGGTAGAACGGAATGCGGTCCTTCTGGTCCATATCAGCCCGAGACATAGCACCCATCTGCACTTTGGTTACCAGCAAAGAACCGAGCAAGCTTGCGTTATCTTCACCAATCAGTCCACGGGACAGGTTGACGATCAGGATCTTGCGGTTGTCCATAATTTCACGGATATTAAAACTGCTCTTTGGCTGGCCGATGATATTACGTACGATTGGGTTAGCCGTAAACGCACCGACCTTGTTCAGTACCGGCGCCACCGCTTCGGCTGCAAACTTGTCGTTCCAGCTCGCGAACTCGACGGTCCAGAAATTACGAACCACTGGGTCTTCAACATATGACAAAACTTCGTTCCTAAACTTTTTATCAGTCAGGATACGAGTAATGTCGAGCATAGTGGCGTTCGGGTAATCGAGCAGCGCTAAAAGACTGTACCGAAGGATATACTCAAGCCGTGGACCCCACGATTCAAACATTCGCTTCAGGACGCCAATCAATTCAGAACAGGTATGTGTTTTGAGCTTTGGATCAGTGACCTCCATTGGATTAAAGGCAATAGGGAAGTCAGTGTCGGCGGGATTAAAGTAAATGACATCGTTAATACGGTGTTCGGGAATTCGCTTGAGGATACTCAGTGCATAGTCACCATGCGGATCGATTACTGCAAAGCCGTAAGGGCTGTAGATATCAGAAATCGTCAGAAGCTCCAGCATACCAGATTTACCAACACCAGTTTGTCCAATGATGTACATGTGCCTATTACGGTCCGATCGCGGCATACCAAAGATTGTGTTATGCCCACGAAAGTTCGTAATTGCGATCGGGCTGACCTCATGCTGATTAGCCTGTGTCGCAATCGGTAGGGTAGCGGGGGGTTCAGCGGTCTTGGCGCTTGCCCAGAGAATGTTTGGAGTTTCTACGTTGGTGTGCGGCAGATGGTATAGACTGGCGACCTCTTCAATATTGAGCACAAAGCCGCGCTTCGGGAAGGCTCGGCGACGATACATATCAACATCATACTCACTTGACGTGTAGGTCTTTTGTGCAAAGCCATTTAGATACGTCGTATTGAACTGTTTGAAGCTGGCGGTGATCGCCTGCATGCGCATTCTCGCCTGAGGCTGGTTGGCGCCGCGGTAGACGATACGAACGACCACTTCGTAGGCCAGCTTGTGAGATTTTTCCTCTGCCGCATTGGCGCGCGCGGATTCATGCTCTGCAAGCTTTGGTGCGCTAGTGTCAGATTCTGGCGGTGCCCATAGTGCCTTAAATAGTCCCTTGGTGCTTGTCTTGCCGCCGCGTATGCTTGCAGCGTAGCTTTCACTCTTTTTGTACCAGTTATCAAGCGCAGGTCGGACCACTACCTGCATCCACGCTTCTTCATTTGCATCGAACTGGGCGAGCGTCGCAGTTATTGCCGCTAAGGGATCAACCTCAAAACTCGGAAAGGTCTTAACGGGCAATGCCTCATTGGCAGTCAGTTTTAGCTCGGTACAGAGTGCGACGTTTTCCGCATGCACATCCGTAATTGTATAATCAGGCACTTCGCTGATATGAACTGTCGGGTACTGGGCATAGATCTGCTCCTCCACAAAGCTCTTCAGGTACTGTGGAACCCACACATAAAAGCCAATTCGCTTCGCCTTAACTGCAATCTCGAAACTAACGCGTTCACGCGTGCTTTTAGAGCCTAAAAAGGTGGCCTGACTACTGAGCAGCAAGCCATGTAAACTTGCCAACATTTGCTCGGCGGCAAGCTCTTTCTTCTCGTTGGTGCGAGGCACCTGGAGAAGCAGCACTGAGCCAGCTTCCGGCTCTGATACGGCTTGGCTTTTAGAAAGTTTCATTACTAGATGTAAGTATACGCGCTTTAGGGGGCGCGGCGCAATCATAAGCATAAGTATTTTAAAGGGGGCTGAGTGTGGACTTGTCGAAGCATGTGGACAGAGGGTACAATAACGCTTATGAATTATCAGAAAAACACGTATAAAATACTACTAAAGGGCAATGCTTGATGATTATTCCTATATTTACCGTTAATAAGCTTCCAGGAGGCGAAGCCTCATGATTGACGGCATTACACCAGGTGGCAGCAAGCGCCGACCACTGTCCGAAAAAACCAAAGACGAAACACCGGAACCAGCATTCCGTACACCGGAGGCAGTTGCTGCAGTCGCCGATGATGTCATAGCATTACCAAATGACGACCCAAAGCCAGCCGACAAGCCACAATTTGCCGGAGGCCGTGGTGAACACAAAAAGCGCAGCCCTAAAGAGTGGTTCTTGGACCTTGGTACAAAGCAAAAAATTGCGCTCATCGTAGCTATTTTACTTGTGCTAGCCGGTGGTACCGTTGGCGCAATGCAGCTCCTTAAAAAGGACGCTCCCGCCCCAGCGCCAGCAGCCAAAGTCGAAGAACCAAAAGAACCCGTAAACACCGTAATCTACTCGCCGCTCACGGGCGTGCCGGTCAGTAAAGAGCAAAGCCAGCTACCCGTCACCGGCATTATGATCGAAAATAGCCCAGATGCTAGGCCACAATCAGGCCTTAATAAGGCTGGGGTTGTATTTGAAGCAATCGCCGAAGGCGGCATTACGCGGTTCTTGACGCTCTTCCAGGAAGAGCAGCCAGACTACGTTGGCCCAGTTCGATCAGTCAGGCCATACTACGTCGACTGGCTAGAAGGGTTTGATGCAGCAGTCGCCCACGTCGGCGGCAGTCCCGAAGCGCTTGCCAAGATTAAATCAGATGGCGTTAAAGACCTTGACCAATTCGCGAACGCCGGTCCATACAAGCGCGTCAGTAACCGCTATGCACCGCACAATATGTACACAAGCCTTGGTGGGCTCATTGACCTCAGCAAATCAAAGGGGTGGACCTCGAGCAAGTTTGAAGGATTCCCACGGAAGCCAGAGGCGGCTAGCGCAGCCCCTACGGCCCGAGGCATAGACATCAAGATATCAAGCCCGCTCTACAATGTTCACTACGATTACGACGCTGCGACCAACTCATACAAGCGAGTGCTCGGCGGCAAGCCACACCTTGACGAGCGATCAAACGAGCAAATATCGCCAAAGGTAGTTATTGGATTGGTTGTGCCGTACAGTATTCACCCTGATGGCGTGCACTCTGTCTATAAGACAATTGGGTCGGGTACCGCTTATATCTTCCAGGATGGTAACGTGACCGAAGCAACCTGGGAGAAGGCATCCGCTAAATCCCAGATCACCTTCAAGGACGCAGCGGGAAAGCCAGTCACCCTCAATGCCGGGCAAACCTGGATTACTGCAACCGCTGTTAACACGAACGTTACATACAAACCGTAAGATTGAGATAGCAGGACACGGGTGGACCACTTTAAAAAACTTAAAAACCAGATACAGATCCCAATCGCCCTCAGCATTTCTGCAACCGCAGCGGTCGTTATTGGGGGACAGCTGGCGATTGAAGCGCTCGACATCAGTCCACTCATTGGTGCCGCGGCTGTATTAGTCGTAGTTCTGATATTGGCTATACTGCTGTCTGATTTTGCAGCCAAAAAAGCCCTGATCCCCGTCAAAACTATCTGGGAGGCAGTGCTGCACATCGACCCAGACCATCACACGACCGCCGCACCCAACTTAACAAGCCTTAAGGTAGGCAGAGAACTTGTTACCAGCATCGTGCTGCAGGTATATCAATTTGCGAGCCAGGAAAACGGCAAAGATCTTATCGAGCACCGCAAGCAAGTCATCCAGGCCGCAAATATCGTCAGCCATATGCCTTTGCCACTTTTTGTATTCAACAAAAGCCTTATTGTTACTAATGCGAGCAACTCTGCACTAGAATATACCGGTGTTTCTAGCAGTGATTTATTCGGCAAGTCATTATTTGATACCTTAAAGCTTGAATTTTCTGACGATCACACCCTTGATGCCTGGGTCATCGCATGTCAGGAAAACAAAGTTACTGACACCGCCTACTGGGAGCGCGTACACGTCCTTTCAAAAGAGAATGACAGCGTGATCCGCCAGTGTGATATTTCGGCATACTACAACCGCGATAACGCCAGCGGCGCAGAGTTTATCGTAACCTTGTTTGACCGTACAGCCCGCTACAGCCTAGAGGATGATCAGCTCAGCTTTGTTTCCATGGCCGTGCACGAACTCCGGACTCCTATTACGATGCTCCGCGGTTACATAGAGGTGATTGACGAGGAATTAAAGGATAAACTCGATGACGAAATGAAACAATTTGTTGTCAAAATGGGCATCGCCGCCAAAAACCTCAGTAGCTTTGTTAGCAACATCCTAAACGTTGCCCGTATAGACCACAACCAGCTCTCGTTGCACCTCATTGAAAAACCGTGGAAGGAAACCCTGAGCGAAAGCATTACTGATGCAGAGCTCCGTGCAAAGATTCGCGGCAAGAACATTCAACTGACGATTGATGAAAACCTCCCGACGGTCGCAGTTGATCAGGTAAGTATTTATGAAGTGCTTAATAACTTGCTTGAAAACGCCATCAAATACAGTGGTGAAAGCAAGGATATCATCGTTAAATCCGGCCTCAATAAAGATGGGCTCGTCGAAACAACGGTCCAGGACTTTGGAGCCGGTATCCCCACAAGTGTACTACCTTACTTGTTCGAGAAATTCTCTCGTAATCACCGCACCCGGGCTTCAGTGAGCGGCACCGGACTGGGCCTCTACCTCAGTAAGGCCATCATCACTGCACATGGCGGACAAATCTGGGCCTCATCAAAAGAAGGCGAGGGCAGTACCTTTGGCTTTACACTCCAGCCATATACCAACATGGCCAGTGAACTTGAAGGTACCCAAAACAAAGAAATAACTCGCAATGCGCACGGCTGGATCAAGAACCACTCACTATACCGCCGCTAATATGCTAGGATGAAATCATATGGAACCAGACATAAAGCAAACTAAAATACTCTGCGTCGAAGACGAACACTTTATTAGCGAACTCTACAACCGAGCCCTCACCAAGGCAGGCTATGATGTAAAAACCGTGCTTGACGGGGTCGAGGCACTCAAAGAAGCCCAGACAGACGAGTACGACATCATCCTGCTTGATATCATGCTCCCAAACATGACCGGTCTTGATATTCTCGATAAACTCCGTAATCCCGCAGAGCCGCAGATCAAGGCAAAAATTATTATTGCCACCAACCTGGAACAAAGCGAAGAAAACCGCCTCGCAGTAGAAGAAAAAGCCGATGCCTACGTTGTGAAAGCCGAAATGACCCCACGCCAACTCGTCGAATTCCTCGACCAATTCAAAACCGCCTAGACTAGTGTTACACTAGTATTAGCCGTGTGGGTACTTCGTACGCGATTTCTACCTACAGACTTATAACTATCTTGTCGTTGCCAAACGACTCTATCCATACCAATGGATCCAAATCTAAAATCTTTTATCTCTTAATTTTATTTGGAAGGGTAGTTATCTCATGGAGTCTCAAAACATATATCACAAAGGAGTCAGCCAAGACGGCGTGGCGATTCATACTGGTTTTCCGAATCCGGCAATTGACGCCAGCCTGAAAGACCTTGATCTTAATCAGCTACTGATCGCCCATAGCGCGAGTAGTTACATGATGCGTATAACGGGCAATGACTGGCGATCGCTCGGGGTTTTTGATGGCGACATTGCAATCATTGATAGGTCATTAACCGCACGGCAAAATGACATTGTCGTCTGGTGGCACGAAGATAGCTTCATGCTCAGCTATCTATCCCAGACGCCGAAACAGGCAATTGTCTGGGGCATCGTCACCAGCACCACTCACATCTTCAAGGACGTACGATGAAACGGCCCCCTGTATTCGCACTCATTGACTGCAATAACTTCTTTGTGTCCTGCGAACGCTTATTCAGGCCAGACCTAGAGGGGAGGCCAGTCGTAGTCCTCAGTAGCAACGACGGCTGCGCCGTATCACGAAGTAGCGAAGCTAAAGAGATCGGCATACCCATGGGCGCGCCGGCTTTTAAGTACCGGGAGCTATTCGATAGACACGGGGTCGTACAGTTCAGCGCCAACTTTGAGCTGTACGGCAATATCTCGCGGCGCATCACCAGTTTACTTACCTCTATAACTCCCCGAATCGAGATATATTCAGTCGATGAATCGTTTCTAGACCTCAGCCAGCTGCCGATAACAGATTACGAGGCATGGGGCAGAGAAATCCGGCAGCTCATATTCGATTGGGTAGGCATCCCGGTATCAATTGGCATTGCGCCGACTAAGACACTGGCCAAACTCGCTAATTTGCGTGCCAAAAAGGATCAATCACTAGACGGAGTACTGTCCTTTATTAAAAATCGAGACAATAGGGAGGCATATGCTGTGCACGACGTTATCAAAACATGGCAGCATATGGCCCTCAGCCCAATCGGTGACATATGGGGTGTTGGGTGGCGATTCGCGCCCAAGCTACGGGGCGAGGGGATCAGCAACGCCCTGGCGCTCGCACAAAGCTCACCGCGCCTCGCGCAGCAGCTCATGGGGATCCACGGTCGCCAGCTTGTCGCGGAATTGAACGGCACTAGTTGTTATCCACTTGAGGTAGAAGGAAAGTTGCCTAAAAGCATCTCTGTAACCCGCACCTTCGGGCAGGACACCACAGACAGTGAAGTCGTCGAAGCGGCCATTGCCAGCTTTGCTACCCGCGGCGCATTTAAGCTGCGCAGGAGCCGCCAAATGACCAGTCGGGTGTCAATATTTACGACCACCAGCAAACACAAGCCCGGCTATGCCAGCTGGTCCAGGCAGGTAATTTTTCAGCAACCAACCGCGGATACAGAACTACTCATAAAAACCCTTACCGGACTATTCAGGGATATTTATAGCCCCGGCATCATGTATCACCGTGCCGGTATACTGTTGCATGATTTTGTCCCAGATGATCAACTACAGACCGATCTTTTGGGGACAGTAGACACAAACAGGCATGATATAGCCCGTGACCGCATGGCCGCAGTGGATGCAATTAACAACAAATTTGGCAGCCACAAGATCCGTTATGCGGCAGAGGACCTGCGCCGAGACTGGACCCCGCAGCGCAAAATCCGCAGCCCGCGTTATGTCAGCCACTGGGAAGATCTCCCTCTATTAAGGCCTATATTACCAAAATAAGTTCAGCTATTATAGTGGTATGGCACGGCGAAGACGAAGACAGCAAAGTGACACTGGTCCGACAACCCTGGGTCTTGTTGTACTCTTAGTACTTGGACTATACCTATATCAGTCCGGCATACATCTAGGGGTCATAATAGCTATATTCCTACTGTCAGTAACGACCATTGGTCTATTGATTTACCTTATTTACAGGAATAAACAAGCACTGCTTAGCAAATCAGGTATAGCAACCATCGATACTATGTCTGGCATAGAGTTCGAGTACTACCTAAAAGCACTCTTGGAACGAAGAGGATATTCACGCGTAAAGCTAACCACCACGTACGACCTAGGCGTTGACCTTATTGCCCGCAAAGATAACGAGATGTGGGCGATCCAAGCAAAGCGCTATAAAAAGCCAGTCGGCCTTGATGCGGTGAGACAAGTAATAGCTGCGGCAGCCCACTATAAATGCACCCGTACTATGGTTATAACCAACAGCTACTTTACCCGTAATGCCCAGACAATTGCACGCAGTATGGACTGCGTGCTCATAGACAGAGACCTCCTGATAAAGCTAATACTGCAGGATAATCCGCCTAAATAGAAAAAGGAGCCTAAACGTTGGGCTCCTTTTTCTTGAGCAGTATCCGTTCTGCTAACACACAACCTGGTGGGTCAGTAGGGTCCAGCTGCGGGCTGATCGCTCGAACTTCAGGCGGTACTGATCCCGGCCGTCGCTCATGTTGAAGATCTCGATCATTTCCTGGCCCTTTTGAACAAGGCAGCGAAGGCCGCCGTGTTCGAATGTTAGTTCTGTATTACCAAACTGGACACGGGAAGGGAAGGTTCGGCCTTTGGTAAAGATGTAGCCAGTTACGTTAACGGGTTGGTTGATAGTGCGTGTCATATACGCCTCCTTCTAAGATTTTTTGAGATAAATAGAAGATCGTCCACAAATGTTTGTAGCCCAGAGCGGAGTGAGGATGAGAGGATTATTCTAGGGAGAAATCGTTCCGCTCGCAGCGATTTCGTAGAAATAATCGTTTGTATATGACATCGCAGTGACCGAAGTATGCTTGTCAGAAAATGTATATAGGCTCAGAAACGATGACTGTTTCCAGTTCATGCTCCCGTAGCTACGTATAATTATATACCCGCTAATGGTTTACTTAAAATCGTATAATTTACAGCAAAAGACCGCCTGTTATCGGCGGTCTTTATATCTGTCACCAGTATCTCTATTTAAGAGAATAGGCGACGGCTAATGACATAGTACGCTGCACTTGAGAGTGAAGTTACTCCGGTGAAGATTGCGAATACCGCACCAACACCAGTGTCAGGAAGAGCCTTAGGAGCTTCAGGAGTAGGGGTTACAGGAGTCGCCGCACACTTACTGAAGTCAGTCGTGTACTTGTCACTCATCTGATTCTGATCAATAGTAACTGTTTGCTTGGTAGCAATTTCACATACGGTGATCTTCCCAGGAATCTCAGGAGTAACCGTAACAGTCGCTGTACATGCAGCGCCATTCTTAGCACCCACACTTGTATTTACCGTAACCTTAGCAGTGTAAGTACCTGGCTTAGTCTGTCGGTAGACATGCGCAGCAGTTAGAGAAGTGGTGTTTATAGGACGAGTTTCGGTAGTACCATTACCAGTTGTTACGAATGTGTAACCCGTAATCTTGGCACCATTCTTTACAGATGCCTTGGCGATAAGCTGGAACTGGGTGCGGTCTAACTGCTTTGCTGTCAGACTTACACATGCAGCCTCTGGCTTTGGCTGAACAACCTGACCACAGTCCTTGATAGCACCGTGCTCGTATGCAAGCACCGGCAGTACGTTGCGAACACCGTAGGTAAGATCAAGCTGGTAGAAACAACCCTTTTCTTTAGTACTCTTTACCGGCACCTTAACATCAAGTGTGTGCTTACCGGGGCCAAATACCTTCGTGTTAGGCTTTCCATATGGGATCTGCGCGCTCCATGGCTGACCATTCATGCTTGGGGCGTAGAATGAGTTGTTAGATACCTGCACGCGGCAGTTTGCACCACCTTCGGCAGTAAATGTTACGCTGGCAGTGTCGCCTTTAACAACGAATGAGTTGTTACGAGCCTTACCGGTATCAACGTTACAACGTGGTGCATCGCCAACCTGACCAGGCAGGGCAGCCTGCGCTGACTGCTGTGATATCCCAAACATTGCTCCAGCAAGTACAAAGCCGGCAATAATAGCTAATTTCAGTTTCATGATGATATTCCTCCTCGTGCCCTCCGGCACTTAGTCCCACACTCCTCATGTGTTAAATACATATTAGCATAAGATTGATAATTTGTCAATATGTTTATGCTAAATACACTTTGGCTACGAAAGGATTGTAGCAGGGAATATTACTTCTTAAAGTGAGCTATTTAACGCATTAATAACTTGAACTCGGTAATCCTACTCATTCCGGCGTGCAAAATATTCTTCGGTTTCTCGCATGAATATCTCGGCAGTTTTAGGCCCCACTCCATACAGCTTCTGAAGGCGCTTTGATAGTTCATCTTCATTTTCGCTCTGTTCAATCATGAGCAGCAGGGAACCATCGTAGAAATCCACGAGTTGCTGCATGCAAGTCTTGAGTGCATACGTCATAACATGCTGGTACCGTGTATAACCGCCTTGGCGAAGTAACGAAGTAAGCTTGCGGTCCTTTATCTGCACAATTGCCCATGGAAAATCTAATTTATTATCCAGGAACAGCTGCCACGTCTTAACCGCAACTGTTGACTGAATCGGTTTTCCGAGTAGAAATGTCATCAAAAACCACCGGAACAGATCGTCATCGTTATCGATTACATCCAGGTCAAAATCAGATGGACGATGGATAGGCCGCTTGCGGGCAGTCATAGGCGCACTCCTTGTACAAGATAAGCTTCAGTATATATCCTGAGCTAATTTTAACTGTGAAGTATGCCGCTTTATAATAGGCAATATGATCGCATATCACGAAGTTCCACTTGATACCGTAGAAGCCGTGCTTTCCAGTGGCCTAAAACGAAGCTCGCGGGGAGCAAAGGGCATGGATGGTGACATTATCAAAACTGACATGTTTCTTGATGATAAACGCCCCAAACAGCTTGAGGGGCAAGGTATAAGTCGGGATCATAACATTTACGCGTATCTATACCTTAATAACCAAATCATCGACATACGAACTGGCAATGGTATACCTTTACAAGATTTTATATCAAACAGTAACCAGGCAGTACTTAAGTTAGAAATCGACCCTCAGCGCTGTTACGTTTCAGATCTTGATACCTATGATTCTCTGAAGAAAGCCATCGAAGACGGTGATAACAATGCAAAACTAGAGCAATTAGCTAAAAGTTATTGGGACAAGCTAATTCCCCTAGAGGAATATCGACCTCATGACATTTTACGTCCAGAAATTATGATTACTTACGATATCTTACCGGCTCAGATTTCACGGTGCAGCTAACCCAAATACAGTAAATAAGAGCCAGCGTAGTTATTTTTCTCACAGTTCATATAGATGGTGAAGTTTTATAGTACTCCTCATGACATCACCGCAGTTGCATATTACTCGCCGTAAAAACCGAAATACCTATGATTATTTTGATGTTAACGAAAAGCGCATTACCGATAAAAGAATCATCGAACGCATCAATAAGCTTGCCATTCCGCCTGCTTGGAGGAGGGTAGAAATCGCTCCTTCGGCCGCCGCCAAATTACAAGCAACAGGTTATGACTCTGCTGGCCGCAAACAGTCCATTTACCACCCAACCTTCAGGCTGAGACAGGACGAGCAGAAATTCGAACGAATACTCCGTTTCGCAAGGGCACTCCCGAAATTACGCGCCCAAGCATCGCGTGACATGAACAGACGTACATTGTCTCGTGAGAAAGTCTTGGCACTGATTGTAACCCTAATGGACCAGGCTTATTTCCGCGTGGGCAATGAAACATCGGCCAAAGAGCAGGGCACATATGGCATTACTACGCTCCGCAGTAAACATGTCGACGCCAGCACAACCACCGTAGTATTTGACTTCACCGGCAAAAGTGGCCAGAAACAGCATAAGGAAATCAATGACCGCAAAGTAGCCCGAATCATAAAACAGCTCGATGAGGCACCAGGATATGAGCTATTCCATTTTATTGATCATGAAGGGCAGAAGCAAAACATATCAGCCAGCGACGTAAACGAATATATCAAAGAGACGATGGGCGAGGAGTTTACGGCAAAAGACTTCAGAACCTGGGGTGGAACATTGCTTGCAACCAGCGCCGCACTAAAAGTCGACATCGATAAGGAAGCCGGTAAGACAGAACTAAAGAAAATGGTGACAACTATCGTCAAAAGTGTCGCCAAACGGCTCGGCAACACCCCAGCAATCGCCAGAAGTTCCTACATAGACCCACGCGTCATCGGCGCATTCGATGATAAAGAAACACTGCCAAAACTCAGGGAAGCTATGACCAAAATGAAACCACGGAAGTATTTATCCATCGAAGAGCAATGCGTCATGAAGCTACTGTCAGGGTAACAATCTCACGGGGAATCAGCCTTTGGCTGGAAACTGCGTCGCTTACTCGATGCAAGCATCTGCGTGAGCTTGCTATCCGTCGTCGCTTCGCTCCTTTGGGATAATCTGCAGCCGTGCTCGAAGCAAGCTTCTGTGCGCGACTTTGATTATCGCATCCCTTCGGGGTTCCATTTCACTCTGTGAAATGACCATAGTAAAGGCCCCACGCAAGGTGGGGCCTTTACTATGGTGACCTCACGGGGAATCGAACCCCGATTGCCAGGATGAGAACCTGGTGTCCTAACCGTTAGACGATGAGGCCAGATGCGCAGGAAAGCGATTTTGTGTTTACATAAAATCATTTTCCGAGCAGCTGGGCTGATCTCGAAGAGATAAGGCCAATTTGCTCAAATGTGCATTAGACCACAAAATACTATCACAACAGAGACAAATAGTCTAGATGTCAAATAGACTATTAATTGCATTAAGTAATTTTAGATGGTATAATTATCACCAAGTTCAACACCGAGATAAGGATGTGAAGAACATGTACCTTTTGTGGATGATTGCAGGATCTGTCATCTTGCTGCTCGTGATCGTGCTGGCACCAAGACGCCGCCGCGTCGCGATCAAGCGGATGCTCTTCGGCAAGGCCATCAACGACTGGCTGGCCTCGTTCTCCGAGGTTCCGCGCCAACTGGACAAGCTGGCCGCCGTACCTCCGCCACCAAAAGGGTGGGACACCCTGCGGGAGGTGAGGGACGCCCAGGCCGCGATCGAGCGAGCTCGCGAGCTGATCGAGGACGACGCCAGGTACCAGCGCCAGTTCGAGAAGCAGCAAGCCGAGATGGCCACCCAGGTGATCAACTTCCGCACCCGCGGCGACTACCTGGAGCACCATGACGAGCTGATCGAGCTCGCCAAGCAGCCGCACCTGATGTCCGACGCCGACAAGAACTGGGTCGCCGAGCAGGTCAACGCCAACGCCGTCGCCAAGGCCGACCTCTTGCTCGACAGAGCCAGGAAGGGCGACCGGCAGAGCTTCATCGAGCTGATGACGTTCGCGCCGGAGTACAGTGCCTCCAGCGGACTCAACTGGCTGGACTTCTACTCCGGACAGACCGGCAAGCCCTACGAGGCACCGAAGGACTGGAACAAGCTGGTCGTGAGGTACTTCGAGAACCCCTCCCTGGACGACTTCCGGAACATCAGTGCGAATCGACTGACTCCGGGAGACTGTCGCCTGATGGCCGCCTCGGCGCTTCAGGAGGAGTCACTCGTACTCGGTCAGATCGTTCTCGCGCTCTGCAAGATCGGCAACAACGACTCCAGCTACAGGCCGAGCACCAGCTTCCCTTGGCGGGACGAGATCGGTGCCGTACTCCTGGCCGACGTCACCAAGATGGTTCGCCGGCTGCAGAAGCAGGAGCAGGTCGCCTTCAGCCACACCACAACTGAATAGCCCAACTCGCTGTAGAGCCCAACCCGAAGGTGTGTATTTGCCCTTTGGCGAATACGTTCCTCCGGGTTGGGCTCTACTTATATATGGGGGGTAAAAATCTCGGTTTTCTCCTATAGCGACATAAACATAACTGTTATAATACCTACAAGTACGTCCCTTGAGATAACTCCCTGGGTGGGAAACAGGGGACGATATTTACAGATATGCAAGCAGTCAATCGTAAATGGTACATAGCCTACAGATGGGTCACGCTGGTGGTAGCGAGCTTGTTTTTGGTGCTCGGAATTATTGCCTGGACCGTCCCAGAACTGCTGCCGATTGCAAGTTTCAAGGATGTCAGTTACTTCAGTGGGGGACTAGCCATCTTAACAATTGTATATGCGATCTTTGGCTACGATAGGGTTGCAGCCAAACGATCACACCTCGAATCAATGCTGATCCTTGCTATGGTGCAAGCGACACTGACGCTCAGCCTTGTCCAGACAACCGGCAAGATGCAGTCCATCTTCCTCATATGGTGGGGCATTATGTCGTTTATGGCACCGATCTTCGGCATCTACGGCAGCGGTGGAACCGCATTTGTCAGCGTTATTTACTTCATCCTAATGTCAACAAACACCGAGGGTCATACTGATTACACAGTTCAGAATTTGGCAATTCTTGGCTCTGTCCTAATCGCTACAGGCATCGGGCATCTGTTCTGGAAACGCTTTTTTGTTGATTCCGAGACAGAGAAAGTCGCGCTGTTATCTGGTGAACTTAAAGCTAACCAAAAACAGTCAGAGATCCTCGTACAGGCCCTGACAGACGGCGTACTACTCGTAAGCCCAGACGGCACTATCACACTCATGAATCCCGCAGCAGCGCGCATGACAGGCTGGGAGGTCAGTGAAGGAACCGGGGCAGATAGCCGACTGGTTGTCTCGTTCAAAAAAGAAGACGGCTCTGATCTTGAAAAAGAAGAAAACCCTCTCGAACACATCATTAACAAGGGCGTCGGTGAAACTGCCACGTTGCAGCTCGTTCACCGCAGCAGTAGCTGGTTAATCGTATCCGTCGTCACATCACCGCTCGTTAACCCTAAAACCCAAGAAAACATCGGTGGTGTCATCGTGATCAGAGACATTAGCGCCACGCACCAATCCGATAAACAACGTGCAGAATTCATTAGTACAGCCAGTCACGAAATGCGTACGCCAGTTGCTGCTATCGAAGGTTATTTGCAGCTTGCCTTGAACGAAAAGGTATCGAAAATTGACCCTAAGGCCCGTGATTATTTAACAAAGGCGCTTGAGTCCACTCATCACCTTGGACAACTCTTCCAGGACCTTCTAACAAGTGCAAAAGCAGAGGATGGCCGCCTTGTCAGTCACCCGGAAGTTGTCGAAATGGGTGAATACATCGAAAATCTGTCTGAATCGTTCAAATTCTCGGCTGAAAAGAAGGGGCTGCTCACCAATTTTGTCTTTGGTAAAAGTAGCACTGATGCAGAGCATGTGATTCGGCCGCTCTACTACGTAAATGTTGACCCGGATAGACTGCGCGAAGTTGTCACCAATCTTTTCGATAATGCGGTCAAATACACCCCAAGCGGCAAAATAACCCTAGGACTGACAGGTAATAATGATGTCATTCAGATTTTCGTCAAAGACACCGGTCCCGGCATTGCAGCAGAGGATATCCCACATTTATTCCAAAAGTTCTACCGCGTTGATAATTCTGCCACCAGGACCATCGGCGGTACAGGTCTGGGTCTCTTCATTTGTAAGAAGATCATCGAGCTATACAACGGCCGTATCTGGGCTGAGAGCGAGGTCGGCAAGGGTAGCACCTTCTACATTAACCTCCCAAGGCTAACCAACCAGCAGGCCGATACGCTTAGGCTACAAGGCTCCCAGCAGGCTCCGGCGCCAATCAGTTCATTAACCACGCCAGTCTAGGGGTTGAAATATGGCACGCCGTGATACAATTACAGACATAAGCATAAACAACATACAACGTAACTAAGAGGGCTATAAAAACTATGGCAAAAATTATGCTCGTCGAGGACGACAACAACCTACGCGAAATATATGAAGCTCGTCTCTTGGCCGAAGGATACGAAATTGTCGCTGCCAAAGATGGTGAGGATGCGCTCGCACTTGCCGTCAAAGAAAAGCCAGATCTTATTATTTCTGATGTTATGATGCCTAAAATCAGCGGTTTTGACATGCTCGACATCCTGCGCAGTACCCCTGAAACCAAGAACACAAAGGTTATCATGATGACTGCCCTCAGCCAGGCAGAGGACAAGGGCCGCGCGGACAGACTGGGCGCCGACCGATATCTCGTTAAGTCACAGGTGACACTTGAAGATGTTGCCAAGGTTGCAGAAGAGGTCTTATCAGGCGAAGCTGCGCCCGTCACAGCCGCCCCGGCTAGCCCGGCACCAGACCCAACAGTAGCTCAAGCTCCAGCGACTGCCCCAGAACCAATTGCTGTAACACCCCCGCCGGAACCTCCCGTTACTGCCCCCAGCGCTCCTGTTGCGCCGGATCCAGCACCTGTTACAGCTCCAGTGGCCGAAACCACACCGCCAACACCTACCTCAATACCAGTTGTAGACCCTGCGCCAACGGCCGTGACGCCAGTAGTCGAAGAGCCCGCAGCGGTAGCAGAGCCGGCAAGTGCACCAACACCAACAGCAATTCCCGTCGTTAATGTATCAACTCCGGTAGTCGAAACTCCTGCGTCTCCGGAACAATCTCCAGAAGCGCCAGTCGCGCCAACGGAGCCAGTACAAGAAACTGCACCAGATCCAACCCCAAGCGAACCACAGGCGCCAACAGCAGAGATGCCCACAATTGCAGAAGAGCTGACACAAACCTCCCAAGAAGAAGCTGATGCCGCTGAAACACAAATCAATGAAATACTCGCCCAAGCTGTTGAGCCAGACACAGCCGTGGAAGCACCTGCGGCCGTTGCAGCAGAAACCCCCGCCGCTGAAACACAGCCAGAAGTAATTGAAGTAGCACAAACACCTCCACCAACAGAGGTAGATGGCATCAATCAGCCTGTCTTTACGAGTCCCGCGGAAGCTGCACCTGTAGACAATACAGCTCCAAGTCCAGAAACACCAATAGAGGCAACTCAGACAGCTCCCGCAAATGCAGAGCAAGTCTTTGCACCAACTGCGCCAAATGTACCCTCACCAGAGCCGGTATCAACACCCCCTCAGAACCCAATTAATCAGCCAGTACCCCCGACGCCAGCGGCCGTAAACAACCCTGACAGCGCAATCACCGGCGGTCAGCGGGTTATTCAGCCAATCAATGACCTGAGCAGCAAGCCAGATCTTAGTGAACTCCTCAAAAAAGAAGAAGCAAAAGCTGATGCCCTCAATACTACAGCAGCTCCAATGGCCCCAGCTGCAGAACAAGTTGTGATTCCGGGTGCGACCACGCAGCCAAACACCGTTGCGCCAAATGTACCTGGTACCGATGAAAAACCAGCTACGCCTCCACCAACTGGCAGCGTAATCTCCCCGAACGACATCGCACTATAGTCTATACTAGGCAGCATGAGATTAAATAAGTACCTTGCACTGGCAACGGGCATGAGTCGTCGTGCCGCTGATAACGCCATTGATGATGGCCGTGTGCTTGTCAATAACAAGCGGCCAGAACAGGGTATTCAGATATCAGATCATGATGTCGTCACGCTTGACGGCAATGTAGCCTCGCCCAAGCAGCACGTCACGATTATGCTCAATAAGCAGATTGGTTACGTTTGTTCCAGGGATGGACAGGGCAGTAAAACCATCTATGATTTATTACCAGAAAGCTACTATAACCTAAAACCGATTGGGCGGCTTGATAAAAACTCTTCTGGTCTCTTACTCCTTACAAATGATGGGAATCTCGCAAACGAGCTGACCCACCCAAGCAGGCAAAAGGTTAAAATCTACGAAGTTACGCTTAATCAGCCGCTGCAGCCTTTGCATCGTCAGATGATCAGTGATTTTGGCATTGAACTTGAAGATGGTCTCAGTAAATTTGAACTAGAACGACGTACCGATGATGATAGAGACTGGATTGTCGCTATGCACGAAGGCCGCAACCGTCAAATTAGACGTACATTCAAGGCACTCGACTACACCGTCATTAAGCTCCACCGCACCCACTTTGGCCCTTATATACTTGCAGATCTCAAGCCGGGAAAAACAAAGAATATTTAGATATATTTAAATATAATTATATCATACTTGTCAATAGTAGGTACCTCTGTTATACTAGTATCTAATGAGTAAGAAACTCCCTATTGTCGCTATCGTTGGTCGAGCTAACGTTGGCAAGTCCAGCTTGTTCAACAGCATCCTCGAACGCCGAGAAGCAATCGTTGCACGCGAAGCGGGTACAACCCGTGATTCTTTGTGGGCGCGCGCACAGCACAATGACCAGAACTTCTGGCTCATTGACACCGCTGGCATGAAGGACGCCGAAGATGAATTCGAGCTGACAATTCAAGAGCAAATTAGCGAGGCTACGGCCGCTGCTGATGTTATTTGGGTCGTGATTGAGGCTGACGTGCCAATTACCGAAGAAGACCGCCGCGTCGCGACCATGGCGCTCAAAAGCCGTAAGCCAGTCATGCTCGTCGTCAACAAGTCTGACAAGGCCAAGAAAGCTACCATCGATGAATACAGGCGCCTCGGCATTAAAGAGATATTCCTAACGAGTAGCACCCAGCACAAGGGCATAGACATGCTCCTAGATGCACTCACCGATGCCATCCCCAAGGTTATTGAACGCGAGCCCGACAATGTACTACGTATTGCGCTGCTTGGTCGTCCAAATGTTGGGAAATCGTACTTATTCAATACACTCGCCAAAAAGCAGCAGGCGATTGTTGCTGACCGTGCTGGTACAACACGCGATATTAACCGCGCTGCCATTCGCTACGAAAAGCGCGACATTGAACTGCTTGACACCGCTGGTATTCGCCGTAGTGGCAAGATCGAAAAGGGCATTGAAAAGTTTAGCGTCATTAGATCAATTGCCGCAATTGAACAGGCCGATATTTGTCTGCTTCTGATGGATGCGAACGAGCTCAACACCGGACTAGACCAGAAAATCGCCGGCATGATCAAAGAAGCAGGCAAGGGCATGATCCTTGTTGTGAGCAAGTGGGACATTAAGGAAAAAGATCCGTTTACGCGCGATCAGCTCGCTGCCGAAATCCGTCAGACCTACGACTTTGTGCCATGGGCACCGCTCATCTTTACCAGCAGCGTAACTGGTCAGAACGTTACTAAAATCTTTGAACTTGCCCTTGAAATCGTTGAAGAGCGCAAGAAAAAGATCAAAACAAGGGAACTCAATAGCTGGCTCCGTGAAATTGTTGACCGTCATCCACCAGCTGGCCTTAAAAACCGCATGCCAAAGCTCAACTACATCATCCAAGAAGACGATAATGACTCACCGAACTTCAAGGTATACGGGTCGCACACCAAGCTGCTGCACTGGAGCTACAAGCGCTACATGGAACGGGAACTTCGTGAAAAGTACGGCTTTAACGGTACTGGCCTTCGGTTCTGGTTCTTCGAAAAGCATGTCACTCACAAGCACGGTGTCAGCCCGACCCGCGCCGACAACACAGCCCTGCAGCGCCACAACATCAAGAAGCGCAACTGGGGCAAGAAGCCTAAAGAAGAAGCCTAGTATTCGCTGGCTGCTTTCTGTATCCTAATAATCAATGGCTTTATTTCAGAAGAAACCCGATGTGAGCTCAAATCTCCCAGTGTACTCACTTGGCCTAACTAAGACACTGCTCATTGTCGGCCTCGGTAATATTGGCAAGAAATACGATGGCACGCGCCACAACATTGGCTTTGCGGCGCTTGACGAAGTCGCCAGTAATCAGGGCTTTGACCCCTGGATCGAGAAAAAGGACCTAAAGTGTCACATCACCCAAAAAACCGTTGGCGATAATCGAGTTATTCTCTGCAAACCAACCACCTATATGAACCTGAGCGGGGAAGCCGTGCAGGCCCTCAGCCATTTCTACAAAATACCACTCCAGCAAATTGTTGCGGTTCACGACGAGTTAGACATTCCATTCGGCCAGATTAGAACCCGCACCGGGGGTAGCAGCGCGGGACACAACGGCATCAAGTCAATCACCCAGCATATGGGTGAGGATTACGGCCGTATCCGCATTGGCGTTGGGGCAGAAACCCCAATGGAAACAAGTGATTTCGTGCTCGCCAAATTCAGCAAAGACGAGCAAACGCATATGAATGCACTCCTCAAAGAAACCAATGCCATCCTCACAGAATACATGTATAGCGCCCAGCTCCTATCAGAGACGCGAAGCTTCATCTTTTAACTTCCTGTGGATAAAGTGATTGACAGGGGAGGCGGCTTGGCGGATAGTTAGGGTAATTAATGATCTGCGCTTAAAGGTGCCGTATGAAAAGTAAACAAAAACTTCAACGTAAAAAATTTTCACCCCTTAACATACGACGAAAAGGACTGTTTGCACTTTTACTTATTTCAATATTTGCAGGCATTGGGTCTTACCAAGTATGGAACTCAAGAGCAGCAACCGTTTACCGCTCTGAGGCGCTTTCGGCCGCCACCAGCGAAGGGTGCATGTTAGTTGGACGCAAATGGGTCAATGGCAACTGTAGTACTACGTGCATTCAAACAGGCGATAAGTTCATTGCAGGCACTAACTACGTTGTTGGTGGTGAAAAACTCGGATCAGGCTTCTGTCCCGGAGCAGTACAGCAAACCGTGACCAGAGACCAGTGTACCGGCATAGGAAGGCGCTGGGTATACAGCACTGGATGTGCCCGACAACTAAATCAGACGACCAACAAATTAAACTCGGTACACTGTATCGACTCAACCGCAACCTACACGGTACCGTCGAACTCCTGTGTATGTCCAACAGGAACAGAGCGTGACGCCGGAAACGGAAAATGCGTACCCCCAGGAACCGCAAGCGTTGTATATACCGGCACTGATACAATCGTTCCGTCAGATGGTACCGTCAGTCTTTACAGTAGTACATTTGATCAAGCCGTACACAGCCGTTTGAATGTCTTTAGATCAAATGCAAATCTCAAACTTTTAAAGGAAAATGCCTGTCTAGCGAAATACGCCCGTGCCAGTGCAAAACGCATGGCGGAAAATAACAGCATGACTCATGCTACAAATCTACGAAACGCCATCAGTGAATGTGGAGCTAACAAGATAGGTGAAAATATTGCTGCCGGATTTACTGATCCAATACGGCTATGCGCAGCCTGGTATAACTCCGAAACGCACCGCCGAAACATGCTTGAGCCTTCATACGACTTACTCGCGGTAGCATCATACAAGAGCAGCACAGGACGCGTATACACCGCAAGCTGGTATATGGCGAACTAAAGTCCTCAGAGTATGAAGACTGCCAGTGGCTAACAGCAAGGTCATCTTCTCCTGAAAACTTGTTTTCATGGATGAAATGACGGGCTCGCCGAAGGTGAGTGGGCACTTCTCAGACCAACTAAAAAGAGCCCTCAGAGGGTGAAAAATCCCTGTGAGATTTTGCAAGGAAATCTACTCTTCAAAACTTGTTTTGAAAGATGTAGTTTTGAGGCCACAGAATGGGGCTGAGGCGCCGCTTTTACGAAGACAAAAAAAGAGCCGTCAGAGGGGGTGGGCACCGCTGACAGCTCATTTCATGGCTCGAAACGTGTTCGAGCCGGGGAATCACCCTTCAACCCACCCGAGCGAAACATCATCGCCTAACGTCTAGTGGCGTGTGTCTGCAGAAGCAATCATTTAGACTCGCTTTGATCGGGAGCCGGGGGCGTTACCTCGTAACGTCCGGGGATCTGTTAAAGGGGTTAGTATGTTTTAGAACGTCTTGCAAACAAGTCACAAGAGCAAAGAGTAAGTGGAGGGTAACAACTTCTAATTGGCGCGCTCTAAAACACTCTAACGTTCATCTCCTAACAAGTAGGGGACGAATGCTATAAATGGGGGTTTAAAAGGTGCGAAAGCGTCATTACGAACGCTTACAGGTTGTAATATTAGCAAATTTGTTTCCTAATGTCAATACTTAAACACTATTTTGTGTTTTTAGCGAAAATGTAACTGTACTATATTTTACCACTAGCGTAATGAATATTCATCTGTTAATATTTATGGTTATTGCACTTTTGCCAGGGGTCTATACAATGAGATTACATACGAAGAGCAAAGCCCCTCAAATGAAAATTTCACGTATTTCAGCAGATCACACCCTATACCCCAAGCGGCTGCATACCATTACAGACTACCCAAAACAGCTCTATATAGCGGGCGAATTAGATATAGAGAGCCGTCTAACACTTGCGGTAGTAGGCAGCCGCAAAGTAACACCCTACGGAAGGCATGTCACTGAACTTCTGGTCCGTGAGGCTGCCAAGCAGGGCATTGTCATTGTCAGCGGCCTTGCACTCGGTGTAGATGCCATCGCCCACCAAGCAGCACTGGCAGAGCGGGGCACGACCATAGCGGTGCTTCCGTGTGGCCTTGATACCATGTACCCAACAAGTCACCACCACCTGGCAAAGCAAATCCTAGACCAAGGTGGGGCACTCGTCAGTGAGTACTCAGAAGGCACCAAACCTTTTAAACTAAATTTCATCGCGCGTAACCGCATTGTTGCTGGATTAGCCGATGCCGTGCTTATAACAGAGGCGGCGGGCAAAAGTGGCACACTCCATACCGCAAACTTTGCCCTAGAGCAGGGCAGGACGGTCATGGCCGTGCCAGGAAACATCACAAGTGAGCAGTCGCGGGGCACAAATAACCTTATTAAAATGGGAGCCGTGCCTGTTACTGATATTACAGATATACTGGCCGCCATGGGCCTTGAAAACCGTGGGGCAATAGAGCGACTCTTGCTTGGTGATACAGAAGAGGAGACCCGCATACTAAAACTCCTGAGTAGCGGCATATCTGACGCAAGTGAATTGCTTCATAAAAGCGAGCTTGATCCTTCACTATTCAATCAGTCGCTAACCATGCTTGAAATTAATGGCAAGGTTCGTCCTTTGGGCGCGGGGCATTGGGGCATCGCATGAAATGGCTCTTTAACCTATTATTCCCGACCAGCGCCCGTGACCGCAAGATGTGTAAGGATAAGGTTCGTTTCGCTAATGAACCGGCCGCCAACGAGGCAATTAGACGTATCAACCCCACTCGGCGTAAAGACAAGCCGAATAGGGCATACAAATGTCCCAAATGCCGCGGCTATCATCTGACGCGCAGCCCAAAGCAGCAATAATCATACATAATAGTATGTGAACATTTTCATTGCTTATTTTTGCATTTTACAATATAATATTATGGTTTTGTCGAGTTTTGAGAGTTCTAAATTCTCCTCAACATTACGATCATTGACAAGCAGATACAGGAAGAGGTGATTGATGTCTCCAGCACGTGCTAGACTGTCCGTCGAAAACTGCCACGTGACTCCGCTCAAAGCAGCAGAGCTCGGCCAGTATCTCGGCGCACGATTGTCGTGGCACATCGAAGTGGTGATCCATTTCCACTCGAACGAGAGCCTAACGCTCACGTTTGTTCCACCATGGGAGTACTGGCAGCGACCGGCAATGTTCAAAGAACTTGTCGCGAGAGTCAGTGGCTTCACTACCGGCACCGTAATCGAACAAGGTACCGAAGACACCGTTCTCCGGTAATGAAAGGAAACAATGTCTGTCCAGCAAGGTCGGGGATACGGATACACGTCAGATGAGATGCTGAGCTGCATGCGAAGCGCGAGAGGCCTCGGCGTCCCGTTCGCACCCCGACGACTCGGCCCCATCGGCATCGTCCTCCAGGGCAGCAAGAAGCTCCTGGGAGTTCTCTTCTGAGGGGTGCACTCGGAACTCGCTGTGGGCGATCAAGGCATACGCTGCTCTTGGTCGCCCACAGCGCCCGCCCCCTACGCCCAAAAACCCGTATCTGCTTGTCATCAACCCAATGAATTACCTTTAAAGTAGTCCTACAATATGTAGGGCTTTTTATATGCCATACTATGTATATGAGCCAAAAAACAATTATCTACATATTTATCGCTATCTTTGGTACGGCAGGCAGCTGGCTCGGCAGTCTCCTCGACAAAGGCAATATGTTTGGTGTCTGGGGCATTATTGGCGGCACCATTGGCGGACTGTTCGGCATCTGGGCGGCCGTAAAGGCCACCAGCGGCGAGTAAGCGACTTATTTGCATTCGCCATCCATGTGCGTTACGCTAGAGCGGTTTTGATCAAACAATACATGAGGTATACTTAAGCGTAATGACAAAAAATTTGGTTATCGTAGAGTCTCCGGCAAAGGCCAAGACAATTGAGAAATTCCTCGGCAAGGACTTCACCGTCAAGAGTAGCTTCGGCCACATCCGTGATCTTCCCAAGAAAGGGCTCAACATTGATATCCAAAACGATTTTGCTCCAACCTATGATATTAGCCTTGATAAGAAGAAGGTTGTTTCAGAATTAAAATCAGCTGCCAAGGGCGCCGAAGTCTGGCTCGCATCCGATGAAGACCGCGAAGGAGAGGCGATCGCATGGCACCTCAGCGAAGCACTTGGGCTCGATGCATCTAAAACAAAGCGTATCGTATTCCACGAAATCACCAAGACTGCGATCGAAAATGCCGTTAAGAACCCCCGCACAATCGACAAGAACCTTGTTGACGCGCAGCAGGCACGCCGCATCCTGGACCGCCTTGTGGGGTACGAACTCAGTCCAGTACTCTGGAAGAAAGTCCGTCCAGGCCTCAGTGCTGGACGCGTGCAGTCTGTTGCTGTTCGCCTGATCGTTGAACGCGAACGTGAAATCCGTGAGTACACCGCAGAAACCAAATACAAAGTATCGGCTGTATTTAATGTAGAATCCGCTGATCTACCGGCAGAACTCAGTACAAGATTCGAAAGCAAGGACGACACTAAACAGTTCCTTGAAGCAAACATTGGCGCAAGCTACAGCGTCCAATCAGTCGAAACCAGCCCAGGAACCCGCAATCCGAGCGCACCGTTTACGACCAGTACACTCCAGCAAGAAGCATCTCGTCGCCTCGGCTACGGCGTAAAGCAAACCATGACCTTGGCACAGCGCCTCTACGAAGCAGGACATATTACCTACATGCGTACCGACAGTACGACGCTGTCTGGCTTCGCGATCAAGGCCGCTGAAGATCACATTACCCGTGAATACGGTAAGGAATACCACAAGCTCCGCCAATTCAAGACCAAGAATGAATCCGCCCAGGAAGCCCACGAGGCCATCAGGCCAACTGATTTTGGCAAACTGTCAGCAGGAGCAGATGCCCAGCAAAAGAAGCTCTATGAGCTCATCTGGCGCCGCAGCATCGCCAGCCAGATGGCACCTGCATCAATTGACAAGACCGAGATCAAGATAGCTATCA
Source organism: Candidatus Saccharimonadia bacterium (assembly GCA_023253175.1). Lineage (GTDB taxonomy): Bacteria > Patescibacteriota > Saccharimonadia > Saccharimonadales > JALRHH01 > JALRHH01. The sequence continues at coordinate 414,277 of JALRHH010000001.1, forward strand.
GCAGCCGCAAGGAATACTTCAGCGCCAAAGGTGAAGTCCTTAAGTTTGATGGCTTCCTAAAGGTATACGGTGGTGGCAAGGACGATGTTATCTTGCCAGCATTATCAGAAGGACAGAACCTTGAGCGCAGCAGCCTGAGCGCCACACAGGTCTTTAGCCGTGCGCCAGCCCGTTATTCAGAGGCGAGCCTCGTTAAGGCACTCGAAGAAAACGGCATTGGCCGTCCAAGTACTTATGCACCTACAATTAGTACTATCCAAGCCCGCGAATACGTTATTAAGGCAGACGTAGAGGGCAGGGAGCGCCAGGTAGAAACACTTACACTTGAAAATGATACCGTTAGCGAAGAAACCAAGACGGAAATTACCGGTGCTGACCGCAATAAACTTTTGCCAACGGCCCTGGCAGATGTCACGACCGACTTCCTCGTAAAGCACTTCCCGTCAGTCGTTGACTACGACTTTACCGCTCGCGTTGAAGGCAACTTTGACCATGTCGCCGAAGGCAAGGAGACATGGGTCCAGATGATCAAGGACTTCTACAAGGATTTCCACCCACTAGTCGAAAGCTCGGCAGATATCAGTAGAGAAGAGAGCACTCAGACTCGTGTGCTCGGCAGCGATCCAAAGAGCGGCAAGCCCATCATGGCCCGCTACGGCCGTTATGGCCCAATGCTGCAGCGCGGGGAAACAGAAAGTGAAGAAAAGCCAGACTTTGCACCTATGCCAGAGGGCGTACTTCTCGAGGAAGTCACTCTGGAGCAGGCACTTGAAATGTTCAAGCTACCACGCCTTGTCGGTGTCACCGAGGACGGCAAGGACATCAAGGCCAACATCGGCCGCTTTGGTCCATATATTCAGGTAGAGAAGCTGTATGTATCCATTAAGCCGCATGATCCAATGAAGATCACCGAGGAAGAGGCACGTGAGCTCTACGCCAAGAAACTCGAAGCAGAGGCCAACAAGTACATTCAAATCTTTGAAAAGAGCGGTATTAAGGTCGTAAATGGTCCGTACGGTCCATATATTACCGATGGCAAGAAGAACGCCCGCATTCCAAAATCAGTTGACCCAGCCAAGATTACAGAAGCAGAAGCTAAAGAGTTAGTAGACAAAGCCCCAGCCAAGAAAAAGCGCGTCATCCGCCGCACCAAAAAAGCTTCATAGCTCTATTACCAAGCATCTTGGCACTCCTATACATCGTTAGCACTTATTTTATTTTTCCATAATTATGTTATAATATAGATATTCACCACCCAAGTGAAGATCCTTCTACCGGATTGGAGAGCACTATGCTCATCAACAACCCCATCATGTTCACCATGTTCATTCTTGCGCTGGTAATTTTGTCAAGTGCTTGGCTCAACCTAGCGTACAACACCCTCAAAAGTCCAGACAAAGTCAGTGCACGTTGCACCCTGGCCATAGGGGCATCTTGCTTCATTCTGGCTGGTGTCTGGCCGTCGGGAGACTCCGGGCAGAACCCGTGGATCATCAGCCTGTTCTTGGCAGCGGGGGTGATGCACACTTACATCGGCCTGGCTCACTACCAGAGGTTGAGGGAAACGCCGTAGAAGCATCAAGCCCTTGGAGATTGATTCCGAGGCAGCCAACAAAAACGGGGAAGGTTGGCTCTAGTATCACTTGTTGATACAGCCCCGAAGAGGAGATTTGAAGGTTTACCATTTTGGTAAAACTCATCTTTCTCTTGTCGCTATACGAATATGATAGTCGTACTGATGAGCCGTGAACGGCGAAAGCGATAAAACAGGGGTGTTTTTCCACAATTTTGACAGATTACAAACTCGTTTTGTTGTAATATTTCTATAGAATTATCAAGCAGGGAAGTCTATTTAGTGATACAATAGGCTTATATACATAAATTATTGACTTTAGAGATAGTTTGTTATAGAATAATACTAAATCTCTTGCATTAACAGATAAGGATAACTGATGACCGACACGGCTACGAAACTGCCTGTAGAGCAAATTGTGAATGACATCTTGGGCACCATTGATCGCGAACGAGAACGCGAGATTGTTTCACGTCGCTATGGTTTGTTTGACCGCAAGGAAACTCTGGAGCAGATTGGTGAGCTCCTTGGGATTACCCGTGAGCGTGTTCGTCAGCTCGAAAAAGCAGTTGTCCAAAAGCTGAAGGCACAAGGGGAGAGCGGTGAGCTTCCTCATATTGCCGAAGTCCAGACTGCGCTCGTTGCCGCCATCAACGACATGGGCAAGGTAGTTCGTGTCAAGAACCTCTCAGAAGTCTTTACAGAAGAAAACAGCAAGCTCGACCAAGCACGCATTGCATTCCTTGCACAGCTTTGCCCAGAGCTAACTGTTATTGACGACAATGACCACTTTCACAACGCAGTTGCCGTAACTGTTCACCATGATGAAAAGAAGGTGAAAGACCTCGTAACGGGTCTTATTGATACCATCAAAGAGCACGGTGAACCAGCTGAAATCAGCACATTTGCCAAGAAGGCAGGACACGACGACCACAAGCACACCGAATCACTTGCATCTGTCAGTAAACATCTTGCAACACTGAACGACCGCTGGGGTCTTATCAAGTGGCCTATGGTCAATCCAAAGAACATCCGTGACAAGATCTACGTTATCTTAAAAGAACACGGCAAGCACATGCACTTCAACGAAATCGCGGAAGCCATCAAGGGCAGTGACTTCAAGCGCAAAGACGTAACCACACAGGCAATTCACAACGAACTTATCAAGGACAAGCGCTTCGTGCTCATCGGCCGTGGTATTTACGCGCTCAAGGAATGGGGTTACAGCAAGGGAACCGTTGCTGATATCATCGCTGATGTCCTTAAGGACGCAGGCGAACCCCTACACCGCGATGAAATCGTTAAGCGCGTGCTAGAGAGCCGCTACGTCAAGGAAACAACCATTCTTCTGAATCTCCAGGGCAAGCCACAGTTTAAGCGCGTTGCCAAAGCTACCTACACCCTCGCTGACGCGGAGTAGACATGCCTCCATTCGGTCCAGAAGAAAACCCAGCAGATCACAGCCTTCAAGGTGTTGATCAAGACGCCTCTATAATAACCGAACACGAAGCAAGCCAAGAAGAAGTCGTGCGCCTCATTGGAATCACAAAAGCTGCAGGTATTCTTGGAGTAAGCAACTGGCAAGCCACGAAAATACTCACACCAACCCCAGAAAGCGACCCGATGCCACCAAACCCTGTGCTGTATTTTCCCACTGGCAGACAATGGGCGAAACGTGATATAGAAAATTTCAGACAGGCTACCCTAGAACTTCGACATACAGAAAGAATGCGAACATACGAAGCGAAAGCAATCTATAGATTCGAAGACATTACAGATAGGAAAGATATCATTCTTAGGGAACATTTTGAAGATTTAGCCCTACTAGAATCACACTCATTCAAGAATGCATGGATACGAGTATTCCATAAAATTGTGGATGGAGGAGCATCTTCTACGGAAAGACTCACCGAATATCGCGTAGAGAAAGACACCTTGAAGCGTTTCTTCCAGGTTCGTGAGCCAAAGCCTCTTTATGGAGCAGTTATTATTCACAGGAGCAGCGCAGACATCCCCCCTTACGATGGAAGTCCTAACTCGGACGCTAGCGCAAGAGTATACGCCGAATATGGTATACAAGCAGGAAGCATTCTAGAGGGCCTACGACACCTTATTGGGCAAGAACCTGGGGCTAAGGCAAACCAAACAACCCGAGGGCTACACAAGCTTGCTGAATACCTTGATATACAGATTAACCAAAGTAGCGATGCATCCCAGAGGAGTCTATAATGACCAATCCCGAACAGTATGGCCCGAGTCGCTACGGTGAGTTCTCGCCTGAGCAAAATGCAGCGCTCGAAGCAGGTCCCGGACGTGTCACTAATCCAGCCGGTCCATTTTTAGCATCGACATCAGAGATGAAGCACCTCAATAACTTCTTCATGTATTTTGATACAAATACCGATTCTTTTATTTCCAACATGTACAGGCAGCTTCCGTACAGGCAGCGCTTCGCGATCATATACCCAGAACTAACCGCAGAATTAGAAGCACACGTGGCAGGTGGCTATAATCCTGTAGGCGATACATCATTCATGGAAACATCACTTGGTAGGCTTTTCGCGGACGCCTACGACCTCATGCGAGACCAAGTAGATATGGCAGATCCAGGCGTACTTCTTGACGGTGAAGTCAATCGATACCTTCTTTGGGGTTAAGATCTAAATCGTTTAAAAGTGAACGTTTTACGAACATTGTTCATATTTAGATATTAGGTCGAACTAGTCAAAGAACGATCCAAGCCAGGACAAATCTACCAATTAAGCATTGATAGCAGTAGAGCGGGTTAGATTTTTTAATCGCAATACTGGACGTGGGCGAATTCAAAATTGCCAATGAAATTTGGTGAAATATCAAGCAGCAGAGCATCAAAACGAAATACAAACATGATGTCGCACAATGTATATTTTGCGACTCGAATATCTGGTAATTAGTTGAATACTGATACATTGGCTGTGGGGCATTGTTTTTCGATATCTCGCATATTTGTACTTTTTACGCTTACAAATATACTTTTTTTATTAACGAACTACATCTCTTATGAACTGGTCCACCTGGTATCACTGACGTTGTAAATTATAGACGTCGCTCTATAGTTTTCCACAGAACTATTTGCTTTTTTGACTTTTTCTGTTTTTGTTATACTTTTCCCCTCCTCCCCTGCATTTCAGTAAAAAAGCGTGAAATATTTGACTTTTCACGTTTTAGATATTTTTATATAGTTTTTCTAGCAAATATATGAACATTTTACGAACATGTAGGGTAGTAGAACAGTGGTAGTTACGTGTTTGCCTAGGCAGCCCAGATGGCAATAAAGCATTAAGCTGCAGCGCTCTGCCGTAGATCAGCCCTTACTTATTTATAGTAAGCCCTCTCCTCTACTCTGACGTCAACATATTCCTTAGGCTGCTCCCTGCTCTCTTTCAATTGATTCTTAACCGCGAGGTATGTGCCGACTTGTGTCCGAGCGTCCTGTAGTGCATTAAATCGGATATAGTACGGAACACCCTGAGGCTTGACCCTAACTTCGTTTGCCTCCAGGGGAAGTGTTATAGACTCGTATGCAATCTTAGTCGAAGAAAGATGTGCGAGAAGCTGTGCAATAAACGTGACCGTGTCACTTGGGAGGACCTGTTTTCCGGCCTCTATCGGCAAATTGGTCTCATCAGTAACCGTGGGGATGTTCTGCGGCTTCTCCGCTATATCAGATACCTTTACGAGTGGCATGCCTTTATCACTCACATAGTACGCACCCTGGCTCGTCGCAAGTACAAAAGAAGGGCTCGCAACCGCAATCCTGACAATTGGCTTATGACCAAGAAGCGGCAATGTAACTATCGCACTATCAACCTCTGGAAATTCCTTCTGTAGCGATTCAATGAGTGGTTGCGCATTAAATGTCAGCTTTGATTTATTAAACACTGATCCACCAAGCTGCTTTGACACATAATCCGCATAAACTTTGTCAGAACGCTGCAGTGGCTGACCCGAACTACTGGCAAGCACCTGAATTCGCGGTTGATTACCAAGCAATGAGGCATAGAGTAGTGTGCCGACGATTACCATTCCCGCAATGAGTGTGGGAGTGTGTTTTAGACGCTCTAGACCCCTACGCTTATCTGCTGGTAGCTCGTACCGCGCGCGTGCTGTCTCCGGGGCAGACCGGTTTGAATGATACGAAAATACAGTCGTCCGTTGAACCGGCTGCGACATTCGTCTAGGTTGTATTTCTTTTGATTTTCGCTTTGGGAGCATATCTACCCCTATTGTAACAGTAACTGGGCAAGTTTTTCAGCTGCATTTATCAGCGTTACATCCTGCAGCGTCTTACTGAGCTCTTTTCTTTGATCAGGATTATCCAGCAGCTGTATGATCGAAGCTTTGAGCTCCTCCGCGTTCGTGGCCTTGGCAGTTTCAGTCACGATAAGTGCTGCACCAGCAGCCCGAAGCGCCTCGGCGTTCTTAACCTGGTGACCGCCCGTAAGTAGTGGGTTAGCAACCGCAATAACAGCTTTTCCTTGCGTGCCGAGCTCCGCAACAGTATTACCACTGGCACGTGAAACAACGATGTCGGCCGCCCCCGTGTAAACATACATTGGGCGCATAAACTCTATAACACGAAGCCGTTTATGGGTGTACGTACCATAAATCCCAGCTTTGCCTTTACCGGCTTGATGAACAATATATAGATCAGGATATTGAAGGAGCAATTCATCTACGATGGCTTTTACGGCGACATTGATGTTTTGCGCCCCACTACTACCACCTGTGATGAGTAGCATTGTGGCATCTTGTGGTACTTCAATCTGCCGTTTCATATCTGCTTGAGTTTCTGGAGTTACGGGCTTAAAGTTCGGTTCCACCAGCACGCCCACCTGTATTGTCTTAGCCTGAGGGTATGAATATATTTCAGCTGGCATCGCTACTGCATGCGTTCTTGCCCAGCGACCAACAATTCGATTCGCAAGTCCCGGCAGTGCATCTGAGTCATGAGTTATAAATGGTATCGTGTGCAAATGTGCGGCGATGCCAACGGGCACACCAACAAAACCGCCTTTTAGAAAAACTATATTTGGATGCAGTTTTCGTAGCAAAAAGAAACTCTGGATACTACCAAACGCAAACAAAAACAGATCTCTGAGATTTAATAGGTTCGTACGAACATCAACAAGTCGCTTTAGCCAGGACTCACCGTTATAGCGTCTGAACTTACCTGCCCAAATTTCATAAGAAGCATCAATGGCCTCATGCGAATCAGTTAATTCTTTAAACTTTCCATGCTTTTCACCAATGTAAACTGTCCTTACAGTTGGATCAAGCTTCTTGAGTTCGTGCGCCACGGCCAAAATCGGCGTGATGTGTCCGCCCGTTCCACCACCTGAAAGGACAATCGTTTTACCTTCGTGATGAATATCCGAGCGCATATCTTCTCCCTTCTGGTTTGCGTGGCGGTGCCGTTTCTTCTATGTCGTGTACACCAAATGTTGTATAGCGGGAAATATTGAATATAAGTCCTACAGCGGCTGTCGCGAATATCAAACTGGTACCACCGTAACTAATAAATGGCAGTGTAATTCCCTTCAGCGGCAATAGTCCAATCATTGCACCGATATTAATGATTGCCTGCATACTGAGCCACGCCAAAAGACCAACCACCACGAGCCTTGAGAAATTATCTGGTGCCCTTTCGATAATATTCTTTACCCTGGTAAAGAACGCCCAAAATACACAGAGGATTGCTGTTACGCCCACAAACCCAAACTTCTCTGCAATAACTGCAAAGATCGAGTCGTTGGCTGCCTCTGGGAGGTATCCATACGCCTGTACACTGTGTCCAATGCCTTTTCCGAATAAACCACCCGTACCAACGGCAATCAGTGCCTGACAAGCCTGATAACCCGCTGCTTGGCAGTCACGTTCAGGGTTCATAAACGTCATCACGCGGTCACGACGATAATCGCTCGTTGAGACAGCCAACAGGAATACCACTGCAATCGCCCCAAGTAGCAAAAGCACCCTTTTAACGGGCAAGCCTGCCACAAACCACATCAGCCCCATAATAGCGATAATAACCGCCGTTGATCCAAGGTCACTCTGCAGCCCAGCCACGACAAAGGCGATAACGACAAAGGCTATGCCAATTGGCTTTACGGACTTATCTATGTCATTAACTTCACCGCGCCGCATGCGATCCGCCAGGAAGCCCGCAAGGATAAAAATAAGTGCAAACTTTACAAGTTCAACAGATTGAAAAGACAGCCCACCAAACCGTATCCAACGGTGCGCAGGATACTGTTCACTGACAGGAAGCGCCAGGGCTATTAATGTCGCAACAATCGCTGCGCCAATCAGTGGTTTCTGGAGCTTCTTCCAGGTTTCATACGGGATCGTTGCCATTGCTGTAAACGTAACGATGCCGAGACCAATTGCGATCAGCTGCTTGTTAACATAATAGTTCTCGCTGACGTTACGCTGAATCGCGAGCCCAGGACTAATGGAATAGATGGTGACGAGGCCCACAACAAGTAAGATCGCTGTTAAGACAAGTAGTACATAGTCGGGCTTATGACGCCGCTGCGCCACCCCGCCCCTCTGTATTACCGCAGACCGTCGCCTGGGCTGCATATCCTAGATGCCTCCACCTAGTAAGAACAAGATTAATCCCAGCACACCAGCAACCTGCCCGATAACCCAGAACCGCATAGTGACTTTTGTCTCTTCCCAGCCGGAAGCTTCGAAGTGATGGTGCACAGGTGCAATTTTGAATATCTTCTTGCCACCGCGCAATTTCTTGGACAAAATCTGAATCAGCGTAGAACCGGCTTCAGCAACAAACACCGCACCAATAATTGGCAGGAGCAGCACCGTATCAGTAATCATCGCAACAACGCCGAGCGCCGTACCGAGTGAAAACGAACCGATATCGCCCATAAAGAATCGTGCCGGAAATATATTGAACCACGTGTAGCTGAGCAGACCACCAACAATTGTCATACAAAACGCCGCAACACCGTACCTTCCCTGCATGAATGCGATGACCGCATATGCCGTAAATGCACTGGTTGCGAGACCCCCCGCAAGCCCATCGAGCCCATCAGAAATATTAACCGCATTTGCGGTAGAAACGACTACCAGAACAAACAGCGGTATGATCAGCCAACCGATAGATAGATCCCCGTAAAACGGAATATTAACACTTGTAACGTCTAGCTTGAAGTAAAAATAGAGACCACCAATCACTGCAATAAGTGTTGTCAGTAGTAGCTTTATCTTTGAGGGTATACCTGCAACACCCTTACCAGAGCCACGAATATTAATAAGGTCGTCCAGTAAACCAATAAGACCCGCCCCGAGGAATGCAGCCAACGGTAACCATGTTTCTGTTCGTTCAAGATTGAACAGCAGCGTCACGAGCGCCGTAGATACGACAAAAATAAGTCCAGCCATAGTAGGAATCAACCGCTTGTGCTTGGCAGCATGGAGCTTTGCAAACACCGTTGCGACCTCACCGGTCACACTCTTTTCACGCGGCTTCTTCCACCACTCGTATTTATAGGCTAACGTCGTATATAGCGGCGTGATAAGCATACTTAGGGTGAATCCAAGAAAACCCATTAGCAAAATGCGAACAAGCGTTTCAGTCTGGACAGCAATTGTAATAACTTCGGTCATGTGTATTTTCTTCTTTCTTGGTAGATATTATACCCCTTGAGAGTCAGTCTGGACAGTCCTACTCCGACCGAGGCACAACTCCGTAGCTATCAATCATCATATTAGCAAGTTTTACGAATATTGGCGCCGCCGCTTTCGACCCAGCGTAACCAGCAATCTTTGGTTTATCAACACGCACGACGATCACATACTCAGGCCTATCACCACCGATAAATCCTACATACGTACCGTTGTAGTCATTCTCGTCATAACCGCCATCCGGCTTTGATATCTGTGCGGTTCCGGTTTTACCGCCAACGGAATACTCAGGACGTATCTGCCCCGCCCCATATGCAGCGCGGTTGTGCCTATAGGTCGTTTCAAGCATTGATACTAGGTCACGGCTTACCTGCTGACTTACCACATCCTTTTTTACCACTTCAGGTGCTTTCTTTTGCATTTTCCCTTCTGCGTCGGTCTTTGCCTCAATAAGGGTCGGTTTGTAATACGTACCGCCATTGAGCATTGCACTAAACGCAGCACCCATTTGCAGTGGAGTAGCGGTCATACCCTGACCAAACGATGTGTTTGCATAGGTAATATTCAGTCCGTATCCGTCAGTCGGGCTTGGAATCGTTCCCTCTGCCTCGTAGCCTTGTTCGATACCGGTCTTTTTGCCAAGCATGTAGTGATTTGTCATGTAGTCGTACCACTGCGTACGAGCTTGGCGATTAATCTCGCCGCCGCCCATTTGCATAAGCAGCCAGGTTGCACCCGTGTTCAGCGAGTACTTGAGGACATCAGTGGTCGTTCGCTGCGCCGCGCCGCCGTCTTCCTCGATGTTACGCACCGTTGCATCATCAATTTTGTAATAGCTTGGATCGTAGTAGCTCGTATTTGGTCCAACCACCCCAATATTCATAGCTGCTGCAGCCGTCAACGGCTTCATGATCGATCCGACTTCAAGTGGAGAGCTGACATTCGTGTTATTGAAGGCAGCACCGTCTGTCACTTTATAATACTCGGCTGGATTAAAGGTTGGGTAGCTTGCCATTGCCCGGATCGCACCAGTATTCACATCCATGATGAGCGCACTACCCGATTTAGACTTGGCGTTATCAAGGCCTTGCTTCAAAAGGTCCTCAAGCTGCTGCTGAACACCGATATCTATCGTCATCTGTACGCCAGTACCCTGCTTCGGATTAACGACCACGTTATCTTTATTTGCAGCGAGCGGCACACCAGATGCGTCGGTAATCGCCTTGAGTTGGCCAGGAGTACCATTCAGGTCATCATTCAGTGCTTCTTCAAGGCCGTATTTACCCTCGCCGTCATCATTCACAAATCCAAGCAGCTGTGCTGCAATTTGGCCGTCAGGATAGGTTCTGTACTGCGACTCCCTGGTGCCAATTCCCTTTAGTTCAAGCTTGTCGATCTTTTCATGTTGATCACGACTGAGGCGCTTCGCAAGAATGGTATAGCGCGGCGAGTCAGGCTTTTTGAGCTTATTCTCGTAATCCGACTTTGATCCACCAATGGTTTTTTGGATCTTATCAGCAATATCACCAGCGTCCTTCACGTATTTTGGATCAGCGTACAGTGTAAACAGCGTCTCATTAAGTACAAGCGGCACTGTCTTATCCCCGCTTTTGGCCGTGATAATACCGCGGCTGGCAGGAATCTGATACTCCTTCAACTGGCTGAAAGCAGCCGATTTTTGGTAGTAGTCGTGCCTGATTACCTGAAGATAAAACAAACGAACGACAAATAGGCCGCCCAAACACAAAAGAAGCACATACCAAAACCGGATGCGCTGGATAGTTCCAAATACTGATGTTTTTGTTTGTGGCCGCATAAGCACTATAAGTATACAAGCTGCACGGAGGAAAATGAAGCTTGCTTCTTTTTCCGAGTACTGCGCCGTAAACACGAAGTGTTATACCATCTAAGGTGTTAGAGGTGAATATCTTGCCTAATTCTGGACAGTAGCCGATGGGGCGACAGAAACCATGTTCTTGGCAACATCACTGTTCTTTACGCGATCAAGCGCCTGAAGTCGTGCCGCCGAAACCTGAAGCTCTGCGTTCTGGTCTTTAAGCTGCGTTTGCTGTTGCTGCAGATCGTTGATTTTGTACCCGTACGAATTCGTTTTTGTAACCTGCGTCAAATACAGGAGACCAAGAAGGCACGCCAAAATCACCAGCATGATCGTATTGCTGATTGGTCCAAGAGTGCGTTCATTTGCCTTAAAGCGTGCCGTATTCTGATTACGACCAAAGCTTTGATTGCGGCGCATAGCTAATGAGCTTGAATATGTCATATGTATTTTTGTGTTAGTTTTTGTTTGATATGGTCCACTTACCGGGTTATTTTGACCCGGTAAGTGGCGTGATTACACGATTACTGTTCTACTCGAACAACAACCTTGTAAGCGCGGGAGAGGCTTTTTACCTGAATAGGCATGGCGCATCCCCTTTCTATATTTTTATTTTCACTGCGACTCGAAGTTTTGCACTTCTTGCACGCGGATTGAAAACAATTTCGTCTGCCCCGCCCGTAATAGGTTGCTTTGTGAGCAGCCTTAGGACGGCGTCGTAGCGATTACCAGATTGTGAGGCATAGTACTGTTTAACTATACGATCTTCCAGGCTATGAAAACTGATAACCGCAATTCGCCCTCCCGGAGCCAGTAAATCCGTCCAGATTGGCAAACTCTGTTCTAGGAGTCCTAGTTCATTGTTTACTTCTATTCGGATAGCTTGGAACGTCCGTGTAGCTGGGTGGACCTTACTGTACCCCGGCCAAGCATGGGCGACGATTTTCGCTAGTTCATGAGTTGTCGCAATAGGTCTGTGTTCTACTATCAGCTGTGCTATTTTATTCGCACGCGGCTCTTCACCATACACACGTATGATTCTACGTAGCCTGTCCACGTCATAGTTATTCACTACATCCGCGGCTGTCAGCTCCTGCGTTTCATCCATGCGCATATCAAGCTTTGCATCAAACTTAATGCTAAACCCACGACTCGCGTTATCAAGGTGCGGTGACGATACGCCCAAATCCGCCAAAATAATATCGAACTGCTTGCCCTGGCTTAAAAGCTCCTGGCTTGCGCTCAGAAAATCTTTATGGATTACCTGAACGCCACTTCCATCGAACTTTTGACCAAGGTGCAAAATTGCGTTTTGATCGCGATCGACAAGAGTTGTGTTGTGAGGCTTCAAGGTACGATCCAATATCTTTTCGGCGTGTCCACCGTATCCTGCCGTCAAGTCGAGGTAAGATTCCCCTTCTTTTGGGTCAAGATACTGCAGAACTTCGTCAAGAAGCACTGGATAATGTTTTGTGTAATCATTCATTGCTGAATATATATTACCGTGTTTTTTATTTTGGTTTTGATTTTGGTGTATTTTTTCTTGTTTTTGTTTTTTACAAGGTCACCTATCCAGCAGCCAACTATTTGTTTTTTGGGTTGTTTTTGTTTTTGTGTGCGTTATATCACGGTGATATATCGCGGTTTACCTATATCCGGTATGTGAGAGTAGCCTAGGGAATATATTCCAAAGGGTTGCCTTCACTGGTTATAGGCTAAGTGTTGAGAGACTTATGTGAGGTGGAGTTTTGGGAGGTGTTTTGAGAAAGGTGCTAGGGTTTTTTATATGGTTGCCCTCTGTCCATATGTTGACTGCCGGATAGCTGACCTCGAGTCATGATTTCCGGTTTAGCTGCTATAAACTCAAATTGTTAAGGTACAGTTAACAGGACTTACTGCTTCGCCATAAGGCGCCAGTATCGTCCAACACCAACAGCTACGATATCGCGCTCAATCCCTGCGTAATCCAGTAGGTGCTGTTCAAGCGTAATCCTACCTTGCTTACCGTCGAGTTGCCCCTGCAGCTTGCCCATACGAAACTGTACGTTCAGATCTGCGATGCGCTCGTCGAGGATGTCGCCGTCAAGTCTTGGTTCTACCAACTGATCCCATACTGATTTTGGGTATAGGTGAAGGTATGTGCCAAAACCTCTGGTAATAACTACTCCATTTTCGAACTCGGCTCGAAGCTCGGGTGGTATTGTTAACCGCCGCTTGTCATCAAGCTTTCGTTCAAAGTAGTCTACCGTGGCCATTGGTACCCTGTTTATTAAATTAGTGGTTTTTGTTTTTTCTTTCGGTAACCTATTTTGGATTACCTACGATTACCCACTGACAGTAGTCTACTACCCACAAACACCCACATGCAATAGTATTTTTACAGAAAATAGGGATACTTATCCACAGAGCTGCCTAACACGCTACATCTAGCCACAAATTAAAAATACCGGCACTAGGACCGGTATTTTCTTAAGTAAGTATCTACTTACTGACGAGGTTCTTCCGGAGCGTACTGACGCTCGGCCTCTTCTGAAACGTATTCATCAGGAAGAACAAATAGCTCGCCCGCGTCTACGCCTGGATAACCCTGACTATCTGCTTGCTCAGAAATCTTATATGCTACCTTACGGAGGTCAGCATCTTTATCCTTAGAGAGTTGAGCTAACTCCCAGGCAGTCATATTATCCGGTGCCACTACTTCTACCATGCCGTCATTTTTGGTTGCATGGTCAGGCCTCGCGCTTGCATCCCAATCACCGAGAGATGCTGCCCCTGCTCCAATAACAGTAGTAGCTGCCGCAAGTACAAGACTTGCACGGCCTAATCGTACTTTTACCCTTGTTCTTGGGGCCTCTACTGCGTTAACTTCGATCTGCCTTGCAGAATGTGCAAGGTTAATCGCCTCATTGGTATGAGTTTCAAGTGACTTTTCTGGGACTGATGGATTATTGCTTTGTGCCATAATAGATACATTATATCAAATCATTAGCTTTTTGTCAATATTATGGCAAAGCTAACAGATTAGGACTGAAGCTTCTTTATGGTTGCCGCGAACCATTTGGCGCTTGGACGAATTGTTCGCTTCATTGTCTTGCGGTCAACGTGGATCAGGCCAAATTCTGGCCACCAACCGTATTTCCACTCAAAGTTATCCAGTAAACTCCAGTGGAAGTACCCACGCAGATCAACACCTTCGCTAATTGCCCGCTCCATGGCCACAATCGTTTCTTCTATCCACCAACGGCGATGCTCATCAGATGCATCTGCCAGGCCATTCTCGGTAATAAAAATTGGCTTTTTGAACCTTGTCCAGGCACGAAGCATCAATGGGTATATACCCTCCGGTTCCATATACCAGCCCAGGTCATTAACAGGTACTGATGGATTGATTCTCTTACCAAAACCAGTGTAATAATCTGTAAAGTAATAGTTGATGCCGACAAAGTCCTGATAACGCTTAATGCGCGCCAGGAACCACCAGTTCCAGAAGTAACGCATCCATTTGGTAGAGACGTTATCAAGTACGTTGTGGGGACGCTTGGACTGAATATTGCCAAGCTGTGCTGCAACGCCCACATATAGGCTCGGCTTTGCAGCCTTCAAGATCCGGTATGATTCGCGGTGCGTACGGGTTAGGTTCCAATATACTTTGCAGAATTTGAACAGGCTCTTTTCCTGCGGTGGCCATTCCCCTGTTAGGTATCCAAATGAGGAATAGACGTTGGGCTCATTAAGCGTGATGATGTATGTTATGTCATCGATAAGTTCATCGGCCACCTTTTGAACAAATCGTTCAAAATATTTGCGATTTTCCTTCTTGCCAAAGCCGCCCTTTTCCGTAAACCATACTGGCATCGTCCAGTGCCAGATATTCAGGAATGGTTCTAGCTTGCGCTTGCGGAGCTCGGCGATATAACGACGGTAGTGCTCGATTTCGGCCTCGTCCCACTTTCCCTCTTCTGGTTCGATACGGGACCATTCGATGCCAAATCGAAAGGCATTTAGGTTAAGCTCCTGAGCGAGCGCAAAATCTTCCGGATAGCGCTTGTAGTGCTCAATACCCTTACCTGACACATAATTCTCTGGCTCCTCGGCCTGATCCTTAATACGATCCCATGATGGTAGCCAGTGCAATCTTTGGTGTGCGGTCTGCGCCAGCTCTTTAGCTTGCTCTAGCTCCCACTTGGACCACTGATTGTAATTACCACCTTCTACTTGGTGCGAGGCAGTAGATCCGCCCCAGAAAAAATGTTTTGGAAAGTTTCTGTCTGGATGTTGTTCGTTCATTACTGCCTAGTATACCGCATAAGCTTGCTGTTACTTGAATTAGCCTATATCACTATCTACGGTACTGCTCGACAGCCCGAATATTACTTATGACCGAAGTCAACGCCTCGCAGTCCGCTAGAGTCATCGGCACAGTCAAGTCTTCTGCTAGAAAATCAGCCCGATGTACTGTACCTACATATGGCTCGTGCTGGCCTCCTATATTTTCTACTTTATAGATATCGATACGCGGACTTTCACCCACCAATTTTGAATCATCTTCTATGGCCACTGCGAAATTAATCAGCTTGAATGTAAAGCTTTCCTGGAGCGCGCAAGTCCCAATTGGCCGTAACCGCTGCACTAATAACCTAACATTTTCAAGCATCCGAGCATCATCATCAACATTAACTTGCAAGTACTCTGCCATAAGCAGGGAGACAAACTGGTCACCTTGTGAGTATGATTTACGCTTACCTGCCGATAAAGGCCTGGTCTTCTTGAACGACAATAGGACATCCGCCGATTCTACTATAGTTTCTAGCTCACCGCCTGGTAGGCCTATTTGTTCTACACTCATCTATTTATAGTCCGTATACTGCTTCGCCATTTTTGATGCGTTTTTCAAGGGTTTGTAATATCTGAGCTAAGTTATTCAGATTCAGATCTTCTAATTTCTTAAAGCGCACACAGCTTTTACCGACACTCACCTTGCCCAGCTCTGCTTTGTGCTTTTCGGCAACATACTCACCATCTTCGAGTGCACAGACGTACAGGCTCATGTAATTCTTTTGGTTTGCAAGTGCTAATACCGGCCATTCCTGTTCTTTGCCACTGCTATTCTTGTACGTAAACAGACCATAGCCAACCATATTCATGGCCATGCCAGATACCATGGTTCGCTCAAGACTCGGTGCAGATTCTCTGATGAGTTCATCCACCGTGCGAAGCGCGGCTTCCCTATCATCTGTTTTGGAAAAATACTCGTCAGGGTTAGCTGCCTCGATTCTCATTACAGACCAATTGCTCCGATAACCGCTGCCATCACCATAAATGTCACGAGTTCGTGCAGGCTATTTAAGCCCGTAAGCTTTTTACGGCGACCCTCAAATGTATCATGTACGTATAACCGAGCAGCCGTGAAGCCAAGCCACAGCCAAAATGCGGTTGTGAGCGCCGATTCCATCAAATCCTTATTAAAGAACTGTGACGATAGGTACGTAACGTGCGCTAAAACATATGCCGTTACCAGTGAGGCAATAAATGTGGATCCAAGCAAAAGCCCCATTTGCCCGGGCTTCACCTCTTTGCTCATATCAACCTTTGCAAGTTTCGCCCACTGTTTGCCAAATACGCTCTGCGCGTACCAAATTGCGCCCACAGCCATTGAACTGGCTGCAGCCAAGAATACCGCTAGATAGTTTACCTGTACTTCCATACCCATATACTCCTTCGGTTAGTATGAGTCGAATTATCTACCTAAAGTTTCTGGCTGTCCAGTTATTTATTTTGGTTGCTCATCGATAGCACCAAGTGCTTCTTTAAGCTCGTCTGGCTCTTCGAGCTTCAGCGGCTTCTTGCTCTTGATCTCGTACTTAAGACCAGTCATTGGTGATTCGTAGTAATCGTCGTTTAGGAGGTTTACGAACTTGGTGAGGTCTTTGGTATCCATGATGATAATTGAACCGTTTGTGTCGGTCATCATTTCGATTCCCAGCTCTTCTGCGTGATTCAGCAGTTCATCTTGTTTCACGTTAGTTGGGTCAATCTTTTGCAGCTTATTAACAAGTGCTTTCTTTTCCATAACCATTGAATTGAGACTGGCGCCTTCTTCAAAGCTGAGTTTGAAGTTATCCTGAATTTCCGCGACTTTCTTTTCTGCGATCGCTGCTTTTTTGGCGTTGTAGTTAAACAGCTGTTCAAGCTTGGTCTGGTTAAAGACGAAAATATCCTGGTCGACAATAAGTAACTGGTTGTCGGTTGGAATACGTAGCGCCCCGTCTGCGTCGAACGGCACGAACTTACCGCCGCGGACTAACCACCCAGCGTTACCCTTCATCATGTTTGAACTTGGCAATACCTTTGCAACGTAAAATGGCTGTTCCATTTCAGGATGAGAGATACGTGCAATCACGCCCTTAATACGCTTGAGGTCGTGTTCTTCCTCAACAAACTGTTCGATCTCGGCCTCTTGTGTACGGAGCCAGCTCAGCACTTCCCTGGCCTTCACGACGTTAATGAGCTTTGTTTTCTGAAGAACCATTTGCTCTTGCTCTGCATCCTCAAAATTACGGACTACAAGTCCCTGGTCTGCACCCTCAAGCACGTATTCAAGGATTGGATCAATTAAGATTGAGTGCAGGTGCATCTCAAGGTCCTTGGACCTCGAAGTCTTATACACCACTGAGTTTTTGTTAATCAAAAATAATTCTATTTTGAGGTCTTCCTTGAGCTGCACAAGGTTGTTCGCCCATAAGAAAATGTCTGTCTCCTGGTAATCATCCTGAAGCTCTTGTTCGTTCACTGATTTGTTTTCTTCCATGAAAACTATTCTAACCCAGCATGACTCAAAGACGTGTTGTAATTATCAAGCGGCTTGATAATTTAGTACCTGCGGGACTTTAGTAAAGTCTTTGTGACGAGGCCGCCAAGCGCAAGTCCGACGCCCACTATGGCGGCATTTTTAAGATTTGCCTTGACATCCTCTACATCAACATCAATTTCCAACCAGAAGCGCTTTATGCCCTCACGAGGCATTTTTTCAGATATATCAATAAAATTATCTATGTCTGCACATAAATTACTTGAGTACTTACTATAAATTAATTCTCCGAGTTCCTTTACACTTTCAGCTTTTTCAAAAAGCGACTCCACAATTGTGATAACTCGTGTCTCATCAAACATGTCGTAGTATTCAGAGCCAACAAGACGATTAAATAGCTCACCTCGCTTATTGTCATCGGCGACCCAAAGACGAGCAATAGTGGTTCTTGCTTCCTCGGCAGATTCTGCAAGAGACCCAAACACCTCTGTTGATAGATCAGTAAAATGAGTCGCTTGATTCGTAATCTGCTCTGCGAGCACATCTGAGTATTGTTCGTAGTCCGGCTTGTCTTTAAATATGCCACTCAAAAGACTATGTAGCATGAACTGTCCTTCGTCAAAACTCGCCATTGAATCAAGTAGGCCCGAGTCTAGCCCCTCGAACGGCTCTTCATAGCCAAATTTACCCATTAACAGACCTCTCTTCCTCTTCTTCGTGTGGAAGAATAACTTTCAAAATATTCTTTGCGGCATTCATGACACCCACCTCTGTAACAATGCTATTACTCTCAATATTCTGGTACAACATGTCAACTGCCATGGTTAGCTGAAGCTCCTTGAGCACGGAAGATCCGAGGTCAGCAAACATCTTTAGATCATCTTCATCAAATACCTCATCAAGATCGGCAGATTCAGGCCCTTCTAGCGTCTCTGCTACCAACGAAGCCTCGGACTGCGCCTGCATTGGTAAACTAGACTGAGCTCGTGCACCAGGTAGCTCAACAGGAGTCTCATCAACATATGCATATACCTGCAGTAAATCTTCTATTGTTCCATCAGACGTAACGGTTACCGTATAATCACACCCGATTGCGAGCCTCGTTTCCGAATTATCAAGCAGCCTAAGCCACTCTTCTGTCGGAACTAATTCTCCGTCAACCAGCTCAGTCTGACCATACTGTAGTGCCTCCCAAACATCGTCCGGAAAAGCAATTCTTGAAAGCTCGTTGAACCTTGCCTCGCCAATAATTTTGTATGTTGTTAAAAGAATCTCATCATCCTCATCCGAGACAACACGCTCCGCATTGAAAGAATAGCTATTTGACGTCAGGTTATAGAAATCGGCATTAGAGCGAGCAAATCTCGTAAATGATTCATCGTGTTCTTTATATCCTTGATCGAGCTGCCCCGCAATCTTTTCGAGCTCCATGGCAAACCTAAGTACATCCGATTCCGACTCTGCCCCAAATTCGCTCATGCTGCGGCCTCATTATCAAACTGATTCACTGTGTCCAGCATACGTTCCTTTATCTCTTCAATTGCTTCTGGATAGAGTGGTTGACGCCATTTTGAACCGTATGGCACCACTTGGTCTATGAGCACTTGAGTATCTGGATGTAGGTAAGTATCAACGACTGGGTTATAGTTAACGATCGTTAGTTTTGTGCCAGTCGCCTGGCCATCCGCGCCCCACTCCAACTGATAAAGTTCGCGTGTATTTGAATATCGAAGTTTATCGTTAAGAATATATTCCAGAAACGATACGCTTAGCTTCCAAGATCTGAAATCAACCATACCTGTCCTTATGCTAACGAATCGATCAACATCGTTTGAACCAATTGGACTGCCGGAGTTTTGGAGTAACGTAAACTGGTGAAGCCTATTTCTAACTCGTGGCCTTCTGGCGCTTTCTCTAAGTACACCCATCGCCACTGCCTGCAAAGATAGCACATCCTTTAATGGCAATCCTGGCAAATCGTCTACAGATTCAATTTCAACCACACTAGATTTTCTGCTTACAGTGTGACTTAGATCAGATAATGCGTGGAGCCTCAGATCATCTGTATCTAGATGACCTTGTTTTTGCTCCACCCTTTTTAGAGCTTCGGTTTCCATATGCTGATTATAGTCCTGCTATTTTTGTATGCAAGAATTAGCACTTTTTTACAACTAGCTGAGCAAGTATTGTATACAAAATTGATGCAATGTGATATAATATAATTAATATATCGGTGGGATTATCAAACAGGAGTCAATGTGCCCACCTTTCCAAACACCTTCGATGAATCAACGCATATCTTAGTACCAACTGACTTAAAAGCCAGCCACGCAGAACATCTTATAAAACTCAACATGGCAGGCTACGATGTAGTAGCTGGGCTCCGACGCGAAGACGTGCCTGCCCTTGCTGAAATTGCGGCTCAAGAAGGCACCAGAGAATATTGCCCAAATGACCTAAAACGCCGCTGGGGCGATGAGGCTATGGCCGAGGCAAAACTAGCAAAAGCAGGTGGATCCGGCGTACTTCGTCTTGTCTCCCAAAAGAATGGAAACACACTTGGCTTCGGCTGGACCGGACACATTGACGACGAAGATCAGGAGCATCTGCCAATGTGTGAGAATATATTTGCACTTCGCCTGCATGAAGCATCGCGGGGCAAAAGACTAGGCACAACATTCTCTAGGGTTATTGTGGCCGGTTCGATGGCATTATGGGGAGCCAGAAATGTAGGGCTTGCCACTTGGGCTAGCAACACACCAGCCGTCCGGACATATTTATCCGCAGGCGCAGAACTTGTAACAACTAAAGATGATGTGCGTCCCACGATTTTACGCGGTCCCGGCAAATTCCAATACGAAAACCACCGCAACGACGTCCGTCTTTATATGCAGTTCCCCTGGTCGGCTAAATAGAAACTATTTCATTTTAGGTTTTAAAGGATCCTGGCTACCCCTGGTATATTGCCTGATCGGCTTTCTGCTTGCTGCCCAGGCGTCCAGTACTGGCTGCACGACTTCCCATGCGGTCAACAGCTCTTCGCTGCTCGAAAATAATGATTGGTCACCTTTTACCGCGTCCATAATGACACGTTCATACGCGTCAGGATGACCAGGCTGATTCGTAAACGTATTTTTATACGAGAAGTCCAGTTCAGTGCCATGCATCTGATTATCAAAGCCGGGTGCTTTTACAAACAGGTCGAGTGATATTCCTTCATTGGGTTGCAACCTGAAACTGAGCTGGTTACGGCGCCGTTCATGTGGATATTTAAACCGTACGATTACCTCTGTCGTCTTCTCGCTGAGTGCCTTGCCTGTTTCTAGAATAATCTCGGTATCTCTCCACCTGTCTAATTCTGATTGTAGTTCGATGAGTGCATATGTTTCTGTACGCGAGCTAGGGTTGCCCACTTCATCTCTATAACCCTTATACTGCGCCCGAGCCGCTTTGGTCGGATCCGCAGGTGCAAGACTTTTAAGGAATGCCAATTTAGCCGTACGGATGTCTTCACTGCTGTTACTCAGCGGCTGATCCATCATAACTACAGATAGAAGCTGCATAAGATGACTTTGGATAATATCGCGGAGTGCGCCTGTGCGCTCATAAAAATCGGCGCGGCCCTCAATGCCTAACGATTCGTGCGCCCTAATATGCACACGGTCAATGTGTTCATCATTCCAAAGTGCAGCAAAAATCGGATTATTCAGCCGGAACGCGAGCAGATTCTGGGCAGTCTCCTTTGCCAAATAGTGATCAATACGGTAGACCTGCGACTCGTCGAAATGTTCATTGGTAATACGAACGAGCTTTTCCGCCGAGGCTACATCATGACCAAATGGCTTCTCGACCAGAAGTCGGGTTCGGCTGTCATTAAGTTTATGCGCGCCAAGTTGCTTAATAATCGGCGTGTAGGCACTAGGCGGAATCGCCATGTACATCAATCGATCACGTCGACCTTTCGTATCAAATGAATCCAGCAGGCGGGCCAGTTTGTCATAATCGTCAGCTACAGTCGGATCAAGCTGAACAAGCTGCAGTGCATCATGGAGCTTTTGTAGTCCTTTAGGATCACAGATTTTGTCCGCCTCCAGTACACAAAGCTCAACCTGGTCGAGCAGTTTATCTACCGTCACCTTACTTCGGCTCACGCCAATAATACGAGTCTTTTTATCCAGTAAATCTTGCGAGATCAAATGGTACAGCGCCGGCAACAACTTGCGCCGGCTTAAATCCCCCGTAACACCGAATATAACAATGACCGTCGGCTTCATAAGCCGTCCTCCGTATACTTCGTAGGGTCATTATGCTCTACAAATTCCAGAGTCTCAACAATAATTCATCAATCGATGAGGAAGTCTAATTGCTCTTCCGGAATATCAATGGACTTACCGTAGCTGACAGCGTCTGTCCACGTGCTTTTATCGTCTCTGCTCATAAGAAACGTCTTGCCGGGAAATACCACATAGATATTTTCATCGTCCCAGAAGTGAGCGTACCATTTCTCTGGCTTGAGCTGCTTGGCCAAATGCTCTATCTGCTCAATTGTCATACGAACCTGATATAAATGCCACCGATCCTCGGGCTTCTCGGCACTAGATATCCGGACAGATAAAATATCCAGTTCATTTAAGAACCGATTGTCTACCAGGCTTTCTTCAACAACTGTTCCGCGCAGCATATTACTTCAGGTTTTTAGGCTTTACTGCATCGCAGGAATTTACGACTAATTCGTGCACAGCATCTAGCACATCACTTTGATCAAAGTTGATACCACTGCTCTTTTTAAGCTTTAAGCGAATTGCCTTTATAACATCTGCCGTATAGATAGTCTTGACGAGACTAGATGGCGTTAATGCGTCAAAGCGCTTCCAATACATCTCCATCTCGCCTTTTGTAACGGCTGGCTTAGTTAGGTGTACGAGGTGTTCGGCGGCAGACTTCATACTACCGAGATCGCTCAGATCAAAATCAAAGACCTTATGCACACTAATTGGTTTGGCAAAGATGACACGGTACAGTTGGATCTGCTTACCGTTGAATAAAAGAATCCAATCAATACCTTCATTCGCTGCATAGCTGGTACTTTGACGCAGATGTCGATCGTTTAGGTCGATCTGGATGGACTTCACCTCAATAACAAAGTGCTTCTTACGCGCCAACTGGATTACATAATCAGCATACTCACCGCGGATATTGTACTCGGTCTTGATATCATCAAGCTCCACATACCCCATAACACCAGTCAGGAAATAGTTCACCATCAGGCGAGTCGCCGACTCATCAAGTTCTAAATTAGCTTTTTTAGTTAAATATTTCTTGCGATACTCTCTTAGCCGTTTCTCAAGTTGTACTCGTTGATGCTCAGTCGCCATAATTAACTTTCTGGGTGAAAACCCATTATTTTTTCCTTATCTTCTGCAGAACTAATAAGTTGTACGTAGTTTAATGATGCATCTAGTTTTGTCATTAAAAGAGATCGGTCGCAGAACTTCTCTCGAGTATATCGCTTTTCACCCGTCCTACTATTAGCTGATGCCAATCTATGCACGACGTCTTTTTCAGGAATTTCAAAATCATGACTATCAAAGATATCTTCACCAAATTCTTCAGAAATTTGTTTTAAAGCCACATGAAACTGCTCTACATACTTCTCCTCAATATGATAGCTATCCGGTAAGTTATTCTTTAGTGCAATCAATGTAGAATAAGCAACTAGAAGTTTTGTCATACTTAGAGCTCCTCAACAGAAAGTCTTTTTTGTTCGGTGGTGTCGCGATTTCTTACAGTGACCGTGCTGTCTTCTAGGGTGTCAAAGTCGATGACGACGCAGTATGGCGTACCAATCTCGTCTTGGCGGCGATAGCGCTTACCGATATTTCCATTGTCGTCCCACATGACTGCACCATGCTTTTTCTTGAGCAATGAAAACACTTCGCGGGCTTTTTCAACAAGCTCTGGCTTGTTCTTAAGCAGCGGTGATACCGCAAATTTAACAGGCGCAAGATGCTCTGGAAGTTTTAGGTATACGCGCTTTTCGCCGTTCACTTCGTCTACTGTATACGCAGCTGATAGCACTGCCATAATTGCACGCTCTAGGCCAAATGACGGCTCGATCACGTGCGGCACAAATTTGTCATTCGTACCCTTGATGGTGTATTCCATACTCTTACCCGACACCCGCTGAATGTTACCCAGATCAAAATCAGTCCGGTACGCCAGACCAAGTAATTCTTCGCGGCCAATCGGGAAATCAAATTCAAAGTCGATAGTACGCTTACTGTAATGTGCGCGGTCGTTTTCTGGAACTTCTAATTCATGCACTGATTCTTTTGGAAGGCCAAGTGCTTCGCACCATTCCCATACAGCCTTGCGCCATGATTCGAATGATTCTTCCCACTTGTCTGGGTGTACAAAATACTCAATTTCCATTTGTTCGAACTCGCGGCTGCGGAAAATAAAGTCACGTGGGCTAATTTCATTACGAAACGCCTTACCCTGCTGACCAACACCGAATGGCAAGTCTGGATAGAACGTATCAACAACGTTCTTGAAGTTCGTGAAAATACCTTGAGCGGTTTCAGGTCGTAGGTAACTTACGTTTAGTGCAACCTCATCATTACTATCCGCACGAACTTCACGTTCTTCCTTTGATAGATCAATTGTATATAGATAGTTGTTATCTTTTATCCTTACTGTGTCTTTGTCGGGGAATGAGATTTCAGTATCAAGACTAACTGGACCTACCACAGTCTTGAACATCATGTTGAACTGTTTAGCTTCACCAAAAGTACCCTTTTGACCACATGATGGACACTTATTAGGATCGTCTAACTTATCCGCACGGAAACGACCCCTACAGTTGCTACATTCAACCAATGGGTCAGTAAACGTATCGACGTGACCACTGGCCTGCCATACTTTTTGGTTCATCAAGATAGCTGCGTCGACACCATACATGTCATCACGGTCCTCAACGAACATCTTCCACCAAAGCGCCATGATGTTGCGCTTTAGCTGCACACCAAGTGGACCGTAGTCCCACGTCCCCGAAAGTCCACCATATACTTCGCTACCCTGGAATATAAATCCACGGCGCTTACATAGGCTGACAATATCTTCGAGTGAGGTTTGCTTATTCATATGACGCAAATTATACCCCAAACAGGGGTAAAACACCACATGCACAATCTAACGGTCGATGGATTGGCGAAGTAAGTTTTTGCTCAAGGGTTGGAGTGCAGCGATGTATTCATCTGCGTCCTGTACTTGCTTAAGAAGCACGGGGCTTTGGAGCGAATGAATAAGACGGAGTAGCTTAAGGTGATTGACGTTGTACGGGCCGCCGTCCTGGACCCGAAAACCACTGGACTCAAAATCAAATAAATACGATTCTTCGGCCGATAATTTATTACCTTCTGTATCCGTACTGAGGTTCGGTGCATGCCCTGTTATTTGCAGCAGTTGCAACGCAAACCAGGTCTCAATGTACGGCAACGGCACATCAGCGTCATTAAGTCCCGCAAGTGCTGCAGATAATAGATCAAAGTATTCCTCGCCGGCCTCGTCCTCGATATAACGGTTCAGTTGTTTTATTAAATCATAGCCAAACATCGTGCGCTGAATGTCTTTGACGATGTTGCCGTAGTTAACCGCCATACGGCTGCTAATGAGCGTCTTCAGATCACTTTTGCTAGGCATGATTGTCAGTTCGTTAATCGTGAACAATTCAATGCCACCTGCCATTTTTGATTTGGGCCGCCTGACGCCTTTTGCAATGATACTGAGCCGTCCATTATCCGGTGTCAGCACGTGTAAAATCCGATCAGCTTCCTGGTAGTCCCGGCGTGACAGCACGATGCCGCGTGTAACAATCTGCGCTTTCATTACTCAGTCGCCTCTACGACTGACCGCACGAGTTGCTGCAAATTAGTGGCTGGTTTGTACAGAATGTCGACGATGCCGAGCTGCTCCAGTAAATCTTTCGTAATACCAAGCGAATGCGGCGCAACCATTGTCAGCAGCACAATTGGAATCTCTTTCCATTCTGCATACGATCTAAATTCATAGATAAATTCAATGCCATTATGCCCCACCAGTTGCAATTCAAGCAGCACAACATCAGGAGTAAATTCATCAGCAGTATGTACCGCCAATTGGGCTGACTGTGCATGACGCATCACATGACCAGCATTCGTAAACGCCTGGGTGTAGATCGCCGCAAGTTTTGCGTCTGGTTCAATCAGCAAGATATTCATTAGACCAAAGAAAGCTGACGACTTGGCGACAGCGTGGCAGCCAGACCAGACAACGAATTATGTTTTGAGACATGAAGCGGTGCGTTAATTGAACGAAGTAAACTATTTGCGATAAAAACTCCAGCACCAGCGCTACCACTCAGCTGCGGAAGTGCCTGTTTGGCCGATCCGAAAAGCGCAATACCGCGCTTTAGCGCTTCGCTACTCATCGCCGGCTGATTACCATATGCACCAACTACCAAGCCCTTAGTGCTTTGATGCGCGCCCAAAACAACGGTGTGCTTCCGTTCACCTTCTGCAGTAGATTCAATAAATCCGTAGCCTAGGCTCATGAGTGCTGACTCAAGACTACTTCTATGGGCCATAACCGGTTGGTACTTGCCCTTCAAATTGATTTGAAGTTCCGTATCATACTGACGCGCAAGTTGACTCAGCGCATGTGCAGTGTCCTGCAGCGTAGCGCTAACTGAAACGGGCTCGAGCTCTAGTGATGGCTGGGCCTGCAACTCTACGCTGAGCAGATAGCTATCAATCAGCCGAAGCGCCATGTCGGCCGTATAAGTGATTGACGCATAGGAAGATGTATCATTAGTCCCCTGTGCCAGCTCAGCACCGCGCGCAATCTGTAATAACGGCAACTTTAGCTGCTCTGCAAGCGCACGCAAGAGACGCTCGTGCTCATCATTACCATACCCCGAAATACCCAAAGCTGTTGTTACCCTCTCGTTTGCTGTCGATTGCATCTATTGTACAACGAACAAGGGTCAAAAACTATCACAACAAAATTACAAATTGAGCAAAATATGTGTATAAATATACTGTTTATGGTTACGGAACAAAGGTAAGATTTGCGAGTATGATGTCGTTAAAATCACCGAGGAATGTTTGCGTAGACTCCGTTGAAACCTTAATTGTCTTGTCGCGAAGTGGGAAGATTACCATGCTGTCTTGCTGGCCCGTGTTGATTTCGCCGTCAACACGAACACCAACTTGGCCCTCACCCATTTTTGGAGCCTTGTAGGCAGAAATCTTTACCTTGCCGGTCTTCGCTTTTGATTCAAGTTGCTTAACAACCTGGTCGTAGCTTTGTGACACAACCTCTACGCGAAGCGCAAAGTCAGTACCAGAATCAGCTGCTGGCACAAATCCAGGGTGGAAATAGCCATTCACAAGCGTGCTTCCTTTGTCTGATTCATCTACAAAAGCACTCCAGGTTTTTGGATATACGATCACGAGATTTCCGGCAGTCTGACCAGCAGTGTATGTCCTGGTTGGTATCTTTTCTTTCTCTACAAATTCCTTGTCTTTTGCAGTCGAGGTCTCCTCTTTCGCAATCTCTACAGCCTTATCAATCTTAGGCTGGACATTGGTCTTGTAGTCCTGCATTCCTACAAATGCCCAAATACCAAACCCAAGCGAGCTAATAAAGAATATGATTGCTACGATTAAAGGAATTAGTAGGACATTCAACCCCTTCTTTGGCTGACCAACCGGCATACCACCATACTGCATCTGCTGCAATGGCTGCTGCGGCTGATTTGGCTGCACCCCATACTTGGGCGCAAATGGGTCATTTTGCTGAGGATTCATTACGCTTATGGTAAACGAAGTACCCCGTTACTGCAATAGGTAAGCCGTTATTTATAGGTGTATAAATACACGCCCTGTTTTTCCTTCATGATCTTTTTTTCTGGAATTTTGAATGCGAAACTCACAAGTTTGACAGGCTTACGACTTTCTTGAGTAATCTTTGTATCCAACTTTGCCATATATTTTGGTAATAAAAATACGAATATTCCCTCTGATGGAGGCAGCTTTACGCGCCAAAAGTTACCACAAACCACCTTTACGCGCTTGCCATATCGCCGTGTTCGAAGCCATGCAATTGCCGCCAATATTGGGTTAAGCTCATAGCCCGTAACTCGCAGCCCCCTCTCTGCCGCCGCGATCATAACCTTACCATCGCCGCAACCAAGCTCCAGCAAATGATCTCCTGGCTTAAGATCTACTAAATCCAGCGCCGATTCTGCCTGCGCTGATAATGTTGGCAAATAAGGTGCGCCAAATAACAAGACAAAACTAAAAAGAAAAATGAGCAGCAAAGCAAATGCAAATAGCAGCTCCATGGTGATCTAACCCTCTACGCCGCTCACCTTTGAAACCGTATTCTCTGCTGCCTTCAGATACTTCTCCAGCTGCTTTGTGATTTCAATCCCACGTCCATGTAGCCTTATTGCATCATCGATCGCCACATCTTCGGACTGCAGTTTGTTCACGATCTCGTCTAGTTCGCGGCTTAGCGCCTGATAATCAATATCTTTCATAATTCTATTGTACCTTTTTTACTTCTACTTCGATTGATCCATCAATAAGGCGGATATCCAATACTTGACCCTGCTTCACACCTACGGCAGATTTAATAACACTACCTTGGCTCGTCACCAGTGCATAACCTCTCTTCATAGCCTCCTCTGGACTAAGCGCCTCCAGTAACCGAGAAATACCCACCAGATTCCTTTTTCGATCACCAATCAGTCGTAGCACGACTTCACTTAATTGTTCTCGTTTAATGCGCAGCGCCGTCTGCTTGTCACTGACCTGCGCCAGTAGCCCAGCGGATAACCTACGCTTTATATCAGCCAAAACTTGCTGCTCATACGTCCTATCTGGCGTGAGCATTTCCGCAGCATTACTTGGAGTACTGGCTCGTCTATCAGCAGCAAGCTCAGCCAAACTAACATCAACCTCGTGACCAATGGCAACCAGCGTGGGTACACGACTTGCCGCTACAGCACGAGTAACTTGCTCCGTAGAAAACGCTGCCAAATCATCACTGCTTCCACCGCCGCGCGTAATGACGAGTACATCAACTGGCTCGGCCTGGCTATTAAAAAACTCAATAGCTTTGATAATCTGTGCCGGCGCTGCTTCGCCCTGAACCTGGACATCAAATAGTTCGATATCGATACCACCCCAGCGGCTGCTGAGTATTTTCATAAAATCGTGATAAGCAGCGGATTCAGACGAAGTGACCAGACCGATGCGCTTTGGTGGATACGGCAAGCTTCTTTTACGTGATTCATCAAATAGGCCTTCGAGCGCGAGTTTCTTTTCAAGCAGCGCAGCAGCTTTTTTAAGCGAACCCTCGCCCACCGGCTGGACGGCTCGTAGGTTCACACTAAAGCCAAACTGTTGGTGCAATCTCGGGCTACCGCCAATTTGAACCATCAATCCGTCTTCGAGCGGCCCCGGCAACATGTATACCGTACCAAAACATTTAACGCTGGAGTACTCATCCTTTAGGTCAAAATACACCCAGCGATTTTTACTGACACGGTAATTCGATATTTCACCGACAATCGCCACATCTGGATACGCATAATCCATCGTCTGGTTCAGTACCGCAACAAAATCAGAGACCGAAAAAATGATATCAGACATGTATCTTCGCAGGCTTACCGTGCAGCGCTCGGTAGTAGAGCCAGCCTCCCTGCGGCAACGCAATTGCCATGTTTAGCACGCGGTACATAATCGTAACCGGCAGACTCACGCTTGCCGGCACGCCCGCAGCGATCAGCACACCGGTCATTAAGGCCTCGTAGATACCGATTCCACCCGGAAGCACCGAAATAATACCCGCAAAGTTCGCAATCGCATACGCCAGAATAATCGCACCAGGGTTCACCAGCTCACCAAACGCTATATACACCACATAAATAGATGCAAGCTCCGCCAGGCTGAAACAGAGCCCGAACAAAAACGGCCGCTTCAGCTGGTGCAAATTACGACGAATCTTCATGTAGTTATCATGTAGCTCCATGAATGCGTTCTGTGCTTTGCTGATATTAATTGTTTCTGGGTGCTTTGGCCTGACAATATGAATCAGGAGATTCACGGCTTTTGTAACAAACGTAAAGAATGCCGTAATCCTGCCTCTGTGACCAATGATGTATGCCAAAAGTCCCGTACCAACCAACAGTAGCGTCGTCAGTGAGCTTGCCGCTAGAATAGTCAGGTTGTTAACGTCGCCGTGCAGTGACAACATAAATACACCGACAAATAACAACACCTGGAATCCACTAAAGATCGTCATAAATCGCATGAGCTGTACAAGCGTAGCCTGTCCGGTGGTGATTCCTTCATTCTTTAATCGAATTGGCAGGTATGAGAATCCACTGACACCACCACTTGGAAACACATTATTAATAAAGTTCAGTTCAAGCGTCAGGCGATACATTGATTTCGTACGGAATCGCTCGCCCAGAGCCCTAAAAATTCCCTGATATAGCTTTCCTTGGCTGTAGTAACTTGCCACATGGAGCGGAATGAGCAGTAGTAGCACCCAAGCGTTAACCCTTGCGAGGTTTTGGATCGTTTCCGCGATCTGTTCGCGCAAAATGTATGCCAGACCCACCATTGCTAAAATGGTGAACCAGGTAAAAAACATTCGCGCGCGTCGGCGCTTTTGTTGTTCGGTCATCAGGAAATAGTATACCGCAGGATCGAATAAATAGATGCGTCCCATTATTCTACAGAGACAAAACACCTATAAAATTGCTATAATAACGTGAATGTCACAATCCGTACTAGTTCTTGGACGCCAGCCAGCCCTCGGTATCGCAGAAGCCGAGAGTCTATTTGGTGCCGATAAAATCACACCTATTGGCAGCCAGTTCGTGCTCCTGGACGCCCGTATTCAGGATGTACCGTTCAGTCGACTTGGTGGATCCACGCGCGTCGCCAAACTTTTAACCTTCCTTCCTTATACTGACTGGGAAAAAATTGAAAAGTATCTTGCCGAAGAACTGCCGAAACATACGTGCTGCTTGCCCGAAGGAAAGATTCGCCTCGGACTCAGTGTCTACAACCTCAGTGTTAATATCAGGCGCCTTAACGCGACTGGCCTGACCCTTAAAAAAGCCGTCAAGGCGGACGGACGTTCTGTTCGCGTGGTGCCTAACAAAGAACATGAGCTCAACACTGCACAGGTCATTCACAATCAGCTGACTGGCCCGACCGGCATGGAGCTACTATTGATCAGAGACGGCGAACGAACCGTACTTGCCCAAACAACTGCTGTTCAAGATATCGAAGCATACGCAGCCCGCGACCAAGCCCGCCCGGCCCGCGACGCCCGTGTTGGCATGCTTCCACCTAAACTCGCCCAGATCATCATCAACCTCTCGACCGGCAATCAACCAGTTTCTATGGACACAGAAATACTTGATCCATTCTGCGGCACCGGCGTAGTACTGCAAGAGGCAGATCTTATGGGCTTCCGCGTAGAAGGATCTGATCTAGAAGAAAGGATGATCGATTACTCACACGACAATCTTGTGTGGCTTTCCCAAAAACCAGAGTCTGGGCTCCACGGGCTAAATCCTGATCAAATAATGTGCCAACTCTCGGTTGGTGATGCGACAACTTTCAACTGGAAACCAGTACCAAACTTCATCGCATGCGAAACATATCTTGGACAACCCTTCTCTACTGAACCTAATCCTGAAAAACTCAAGCAAGTCATGAGTGATGTCGATACCATTCACCGCAAATTTCTACAGAATGTCGCTCGCCAAACTGAATCTGGATTCCGTATGTGTATCGCCGTGCCGGCTTGGTTCACTAAAAGCGGTGTTCGGCACCTCAAAACCCTTGATTCTCTCGAGGAATTAGGCTATAATCGTGTAAGTTTTGTCCATTCGGACACGCGGGATCTCATTTATCACCGAGAAAATCAGGTGGTGGGCCGCGAACTAGTAATACTTATAAGGAAGTAATATGTCTAAAGTTAAAGCAGGTGGATCAAGTAAAAACGTCCATGACAGCCCTGGACAGCGGCTTGGCGTTAAGGTTTTCGGTGGCCAGAAAGTTAACGCTGGTCAAGTAATCGTACGTCAAACTGGTCTTACTAAGCGCGCTGGTGAAGGTGCATTCGTATCACGCAATTTCACTATCCACGCAGCAAAAGACGGTGTCGTAGAGTACACCAAGCGCCGCGTTCGCCTATTCACAGGTAAAACTGTACAGCGTACCGAAGTTACTGTTAAGTAATTTTATCTCGGATCAATTAAAAACCGCCCGTTCTTTGGGCGGTTTTTAATTATTCTGGGGTGTCGAGCTGATCTTTTACAATTACTCTACCAAAGTATTTTTCTTTAGGTATACCAATTAATCGATCAAGTTTATCGCGCGGCGCTTCTTTGATGACAAGCTTTGTGCCATTTGATGAAAAGTCATAAATTCTAAGCTGTCCTTCAGAACTACGCTCTATAGCAAAATGATTTCTAGAGACTCTCTCGTCATTGACCAGACCAAGCCTTGTCTTAAATCTCATGCCATCACCTCGGCCGAACCACTGGGAACTTCCTGGGTCAATCGGTACTAAATTAATAGCTTGTAGCTTGCCTTCCTTATGTTCTTCAACTTTTCCGGGGGTTAAGTACATGGACCTGTCGCGGCCTTCACCGAAACCATACATTCTTAATGCTGTATCCCCTACGCCAATAATGCCGATGAGTCCTTCGTTATCAATAGATTGCAGCTCACGGATATCAAACGTAATCGCTTCCCTGTGCAGCTCCTCGTATCTCGCCCCCTTGAGTAGCAGCGGGTCGACATTCGCCCGGCCTGCCAGTTCCAAGACTTGGCGCTGGTGAATAAATTCTGCTTGGTTTCCAGTGTTAGATTCGCTCATGATATGATCTTAGCTCCTTATCGTAAATCGTACGTCCGCGGTGGTAAACCAGCCTGCGCGCGGTTACTACGATCTGCTGCACTAATAGCCATTTGCTGGCGGGTACGAATAGCGACGTCGCTTTCACGTGAGGGTTGTGCTGAAGCAGGCTGAACCTCTATGTCTTCAGGGCCTTCTACATTCCATAAACTCTCAAATTCATTCGCATCAGCAACAGGCGCTTCTAAACTTGCCTGATCTACTTCTACAAGACTTTGCACGGCCGTACTACCTACGGCTTCGGTTGGACCAGAAATTGATTGCTCGGCAGAATTTGCAGCCATTTCCGGCTTGAATGCTCCGGCATGAATATTATTAGGTGAGCCCAGAGCATTTGCGTGCATTTGCGCTGTGACTTTATCTGCAGGAATCGTGACAACTTCCCTGCTTGGCATCTGACCTGCGTACGGCTCCATGCCTGGTACTTCGGTAATCATTTGGCCTGGTTGTTCAAGTGACATTGCTATAACTTTCTTTTATTTGTGGGGTTTATATTAATTATATTAGCATAAGCATGACATTCTGTCAATATGGGTAACTACCTATATTTGAACTGGTAATATCTGTCACCGTCAGGATATACAACCACATCGACCAAATCAGCTGAGACTACGAGCCGTGACCCCTCAGCGAGAACGTCGTCGGACATCAATGGCGATACAACTACCTGGACCTCCTCATAGCGGCTTGCATCAGTGTCCCAGCCAAATCCCTCATCGCCATAACTCACTGTCAGCCACTCCTTCATGGAAATATAACCAATAATACCTGGCTTATTGCCCGGTTTTCTTCTTTCAACTTTTTCATACACTAAGCATGGTGGACCTTCGAAATTACGTTATGGTGGTGTATATGGTTGAGGCATAGACATAGAAAAATACTATACCCCTATCATGATAGGGGTATAGTGAGATAGCCTACAGTTGTGCTATCTATACGAGACCAAGGTGACGCTTGACGCGGTCTACTACATCGGCAATTACAACCTGCGACTTCACGAGATAATCATCAACACCGAGGCTCTTAGCACGTTCCTGGTCGCTTTCCTGACTGAGTGCAGTTAGCATAATTACCTTCACATTAACTGTTTCAGGAGTATTGCGGAGAATATCCAGCACATCAAACCCACTTACCTTTGGCATCATTACATCCAGCAAAATCAAATCAGGACGATATTCCAGCGTTGCAGCCAATGCATCTTCGCCGTTTGGCACACGACGGATGTCAAAGCCTTCTGCCTGTAACCTGGTTTGATATACACTTGCGAGCGCGTCGTCGTCCTCAACGAGCAAGATTTTTTTAGAATGTGTGTTTGTGCTATCCATACTGCTTATGCTAGCACTAACAGCCCGTATTTGCAAGTAGACACCCTATATGGTCTTATTTGATTGCCTGAATAAAGCCGACGAAGAGTGGGTGTGCACGGTTGGGGCGTGATTTGAATTCTGGGTGTGCCTGCGTTGCAATAAAGTACGGGTGATCAATGCCTTCGATCATTTCGACCAGCGTACCCTCTGGACTCGTACCTGAAGCTTTGATACCCCAAGATTCATATTGATCACGGTACGCATTATTACACTCATAACGGTGACGGTGGCGCTCCACGATCTTGTTACCGGCATATACTTTTTCGGCAAGACTGCCTTTTTCAATTTTACAAACATAATCACCAAGACGCATAGTTCCGCCGGTGTTTTCAAGGCCTTTTTGGTCTGCCATAGTGCTGATTAGCAGGTCTTTGCCATTTGGATCAAGCTCTTCACTGGTTGCGTCTTTAAGCCCACCGTTTCGCGCTGCAGCTACGACCGCCATCTGAAGTCCCAGGCAAAGCCCAAGATACGGTAATTTAGTGTGCAGCGCATGCTGGGCTGCCTTGATCTTGCCCTCGAGTGCTCGTTGGCCAAAGCCACCCGGTACAATAATTCCGTCACAGCCTTCCAGCGCTTCATGAATCACATCTTTGGAATCTAATTTTTCGGCATCTATCCACTTTACGTTCAAATCAACACCCTCTTGCCATGCGGCGGCCGACAATGCTTCGGTAACGGACATATACGTGTCCTGATTGTCCATATACTTGGCAATCATACCCACGGTCACTTTCTTGGCCGGAGTGCTGAGTGCACGGTCGACCATTGCTCGCCAATCCTTAAGGTCTGGTTCATCTGTCTCAAGTCCAAGTCGCTTACAAAGGACGTCAGCGATACCCATTTCCTCAAGTGTTAACGGAACCTGGTAGATTGACTTGGCATTTGGAAGTAATGCGATTGCTTCTGGCGCCACACCAGAAAAGAGGCTGAGTTTCTGAAGGACACCTTTTGGTGCCTTGGTTTCACTTCGCACCATCAGTGCATCAGGAACAATACCAAGACCGCGAAGATCACGCACCGCGTTCTGTGCCGGCTTCGTCTTAAATTCGTGACTTGCTCCAAGATACGGCATGTATACCACATGCACAAAGGCGCTGTTTTCACGGCCAACCCTTAGCGACAGCTCACGAATAGCCTCTACAAAACTGAGGCCCTCGTAGTCACCAACCGTACCGCCAATTTCAACAATCTGAACGTCAAAGCCTTTGCTAGCCTTAAGTACTTCCTCCTGAATTGCATTCGTAACATGTGGAATAAACTGCACAGTCTTGCCAAGGTATTTACCGTTACGTTCGTCATCAAAAACTTTGCGCAGGATACGGCCACTCATAACAGAGCTGCTCTGCGTCAGCTCTTCGTCAATAAAGCGCTCATAGTGACCAAGATCTAGGTCTGTTTCTGCACCGTCCTTGGTCACGAAACACTCGCCGTGTTCAGCAGGGTTTAAAAGACCCGCATCAATATTGAGATACGGGTCGAGTTTCTGGATGTTTACACTGAGGCCGCGGGCCTTAAAGAGATTTCCGAGAGAGGCGGCCGTGATACCCTTTCCCAGTCCGGAAAGCACACCACCTGTTACAAATACATATTTAGTCTGCGCCATAGCAAACACCCTCTCCCTTTAAAGTACCTTTGGGTAATACTACCACAGTTTTATGCGCCAATAGAAGGCTATTTTTTTAGTTCAGCGATAGCGGCGTCTTTTTGTGGGTCGCGGCCATTTTTAAAGTCGTCATCGGTGCGTTCTACCTTTTGAGTGGGTTCGATGCCCTTCTTGTCTATTCCATTGCCTGATGGCGTAAACCAATGTGCGCTTGTGACCTTCAGCATACTGCCGTCTGCCAGCGGAAGGATTTGCTGCACGCTTCCCTTGCCGTAACTCTTTTCGCCAATCAATGTTGCGACCTTATTATCTTGCAGTGCACCTGCAGTGATTTCACTCGCACTGGCACTGCCTCCATTAATAAGGACAACCGTCTTCATACCCTTAAGAATTGGATTGCCAGTGGCATTAAATGTCTTAATCACCTTACCGTCGCGCTTTTCCTGAAGGACCACCTGACTGCGATCAAGCCACAGACTTGAAAGGCCAACAGCCGCATCCAATAGTCCACCTGGATTGCCGCGCATATCAAGAATTACACCACGAACATTAGCGTTTTTAAATTCTTGAGCCGCCTCTGTCGCAAGCTTTACCGTATCACTTCCAAATCGGCTTATTGTAAGAATGCCGATACCGTCGACGATTTCGTGCTTCACACTTGCAACCGTAATTTGTGCGCGAGTGATCTCAAAGTTCAGTTCTTCCTTATTATTCCGTATAACCTTGAGCTTCACCTTTGTATTGGCTTCGCCGCGAATCTTACTGACTGCCTCTGTAACGGTAATTCCGACTGCAGACTTGCCGTCAATCTCGGCAATGACGTCCTTAGCCTTAAGGCCCGCTTTTTCTGCTGGATAGCCTGCAATTGGAGAGATAATCTCAATATTGTCAGCTGCGTTCTTGCTAAGCTCCGCACCAATTCCAGTAAAGGAACCATTTAGTTCGTCATTGAATTCACCCGCAGCTTTGGTATTAAAGTATTCCGTATATGGATCGCCAGAAGCCTGAGCGAGCCCTTGCTTAATCCCGTCCATGAGCTGATCGGCCTTCAGTTCGCCATCATAAGAAGTACGGAGCTTGTCATAGATCGCTTCGACCGATGCATAATCAAGATCGGCGGGTAATTGACTATTAGAGTTGATTGATTGCTGGCGATTAAACTGCAATCGGCCATTGCCAACGTTTACGCCAAGCGCAAATACGATCACTCCGGCAAGTAGTGCATACAAAACCCGAATGCTTCTGCCTTTTGTTTTTTCTTCTGGTTGTTTTGGAATAGTAGCGTGCGACGTCACGGTATAGATTGCTCCCTCAAAGAATAATTTCTAGCTTAATCATTATCGCATAGATTGTGCGATAGGTGTAATCCTGAAAATACTCTTAAGTATATTCGCCTAGAAATGAATGAAGACGAGAGAACCTTGGTTTAGGACTGTTGAGCCGCGGTAGAGACCATCACCCATACGGTTGTAGTCGCTCACAACGACGCGGCCGTCTTCCATAACTGCTTCGACGTACATGATGTGTCCGTAGTAACCACTCATGCTGACAGCTGCGTCACCTGCGCGGGCGCCCTTACCGTAATCAACAGCATAGCCACGTGCCGCAGCGCCTGATGGCCACTGGTTTGCATTACCAAGATATTTGAAACCTGATTTGCCTTCACTCGCGAGCTTGTATGCAACCCAAGATGTACAGTTACGGAAGCCCATACCCCATGGATCCCAGGCACTACCGTTAAAATACCAATCGTAGTTGTAACATGCGCCGCCGACCTGGCCAGTGTGAACACAGTATGCGTTACCCCATGGGTAGCCGCCACCACCAGGAATACCAGCTGAGGTCCCGTTACCGAATAAACGAATGTTTTCGAGTACCTGTTGGCGCTTGAGGTCCTGAATCTTGCTCTTGTTATCTGAAATTTGCTGGTTGTATGCAGCCTGTTCTGACTGGTTTAAGCCAAGGAGGCGGTTCTGTTCTGCCTTCTGGGC
The DNA here is from genome assembly GCA_023253175.1 of Candidatus Saccharimonadia bacterium. Classification (GTDB taxonomy): domain Bacteria; phylum Patescibacteriota; class Saccharimonadia; order Saccharimonadales; family JALRHH01; genus JALRHH01. The sequence continues at coordinate 452,139 of JALRHH010000001.1, forward strand.
GGCAACTTGACCCTGAAGAATCTTGTCTTCCTGGATGAGCTGCTCTACTTTTTCTTTCTTAGCATTTAGCTCTAATTTAAGTGCAGTAATCTTATCAAGTGTTGTCTTGATCTTGTCCTTAACTGAGTTTCGGTACTGCTGCTTGTCAACAAAGGTACTGAGGTCATTACTCGAGGCGAGCATTTCTAGCGTACTAATGTCACCTTCTAGGTACATCGCCTTAATGTTTTGGCCAAGTACGTCACGCTGACGCTGCAATTCAACTTCGGCCTCGGCAATTTTAGCCTTTAATGTGTCACTTTGGGCCTGATTATCATTAATCTGCTGCTGTAGACCATTGATCTGAGTCTGGAGCGCTGCGATTACACCCTGGAGGTTGTCGGCCTCTACCTGGAGTGCCTGTACCTGGTTTTGCTTTTGTGCGTTTTCGGCACTGAGCTGGTTAATCTGCTCCTGAAATCTATCAGCAAAAACTAAAGAATAGGTACTAAACGAACCGACCGTCACGACTAAAGCGGCCGCTAACAGAGATGATTTTGTACTGATTCTTTTGATATTTGTTTTCATGTTTTTGTCTTAGATTTCGACCTTTCTATTGTACCACAGCTTATGCCTAAAATCAATCCCCCTCCTAGAAGTGGATGAAGACTAATGAGCCGATTGGAATACGCGCTTCACTGTAGGTTCCGGTCCAGCTAGCGTTGTACTGGCTGACGTATATTGTGCCGTCATCAAAGACCGCCTCAACATACATGACGTGGCCGTAGGTGCCGGTGTTACTAACCGCTACGTCACCGACGCGCGGACTGCGGTCAACTGGTATGCCTGCAGCACGGGCGTTATCGTCCCACTGATTTGCATTTCCGCGGCCACCCCAAAACGGCATATTTCGGCCAGAGTTTGCGACCTTCCATGCGGTATAGCTCACACATTGACGCTTATACATACCCCACGGATCTGGCATAGAGTTTGGGAATGCCACGCCTGCCCACGGATAGCCAGACGTATCAGCAACATTTCGAATTCCATTGCCAAATAGACGTGCGTTAGCTGCAGCCTGTTCACTGCGCAGCTTCGCAATCTCAGAACTATTTGCCTTCATTTCAGCATCCAGCGAAGCACGCTGAGATTCATTTAGGGCAAGTAATCGGGCCTGTTCTGCCTTCTGGGCTGTTAATTGGGCCTGTGCAGCCTTCTGATTCTCAATAACGCCCTCAAGCTTTTTCTTGAGCTGATTAATAGTATCTATGGTCTGCGAAACCTTATCTTTTACGGTATTACGGTACTGCGTCTTATCCATAAAGGTGCTCAGGTCATTACTTGAAGCAAGCATTTCGAAGGTACTAATTTCATCTTCTAGGTACATTGCCTTAATGTTCTGCCCCAGGATATTTTGCTGCCGTACGATATCGGCCTCAAGCAACTTCTTCTCGGCGTCATTAGCAGCAATTTGCGATTCAAGGCTGCTAATTTGCCCGGCCAGGGCATCAATTGTTGCCTGAAACCCAGCAGCCTCAACAGCAAGCGCGCTGCCCTGCGCCTGAAGCGTATTGTTCTCTGCCTGCAATTGACCAATCTGCTGGTCATATTGATCTGCAAGCACCTTACCGGCGCCCGAAACTGCCATAACAGCCAAGATAAGAATTGATATAAATGTACGTTTGTTTGTAAGTGTTTGTTTGACCAAAGTAGTAGTGATCATCTCTCTTACGCTAGATTGTTAAAATAATATAAGGACACCAAAAATACTCCGCATACGTGCAGAGTAGATTACATTCAGCAATTTACATGTTGGATTAGTGCCCTCCCCATAGTCTTCAGATAAAACCTGGAAATTAAGGTTATATGTGTTCTCTAGGTGAGGTGTGAGGTAAGCCGGCTAGGGCTCACTAGATTATTTCGGTGTCTTGAATTTTAGATAACGCTGCGTAGCAATGACAGACGATACAGCACCAATTAGTATACCGATTACAAGCTGGCCGGTCAATATGAGCAAGAAATTGTCAGAGAAATATTTGCTTGCAAAGTTGATGTCCAATAGACCGAAGCTACTTGCACCGAGCGTGCTAGATGATACGACGAATAAGAAGTGACAGATCGTTACCGAAAGGATTGATGCGATCACGCCGTACACAACTGTCTCGACAACGAATGGCCCACGAATAAACCATGTGCTTGCACCAAGCAAGCGCATAATCTGCAGTTCATCGCGGCGGTTAAATATAGCCATTCGAATCGTGTTAAAGATAATCAGCATTGATACGATTGCGAACACCGCCACGCCAACGAGACCCGCTGTCTGGAAGAAACGAGTTGCACTCGTAATGTTATCGATGGCGTCCTTGCGCTCTCCAGAATATGAAGTCGCATCTGACTGGAGTGCCTTGATATCTGGGCTTTCAATAAACGTACGGATCTCTTCGATTTTGTTTGGATCTTTTGGCTTGACACGAAGACTTGCAGGCAGTGGATTGTCGGTCTGAGAAATTGCCGCAAGCAAGTCCGGCTTGTCCTGGTTTGCTTTCTTGTAATCTTCCAGCGCCTGGTCCTTGGATACGAATTCTACAGACTTTACATTCTCGAGTGCCTTGAACTGATCAATAACCTCTTCGCGCTTCTGTGCGCCAACATCATCTTTCAGGTATACAGAAATGTCGATCTTATCCGTAATTTGCTGGACCGTATTATTAAACGTTGCACTGGTAATCAATGAGAATAGAATGATCGTTAAAGTAATGACCATCACCGCAATTGCGGCAATTGCCAGGGTTAAATTACGTGCGAAGTTCTGTAGACCAGTCTTTACGATACGCCACTGCGTAATTAAGAAGTGATTTCCAGGCGCTTTAGCCACGAGCACCCCCCTGCGTTTGGCCATAGTCGGCGTTCGCACGGTCACTCGCAATACGGCCATCATCTATCGTTACGACTCGCCTTTTCAGCTTGTTCACAATTTCTATATTGTGCGTTGTGAGGAGCACTGTTGTACCGTAGTGATTGATCTTTTCAAGAATCTTGATGATGTCCCACGCGTGCTTTGGGTCGAGATTTCCGGTTGGCTCATCGGCAATCAGGATTTTGGGCTGACGAACAATGGCACGCGCAATTGCCACGCGCTGGCGCTCACCACCAGAGAGTTCCTGCGGCATACGCTTTTCCTTGCCCTTTAGGCCAACAATATCGAGAACTCTTGGCACGGTGTGTTCAATTTCTTTGTTCCCAAAGCCAACTATCTCGAGTGCAAAGGCGACATTTTCGAATACATTTCGGTTTGGTAGTAGTTTAAAGTCCTGGAACACCACGCCAATTTTACGGCGCAGCAGTGGAATATCCTTGTCCTTAAGCTTGTCATAATCAATGCCGCCAATGACAATCTTGCCACTGGTTTGGCGCTCTTCCCTGGTCAAAAGTTTGAGGAGTGTTGATTTACCGGCACCAGATTTACCGATAATAATCACGAACTCTTTTGGTTCAACGTGCAAGCTAATACGATCAAGTGCGGTATTAGAGCGGTTATAGACCTTTGTTACCCTGTCGAGAAGAATCATTGAGTAACATTATACCAGAAACCCTTATGTTTTAAGACGAAATCGAGTGCTCTAGGTAGGCGTCGATGAAGTCGTTTAATTTGCCGTCAAGGACATCGTCTGGGTCGGTAGAGACATGGTTAGTTCGGAGATCTTTAACCTGCTTGTATGGATGAAGCACGTAGCTACGAATTTGGTTACCCCACGCCGCTTGCTCGTTGGGGCCTTTGAGTTCTCGAATATTCTCTTGATGCTGTTCTAGCTGCAACTGCGCAAGCTTACCACGAAGGATTGTCATGGCCGTTTCTTTATTTTGGATCTGTGAACGCTCGTTTTGAATTGCGACCACGATATTTGTTGGAATGTGCGTTACACGAACCGCCGAGTCTGTCGTGTTAACTGACTGACCGCCGTGGCCACCACTGCGGTACACATCGATCTTAAGGTCTTTTTCATCAATCTGAACCGCGTCGGGGGTATCGATTTTTGGCGTGACTTCAGCTTTTGCAAAGCTGGTTTGGCGTAGATTATCGCTATTGAATGGACTGAGGCGCACCAAACGATGTACACCATGCTCACCCTTTAATTTGCCGTAGGCGTGAACTCCGGAAATCTCCAGCGTGACACTTTTGATACCCGCCTCTTCACCCGCTGACTCCTCTAAGATCGTGGCTTTGAGATTGTTCTGCTCTGCCCAACGCACATACATACGAAGTAACATTCCGGCCCAATCCTGAGCATCCGTGCCACCCGCACCTGCATGGAGACTCAATATTGCGTCAAAGTCGTCGTATGGACCGTTAAATCTTAGTTCTTGCTTGAGACCCTGAAATGCGGACTCCACTTCGTCCAGCTGTTTCGTCAGTTCTGATTCGAGCGAGGCGTCACCAAGCCCCAATAGCTCCACTGCTTCATCGATTTTTGCGCGGAGAGACCGCCATGGCTCGGTGCTGCCTGATAATTTTGACTGCTGCTTAGCAAGCTGCTGTGCAGCATCTGGATCGCCCCAAACATTTGGATCGGCTAACTTTGTATCAAGCTGCGCGAGCTGAGCGAGCTTTTCGTCCAACGACAACGCCTGCCATACCGAAGCAATATCCGATTGTAATTGCTCGGCGCGCTGCTGCAAAACTTCCATAGTACGTTAAGCCTTCCAGAGGGGACTTACTTGCTGGTGTAGTCTGTCGACAAATTCTTCACCTGAACTGCCGAGGCAGCCTAGACCCCAAACATTGTCAGTAAACATGTTCCTGGAAACGCTTACGATCGCATCCTTGGTAACCGCATCAATACGAGCCGGAATCGCATAGTAATCCTCGATTTCACCATCAAAGAAATATCGTCCACTGTATCCTGATGCGATACCGCTTACGGTTTGACCACCGCGCTGATAGCGGCCGAGTGCATACTGTTTTGCGCTCGCAACATCTTCATCATCCAGTTTTGCCTCGAACACCGATTCAAGCTCTTTAGTAATAATTCCAAATAGTTTTTCGGCATTCTTTGGCATGACCTGTGCCCCAAACCACCAGTTACTACTCTGCTTCGTTTGGCCAAAGCCAGAACTCATGCTGTATACCAGACCGTGTTCGCGGGCTGTGCCAAGAATACGTGAATACAGGGTTTCAGTGAGCATGGTATTAATAAGACTGAGTGCATCTGATTCTGGGTCAGAAATACGAGATTTCTTGAATGTATCTATATAGAAATAAAGGTTATCAATGGTGTCGTTTGCGATGTAGAGTGGCTTTTTAAGACTAATTGGTGTCTCGTCCGGGAGTGCGAGTCGCTTACTGCCAGGCTGCAATTCAATATTTTTAATGAGATCCTCGAGAATTTTCTGGCGATCAGGCGTGATATTACCAGCGATAACAAAGCGCATATTGCGTGCCGTGTGCGTGTTGGCGTAGTGTTCGAATATGTCAGATAATTTGACATTATCCATGAGCTGGATGCGCTTCTGATCAATCATAACCTTAAATCCGTATGCTTCACGCAGTGCGAGACTGAGATGGCGGAAGTGATTATTGCTCCTAGATGTTAGCTCTTCACGAACGTTTCCGAATTCGGCTTCGAACTCTTCCTCTAGGAATAATGGCTTAGTGATTGCCGTAAGTAGCAAATCCGCGACGCGGTCCCACTCAAAATCGGCACACTCAGCCTCGTACGTAATATCGTAACTACCAGTACTGGCATTACAGTACGCACCATTTTTTTCGAATTCAGCCTGGAACAATCGGGCTTTTGGAATAAGCTCGTTCGCACCGAGGAGCACGTGCTCCATGAGGTGCGGCGTTTCCCACTTATTGGTCGCAACCAGGTATTCACCGGCCCTAAAGTTGTATTCAAACGTCATCACAGAGGCGTCTGGGATATGGACAAAGAGTCCTTTGACCCCGTTACTTAAACTAACTTCTGTGACAACGTGCTTCATCAGCGAATAAACCTTTCTATTTGTAGTATCAATTATTTGCGGCGCTTGGCTGCAGTCTTGCGCTTGCGCTCTTGTTTGCGAGCTTTCTTGCGCTGGTCAGTTGTTTTCTTCTGCGTCGCAGCTTCAACCTTGGCCGGCGTAAAGTCAACTTCGTGGAATTCTTCTGCCTCGATGATCTTATCAGCATTGTCGACTGAGTTACGCGCTGCGCGTGTAAGTTCAGTTTCGACACTGTCGCTCATATCAGCCGGCTGTGCGTGGAAGAGTGCCTTAACAACTTCGTGGCGCATGGTGTTCTGCATCTGATCGAAGATTTCCTGAGAACGACGGCGGTATTCAACGAGTGGATCGCGCTGACCAACACTTGCCCATGTAATACCTTCGCGGAGGTGGTGCATGTTCTCGAGGTGCTGCATCCAAAGATTGTCCATAATCTGCATGAAGACACTGCGCTCTACCTTGCGCATAATTTCTTCGCCAAAGTTAGATTCCTGAGCCTGGTACAGCTGCATTGCCTCTTCCTTCAGGACATCACCAAACTTGTTTGATTCAGTGTCAAACAGACGATCAAGTGCTGCGCTGTCGAACGGGAATACGTGCGTTACGATATCTTCGAGTTTGTCTGACAAAAGATCCGGTGAATTTGCAATCGCCTTCACTTCGTCTTCGATGTACAGCTTGATACGCTTTTGGATATCAGTCGCAAGCAGTACTTCGCGGCGCATTGTGTAAATCGCCTTACGGTGACGGTTCATAACGTCGTCGTATTTCACTACGTCCTTACGGGAGTCATAGTGGAAGCCTTCAACTTTCTTCTGCGCACCTTCGAGGCTCTTGCTGATTATACGATTTTCAATTGGCGTTTCGTCGTCTACACCGAGACGGTTCATAACCGCGCCAATACGCTCACCGCCGAAGACACGCATCAAGTTATCTTCTGTACTGACGTAGAACTGTGTCATACCTGGATCACCCTGACGTCCAGAACGTCCACGGAACTGGTTGTCGACACGGCGGGATTCGTTACGTTCGGTGCCGATTACATAGAGACCGCCGAGCTTCTTAGCTTCCTCATCAAGCACAATGTCAGTACCACGACCGGCGATGTTGGTCGCAAGTGTAATCGCGCCCTTCTGACCAGCCTTAGCAACAACAGCTGCTTCTTTTTCATTGTTCTTTGCGTTAAGTAGATTGTACTTGAGTCCGGCTTTCTTAAGGAGATCGCCGAGCACTTCGTTCTTTTCGATTGAGTTGGTACCGATAAGCACCGGTTGGCCCTTGGCATTAAGTGCTTTAACTTCTTTAATAATTGCCTTGAACTTACCCATTTCACTACGGTAAATACGGTCGGTCAAGTCAACGCGGGCTACGGTCTTGTTGGATGGAATCTCGACGACTTCGAGCTTGTAGATCTGGTGGAACTCCTCTGCCTCTGTTGATGCTGTACCAGTCATTCCCGATAACTTGTCGTAGAGGCGGAAGTAGTTCTGGAATGAAATGGTTGCGAGCGTCATAGATTCTTCTTGAACCTCAACGTTTTCCTTGGCCTCGATCGCCTGGTGGAGACCTTCGTTATAGCGACGGCCTGCCAGTAGACGGCCAGTGTGCTCGTCAACGATCACGACTTCGCCTTCGCGGGTTACGACGTAGTCTTTGTCACGCTTGAACATTGTTTCTGCCTTTAGAGCCTGTTCAAGGTGATAGAGCGTACGGATGTTACCGCCAGCGTAGAGGTTATCAACGCCGAGAATTTTTTCTACATGCTCAATACCCTTGTCGGTCAGGACAACTGCACGGCGCTTTTCGTCCTTTTCGTAGTCCTCTTCTTTGAGCTGCTTGGCGACCTTTGCAAACTGAGAGTATGCATTACCACTTGTTACAGATGGAGCTGAAATGATCAGCGGAGTTCGAGCTTCGTCAATCAGAATTGAGTCAACCTCGTCAACGATCGCAAAGTTAAGTTCGCGCTGGCGAAGCTGGTCAACCTCTTGGACCATGTTGTCACGAAGGTAGTCAAATCCAAATTCGTTGTTTGTACCGTACGTAATATCAGCCTTGTAGGCCTCCTGGCGAGTCGCTGGGCGAAGCTTGCGCATGCGAGGATCATCGTGATCTTTATTGTCGTAATTCGCGTCAAATACAAATGAAGCGTCAGCGATAATACAACCAACCGACAGGCCAAGATAGCTGTACATCTGACCCATCCAGCCAGCGTCACGCTGTGCGAGATATTCGTTAACCGTCACGACATGTACGCCCTTGCCGGTAAGCGCGTTGAGGTAGGCCGGGAGAACTGCCACCTGTGTCTTACCTTCACCGGTTTTCATTTCCGCAACAGAACCTTCGTGCAGCACCATACCACCGATCAGCTGTACGTCGTAGTGGCGCTGACCGATAACGCGGCGGGTCGCTTCGCGGGCAACCGCAAAGGCATCTGGCAGGATCTTATCGAGTGATTCTTTCTTGAGGCGCTCTTTTAGTTCATCAGTCTGGGCTTTAAGCTTGGCGTCGCTCAGCTTCTTATACTTGTCCTCGAGCGCGTTAATATCCTTTACGCGCTTCTTAAGGCGCTTGAGCGTCTTGACCTGCGGGTCACCCAAAATACGTTTCGCAATTTTCTTCATGTACTCCCTCTTCTTCGAAAAAGTCGGTCTATCTGCCGAATAACTAATGTATCTATTGTACCCCAAGGCCTACCCTGTTACCAGAAGCTGACGAAGTATTTTTCCCAACGTTCCGTAGACAATATAAAAAGCGTGAAAACCTTCTTTAGACAAAGTTTTCACGCTGTAACAGATGAAGCTATGCTGTGTGAAATGTTCTGTAGCCAAAACTTTTCACAGAAAATATTACGCCGGAGTGCGCTTAAGCCGCATAATTACCTTTCGATGAATTCTATGGGCGTTATGAGTATCCTTGTATTTCTTAAGCTGGTTCTTGAGGCGGGCCTCTACGATATCTACAGCCGCGAACATATTGATGGTCGATTCTTTGACGATGATAGTGTCACCAGGAAGATGAAGTACGACTTCGCACTCGCGCTCTTGCTTGGCCTTAATCGTTCGCTCTTTAACGAAGACTTCAGCGTGGGCGGACTCACGGGCGTGCCGTGGCATGTACTTATCAAGTTTGCCAATCTTCCGTGTAATATACTTCTTTAGGTCGTCGGTTAAAACTGTATGAACGCCATTGATCTCCAACTTTTGGATCATATGCCCTCCTTGTTTTAGATGCTTCGGGTAGTGACTACCCGATACCATTATTATACGCCTGTCCGTGAAAGAAAACTGTGAATCGTTTGACTAAATACGTTCGCGGCCGCCCATGTATGGACGAAGCGCTTCAGGTACCACTACATCGCCTTCAGCCGTCTGATAGTTTTCGATAATGGCGATCGGACCACGACTTAGTGGAAGTGCGGTTGCATCATTGGTGTGAATGATTTCTAGTTCACCAGAGGTTCGTTTTACGCGAGTCTTGAGGCGACGTGCCTGATAATTAGTCATATAGTCAGCAGTGTGGGTTTCACGGTACTTTTGCTGACCTGGCATCCATGCTTCGATATCAACTCCGCGTGCATTTGGCTTGCCAATATCAGCCGTACATTTACTCAGTACCTGATACGGAATTTCTAGAAGCTGCATAATTTTTTCCTGGATTGCTATAAGGAATAGATGTTCGTCGGTACCAACTTCACCAAGTCCTAAGCTCTCCATTTCAAGTTTATCGAATTGGTGCATACGGAAGATACCTTCCATGTCCTTGCCGTAGGTACCGGCTTCGCGTCGGAAGCTTGAGGCATAACCGATATAACGAATTGGCAGTTCAGCTTCCTGAAAGACTTCATCTGCGTGCATGCTCCCCAGCACATGTTCGGCACTTCCCTGTAACCACAGATCTTCGTCTTCAATCTTATAACGGTCATCACGTGGTTCTAAACGGTCCATCGCATCATATAATTCAGTGCGAAGCATGAACGGAGGCAGCACCGGGAGGAATGGTTTGTTGCTCACGCTTAGATTATTCTCTGAAATAACTTCGTCAATAAATGACTGGTCAGTTAACTTATCCATGACAAATTGAATGATCGCAAACTGCAACTTAACCAAATCGCCCTTTAGATATGCGAAACGAGGACCGGTAACTTTGGCAGCGCGCTCTTTGTCGAGCCAGCCTTTTGCGTAGGCAATATCTGCGTGGCTCTTTGGCTCGAAATCGAACTTCGTTGGTTCACCAACAATTTTTGCTACGACGTTTTCGTCTTCGCTTGCGCCAACAGGCACATCATCAGCTGGCATATTTGGCACTTTCTTAAGCAGATCAATAAATTCTTGCTCGATGCTTCCAAGTTGGTGTTCAAGATCCGCAAGCTGATCTTTGATTTCTTTGCCTTTGGCGATCATTTCATCTGATGGCTTGCCGCCCTTCATGCTGGCTGCAATTTCGTTACGCTGCTGACGGAGCGCATCTACCTCACCCTGCAGGCTTCGGCGCTTTTCATCAAAGCCAAGTAACTGCGTGACATCAATGTCATAGCCTTTTTGTTTGCTTTTTTCAGCAACAAGTTCTGGATTATCTCGAATTATCTGTATATCAATCATGCAGACAGTATAACTTACTTCTTAGAAATCTTGGACTTCAAAGCCTCGAGAGTGAGTTCTGTTCGCTGGCGAGCGTAGGTACAGAATTCGCAAGGACCACCCATCGCAGCAGTGCCAATTGGCGGCATCGTGTCACTGTCCATACATGCTTTCATTGCCACAATGGTCTGCTCCACCCAGTCTGATGATCCGGTATGAGGAAACACATGTGTCACAAATTCTACTCGATTGTTGAATCCATCGAGATCCTGACGGCCAGTTGCATACACAAAATATCCAGTATCACTCACTGCAAAGCCGTTTTGACGAAGTAGCCACTGGTATACCTCCATCTGGCGACGGTACATGTCGTGCCACGTTCCCTCTGGGCCAAGCGCCGTTACGGGCTTATCCTTAGCAGTTGCTTTGTAATCAACCACGATAAGTTCACCATCGTCGTTTACCCAAATATCATCAACCGCCCCAAAAATATGAAGGTTGGTTGGTTTATGCAGGGTGGTTATGCCTGTAAAGTTGTAGCGCCATGTATCAAGATCATCGTGTTGATACGGCACTGCTTTGATCTGATTGTCGAGCATCAATGGATGAGGCTCGCCCTTTGCCCGGTAGCCATCAAATTCTTTTTTAAATAGTTCATCAATAGCTTTGTTGATATTAAACGGAGGTCCGCTTGGGCGCGTAATTTTGAGCCGAGCGTCCAGCCAAAAGCAGCGCTGACACTGCATGAACAGTTCTATTTTGCTGCGTGACAATTTAAACGGTGTTTTTTGACCCGGTAAATACGGCTGTGATCGTTCCCTCGTGTAACTCATGTTTGTCTATTGTATCAGCCTAGGTGTGCGAGACTTGCAAATGCCCGTGCTGCAAATTGAATTTATAAAGCTTATGTCGTCCATAGTGGCGCATGATAAAGTAAGCACCCGCTAAAGTACCGCCCATTCCGATGCCGCCCAACAATATAAGTAATGCCGCAGATGGGTCCTTCACGTCCTTGCCTGCAGCTATTGCCTGGCGTGACATATCGGCATATTGTTCAGCAAGCCGATGCGAAGGATAGAGCGCGCGAACTTGTTCAAATTTAGAGAGCGCTTTTGAGTAGTAGTGCTTACTGTACAGATCGAGTCCCTCTGCCCACAGAGCCTGTACCCTACCGTCTGCATTCAATGTCACATCTTTTTTATTAACTAAATCCTTGAAGTCTTTAATATCACGGACGTAGCTCTTAGCGGCATCGCCTGATTCGCCGCTATCATAGCGGTATGTTAATAGACCGATTGATTTGCCTTCGCTATTAACCGCAGGGCCACCACTGTTGCCACGTGATGCGTCAGCGTCTGTTTGATACAACTTGCCCGCGCCGCCAGCAGCATCACGAACTGAATTGATAGTGCCTTTAGTTACCGTGACATCAGTTGTTGAACTATCGATAAGCTCGTTGTCTGCGTCCCCCGGGAAACCAAACAATGTCACTGGCTGGTTTTGACGCGCGACAGTATCCGAAAGTGTGATGTATGGCGCATCCTTGACATCTATTTTCAGGAGTGCGACATCACTTGCCGAAAATCCATTTGATGACTTTGCAATGATACTGAGCTTATCTTCTGACTTGTAGTCATAGCCGATCACGGCCGCTTGCCGAAAATCCATCGTCTGCTCAAAGTTAGTTGTTAGCTTTTTAATATCGGCTTCGCTGCCCAGCGGCAGTGCTGCCCTGCCTGTTGCAGCCACGGTAATCTCTCGCTGATTACGCAGCCTAAGGGCATTATCCGGTAGATCATATACTTTGCTTACAGCGGAAGCAGTCAGATCACTGCGACTCATTACTTCGCCTATTTGCTTCGTGTTTAAGCCCAGGCCAGCTAAATATTTTTGTAGGAGTGGCCTACTTTGAAGCAGTGCGTCAACAAGCATATCTTTTGCTCCGTACACGACAACATGCCCATTTGTTGCCACATAACCATCACTTGATACGATGAATCCGCTACCTGTTTTTGCGATACATGTATCACTGGAAAGTTCAGAACCGTTAAATTCCAAGCTACCACAAATAGTGTGGTATATCTTTACGACAGCCGGTGAAACGAGATCAGCAACATAGGCCTCGCCAACAATAGGTTGCTGCTTTTTTGCAAAAACAGAGAGACCTTTTACGCTCGCGTCAGTACTGAGCTGCATGGATTGGAGTACTGGCTGCATGGTTGTTGGCACAGCTGCCCCGCCGCTGATACCGCGAATCGTAATGGCAACTGGTTTTGCATTCACCTGCGCAGACCATACGATAGTTCTTGTGGTGCTACCGGCAAATTTTGGAGCAACAACATACACCGTCTTTGTGACGAAGCTACCGCCAAATGATTCAGTAGTGCGTGATTCTTCGGTAATTGTAGCGAGATTAGTTGAAGGCGGCGCGAAATAATCAGCCGTTATGGCAGTAATATCAGTTTTGCGCTGGTAGTTATTTTTATACGCCGCGAACGCAGCTGCGTCTGTTTCGGCAAGAACTTCGAGTTCTGTAGCAGCTTCGTTTGCCGGCACGACACTCGGCAGTGGCTTCAGTGTTACGCCTGTGACCGCAGCACTTTTAGCAAGATCGTCAGCGGAAATATTTGGTCCCGACTCCTGCTGATGAATCGAAGCCGTAAACTGTTCTGGACTATAGACAAACCCAAAACCGTATGAGGAGCGGACCATTGTTGTTTTAATAGCTTGAGTATTGGTTACCGCTTGGGAGAAAAGAGATCTTGGATCAATGGTTTGCCGCGTGATAATCGTAGCCACCTCGAGTAGCAATGCGCCAACAAAAAGCACGCTAACGGCAAGTAGTAGTAAATGACGCCCACGCACCGGCTTTGCGTGGTACGGCAAATGAAGCATATCGCCAACAATGACGCCTATACCATGCGGTGGTGTTTGTTTTGCTCCTGACGCCGTAAATGGCATACATTCCCCTTTTGCTTAAGGATAAGTATATCAGAGGTATACTCGAAAATATATGCTAGAAAATAGTTCCTAAGGAAGAAGCTTTGCGGCAGCCGTAACAGCGGCAGTTTCAGCGCGGAGTGTGAACTGGCCAAGACCAAGATGAGGTAGGTTGTGCTGGGTAAAAAGTTCATGCTCCGCGTCACTCCAACCGCCTTCTGGACCAATAAGCACACCAATTGAATCACCGCTGGTTGCCTCAGGAATAGCGCCGCCCTGTTCGCATATGACGAGCGGTATACTCTGCCCAACATGATCAAGCGCCGTTTTTACAAGCATTGGCTCCCGTACGTTCGGTATATCGCTACGACCACATTGCTCCGCAGCCTCGATCACGATCTTATGCGCACGCTCTGCGTCAAAACCAGTCTTTTCTGAACGCTCTGCGAGCATCGGCACAAAATGTGTCACACCGAGCTCAGTCGCCTTTTGGAGCACCCAATCATTCTTATCCTTTTTGAGCAGTGACCACAGTAGATACACCTCCTTTGATGGAAGCTGCCGCTCGTAATCAGTCACAAGCTCTAAATGCGCTTCGTCTGGCTTAATTTCCACAATCTTGTACAACCTATCGGTTTGCGCGCCATCAAATAACAAGACATTCTGCCCTGCCTGATAACGTAAAACTTTGTTCCACTGATGAATAAGCCGCTCATCGTGTAGCCAAAATGAATGTTTTAATTCAAATTCATTACCGACATAAAACCTGTGAACTCGGCTCATTTTACCTCCAGGATCGCTAAACTTTCTATATGTGGTGTACGCGGGAAGAAATTAAAACCCTCGATACTTTTAATCGTATACTTTTCCTGCAGTAGCGCCAAGTCACGCGCCTGAGTAATTGGATTGCAGCTGAGATATATGACTTTCGCGGGTAGCACTTCCAATATCCTGTCGGTCACTTTTTGGTGCAATCCAGCCCTAGGAGGATCAAGGATCAATGTTTCATCAGCAGTGATGTGATCAAGCGCGGTTTCGGCGGAAGCATGCACAATCTCGGTTTTTCCCTCTCCAACATTTTGTTTTGCCATAGCGACGTTATGTTCGTCAATTTCAATAAGACGGTTAGCGCCTACCGGGATGCCAATCGTGCCTACGCCGGAATACATATCGGCACTAGAGCCGTCTATCTCACCAGCAATTCGATCAAGCGCCTTGCTGAAGATTTCTAGATTGACCTGGAAAAATGAATTTACATCGTAGGTTATCGGAACGCCTTTTATAGCATCCGTTAATCTGACATCGCCGTATAGATACAGCTCCCGCGTCAAAACACTGGCTGGGCTTTTTGGATTTGAATAGTAAACTGCCACCCCTTTAGCGGCTCCCGCAAGCTCAGGCAGATCCGGGAATGATTCATCTTTCACAAATAACGCTACAACCGCATCACCGTTTTGATTTGCACGCACCACAACCGTTTTTAACTGAGAACCTCGAATGTCGTTTTGATTTAGTATCTCTACGATCTTAGCTGCAGTCTCATCAATAAGAGGCATGGCGATACTACTGCCGTTAATGATCTGCTTGCGATGAGAGCCTCGATTAAATAATGCCAGATGCAGGCCATCGTCATCCGCCCAGAAGCTGTATTCCATCTTATTACGATAGTGCCACTGCTTTTCACCGGCCTGCATTGTGATTTCAGATGGAAAATCCACATGTTCGCGCTGCATTGTCTCGACAAGGATTTCACGCTTGTATTCATTCTCTTTATCAAAGTCCATAATCTGCCACGGACTCGTGCTAAGATACGCATCATCTTTTGGTGGTAGCCTAAATTCAGAAGGAATAACGATCTCTTCTGCAATTCCTTCGGCATGACCACGCTTACTCTTAGTGAGCCTAACGCTCATGGTCTCGCCAGGTAACGCATTCCACACAAAGACACGCCGACCATCCGCCAGCGTGCCTATGCCTTGCCCACCGTGAACAAGCTTTTCAATTGTAACTTTTTGGAGTTCCATCAATCCTTATTTTTGCAGACCAACAATTAGGATGACTGCAAGCAGTAGCTTTGAGACTACGAGAATACGACTCAGATTGCGGTTCACGAATGCAAAATCATATTGCCTTTTAAAGCCGTTCCACTGAATACGAGTCGTAGCCAGAAGCGAGATTGAAACCACTGCAGCGGCTGCGTATGCATACCACGGAGATCGAACCGCAACTGACGCGCCATCAGTACCAAAGATGTATGTGGAGATCATCGTAATAACAAGGAATACGACAGGTAATACCGCAAGCACAGCACTCACCGCATAAATGCCACGAGTCGGCTTACCAGTTGCTGCGTTCTCACGCTCAAATACCCATGCAAGATATGCCGAGATTAAAATAGCGATCGCGCTGAGTTTGAGTGCAATGAGGTCCTGCACGCCATTAAGGAGTGCCGCAATTGAAAATGCCACAGATGTGGTAACCGCATAATCAATCCATCGAAGACTGCTAACTTTATTGGTAACAGCAGCCTGATCTTTGGCCAAGTACTTGGTTCCACGTAGGATTGCAACAACGGCAGCCAATACGAGAAATCCAACTGCTAGCCAGCGGAATTCTACTTCGTACAGTACGTGTGCCGCAGGTGCGAGAACCGTACCGGCAGTACTTGCAAGCTCATCCTTCGTAAGATGTCCGAGTAGTACCTGCACTGAAGTCGTGTTCATAAAGTATGCTGCAAGTCCTGCGAGAACCGCGAACACAATACCAAGCTGAACCTGAAGACGGTTTAGTAGCGGCGTTACACCAGAAACTGAAGCCTTAGCAACTGGCTTTGGAGCCTCTGCTGGCTTGATAGTTGACTTAGTGGTTGCTACCGCTTTTTTTACAGCTGGTTTCTTAGCAGCCCTTGAGGTGGTAGCCTTGGTAGTTCTTGCCGCCTTTACTGCTGGCTTGGTTGCCTTTGCAGTAGATTTTGTAGAAGGCTTTTTATTTGTAGTTTTGGTCTTTGCCTGAGTTTTAGAAGTTGTCTTTGCCATGCGAACAGTGTATCACAACTCTATTTACGGGAAATACGATTATGATTCATAGATAGCCGGATCAACACGTTCATATTTCGGCAGAACCTGGCGCAGCACATATAATGCAATCTGCCGCGTACTCTCAGGTATCATACCCTGCTCAATCGCCTCGATCTCGCCGGCCGTCATGATCTTTATATCTTGTGATTCACCTTCATGTGGTGGGAGCGCAGGCAAATCCTTTGCAACAAATGCATACCCGCGGTCGGTATGATAGTGCGGCTGGGGTGTGCCATCACCAGTATCAATAAGATGTGTATTTTCGTTTACTGGCATCGGGTGTGACACGGCGTTTTGAAGTATGTCTAATCGAAGTCTTGGCTGTAAAAGCTCAAGCTCCGAAAGCCGATAGCCTGATTCCTCTACGAGTTCATGTGTTATCGCCTGCCAAGGAGTTTCACTAAGTTCAACATGACCGCCAAACTGCATCCATACATGTATTTTCTTATGTAGATGCAATAGAATACCTGGTTCCGCACTTTCTCGCTCAACCACAATATATGCCGATGATGTAGCGTCGTGCTGTCCTGCCTCTTTGTGAATATGTGGCATGTAATTTACTCCTTTATTGGCTCGTACGGGATGTGACAGGCACCGCGCCCGGTTCGCTCTGCAAATTTCTGGTGATAATCTTCAGCCTCGTAAAAGACGGTAGCCGGAACAATCTGCGTTACGATTGGCCTATCAAAGTTGCTCGACGAAAGCTCGAGCACGGATTGAGCCATCTGCTTTTGTGCATCATCTACGAAAAATATAGCCGATCGATAACTATCACCGATATCCGGACCTTGCCTATTTAGCTGAGTTGGGTCATGCATATGAAAAAACTGTTTCAGGAGCGTTTCGTATGAAACTTGTGATTCATCAAATTCTAACTCCACTGCTTCGGCATGTCCGGTTGTATGGGTACAGACTTCTTCATACGTCGGGTTTTCAGTATGACCGCCTGTATAGCCAACACGGCTCGATATCACACCCGGAACTTGGTCGAAATAATATTGCACACCCCAGAAACAACCTGCCGCAAATATAGCTTTTGCCATTATTCTTCAACTACCGCGCTGCGCCAAAATGCAACGTAATTAGAGAAATCTTTCTTTACCTGCTCGATCGCAGATGGCAAGGGTTCAGGATATGACCATGCATCGTCCTGCGCCGTAGTCGTCCCGTCAGTAATCGTAAAGTACTGACAAACGCCTTTCCAAGGGCAAGTATAAGGTGTGTCGCTTTTTACCAAATAATCAGCATTTACACTTGATGGTGGAAAATACCAATTGCCTTCAATATAAATAAGATCTTCTTTTGGCGCCTCGGCAATTGTATTACCATTCCACACTACTTTCATATACCCTCCTATCAGCCCTATAAACCTATTTAAGCGTATTCGATCTTAATTGTCATTACAACCATGACTCATCAAGTATTATTTCTCGAGACGAAGTCGAGCAACGAGCCAATCACGCGGCAGGAGGCTCAGGAACCAGCCCGCTCGCGGACCTGATGTCTGACCAATGATCAAAGCGTACAGTGACTGGAACAAATCTTTGGGACCCATTTCATCAGTCTTGAATGCATATATTGCATCATGGAAGTAGCTACCGTCAGCATCGGCCGGGGCAGCCGCAACTTTCTCTGCAAGTCCCACAAAAAAGGCCTTCTGCTGTTCCGTAAACTGAGATACGTCAAGTGACTCCTTCAGCTCGAACTTTACATCGTCGGGCGCACTAACACGTAACCACTCATCAATAAATCGTAGTTCACTGCGAATGATATCAGCTTCTTTGCGGGCTATGTCAGCATACTCAGTTCGAGCAATAACCTCGATAGTCTTATCAGCATCCTTAAGCGCAGCTTGGTAACTTGCAACAAGGTGTGTAAATGGAATACGACTAACTGTTTGCTCTGTAACGCCCTCAAGGCACAGTTCTAACAACTGTTTTTCACCGTCGGTCTTATTAGATTTCGACAACAATTCACTAAACTCATCAACCAGTCGCATTAATGTTGGTCCGGCATCAAAAAAAAGTAGCTTATCAGGGCTATGACGCATGACGAAGAACCAGACGACCTCTGCCGGTAGTAACTTCAGAAGATCAGCGGCAGTAATGGCATCGCCTTTGCTCTTGCTCATCTTTTTGGTGTCGCCGGTTTTATTAATGAAATTATATGGGACCGGTAGTGGTGGTCGTGTGTCAAATACCTGCTTTACTAGTTCAACTCCAGTGTCATATGAGCCGCCTTTGGTTGCATGATCACGGCCAAATGGCTCTGCCTGGACATTAAGTAGTGACCAGCGTGCTGGCCAGTCAATACGCCAGTTCAACTTCACCTCACCATGAGCATAACTGACTGTAGCCGGCTGCCCATCCTTGTTCTCGTACACAATTTCTTGGGTGTCTTTCTGAATACTAATGAAACGACGATTTTTGAGATAGCCGTCCTCTACAACCTGAACAGGAGACCAGTTTTCGTCAAGGTCGCGGCCCGAGATATCTTTGAGTACTTGCTTAATAACCTCTATGCTCTCGAGCGCCCTCTCAATGACCGGCACAAAGTAACCACTGCGGTATTTTTCATGAGCACGGATAACGTTAAGATCGAGGTGAAGTCCCCCCGAGGCAATTAATAAATCGTTCAGGAAATAGTCCGCATAGGATTGATCACTCCCATCTGGTGAAGGTACATCACAAAGCGGCTTGCCAAGATGTACGCTAAAGTCAGCCGGCACATCGACCGGTACCTTACGGAAAATATCCAGATCATCAACAACATGATAGTGGATCGCACTTCTGCCCCTGCGGCGCACTTCACGGGCAACAATTTCTGCTGTTAAAACTTCGCGGAGCGTACCCATGTGGTACGTGCCTGATGGCGACACACCAGAAGACACAACAATATCGCCCTCCGGGTGGCGGGCGATCAATTCATCAACAATTGTATTTAACCATTGCATGTTGCCTACAAGTGTAACCTATTCTACCCCTGTTGAAAAGCCTTCAACCTTTTATTTACGGTGATGCCGGACCACATACCATGTCAGGAATAGTGCAATAAACAGAAAAAATGAGCCCAGAAAGAAGAAAAAAGGGCGGCCACGTGAAATCAAAAATATACCACATACTCCTAACGGGAGTACCACTGATAGCAAATTTATTATTACTATTGCTTTCACTTACGCAATATCTGTGATCTTGTACGTAGTGGTTTCTGCTGGGGTCTTAATTTCTACAGCGTCGCCGAGCTTTTTGCCAAGTAGCGCCTGACCAATTGGAGACTCATCAGAAATCTTACCCTCAAGTGGATCAGCCTCGATTGTACCAACAACCTGGAACTTCTTAGTTTTACCGTCATTCTTAAGTGTAACGGTCGAGCCAAGCTGGACCTTGCTGTCGCCCTTTGGCTGCTTAATAACTTCTACGTTGTTGAGGATGTTCTCGATCTCGCTAATACGAGCCTCGAGCTTTTCCTGCTCCTGGCGGGCAGTCTGATATTCAGCGTTTTCTGAAAGATCGCCAAATTCACGTGCAGTTTTAATCTTTTCTGCAACTGGACCACGCTCTGCAATTAAATTAGCGAGCTCCGCCTGTAATTCATCAATACCGGTCTGTGTCAGACTAAACTTCTTGTTCATAATAACTCCCCCTAAACCTTATGGATCCTGTTACCGTCACCTCGGAATCG
The DNA here is from genome assembly GCA_023253175.1 of Candidatus Saccharimonadia bacterium. Taxonomy (GTDB): domain Bacteria; phylum Patescibacteriota; class Saccharimonadia; order Saccharimonadales; family JALRHH01; genus JALRHH01. The sequence continues at coordinate 472,378 of JALRHH010000001.1, forward strand.
CATTCATTATACCAATATGCTAATGACTATGACAGTGCTTTCACGATTTCATCGCTACTAACAAGTCGAGCTTCACTTTCCAGGCGACCTTTCAGTTCGTGAGCACCGCCTTCTACGGTGCGACCACTTACTACAACGCGGTATGGGATGCCCATCAGTTCGCTATCTGCAAACTTCTCCCCTGGCCTCTTGTCGCTGTCGTCATATAGTACCGTAACTCCAGCAGTAGTCAAGTTATTGTACAGTTTGTCTGCCTCTGCAACGACAGCTTCATCGTCTCCAAGTCGAGCTAGATACACCTTAAACGGCGCCACCGCCTCTGGCCATACAAGTCCTTTATCATCAGAAAAGTGCTCTGCAAGCATACCAACAAGGCGACTTACGCCAATACCATAGCATCCAGCAATAATCGGCTGCTGCTTGCCGTTCTCGTCAATATAGTAGACACCGAGCGCGTCTGTATATTTAGACTCGAGCGGGAATATATTACCTACCTCAACAGCACGCTTTTGAACAAGGTCTTCTTTTTTGAGACCCATCTTCTCAAGGTTCTCGTCAGTATAGACTTCTTCGTTAACAGCAATCTTCTTAGCCTCATCAACGTAAATTGTGTCTTCACCAACATCGCTCAGCGTCTGGTATTCGTGACTAAATCGTTTCGTAAAAATACCGCCGTCAGCGTAGGTCCTATATGTAAAATCACCGATTCCAAGCCGATCAAACACCCGTACGTACGCAGCTGCAATTTGTTCGTACACCTCATCATGCTGCGCCTGGTCACGAGAAAAGCTGTACATATCCTTCATTAAGAATTCACGGCCTCGCAGTAGTCCACTTTTTGCACGCAGCTCATTACGAAACTTAGACTGAATTTGATATACCGACAGTGGCAAATCTTTATATGACTGAATATAGTCACTCAGTGCATCTACAATTGGCTCCTCGTGCGTCAGGCCCATGCCCAGCTCGGTTCCATTCGCAAGCTTGGTCTTAAACCAGTTATCAACTTTTGCGTCATCCCAACGATCAGTTTTTTCAAAGATATCTTTTGGCTGCAAGGTAGTCATCTGTACCTCTTGGCCACCAACTGCATTCATCTCCTCGCGAATAATCTGTGCAATGTTATCCAAAACCCTCTTACCGAGAGGTAGAAAGGCATATACACCAGCCATCTCTTTGTGTATAAAACCTGCTTTAATGAGTAGCTGTGCATTTATGGCTGTCTCGTCAGATGGCGCTTGTTTTCTTGTTTTTGTGAATAACTGTGATGTTCTCATACTGTTTCCTGTAATTAGATTATAAAAAGTCGTCGAAAAGAAAGGCTACTACGGCTACGCCGGGAGCTTTGGAACGCGGGGTGATAGTACATGCTGCGTCATAATTACCGTTATTGTACCCCAGTTATGACTTCTAGACCACTTTAAAAATGAACAGTGCCAGAAATGCGATGCCGTTCTTAATGAAGTGGATGCCAATTCCTGGCCATAGACTCTTACTACGCCACCTAACATAAACTAATACCAATGACAGTACAAATGTATCAATCGCCGCCGTCCAAAGCAGTGGCGCATCACTGCCCCACTGTAGATGAGCCGCAGCAAATACCACACTTGTGATCAGCATTGCTGGCAATAATTTCATTTTGTTTTTAAGTCCCGTAAATAGAAAACCGCGCACTAGAATCTCCTCGACGAGCGGCGGCAGGATAACAAGGCTTAAGAATACAAAAATCAGCTCAGGACCTACGACATTTTTATCGAATCCTAGGTCCTGTTGCTGCTCCGTATCAATCGGCAAGAACTCGTGAACCAGCTGCGCAATAATAAAGGCATACAGCACAAAATAGGCGCCGAATCCCGCAAGTGCATATACAATATCGGAAAGTTTCGGCTTTACCCAGCCAATCGCACTCCACGGCGTCTTTCGGCGCACCATAAAATTGTGCAGCAGCAGTATTGTCAGTGACTCTACGGCCAAAATGTACACAAATTGCGGGAACGAACCTTCAATAAGACTGGTTAACTCAGTGTCTGTTTTGCCGCTTAAACTGCCAAAAGCACCCAGTCCGAGCGCGGCTATAATCTGAGTCGAGAAGTATAATCCTACCGTAATACCAACCGCCTCTAACGGGGACCAGTTGACCAGCTCGTCAGCTTTTCCCTGGCGCTTCCTAAGGAAACAAAATGCACCATAAAAACCAAGCGCACACAGTAGCGTTATTGCCACCATATGCGGATTGAATGTTGTCATAGGCCTAGAAGAACCGTTTTACATCTACAATTGTAATCAGCACGAACAGTACCATGAGCAGTGCGAACCCAGTGCCGTGAATTCGATCCTCTGCCTTTTCGGTTAGCTGCCTGCGAAGACCGCGGTATATCAATGTCACAAATAAGCGACCACCGTCCAGTGCAGGAATTGGTAGCACGTTCATGATTGCCAATGACAGTGAGATTATCGCAATAACAAATAGTATGAACTGAATACCAAGATCAGATCCCTGTTGCAGCACCACAAATATGCCAACAGGTCCTGTCACTTGTTCAGTTGCCTTAGCGGTGTCACCCTGGAATAGGCCAGCCACCGCAGAACCAAGTCCCTTGAACGTTAGTTCCGTAAACTGGGCCATCAGACCGCCAGCTACAACTGGCGCCGACCATGTGTACCTAGCCACCGTGAATTCACCTGGCGAAATACCAAAGTAACCCTTTGGATTATCGGTTTTTTTACTTGCCTCAACTTCTTCTGTACTGCGGAGTTGTACTTCTGTGCGCTTCAATTCACCATCACGGCGATACTGAACGAGTACCTTTTGACCTGCAAATTCCTTAGTGTATTTTGGCAGTGCCTCGTCGGTCTTGATGGTATGCTGTGGCCCATCAACCTGGCCGATACTTGCAATAACATCACGGCACTGAAGCCCAGCCTTCTCCGCAGGAGAACCTTCCTCAAGATAACCAATGAACACATCCTGGCGCGTAATTGTTTCGTTATTTGTAACCGCAAACTGATTATCAACGAGCTTTGGGATACCCACCAGCGCAAGCAGCACCAGGAGTACGTATGCGGTCACAAGATTCATAACCACACCAGCAACCATAATCTTGACCTTAGTCAGGAGCGGCGCAGCGCCGTAACTACCCTTTGTTTTGTTGGCATCATGCTCACCCTTCAGACGCACAAACCCCCCAAGCGGCAGCCAGTTGAGTGTATATTCTGTACCATTTTTCTTAGTTAGGGTCTTGGCTTTTGGTGGGAAGCCAATCCCAAATTCTTCAACATCGACACCCCCACGGCGAGCCATAATAAAATGGCCCCACTCGTGTATAACAACCAATCCGACAAATAAAACAAGCCCCAGAATCAATAAGAAGATCGACATATACGAATAATTATACCAAACAGGTCCTGAAAACTATAAGCTTTATACACTACCTGAATGTATTCTGTGAAAACTTTTTGTACCCAATATTTTCACAAAATAACAGATACAGAATGTCCCGTGAAAACTTTATTATCACAAAATTTTCATGCTATTTGCCGAAGCGGCGTTTGCGATTGGAGTAATCTTCAAGTGCTACGTCGAGAGCTTGCTCATCAAAGTCAGGCCACATGGTATCCGTGAAATAGAGTTCAGCGTACTCTGAGCGCCAAAGCATAAAGCCAGATGTGCGCCGTTCACCGGAAGTTCGAATGAGGAGGTCAATCTCCGGCACTTCAGGTGCGTAAACATGCTGCATGATAAGTTCTGGGGTGATTTCTTCTGATGTAACACCAGAGTTAACAATTCCTTTTACAGCATCAACGAGCTCGGCCTTGCCGCCGTAGTTGAAACAGAGTGCTAACGTACCCCGTGTATTGTCCCGTGTGAGTTCCTCTGTCTTTTCAATAGCTTTTAAGACTGATTTATCAAGCCCTTCGCGGCGACCAAGCAGCACAATCTTTATATTGGCTTCATGAAATGTCTTTAGATGTTTCTCGACCGCTTTGATGAGCAGTTTCATCAAGTAACCCACTTCTTCTTCAGTACGTTGCCAGTTCTCTGTCGAAAACGTATAAGCACTGACATACTTCACGCCGCGATCAAATGCCGCGAGAGATACTGCCCTGAATGCCTCGGCTCCTTGCCTGTGGCCTTCGAGCGTTGGCAGTCCTTTTGCTTTTGCCCAACGACGATTACCATCAAGAATCAGCCCAACATGTGCCGGAATCGATTGCTCGCTCATAAATTAGACTGTTAGGATTTCTTGCTCTTTGGCCTTGGACGCTGCCTCAGCCTGTGTCTTGTACTGTGTCAGGTTATCTTCGACTTGCTTCTGAAGGCGCTTCGCCTCGTCTTCACCAATTTCTTTGTCTTTTTTACCCTGATCAATTGCATCCATCGCATCACGGCGAATGTTTCGGAGCACAACCATGCAGTCTTCAAGCTTACCGCCCACAACCTTTACGTATTCGCGGCGACGCTCTTCGTTGAGCGGGGGGATTGGCACGCGAACCACACGGCCATCGTCAGATGGATTAAGCCCAAGTGTTGGATTATCACGAATTGCAGATGCAATCGCTTGGATGTTACCCGGGTCAAACGGAGTGATCTGTAGTAACTGGCCTTCTGGAGCAGTCACATTTCCAACCTGAATCAGCGGCATATCGGCGCCATATGCCTTGACGACAACACCATCAAGCATGCTTGGGTGTGCACGTCCCGTTCGAACGCTCTTTAAGTCTTCTTCAAAATGTTTTACTGCATTTTGGAATTTTGTATCCGCATCATTGACTGCCTGCACTGGATTCATAGAAATCTCCTGTCTTACTAACTACTAAGTATAGAAAAAAACAGCGGTAAATTCTACCGCTGTTTTCGTTTTATTGAACGTCCTCTATGGATTAAGGCTATCACAACGCGCGGAAGAGTGTTCGGCAAAACATTCATCCATTTGATGCCGCTCATCCTCACCCCAGTCACGAATAGTGGAATAATTATCCATTACAACATCCCTGAGTTCTAGCGTAGGATTGCCACTCCACCACTGATGGATGACATCCTGTACGAATGTACGGCACCTCTCTAGCTGCTCAGCATCATCGATTAATCGAAGGCCACACTCACCGCACGGCGATTTCTCTCTCATAGTGAAGCTAGGCTACTTCGCCAAGGGCGATGCGAGAGAAGCGACGCACAACTACGTTCTCGTTCATCAGAGCAGCTTGCTGCTTCACGTAGTCACCGACCGTCTGGTCTGGGTTCTTGATGTAAGGCTGGTCCATAAGACATAGCTCAGCAAAGTACTTCTTGAGCTGACCTTCAACAATTTGATCAGCCATTTCAGCTGGCTTGTTCTTGAGTGCATCACTTGCGAGCAGTTCCTGCTTCTTAGCTTCACGTGTTTCTGCAGGGATATCATCCGCACTGACGTATGCAGGTGCTGATGCAGCAATGTGCATCGCAACATCCTTTACGAGTTCTGCAAAGATATCACCGCGAGCCACAAAGTCTGTCTCACAGTTAAGTTCAACGATTACACCGATACGGCCGCCATGGTTGTATGTGCCAACCTGACCTTCGCGTGCTTCACGCTCACCACGCTTTTCAGCCTTGGTAAGTCCCTTTTTACGCATCGCTTCAAGTGCTTTATCAAAGTCGCCTTCTGCCTCTACAAGTGCAGCTTTAGCGTCGGTAATACCAACACCAGTTAGTTCGCGTAGGCGCTTGATTTCTTCGATACTAATATTTGCCATTTTTTTCTCCTTTACGTGCGTGCATACGTATGTGGCACATTCTTAGGCGTCGAGCTTACGTCTGATCCTTCACCGTACTTCAGTACGCTTCAGGCTCAAGCCTCGCTCGTCATCCTAGACTGCACTCACCTACATATCCACTTAACAGTGGTTATTTCTTGTTAAAAAGAGCTATTTCTCGTCTTTGTCAGCTGATTTTGCTTCTGACTTTTTAGCAGCCTTAGCAGCACCCGCTGTGATAGCAGCCTCTACGTAACTACCGATAAGCTGGATAGCCTTGATCGCGTCGTCGTTCGCAGGAATTGGGTATGCAACCTGACTTGGATCTGCGTTGGTATCAACAAGTGCAACGACAGGCACACCAAGCTTGTTCGCTTCGCGCACTGCGTTTACGTCGTGAGTAACATCGAATACAAATACTGCACCTGGTTTTGCAGCCAAGTTCTTGATTCCACCATAAATGTGGTTCATGTCATCGATTTCTTCCTGGAAACGCTGTACTTCGAGCTTGTTGTACTTGGTCGCAAGCGCGCCAGATTCCATCTTGCCCTCAAGATCCTTGAGGTGCTTCACGCGGCCGCCAATAGTGTTACGGTTTGTGAGCATACCGCCGAGCCATCGCTCTACAACAAATGGTTGTTTGGTGTTTTCAGCGATCTGCTTTGCAACATCGTGCGCCTGGCGCTTCGTACCAACGATAAGAATCTGCTTACCTTCAGCCGCTGTGTTCTCGAGGAAGTTCAGCGCTGACTCAAGGCTAGAAACAGTCTTGGTAAGATCGATGATATGGCTACCACCGCGCTTACTGTGGATGTACTGAGCCATCTTAGGGTGCCAACGACTGGTCTTGTGACCAAAGTGAGCACCTGCTTCTAATAGTTTTTTGATATCAACATCAACTGATGCCATAAAATAGAACCTTTCTTGAATCCTTGACCTTCGGATGGATGCCAATACGGATCTCGAGCGAGACATCGTACCAGAGGATTCTTTCCAACCTGCTTACTTAATTACCAAGCTATTCTAACAGAGTAGAGACAGATTGACAATACCTAAGCATTGCGGTAAACTGTCCCAGTTATAACGTTGACTGCAGCAAGGCCTACTGCTAACCAGCGAAATCATTAATTGGCCAAGGATTTATACAATGAAAAAAGATATCCACCCAAGCAACTACCGCCCCGTAGTTTTCCAGGATCTAAATACTAACGACACCTTTCTGACTCGTTCTGTTGTTGCAACAGATGATAAGATTACGCTCGACGGCGTAGAATACCCACTCGTTAAGATCCACATTTCTAGCAAGTCTCACCCGTTCTTCACTGGGCAGGAAAAGATGCTCGACATCGAAGGTCGTGTTGACAAGTTCAAGGCTCGCCAAGAAGCAGCTAAAGAGCGCGCAGAAGCACTTAAGAAGGCAGCAGCTAAGAAATCAGCAGCTAAGCCATCTAACAAAGAAGCAGCTAAGAAGCTCGGCGAAAAGTAACTACAGAGATTTAAGACCACCCGTCACTTCGATGGGTGGTTTTTAATTGCATACGGGTATACTAAGTAAGACTATGGAAGCCAAAGAACAAGCCCTTCGCGCGGAATACGCAGAATTACAGGAAAAGTTACAAGATCCTGGTGTGTTTAGTACACCTGAGTACCCAAAGCTCGCCAAGCGTCAGAGCAAGCTCGAGGCAATCATTTCCCTATTTGATGAGTATTATCAGCTGCAGGACGCTAAAAAACAGGCAGAAGAGATTGTTGCCAGCGGCGATGCCGAGATGACCGAGCTTGCAGAGCTGGAGCTTACCGAACTAGAACCCAAGATTGCAAGCAACGACGAGCAGCTCGCAGAAGCCCTGACACCGAAAGATCCAAATGACGAAAAAGACATCGTCATCGAAATTCGCGCAGCTGCCGGAGGCGACGAATCAGCTATTTTTGGCGGAGAGCTATACCGCATGTATGTCCGCTGGGCAGAAGCGCACGGCTACAAAACAGAACTTATTAGCGAAAGCCCTTCTGATAATGGTGGTTTCAAAGAAATCGTCTTTGAAATTCACGCTGATGATGCCTACCGCATGCTCAAGTTCGAGGCTGGCGTGCATCGTGTTCAGCGTGTCCCTGCAACGGAATCTCAAGGTCGCATCCACACCAGTACCGTAACCGTGGCAGTCATGCCGGTGGCCGAAGAAACTGATATCGAAATCCACCCGAATGACCTCCGTATCGATGTATACCGCGCCGGTGGCCATGGTGGCCAGTCGGTTAACACAACAGACAGTGCCGTGCGTATTACCCACCTTCCATCAGGTCTTGTCGTCAGCAACCAGGATGAAAAATCCCAGATCAAAAACAAGGAAAAAGCCATGAGCGTCCTCCGTTCACGACTCCTCCAGCACAAGATCGATGAAGAACAGTCTAAGCTATCAGAAGCTCGCCGTAAACTCATCGGCTCAGGTGACCGCTCTGAGAAAATCCGTACCTATAACTTCCCGCAGGACCGTATCACCGATCACCGCGTTGGCTATTCACGTAGCAACATCCCCGCTGCCCTTGCTGGTGATATCGACGACATCATCGAACAACTCCATGATTATGAACGCCAACTTATCAACGACGAGCCAGCAGCTTAGGTTAGCTGAAAAACTTCTAGCAGATGCAGGTATTGAGTCAGCACGACTTGACAGCTTGATATTACTTGAAGATGTGACCGGCAAGGGTCGTGCTCACTTACTGGCACACCCGGAACTTGAGCTTACAGCTGAGCAACAGGAGAAACTTGATAGCATGGTTCAGCGCAGACTAACACACGAACCGCTCGCATATATCCGCGGTAAGGCGGAGTTTTATGGCCGTGAATTCATCGTTAACGAAGATGTGCTTGTTCCCCGCCCGGAATCGGAATCAATGATCGATATACTTTCTCGCTATGGTCATATTCCGCTCATCATTGATGTTGGCACAGGTAGCGGTGCACTGGCAATATCTGCCGCGCTAACTAAACCTGACTCAGAAGTTATTGCAGTAGATATTGATGAAAACTGCCTGGGGGTTACCAAACAAAATGCCAAGCAGCTCGGCGCTGATATCGAAACAAAGCACGGTGATTTACTCAGAAATATTAATCTTGATGCTTACCCTGGACCTGTTGCTATACTCGCCAATCTTCCATACGTACCGGACGAATATGAAATAAATCAGGCTGCGAACCATGAACCAAAACTCGCATTATTTGGTGGACCCGATGGGCTCGACCTGTACCGCATTATGTTTGATCAATTAGACGCGTTTGAAGACCAAGAGATCATTGTGATAACGGAGACCCTGGAGTCGCAGCACGACAACCTAGCAGGCATCGCCAAAAATCACGGCTTCGTCCCCGGCAAGACTGAAGTGCTCACCCAATCATTTACACGCATCCCCGTATAACCGTATACTTTAGCGTATGCATAAGATTTATTTTGCCTGCTCTATCCGTGGTGGCCGAGATGATGCAGAAATATACCAAGAACTGGTTGACCACATTAAAACTAAGGCTGTTGTTTTGACTGAAATTTTTGCCGACAATAAGCTCACGCCCCAAGGCAGCCCTGACCCTAGCGAGTTTATTCATGAACGAGACATGTCATGGGTAACCGAAGCTGATGCGGTTATTGCCGAGGTTAGCAATCCAAGCCTCGGCGTAGGCTACGAAATTGCCAAGGCAGAAGAGATGGGCAAACCGGTACTTGCCCTGTATCGGCCACAAGAAGGCCGTAAACTTTCTGCTATGATCGAAGGATCACCACAGACGGATGTCGTTACCTATACTTCTGCCAAGGAAGCCTCATTTGCCATCAATGGATTCATTGAATATCTTGCCGTGAAAAGTTAGACCCTAGGCCTTTTCACGAAATAACAGATATACGAAAACCGCGTGAAAACTTCTGTAGCAAAAGTTTTCACGCGGTTTTATAGTAAGAACTTATTGCTTGAATGCTTCGAGCGTAATAGTTATTTTCTGCTCTTTACCGTCACGGACAACGGTTAATTCAACTTTTTCACCCACCGCCTTACGGCTCACGAGCGACACAAGGCTATTCTTTTCGTCGATGCTTGTGCCATCGATCTTGGTAATAATATCCTTCTCTTTGAGGCCAGCCTTTTCTGCTGGGCTACCACTTATGATGGCAGAGCCGCTTTGGCTTGGCGCCAAATATGCACCGCGCTTTACATTCAAATTATATTGATAGGCATATTCATCATTAAGCGTAACGTAGCGGATACCAAGGTATGGACGCTCTAATTTGCCCTTTTCCAGCACCGTCTTTACAAGTCCCTGCACATCATTGATTGGGATCGCAAAACCAATGTTTTCCGCACCACCACTTGCAACTGCAGTGTTGATACCAATTACTTCGCCGCTGATATTTACGAGTGGACCACCAGAGTTACCTTCATTAATTGCAGTATCGGTCTGGAATAAATTCTGGAGTGATTCTGATTCAGATCCATCTGAACTTCCTGCTTCTAGATCACGACCATAGCCGGAGATGATGCCAGAGGTAACGGTGTTCTGGAACTGACCAAGTGCATTACCGATTGCCACAGCCTTATCACCAACCTGGACCTTGCTTGAATCACCCAGCTTAGCAGCGGTCAGCTTCTTGCCCTTGGTATCCTTGATTTTAAGGAATGCGATATCAAGCGTATCGGAGTTAGAAGTCTGCCCCACAAGCTCTACATCATCAAGCGTCGTGCCATCAGATAAGGTTACTGAGATATCATCAGAAGCGCCGTCTACGACGTGGCGATTCGTAATTACATAGCCGCTCTCGCTAATGATTACACCAGTGCCAGCACTCTGCTGTTCGTAAGATCGGCTACGACCAAAGAAATCGGTTTGCTGCGCCTGGGTTGTTACATCTATCGATACGACGCTCGGACTCACCGTCTTTGCAATATCAGAAATCAGTTGACTCTCATTCAATACCACCTGTTGATCGGCTTTTGAGATAGTCGAATTAACCGCATCTCGCTCCTTCGCGCCTGAGCCGAGCCAACCACCCAAGAAGCCAAATGATAGACTTGCCACGAGCAAGAATACGACCCCCAAAGATTTAGATTTATCTGCTACCGGTATTTTTGGCAATTTCATAGCACCCTCTGTTTTGTTGTCTTTGCTCATGCTAACCCCCTTTGCTGAGAAACTACTGAAATAACTGGTTACAGTGTTTTATCGCCCCAGTCAGAGAAGACTAGAACAACTAAAACGACCGCAAACATAATAAACATGAATTGACGCTTCACGAGCGGCGTCAGTCGATCCTTATCATCAAGGTAGTACATACCGCCAAGCCCGAAACCGAGCACCGTCAAAAGCAGTGCTGGCTGCGGAATAACTCCATAGAACAAGAGCCAGTGCCCAAGCAGCCACACGAGCGCTGCGCTGAAATAGGCCCATGTGTAGGCGTAAAAGTCATTAAAATCATCCTCAAAACTCGTGAAGAAATGCCGGGCAGAGAGATACGCTACGAGCCAGGTCACAATCACCATCAGAAGTGTTGGTGCGTCAACCCAAGTCATGTAGGTCGCCACTAAGCCAGTTGCCAAGCTAATCAGTGCTTGACTTGACACAAAGAAGACCGATGAGCGAGGCTTAATAAATACCAACCAAACTCCGTACAGTAGCGCGATAGTAAGCTGCGCGAGCGCGCTCGAGGTGTGACTCATGAAAATCACGACAGATAGCCCAACAATAATATCAACTGCGTTAGAGATTAAATTAACGAGCCAGTAGCGCGGCCTGACAACAAACATACGCCATTTACTGAGTAATACAAGCAGTAGCGCAAGTGTTACAAAATCAATCCGAACAAGTACAAAAAGAATTGCCGGCAAGAATGATGCAAGACCAATATGGAAATAGTGGGCGAAGCCCTGGGCAGGTTTTAGTTTACTAGAGTTCAGTCGGCCGGCAATTTTCATAATGAAGCCTCCAGACTGAGAGACGAAAAGCTATTAGCAATTGTTGACGTAGTCGGTGCTACGCCAACCGGAGATAGTAGTTTTGCAGTCCTTGAGCTGGAGGTTTCAGCTGAAAATCTGACGGTTGATTGATCTCTAATTAGTGCTCTCATTTTGTCCCAATATTATAACAAACTCTGCACCATTTGCATTGATGCCCTGAGGCAACGTTGTCGTTGCTGTTACTTTGAGACGCTTTTCGAGATAGTTCTTAGTGTATTTCTTTTGGCCATTTGTCAGATCAATCAATGTCGTTTGAGCATAATCTTTAGTTGGTGCATTTGCTACGGTAGTAATGTTATATCCGAATGACTTCAGCTCATCAGCTCGTTTACCGGCAAGACCAGTAACAGTAGAGCCATTGAATACTGCGATCGAGGCGTTTTCATTCTTAATATACCCATCCTTCAATGAATTGCGCACAAAGCTTTGTATCGCCGTATAGTTATACAGACCTGCAATTGGCTGAACAACTGACTGGCCGTTTATCATACCAGTGTTAACTAGCACGTTTGGTGGATCCGCGAGGCCCAAGGAACCGACCTTCGTTGAATCAATTCCCTTCATAATGTCATACACGCGGAGCACTTCACCGGTCGTAAGGTTTGATCGTACGTGATCACCAAATTCATTTACCAGTTGATTAATCTTCACTGGATTACCGTAGGTGCCCGCAGACATAACCTTATCCTTGAGTGCCAAGATAACTGCACGTTGACGCTCAGCGCGGTCAAAGTCACCACGTGCACTCGTGTGACGTGAGCGGGCATAGAATAGTGCCCTTTCGCCGTCGAAGTGCTGCCTGCCTTCTTTGACATCAAGCACGTAGTTCTTACGAGTTACTGGGTTCCAGAGCCGTTCGTATACAACGCCACTTTTAGCGACATTAATATCAACTCCGCCAACCGTATTAATGGCCTTTTCAAATGCAGTGAAGTCAACCATCACGTGATAGTGAATTGGCACTCCAAACACTTCTTCGACCTCTGTCTCAATAGCAGCAAGTCCGGCCTGCTCCGCACGCTCGTTGATATCAGATGTCTTTTTGCCATTCAGAACCTTATATTTAGCGTTCGCATAGACAGCGTTAATCTTTGACTGCCCTGCGTCTGTCTTAACCCAGAAATCACGTGGAATACTGAGCATTGATGCATCCTTTTGAATTGGATCAATACTCATAATAAGAATGGTGTCGGTCAGATCAGCTCCGTCGTGCCCTGCGCCACCCTTGCCAAGCATCAACACATTCACACGACCATCACCTTCACCCTTGAGTTTCGTAGGATCAACGTTAGCATCAAGTGCTGGTGCGTTACCGCCACCACTAAATATCTTCTTTGCTTTTAGATATGCGTTACCGAATAAGAGTCCGCCCAATACAAATAAGACCAAAAAGAGGCTTACCATCACTCGCAGCACTATTTTCTTTTTGCTACGTTTTTTGTGCTTCTCACCAGATGACTTTGGAAGATCAAGCTTCATACCAGAGCCCATCGGCTCTGATGAACCGCGTCCACCATGAGGATTTGCGACCGGATTATTTGAAGTTAACTTGTTCTGAGCAACTGGACGAAATCCGTCCTTGCCTCTAAAATCATCAACCCGCGCAATTGGCTTTGCAGCGCCTGCGATCGAGCCGCGACGTGTCACTTGGTTAGCACGCCCTGGTCGATGAGCAAACCCATCCATTCCGCCTCGTGAGGATTTACGCGGCGCGTTATGTTTTCGAAAGTTGTCCATAATTTCCAAGATCTAGTATACGCGAAACCGCCGGCTAGTAAAACGAGAAATGACGTATTTTTTGCCACCAAACCGCTTTTCTTTATATCAAGTATTTTGGATTTAAGGTATAGTTAGTACCTGAAATGGAACCTAACAACAATCTTCCCCCGCAGCAAAATCTGCAGCCCAACACAAATCCCGGACAACCCATTCAAGTTATGCCGACACTTCCAGACACTCCAGCCCCGGAACCAAAGGGAGAAGGCCTGCGGGCAATTATATCTACGGTTGCGATATTAATAGCCGCTCCGATCATTGCCCTGCTCCTCACTACATTTGTGTTTCAATCATATGAAGTTGACGGCCCGAGCATGGAAACAACCCTCGAAAACCACGACCGACTATTGGTACTTAAGGTGCCCAAGACTATCGCCAGCTTAACCGGAAAAGATTATGTTCCTAACCGCAACGATATCATTATTTTTAAGACAAGTGTTATCCATGATGGGTCACTCGACGATGGTGGTGAAAAACAGCTCGTAAAGCGAGTCATTGGCGTACCAGGTGACCGTGTTGTCGTTAAAGATGGCTCAATCCGTGTATATAATGCGGCATTTCCGGAAGGATTTGACCCTGATGCCGGACAAGATCACGGTGACTCTGTAGACATTACCACTGGCGATGTAGATATAACAGTAGAAGAAGGCGAAGTATTCGTGTGTGGAGATAACCGTGTTAACTCCCTTGATTCGCGCGTGATTGGCACCGTACCGTCCAAGGACATTATTGGTAAGCTTGTTCTGCGGCTCTATCCCCTGGATACGGTTCGTAAATTTTAGATTCTAGAGGTTGTTAAGCTTTTCGAGTAAGCTACCGAGCTCATCGTCACTCTTGAAATGAATCTCAAGACGACCACCCTTTGCAGTACGACGAACACTCACAGGCGTCTTGAGCGTTTTACTGAGACGCTTAGTTTCTGGTGTTTCGGTAGCCATGCGTTCCTTTACGGCTTCCTCTTTTTTAACGCCTTGCTTATAGGTTGTCGCAAACTGCTCCGCCTGGCGCACCGACCAGCTCTTCTCAATAATATTCTGTAGTAGTTCTTCTTGCGCTTCTGGATATGCTTTAAGTGACAAAATCGCCCGGGCGTGTCCTTCACTAATTTTGTTCTCAGCAAGCGCATCGCGCGCGGATTCAGGAAGCTGCAACAGTCGAACGAGATTGCTGACTGTCGTCTCTGCCTTTGAAAGACGTTCCGCAATTTGCCTATATGTGAGGTTAAACTGCTGGTGTAGGCGTTCAATCGATATCGCTTGTTCGAGCGGAGATAAATCAACGCGCTGCACGTTTTCAATAAGTGCAATTTCAAGCTCCTCGAGCTGTGCGGGTTCACGAATAATAACCGGAAGTTCGGTCAGGCCAGCAATTTGCGCTGCGCGCCAACGACGCTCACCGGCTACAAGGCGATAATTGCCATCATCAAGCGGCACCACGATCAGCGGCTGGAGTACGCCAAACTGCTTCAGTGACCCAGCAAGCTCATTAAGTGCGGCTTGCTCAAAATAGCGTCTTGGCTGGTCTGGATTCGGCGAAATACGCGTAATGAGTAATTTTTGTATTCGGTCTTTACTGTCGATTAACAGAGATGGATCGAAGTCTGTTGGTATTAATGCATCAAATCCTTTGCCTAGTCCCGCCATTACTTCATCCTTTCTAATATCTCTTTACTTAGCGCCTTATACGCCCTTGCACCCTTAGACCACTTGTCATGCTCTGCGATGGACTTACCATGGCTTGGGGCCTCAGCAAGGCGCACGTTACGGGGTACGACTGTCTTAAATAGCTTGTCGCTAAAATGCTTTCCGAGCTCATCATATACCTGCTCCGATAGACTCGTGCGACTATCGTACATAGTCACCACCACACCCAAAAGGTCTAATCCTGGGTTCAGCCCTGCCCGCACGCGCTGAACGACACTCAATAATTGACTCAATCCCTCCAGCGCGTAATATTCTGCCTGCACGGGAATCAATAAATGGTTCGCTGCAGCTAATGCGTTCACAGTCAGCAGCCCAAGTGACGGTGGACAGTCAATCAGCACAATATCATATGAAACATTCGCTAAAATGTTCTTGAGGATTAATTCACGCTGCATCTGACTAACCAACTCTACTTCGGCTGAAGCAAGACTTGGATTCGCTGGCAGCACAAAAAGCTTATCAATATTCGTTTCCTGGATGGCATCTGATGCCTCCGCACGCCCAAACAGCACGTCGTACATTGTTGCGCTCAAAGCGTGCTTATCAATACCAAGTCCGCTCGTGGCGTTACCCTGCGGATCGAAGTCCACAATAAGCACCGACTTCCCCGCCTTCGCAAAATAAGCCCCTAGGTTGATGGTAGATGTCGTCTTACCAACGCCACCCTTTTGGTTTAATACCGCAATAACTTGCCGCATATCTGTATGTTTCCCTCGTTATACCATAAGCGTAGCATATATAAGAAAGCTTTTCACGAGTTTTCACGGACTTTTTAACGTATTTGTGTACGGATACTACTGTAATTTACGGTAGCTGTATTATTACCTCCACTACAGTAAACACGCACGAGCACTTCACCCTTAGCCTCGTTCTTGATCTGAAGCCAGTCACCCTTGACCGCACCGGTACGATCTATCGTTGTACTACCGCTGTCAGTAAGATCATGCCATATCGGGTTGTCTTCGGTCAGACTGTACTGGAGCTTACAACTTGCACCTTGGCTACCCGCCGCAGTTACGTTAATAAGGAGACGTGCCTGGTTGGCATTACTGAGGTCAATCCACGTTCGGTTTTCACCAGGGAGCTCATAGTCACCAGATGGCTGCGTCCATGGGCTTCCTCCAGTGGCAATCGTGTACTCGCTAAACGCAGTCTGTAGACAATCTTGCCACTTATCATTCTGGTAACAGCGGAACTTCTTCATTGCACTGTTGTAGTACTGCGCACCGTTAACACCTGCCGGGTCACCATCACTGCTCTTGGTATCAAGCACAAACAGAACTGTCTTGCCGTTATTGCCAGCACCGATCTTCACCTTACCGGTCAAGGTATCAATATTAAGTGCGTTATCCCCGTTAGCGCCCTTAACCGTAAATGCGTTGCTACTATCGAGCTTCAGCTCGAGTGCACCATTATTAAATACCGTGAAGACGCCGTTACCATCTTTCTTTAATGTGAGTAAGTTAGTACTACTATCGGCTTCCAGTGTTACTGCTTGTGCACCAATTGTTGTGGCACCAGTTATGCTACCCACGGCGGTGATGCCACTATTATTGTTATTCAATCCACCTACAATTGATGCACCACCTGAACTCAAGGTTAGTCCAGTAATATTCTGAAGTGCACCCGATGCAGTAAGCCGCAGCGTGCCACCCGTGCTGATTGTGTTCAGGTTAGCGTTACCCTGACTATTTAGATACTTAGATAATTCACTAACACCCCTGAGCGTGTAGATACTGAGACCTTCGTAGTTCACATGCTTGTATCCGTATTCATCAGAGTAAACGAGTCCCGGCAGCACAGTTTCCAGTTGCTGCGCAAGTACACCAGTCTGCCGCTTGGTATCACATGATGTATTAGTTGAGCTAAAGTAGTTATTAGTACAATCAAAATCAAAGTTAACAGTCTGGATATCCTTAAGGCTATCAAGTACAGAACCCTCAAGGCCAACAATGTTAGTCTTAAGCCTCTGGTCAGAGAGACCTACTCCCGTACAAGCACTAACACTCGTGATAATACCACCCCTTACAACAGCAGTGTTCAGATACTGACCACCCGAACAAGCAATATCGATACCGGTGTAAGTAGTTGTTGAACGAACAATTCGGTAACTACTTGCGTTGTTCGTAATAGTCACATTACCGCCCGCATTAAGCACGCCCGATGCTGTGACCGCACCGTTAAGTGAAACATTACCCGTACCGGTGCTAAACGTACCCGTACCACTCATTGCAAAGTTACCACTCGTCTGTGCGTAGCCTGTTATGCCAGAGAGGCTGCCGGCATTGATGATCAGGCCGTTAATGGTATTGGTGGCGGTGGCGCCGGTAATTGCACCAGATAATGCAAGTGTCGTTACGCCGCTAATCGCACCCGCGCTTGATACATCAAATGCAGTTGAATTAATTGTCAGCGCATTGCTACCTCCACCGATGGTTATTGCACCGGTACCCGTAACCGAGAAGGCACCACTCGTTTGGCTGAAGCCAGTAATACCACTAAGACTTCCGGCGTTAATAATCAGGCCGTTGATGGTATTGGTGGCCGTTGCCGCTGTTATAGCACCCGAGGCAGAGATAGTCGTCACGCCGCTCAAGGCGCCGGCGTTGATACTGAGACCGTTAATGGTGTTTGATGTTGCGGCCGTGATTGAGCCGGAGGCAGAAATTGAGGTAACTCCAGAAAGTGCACCGGCGTTAATGATCAAACCGTTGATTGTATTTCCACTTGTAGCACCTGTGATTGCACCGGATAGTGCAATCGTCGTCACGCCGCTAATCGCACCCGCACTCGTCAGGTCAAAGTTAGTTGAATCAATCGTCAGCGCATTGCTACCACCGCCAAGCGTGATATTGCCCGTACCGGTTACAGAGAAGGCACCGCTCGTCTGTGCGTAACCCGTGATGCCAGACAGACTACCACTGTTGATGATCAGGCCATTAATCGTGTTTGTAGTCGTTGCTGCAGTTATGGCGCCCGACGCAGATATCGTTGTAGCCCCGCTGATAGCACCCGCGTTGATATTTAATCCGTTTATTGTGCCGGTTGTAGCTGCCGTAATTGAGCCAGAGGCGGAAATACTACTGATACCGCTGAGTGCACCACTGTTGATAATAAGTCCGTTGATGGTATTTCCAGTTGTAGCCGCACTTACTGCACCCGTAACGCCCAATGATGTACCGGCAATAGAACCAGCACCGGTGATATTACCGCCGCCTAGCGCAAGATTACCGCTCGTTAACGTCAGTCCAGCAACGCCACCGATAGATCCCGCGTTTGTGATGCCGCCGCTATTGAGGTTAATGCCGCCAGAACTGAACGTGACACCCGTTACACCAGATAGTGCACCCGCGTTGATGCTCAGGCCATTGATGGTGTTTGATGTTGCGGCAGTAATTGAACCCGTGGCGGAAATAGTTGTTACGCCAGCCAATGCGCCGGTGCCGGTAATACCGCCACCATTATTCGAGATGCCGCCGCTTGATATGATCAGGCCACCACCAGCAGTAATGGTCTTTGTAGCAGCCGTTTGCAGGTTACCTGCTATATCGACAGTAGTGCCGCTTGCTCCAAGCGAAATATTTGTAGCCGCACCACCGATATTGAGCACTGATACGTTCTCGTTTGCCACATTGAACGTTCCAAGTGTTGAGGTAATGCCATTTTCGTTGTAATACGTTGTACCGTTACCCGTTACCACACCGGCTATGAAGTAGCCTCGGCCAAATCGGTTTGTCAGAGTAGAAGTTGTATTGCCACCGCCAATTTCAGGAATATAGTATTCCGTAACTGCAGCCCCGGCAGACCAGCTAAGGTTCGGTGTGATGGACAGTGCAGATGCCGTCTTGGATGTAATCTTCGCATAGGTGCCGTTAACGAGTACATAGTTACCAACGTCAAAGTTAGCAGTGTTGCCACTGCCAACATTTATCGTACCCGGACTTAGACCACTGGCACTCGTTGCAGTTGTGGAACCGTCAAGCTGCGTAAAGCCACTCGTTACTCCGCCATTTGCGTCGACATTAAACTTGCCGCTCGCAGCCTGCAATGTGGTCACACCAGATAACGCGCCAGCGTTTGTGATGCCACCGCTATTGAGATTAATGCCACCGCTTGTGAAGGTCAGTCCAGTAAGCCCACTGACATTTCCTGCGTTAATGTTCAAACCGTTGATCGTGTTTGATGTTGCGGCTGTGATGCCACCGCTCATGTTCAGTGTCGTCACACCAGATAGCGCACCACTGTTTATGATCAAGCCGTTAATAGTATTTGTGCTCGTTGCCCCCGTAATTGCTCCAGTAACCGTAAGCGTACCTGTAGATACAGAAGTAAAGCTCGGCGTGCTACTAAGGTTGACTGACAACGTTCCTCCAAGCGCTACACTACTACTACCACTGAGATTCGTGCCAAGGCTGACATTGAAGCTACTATTTTGAAGTGCACTGTTTGCTAGGTTGCCAACAGCTACAGTTCCCGCTGCCGTCAGGCGACCCTGTGCGTCTACCGTAAAGGTTGGAATTGATGACTGAGCGCCATAACTTCC
Source organism: Candidatus Saccharimonadia bacterium (assembly GCA_023253175.1). Classification (GTDB taxonomy): domain Bacteria; phylum Patescibacteriota; class Saccharimonadia; order Saccharimonadales; family JALRHH01; genus JALRHH01. Next base: position 492,136 of record JALRHH010000001.1, read on the forward strand.
CGCACTCACCGTTGTGTTGGCAAGATTAAGTGTCTGCGTGCCACCGGCGCCGAGTGTAAACGAGCCGCCACCTGAAAGTCCGGTACCGGCAGTAATACTAATCTGCGTATTGCCTTGTACGGCTGTATTTGCAGTAGATCCATAGAGCACACTGAGGCCAGGAGTACTACCCTCACCGCTGTTACCAGAAACAGATAATCCAACGAGACTACCAATCGCGGACACATAATCACCTGTTGTCTGGGCGCCGAGCGTAACTGCATTGTTTTCAATTTCTGAATTACCAATGGTTGTGCCGAGTGTTACCTGCAGTACGCCGCCGCTATTGGTCAGTCCTGTTCCAACCAGGCTTGTGAATGTCTGACCACCGAATGTGAAACTATCGCCGTTTTCGATGGTGAGGCCACCGTTAAGTGTTGTTGCTCCAGCGACTGTTAGCGTACCAGTTAAGTTTGCGGTCGCATCAATGTCTTGGCCGTTGATAAGTCCTGAGGTAATTGTGCCGCTGGTCGATAGATTACCGGCAGCATTGATCTGGAGCGCATCACCCGTGCCAACCGTAAAGAGCGCCGCTGGTGTCGTATCCCCAATACCGACATTTCCATTCGCGAGTACAGTCATCTTCTCGGTGCCGTTCGTGATAAACCGTAGCGCGTAGTTGTCGGTTGTGCCCAGCACTGCGTCCTCTCCGAGCGTATTACCCTCATGAGTAAACGCAGTAGTACCGCCGGTAGCCGTCAATGAAACCCAGCTTGTGCCGTTGTATCCCTCAAAATCAGATCCATTCCAGCGCAGCGTACCCGCAGTCGTACTGGTCGAGCCGCCGAGCGTCAATCCACCCGACAGTGTAGCATTTCCAGTTTTGTCTACCGTGAACACCGTTACGCCGTCACCCTGAAGCTGCACAAGACCACCGGCGCCCGTTTGGTTGAAGCGCAGTCCAGCGTTAGTGCTACTGACACTCTGAATTGTACCCGGTGCCTTCTGTAGCAGGTTATCACCGGTAATTGTGCCGCCGGTAATTGTGAGGCTATCAGCCTGTCCAGACCTCAGTGCGTATGGAACTGCCGTCAGCTTGATACGAGGCGTCATTTCGCCGTCGCCGTTGACGTTCATCGTCAGCCACTTCTCCTGGGACCAGTCGATACTACCGCTGAATGGCGTAACCACTCCGAGGTTGGCGCTGAAGTAACCGTTCTTGACCGTGACTGTCTGTGTTTCCGTCCATTCGTTTGTTCCGCCGCTAACAGCATCGTAAAGCTTGAACTGGATGCTGTACGTACCGTCGTTCACCAAGGCTCCGTTGCTGCTCATCAAGCGGGCCTGGAAGTTCAGGGTACTACTGCTAGCCGCATATACGCGCGCACTCTCGCCCGCGCGCGTATATGTATATACAGCTCCTAACAGAGGTGACATGACCAAAACAAAAATAACCCCAAGAACCCATTTCTTGATGGTTCCAGGGGTGTTCGAATTGCGATTTCCGGATAACGCAAAACGAGACCAAAGCCGGTCAAAACGTTGTTTAATCACGTCTATTTTTGTGTTTGGTTTTAGCTATAACTCGCCTTACCGCCAATAGCTCCCCGCCGGGATAGCATAAAGGTTAGTTATATCTTTTTGGTTTTGTTTTGAGCTAAGGGCTTATGCAGATTGTCCTATCAGTCACCGACTAGAACGATATGCGTAAGTTCCTTTTACCTCTGCTAAGATCTGGCATTTTTGTTTTGTTGTTTTTATTTTTGTCAGATCTGTCCACATTTTACCCCTGTTCCGTATCTGATGTAAATAGTAATGTTTACTATTCCTGTGCATAACTCCCACATCACCGTATCCCAACCGATCTTACAAAAGAAAGTAACCTGCTAAATAGTATTTTCATACTAGCCGTATAATACTATTTACCTCTGTTACTACTGCAAAGAGGTTATATATTCAGCCCAGTCATGGTCGTCGATTTTTTTCGCCGACTGAATGAACACCAGTAGATCTTTTTTGCTAAAGATGACGGTTTGCGGACCCTTTTCTGATGTACCGATATAGGCCGTAGGATTTGCCGTAGCTATCGTCTTTGTCGCGCTAAACTCCTCTGCCATCTTCTTTACCTTTGCATCCGTATCTTGCTTAAATCCTTCAGGAAGTGGTTGCTGACTAATTGTGATTGCCACCCCGCCTATAGAATCCCTATAGTTAACAACTTTCCGCTGGGAATCAAACCTGACCGCACCTTCCAGTCCTTCGCTATTTCCCTTCGGCAAAGAATAGGCAAAATCGGCTTTTTGATCCGTGTCAGCAAGCACCCCAGGCTTGTCAGAAGTCTTACCTGAATCTTTTGTGACGAGTAATGTCGTTACAGCACCCGAAACCAGAATAACTCCGACAATGCCACTAATTGCCCACTTTTTGCGGGCTACGAGTGCCCGGGGAATACTAAACGAAGGCTTCTTAAACTTAATCCTTGGGATCGAGATATTAATCGATACTGTTGCGGAGTCCTTTTGGTCCTTCTTTTCAGTCGAAACCGCTAGTGGTTGCCCTGGACGCCTCACGACAGGCCTCGAGGCCTCCTGAACAGCCTTGGCACGCATCTTGCCGCGAATAGACGCCGGCACAGGGTCATCAGCAAGCCAATCAACCCAATCCTGTTTGTCCTTATCGGACCTAAATCGCCCCAAATCAAACCCCATAATTACACCTATTGTACCAGACGTAGTCTCTAGCGTTTAACTAGGACGACGAATCAGCGGCTCACCCGGTCTATCTGGGTATTTATATTCAAGCAGCGACCAATACGCAAGTAAGGTCGTATGACCTATAGCATCACGGGCAGTCCGATCAACCCAACTACCATTATCCTCTTGATCCGCTGTAATTCGCGTAATCCAATCTACATCAACTAAGTCATGTCTACCAGCAAGCATAAGAAAAGCAACTGACTCATACCACAGATCTCTTGGAGTGTTAACATCTTGCGCTAGTTCACGTACAGATTCAATCGCCCGGGCCTTTATATCCATAGCAATGGGCGGCATAGAACATTGATTATCTTTCATAAATTCAAACATTAGAATCACATGAGTGGCATGGTACCCACCCATATTCACATTCTGTTGTACCTTCTGCCAAAAATCCTTAGGCAGTGACATGTGGTCGCAGTTAGCGCCATAAATATTGGTATAGTTAATCTCGCTCACTTCTCCTGCGGGTAGTCGGTCAACCAGTTTATCGGGATAAGCAATTCGGGCCATCAAGTTAATCTCTTGAGGATAGCGAGGAGAATCTTCGGCAAGCCCAATTGGCAGACTTTCAACATTTAATTCTTTCGTCCTATCAAACTTACGCTGTAGATAAGATACGAACAGTCTTTCGGCAGGCTTTATAGTACTGGCATTTGTGACTAGATATTGCTCTGCAAAGTTAATCGCCTTCTCCTCTGACGATAGTTTTGCCCGAGCCTCACTATAGGCTTGCTCCGCTCGACCTTTATCCCGGCTCTCCGTATAGGTAGCCAGCAGAAATGGAACAGTGGCCAACAGAACATACAAACCAAAAACAGCAACTATAAATAGTACTATTATCCTTTTAGTGAGTAAAAAATTCATAATTACGGCAGACACCCTGATGCTGATGGATTACCGCTAACGAGTGGGTTACTCTGTCGACACTGCGTATCAAGTGGTTGCTGTTGGCCTTCTACGAACGCCTTTCCATGAAGCAAGCGCTGACCAGGGTTGCTCTGGAAGAACAGTGTAAAGTTATCTAGCGTTGGGCCGCGGCTAATGTCGTCAGGATAGCCGTATGTCCTGGATGCATCGATACTAATAGTACTAAAGAAGTATCTGGAACATCCAATGTCAGCACCGGACCCATCCCTCACCGTATACTTACTAGGTGTGCCGAGTGTCACGTCACCAAAGGTTGTTAGTTGACCGTATGCAGTCATAGCCCCACCTGTACCACAGGTCGTAGCGGCCGTTGGGTCGTTCATACTCCTGTATGCATATTGCCAACGTGCACCAATTGAGTTGTCAATACCATTCATCAACCATGATGTTGGAAACACGTCTTTACCGGCATCAATAAGCCGAGAATAGCTTGCAACCTGCGGCTGCGAAAGTACTGACGTATACTGCACTCGCTTTGATCCGGTATACAGCAGTGTCGTATTGCCGTTAGCGATGATGGAAACATCCTCAAGCGCAAAACTGTCATTCGCACCAGAGCCGCTAAAGACATACCACCTAAAACCAGTAGCGCCTGCGGGCGCAGTCACTGAATAGTATCTCAATGGATCGTTTGAATTATATGTATATGATCCCAAAGCATTCCATACACCCCCACATGCACCGGTACAGTACTCGATTCTTATTACATCCGCAGCCGAAAGCAGCGCCGCGGCCTCTCCCCTATAACAGGTGCCCCCACCAGTGTTTATGTCGGCCAACGGCATGTAAAGCTTAAAGTTAACAGTTCCACCAGAAGGCATAGAGACAAGCTTGGTCGTTGCCATTCCACCAGAGGATCCACCTACAGTACCACTAAGCGTGCGAGATGCAGATATTGACTGGCATCTATAGTCTGCAGCCATGTTAGAAATGGACGTCCATTCCGCTGCGTTATAATAAGGCGCACTTGCTCCATCAAAGTCGTCACGCATAACCACTCCTTCGCATGCTCCACCAAGTACATAGGACTTCCCGTCCGCATATGCCACCGCCGCACCGAATCTACCGGTATCGTATTTACGGTTTGTCTCATACCACTCGCCAACACCCGTTGGATTATTTCCACTGACAATGGTAGTGTTTGCGCTTATTGGCGCAGCTAGTGTTCTTGGCGTACAATCTGCACCACTCGTCCTACCACCCACCAGGTACATATACCCATTAACCGCGAATCCATCGGCATCCGCAACTGAAACTGGCAAATTAGTCGTATAGTTCCACGAGCCTATTGTTCCATCGGTATTTATCTTGGCATATTGTACGTCGCTAAGGTATCTTGAACCAGTATAGCCTCCAAGAATATACAAGTTATTAGCATACGCTATAGCGGTTGCTCCCGCACGCCCTACGTTTAGCGCAGTAAGCGCGCTAGCATTCCAGGTGACAGGACTTGAGGCAGTCAGGGTATTGGACATATACACCTCCGTCCTGGCGACATTTGATCCGTCATATCCAGCGAGTATGTAAATTCGATCGTTCCACACGGCTGCAGAAAGGCGCTTCCTGCTTGCCGGCATGACCAAGTTGCCACTGCTTCCTGACAACGCGAACGTCGGATCTCCATTCACTATACTGGTCGTATAGTAAGTTCTATCCGAGGCTGCACCGAGATAATCTTGGCCACCTACCCAGTACAGCGTATTTTTAGCCGCAAGTAGTTTACCCCAAACTCTACCGGGATTTGCGCCTGAGGCAATTCCCGCGTTACTACTCGTTGTCCAAGTTCCAACCTCGCCATAAGCATTCAGAGGTGCGTAGGCAACGGTGTCTGTGGGCGTCGCCCCATCAGTGGTACCAGTTGATCCGGCGGCCATATACAAATACCCATTCAGTACTGCAGCGCTAGCCCCAAGTCTGTCAGTGCCAAAAAGATTAGCAGAAACATTGTATTTTGCCGGAACACCACTGTTATTGTTATACAACTGGAATGTCTGGACCGTACTGTCTAACGTATTACAGGTCGGACTCTGCCCCACCTTACACCCGCCTAGTACATATGCGTATGAGTTAGACACAATCATACCAAGACCCCAGCGCTGATTAATTGTTACAGCCGAACGTTTAAACAAATACGTTCCTGGGCTACCCGGCTTGGCAGTACTACTCGTCAAACTACCATCGCTCACGTTAATTTTTACAAACTCAATACTATCAAGCGGCTGCTCAATCGTGGCTTCAAATCCACCGACTGCATAGAGGTATCCGTTGTAGCCGAATGCCGTGCCTCGTCGCCTACCATTATTCATCTCAACATTTGACTGAGTCCAGGCACCGCCCGACACAGCCACGACGTTATTACTATTATCAAACTTCGCATACCGAACAGTCTTGAGGTCAGCCGTCGTTGCACCATCTGCAACTCCTCCAATTAAATAGATGTAGTTCGCATAAACTGCACCCGCATGGATACCCAGTCCTGGGTTACTCGCATTAGGTATCGTCCCTATGGGAAGCTGTCCGGAGGTAGTGCAGCCATCAGTCGCGCCGGTGCCAAGAGCGCCGGTGGTAGAAATCTTACATTTATATACAGCCTGAGAATAATTATTACCCGAAGTACAGCCGGCGCCAGATGCCGGAGATGTACAACCACCAAACATATATAGGTTACCGGGATACGTCGCATCCGTTGGGTTAGCACGTGAATATGCGTAGGTGTACGATAGTGAAACTGCATTTAAGTTAGTTCCTCCTGACAATTGCTGACCCTGCCAGCTGCCCGTCAAGCTGCCATCTGTATTTACCGTGTTCCTAAAGATTGCATTTTTGGCAGCAGATCCGTTTTGGCCACCAACTAAATAAATCGTTCCATTAAACACAGTTGGCGAGGCAGCACCAATACCACCCGTACCAAGCCCAGCGGTAACAGCATCAGTACACCATGCACCCGACAGGGTGCCAGAACAGCTCGGAGGAGTCTTAAGCCGTCCCGTACTATCTATTGAAGTATAAGACGTATCTGTACTCATTGTTGTACAAGCAGCGGAGGTACAACCACCAATTACATACAAGAATCCGTTCAAAACTACCGTTGAAGCAAGAGCTTGCCCTCCACCCGAGGGGAGGTCACAGTCATACGGATCATCACCCTGGCAGCTACCACTACCAGAAGCTGTGGAGATACTCACAGTCGAGGCGTCTCCGTCCTGATTAATCGTCCCATAATCACTCGTTATATGTGAAGCAACACAGTCACCACTTGACGTATCCTGCAGCGAACAGCCACCAAACCTATATAAATTATTCTGCCATGCAATAAACGAGTGTCCGAATCTCTGATTCCTTAGACCAAGCATAGTGCCCCATGCATCCAATGTACCATCTGCGTTTATACTTGCAAGCTGCACATCACTTGCAATCGAGCTACAGTATTGCTGCGCCGTAAACGCAGTACATCCACCCGACAAATAGATGTACCCACCCCATACGCCAGTCATGACACCGCCCCCGGAGGCGCGAGGGGTCGCGAAACCGGTCTGGCTACCATCGGCGGCGGCGTGGCGCCAAGCACCCAACGAACCATTTGCGTCAATTTTGCTGTAATATACGACCCCTGTTGAATTGACTGAGTTAATAGCGCTGTTCGTATGCCCCCCGAGAATATATAGATAGCCATTATAAGCCTGCGCGGAAGCCCCCGACATCGCAGATGGCAGAGTTACGCTAGAGCTCCAGGAACCAAGTGTTCCGTTGGGGATGATGTCAGCAATATGCGTCGTGTCCAAGGCACCACTGCTGTATGTCGTTGGAGTCGTATCACCACCCATCAAATACATTTTCCCGTTGTATGCATATACCGAATGATACGCGCGAGCCGAAGGCAAAGTAGTCGTTGGATACCAATATACCCAGTTAGCCTGGGTGCTACTTGTGGGGTGCCACAAACTTGGCTCTCCGTTTACGCCAAGCTTTGCAACGTAAATAGTATCAGTTGTCGCCCCCGCAGTAGTTACGCCGCCGATTGCATAAAGATATCCATTATATGCAATAAGTGAACCGCTGCGTGTACCTGCACCGGCTGGAAGATCATATGCAGAATTTGTGCACCAACCCGAACATGCGACGCCGTCACTACCTGGTGCGGGGCTACTGATAGAACCGTCCACGGTATTAAACCTCGCCCACTCTAAGCTTGATCCAGCCGTCGTCGTACCAGCATTGCCGTAAATTGCAATTGTTGAAGCACCATAGGCACCACTAATATTTGCACTGGCCGGTATAGAAGCAGTACCAATTGGCGATCCCGAAGCTGGAGGCGAATCAAGTGCGCTCGCCACAAGTCCTACTCCACTTGTTCCGCCACTATATACGCCAGTCACGTCAGAATAACCTGCTGGTGAATACTGATTACCTGGAGGAATTGCATCATTTACTGCAGCGGATCTAAGAATAAGCGCGCCTACATTCGTAGGAGTTACGGACGGGTACGAAGGGATGCCTGAGGTAGCCGATGACTGCGCACTAATTAGTTGAGGCAACCCCCCACTTACTGCAAAACCCTTAATTCTTAGTACAGTCCCGCTCCACTGAACAGCGTTACCTGCCTTAGTCCATACATACGAGGCACCCTCTGTCCCTCCGGCCGCGTTATATCTGTAATACGCAGAATATTCACGGGTAGAAACGTTCTGAATAAGTGTCCAGCCACCTGGCGCTGTTATCGTGTTCGTACCATTTACATCATTAGCTATTATGGCGATATACAGATCGCCCGTTGGACGCGTTGCAGGCATATTCACCGTAAAGCTATTTGAGGTTACTGGGGTAGTAGTGCCCGACGGTGGCGTACCAAGATTACTGGAAGTAGTGCTAACAATCCGGGGCATTGTCCTGCCATTAACAGAGCCGCCAGCCCGGTACACATACCCATTCGCCGCTGCCATAGACTGATTCCATGCAGAACTGCTCATATCCGTAGAGTTCGTCCATCGGTCAATACGAGCACCGGTCGTAGCGCCTTTCTTAAACTGTTCAGTGGCAACATCAAATTCAACATTCGTTTCGTTATTTCCGCGCATAAGTTGAACCGCACTCTCAACGTACACACTCGGGTCAATCGAAAGTGGATACTGCGCCTGACTCAAACCCTCCGCGATCAATGTCAGTTTGTTGCCATCCTTAAGTTCAAACCAGGAGTTAACCACAGAGCCCTCCTTACCAGACTCAACCACCACGGGCTTTGGGATAACGAACATGAGCTTGTTCTTCTCCGCACTTTGACGTGCCTTTTGTAGCAGCTCAGCATCCTTTTCGGATGCAGTTGATACATTGCCGTTAATTGGCAGACTTGCCCCATAGACACCAATTGAGCCATTTTTCTCCAACCGCGCTTCCAGTCCATTAGCGAGATCAAGATCATATTCAAAACTCATCCGATCTTCTACAAACTTTTCGAGCACTATATCTTCCTTGATGGATGCCGTTTGTGCCGTATAGACCAAATAGCCAACACTCTTGCCAGTCAACGGATAGAACACTTGGTTCTGATCTTGCTTGCCTGCATTAACCTTAAATTTTGGCGTTAATTTAAAAGATACCTGACTCTGGGTATCTTCAATGCTTACGCCCTTACTTGCTTCTTTGCCTATATCGGCCGTAATACGAGGCTCTCCCTGGCCAAGTTTTGATGATGCATCGTTACCTGGCCCCGTATAGCCATCGTTATATAAAAACTTGGACTCCTTGTCGTTGTACTTCAAGTACGCCCCAAGATGTGCCTTCGGTTCTGGCAAAACCGCCCTTACTGATTCAGTTACCCCGTATAATTTGTCATTCAAAAATGGCTGAATAATTGCTGCCGCAGTAGAAAAAATAAACAAAGCCAGAATCAACAACACGTAGACGCGATTTCTGAGCCGACTATTAGGCCACTTAGCGAATTTTGTCTTCTTGAACTTATTCCACAATGAGTCTTTGCGGTTCGATGCTACCTTTCCTATAGACCTAACAAGCCAGTATTTTTCACCCTGGTGACGAGACTTTGCATGATGGGCAGATTGACGGCCAGAAGAGGATCGATGATGCGATCCATTAGCGTAGTGCCCCCTACCCGATTTCATGTTGTCCATATATGTTTGTATCTACCCTCGAAACCCCACGCTCACCGAAGAATTTCTTATGCTTTAATTCTACACTTATCCGCCCCTGTTTACAAAGCATTTTAATGCCTTACTTACTGAAGCTGTGGATCGGCTGAAGCCTAGGCTTGAATACAAAAACAAAAGCGAGGTGGGATAGTCCTCGCTTTTGTTAACTCAGCGTGCATAAAGTTTTGTAGTTTTTGTTTTTGGATTACGAGAGTGTCAAGAACTCGTAATCGTTTATTCTCACAGTGACAAAGGACAAAGATGTCAGAGAACTACGTCATTTGTGCACGCATTCGTATCTGTTATATGGCTGGTTTTTGGTTTTATGGTCCTGTCATAATATTCCGTTTATTTTTAATTACAAATCAGTCAATTGTTCATTCTAGTTTCGGTATTTTTTGGTGTTTCATTAAATTATTCATGGTCTCTTTTCCTAATCGTTTAAGTACGTAAAGTCTATGTTTTCAATGTAAATATTCTTCGCCTGTGACGAGTGGACCGTAATCTTGAAGATTATGTAGTCACCACCTTCAAAACCACATGCTGTTTCATCACCGCTAAATGTCTTTTGCTGCCATTGATCAAGACTGTCATTAAGCGTCGTATGGGCGCCACAAGATGTAACTCCCCCGGCTGATGCCTTGCGGTATACCTGCAAATCAGCACGAGCAAGTGTTAGGTGATCGGATCTAGAAGTGATCTTCATAGTATTGGCATCTGCAAATGATTTGAAGGTACTCGGAAGCTTGTAGTTAACATAAATACTGTAGGTCTGATCAGAGCTCTGAGGAGAGGTCCATCGATAATAGTTTCGAGCTTCAGATGCGCCACAGAACGTAGCCTCTACATTTAGGACACCACCGCCACAGAAGTCTGCGGTCATAACACCAACGCCGTTACCATTCAGTACCGCACCTGTATATTCAGGTGTTAGCGTAATAATGTTGTCTGGAGGAGAACCACACGCACCCCATCCATCGGCTTCGTAACACTGGATACGACCAGTAGTTGTGTCGTAGTACATTGACCCATAGTAAGTTGTGTTGCCATCTTCTACCGGAGGACTAGAAGAACGATCAAGTGTAAATAGCGTGACTTGTCCACCATTTATACCACCACCGATTTGCACGTTTGAAGGCACATCGGTTGCGTTAGCTCGTGTAACGCTAAGGTTATCAATATATATGGTTCGAGCCACGCCAGCTGCGCCCACTTGATAAATCAAAATGTCAGGATTAGAGACGGCGCCAGCAGCTACTACTTCACAAGTAATCTTAGTCCACTCTGTTGTAGACAGTGATCGTCCTGAGGTACACTGTGCTCCCGTTGATGCACCAGATGGAGTGTAGTCTACTCGCAAGTCACTAATTGCAGAACCTGAACCCAACTTTGCTGTGAATGAAATCTGCAAAATATCACCTGGTGTTGGGTTGGTCGCAAGATTGTTACGCACACCGTTACCAGCAGCAGTACCGAACGCAGAGCTCACACCAGCCTGGCCAGTTACATACTGCCCTGCAGTGGTTGTCCGTGCAGGAGCACCGGCAGTACCTATAGCAGTCCAGTTCGTACCAAAGGTACTGCTTGTCTCTGCACCGCCGTTAGCAGCCCATTCAGTAGCCGCACTGTTAACACTGAAAAGATTTGTGCCGATTGAACTCTGGACTTCAAGCAAACCGCCAACGATAGGTGTGGTTGAATTGTTTCGAATTGTAAATCCGTCCGCCGCACCACCAGTTGGGTTAAGAATGATCTCGGCACCACCAGCAGACGTCAATGTGTTGTTATATGCAGACTGAAGGTCAGTTGAGCTTGATGCACCAGCAGCGGTCCAGTCAGTACCGTTCCAGATAAGTGTAGCCGTACTGTTTGCCTTCATTGCAATATCAATAGGCGTGCGACTTGCATTAAGGCGAAGCGTAAAGTCACTCGAGCCGCTTCGAGCTGCCACGTAAACAATACGTCCGATCGCAGTCTGTGCTGGATCAGGAACACTGACGATAACACCAGTAACGCTAGCTGTGACCGGAATCGTACTGAAGTTATTAATGATGCTGTTATCTGGATTGTTGAATCCTGATACTCCCGCAGAACCATATGTCTGGATCAATGACGTACTAAAGGCTGTTGTAGATAGGTTTACAAGTCCCTGAGTGCCCGTACCAACGCCCGCACCACCAGAGATCGTTACTGCGCCGCCATTTGCGTTGCCCGTACCCGCGCCGCCACCCTGTAGTGTCAATATGCCACCTGCAACGTTTGCACCCGTCGCAGCGCCAGGCTTGATCGTAATACCATTGCCTGCTTGTGAAGTAATGTCAGTTGTCTGGTTACCGGCAAGCGTCACAACACCATTTGTAGCAACGTCAAAGTTCGTGCCATCGAGCTGCAAGGTGCCACCGTTCTGACCAACGCGGATGGTCTGGCCAGACGCCTTACCAATCAAGATGCTGTTTGCATTTGTAGTACCGATTTGGATTTCTGCGGCACCACCCGTGTCGAGGCCAAGCACTGTCGCGCCGCCGCTACGGATTGCTAAAGCACCGTTTGCACTGAGTGAAGTGCTGGTACCAAGTGAAACATTACCATCACCGCCCTGAAGTGTCAGTGTGCCAGCTGCAGTACTCCAGGTTGCTGCCGTAGCCGATGTCAATGTCAGCGCGCCTGCACTCGTCGTGAGGCTTGAAGCAGCATTACCGGTAAGTGACACCACACCACCAGATGCAGTAATGCCAGCGTTTGCCTGCAGGTTACCCGTAAAGGTCTTGGCACCCGCAAATGTCTGTGTACCGGTGCTGACCATACCTGGGTTTGATCCGTCAGCGGCACCAAATGTCAGGACATTACCAGAGATATTTGCTCCATTAGCGTATGAGGTAGCGCCATTGAAGGTACCGATCGTATCGATGCTATTGCCTGTTACTGCACCAATAACGCGCCATAGTGATGAATCACTATCATATGCCAAGCTGACTGATGCGCCAGCAGGAAGACGTAGGTCTGCACCAGTACCAGTACTAATTTGGTTTGCCGCGGTGCTGCTACCGTTCATGTTACGAAGCGTTGCTACGTTTGCCCCAGCGTTGATAAGAGTGATCATACGTCCGTCAGCGCCGCCCGCAATACCGGTGATGGTCTGAGCTGATGCGCCGTTTAATCGGAAGAGTGCGCCAGTACCGAAGTTAACATTGTTTGCGCTACCGACGGTTGTGTAATCAGCGGTTGCACCATTCTGGAAGGCAACGTTTCCAGCATTCGTAACGGTGAGTCCCTCGGCAACACTGAGTGAACCAGAAATTGTTGTCGCAACACCCGTTCGCGAAATCGTAACAGCCGTAGAATTAGCGTCAGTGCCGATTGACAATGTACCTGAGGTTGCACGGCCAACAAGTGGTGTCAGGACACTCGTATCAGTGTAGAGCGTACGCCAGTTGTTAGAGCTATCGCCAAGATCAAGACCAGATGTACCAGGAGTAAGCGAAGCGTTAACCGCAACAGTTCCGCTGAGGTTACTGAGCTGCTGGTTTGCGCCGCCGCCCGCCGTTGCAGTACCACCGATAACACGCCACCTAGAATCAGCGCTATCGTACGCGAGCTGCACCGTTGATCCGGCAGGTACTACAAGATTGTTGCCTGTACCAGTAATGATTCGGTTAGCTGCTGTACCGCCGCTGTTATTCTGAAGTGTTACATTATTAGCACTCGCGTTAGCAAGTGTGATAATACGTCCGTCAGCACCACCTGCAACACTCGTAATAGTAAGTGCAGATGCGGAAGTGATGCGGAATAATACACCTGTTCCGAAATCAACATCGTTCTGGGTGCCAGTTGCGCTGTAGTTGGTAGTATTACGCTGGAACGCTACGTTACCAGCATTCGTAACAGTGAAATTGCCGCCGACCTGAACGGTATCGTTCAGGTTGATGATACCGGTGCCGTTGGCGACTACCGTAAGGTCCTCGTTGGTACCGGTTGTAATGTCAGTAGCGACGTTACTCATCGTCAAAGTACCACCAACTGTTACGCTATCGTTTAGGTTAATGATGCCAGTGCCGTTGGCAACGATTGTAAGGTCTTCGTTAGTACCCGTCGTGATGTCCGTAGCTACACCGCTGAACGTCATAGTGCCTGCTGCGGTAATGGTATCGTTAAGTACGATCGTACCCGTACCATTTGCCTGCAGTGTTAGGTTCTGATTGGTTTGAGTCGTGATATCCGCAGTCTGGCCACCAGCGAGTGTCATTACACCATTGGTTGCGAGATCAAAGTTTGTGCCATCAACTGCAAACGTGCCGGCGTTGTGGCCGATGGTGATGTTTGTTGCGTTCGTGGTACCAATACCGAGAGCTGCGGCAGTCGCAGTATCGACAAGTGGAGTTAATACGCTCGTATCAGCGTAGAGCGTGCGCCAGCTAAAGCTTGAGGAACCAAGGTCAAGCGTATTGTCGGCATTAGTAGTAAGAGACGCATTGACCGCAATTGTACCCGTCAGGTTTGAAAGCTGCCTATTAGCACCGCCGCCACCACTGATTGCAGTACCACCGATAACACGCCAAACGCTGCTCGAGCTATCATAAGCAAGCTGCACAGACGCGCCAGCAGGAACGATCATTGCTGAGCCAGTACCCGTTACAACGTGGTTTGCGGCAGTACCACTGGCGTTATTTCCGAGTGTTACATCATTCGCACTTGCGTTAGCAAGCGTAATGATACGTCCGTCAGCACCACCTGCAATTCCATTGATTGTTACTGCGCTTGCAGAGGTAATACGGAATAATACACCTGTTCCGAAGTTCACGTTGTCCTGCACACCTGTTGCAGTGTAGTTAGTGGTGTTACGCTGGAATGCAACATTACCAGCGTTGGTAACGGTGAAGTTGCCACCGACCGTTACCGCATCGTTGAGGTTGATGATACCTGTACCATTCGCAACAACCGTAAGGTCTTCGTTGGTTGCAGTTGTAATGTCAGTAGCCGCACCACTCAGTGTCAAGGTGCCTGTCAGGGTCACGTTGTCATTGAGGTTAATGATACCGGTGCCGTTAGCAGTAACTGTCAAGTTCTGGTTTGCCTGAGTCGTAATGTCTGCAGTCTGGCCACCAGCGAGTGTCATTACACCATTGGTTGCGAGATCAAAGTTTGTGCCATCAACTGCAAACGTGCCGGCGTTGTGGCCGATGGTGATGTTTGTTGCGTTCGTGGTACCAATACCGAGAGCTGCGGCAGCTGCCGTATCGACAGCTGGCGTCAGTACACTTGTGCCAAAGTAACCAGTCCTCCAAGCAAGACTACTTGTACCAAGATCATATGTATTAGTAGTCGTTGGCGACAGGTTACCTGTAACATTAGTATTCTTCATGAGCTCGATCGTGCCGGCTGGCTGGATCAAGTAATTACCAGATGCATTTACCTGTCCAGCAAGCACTGTGCCGGTACCAGCATTGTTAATGCCCGCTGTCGCATCACCATCAGTATCAGTAATATAATTATCGGCAATATAGTTCGCATCACTCGCTGCATCAATTATATTAATGCCGTAACACGTTGATGTGCCGGTACCACAGCTCGTATCAGCCACACCGTTAGCCGTAATCGAATTGTAATCACCGGAAGTTATATATATACCGTTGTTATTGGTTGTGCCACCGTTATCGGACACCTGGTTACCACTAATTGTATTGTAGTTACTTGATACATAGATACCTGCCGATGTGTTTTGATTCACTACGTTGGCGGTGATGACATTGCCGCTTCCACCAGCCAACGCAATACCAATAGCATTGTTTCGGGCTACGTTGCCACTAACTGTCACGCCGGTATTATTTGCTAAGTAAATTCCTGAGAGCCCCGCATTATTAACGAATGAGCCACTAATAACACTATTTGCAAGTGCATTGGCGCCGATACCGTATGCGGTTACGTTCTGGACAGTGACACCGATAATCCGCGCACCATTCCTCGCCGCTGCAATGCTACCAAGATTCAAGGCGCCGATACCATTCTGAGTACCCGTAACATTAGCCGAGTTACCATCAATCACAAGATTGGATATACCAATGTTTGTACCAGTGACGCCATCGTAGTTAGAAATCATACTGATCGTCGCTGTCGTACCGTTTGCGAGCTTAATAACAGTACCCGTGCCTGAACCAACCAGGTTTACATTGTTTGGAATCGTAACAGTATTATCAATAATATAGGTACCCTCCATAAGGTAAACCGTACCACCAGATGCCGGTAGAGAAAGAAGTGCGTTATTTATGACAGTCTGCGCACTTGTAGCACTCGTGTTAAGGTAGTCGGCACCGTCGTAGTTCATGCTTGCGACCGCACCACTTGCCCCGCCGCTTGCGCTGGTAGCCACAATACGTGAAGCAGTAGAGCGGTCAGACTGCCACTTGCCGTTTGCATATATAAGCAGACGCTTCGTATCAGTGTCGTAGTAGAGCGTGCCTTCACTTGGTGATGCAGGACGCTGTGCGGTTGTGCCGCCGACAAGTCGAAGCGTCTTCTGGGCTGCAATTGTAACGTCACCGTTAAATGTTGCTGCCTCTGCAACCGTAAGTGCTCCGTTAACGTTCGTAGTTACACCTGTTCGGGAGATATTAACTGCGTTAGCGTTTGTAGTGCCGATGTTTACTGCAGCCGCACCGCCCGCATCGAGGCTCAGTGCGTTTGCGCCACCAGAGGTAATACCAAGCTGACCAGTTGCGGTTAATGCAGTAGTCGTGCCAAGTGTAACCGTACCACTGCCAGCCTGAATCGTCAGGTTGCCTGAGGTCGTAGACCAGATAGCCGCAGCTGCAGACGTAATCGTCAAAGCACCTGATGATGTCGTAAAGCTTGATGCAGCGTTGCCAGTCAATGAAACAGCACCGCCGGTAACCGTTGCCCCTGCGTTCGCACTCAGTGCTCCGTCAACCGTCAGGGCACCTGCGTTTGTGGTTGTAACACCACTCTTGCCAATCGTAATTGCAGTAGCATTTGTTGTTCCTATAGTAAGCGTACCCGCATTTACACGATCAACAGAAGGAGTCAGTACACTTGTGTCTGCATATAGTGAACGCCAGCTATTTGCTGAGCTGCCGAGATCATATGCATTATCAGTGTCTGGGTTCAGTGACGTATTAATAGCAGTGGTACCAAGATTGCTCAATTGCTGGTTTGCGCCGCCGCCGCTCGTAGCGGTGCTACCGACAACTCGCCAGCGCTGTGCCGATGAGTCATATATAAGACTGACTGAAGAACCCGATGGTATTGATAGGTTACCGCCGGTACCAGTAATAATGCGGTTTGTAGCCGTACCGCCACTATTGTTCTGTAGTGTTGCTGCATTCGCACCGGCATTAATCAGTGTAATCATACGGCCATCGACACCACCTACGATACTCGTGATTGTCTGAGCAGACGCACCGTTAAGTCGGAATAACGCACCGGTTCCGAAATCAACATCGTTCTGAGTACCGGTCGTGGTGTAGTCGTTGGTGTTGCGCTGGAATGCGACATTTCCTGACTGAGCAACAATAAGATCACCATTTGAAGTAATACCGCCATCAAAGGTTGATAGACCCGTAACATCAAGCGTACCGCCAAAGTTAACCTCACCAGTACCAACCGTTAAGTCAACACCATTAGCGAGTGTAACATCGGCGTTGAACGTGGAAGCCTGCGTTACTGTTAGCGCGCCATTGATCGTAGTCGTAACGCCTGTGTCGCCAATTGAAACAGCAGTTGCATTCGCTCCACCAATACTGAGAGTTGTTCCAGTGTAGGTGTCAACGCTTGATGCTACTTGGAGATTGCCCGTAGCGGTTACCGCGCCAAGAACCGTGCCGTTACTCGCCTTGAACTGGACGAGATCAGCAGTCTGACCAGCAGCAGCACCCTGGAATGCGCCCACGACCGTGCCATTTACGCCATTGTCCCTACCCTGGATGTTGAAGTTGGTCTGCGTCTGCACAACCGTATCGTTCTGGATGTAGAACGCAGATCCGCTTGCAGCTGGACAGTTACTTGCCGCACCATTGTACACACAAATTGTTCCAGGACTTGCTGTTGTTGCAAGTGATGTGTCCGGGAACAAGTAGCGGCGGTCCGCGGTCAGAGTCGCAAAATCAACTGTGCCCGTGAAGGAACCAGTATTTTTGTTCAGCGTCTCAGAGCTCTTGGCCTGGAATGCATACGGCACGCTGGTCATGCGGATTCGTGGAGTCATTTCCCCATCCCACGTTGGTGAACCGATGCCGCCAATGTTCATCGTCAACCAGAGCTGCTGATCCCAGATGTTGCCTGGAAGTGCCGTTATGTCACCAAGGTAGGCGCTCAGGTAGCCGTTCTTGACCTGAACTTGGCTGCCACCAGTTCGAGTCTCTGTCCACAAACAGTTAGCGTCACCGGTACAAGCACCCTGGGATGAACCGGTACTTGTGCTTGCGTTGTACAGCTTGAACTCGATGTTGTAGTTACCGTCTGGAACAAGATTGCCACTGCTGGTCATCAAGCGGGCCTGGAAGTTGAGCGTAGCTGGCGTAGCAGCCTGCGCGTGCTGCACGTTCCCGCGCGTAATAGAATATACAGAGGTCAGAATCGTCAAAACTGCAAACACGAAAAACACCCTCTTGGCAGCAGCCATGAGGGTACTAGTAAACAGTACTGGTGTTATTTTCAGTTTTGACACTTTTGTTTGATGAGGTTGTTTGTCTTGGACTTTCGAAACGTTTGTTTTGCTTGCTGCAAGCATCCCTACTTGCGGCTAACGATGTTTGTGTTGATTTTGCGTATCCCTAGGCAGAATCATTGTGGTTGGGCAGACCGGTTTTTAGCCTGCCCTTTTGGGTTTCGTTTTTTGCCAATTGATTTTTTGTCCTTAGGGTCACCTGTGAGGAGAAATGAACCTATGCGTCTATTATCCGCGAATACCAAAAGCGTAACAAGAATCAAATATCATTTTTGTGATCATTCTTTTAACACCACTAAGTATTATCTTTTATAAAATATTAGATGTTAAAATTATAACGTTACACATGGTTTAATCTGTTAAAAGATCTACCTATTATATTCACCAACATTAATAATTATTTATAGTAATGTAGTTAATATATCTACGTTATATATATGATTGATAACTGGTTTTGTAATTATCCACAGGCATTTTGATATTTATGTGTCGAAATTCACATAAACTTATACAACAAACCTTACTAAAACTCAGCAGCATAATTAATCAATTATCGTATAAATCTGAACACAATTATATGGGTGACGATCACTTACTCACATGAAGCCGAAGCACCGAAAGGTACTGTATAAGCACTACTGCTTACAGGTATCTAGGGGTCGCGGTTGCTCGTTGTAAAACCACTTACCACCTGTCATACGGAGGTTAGGCGGCGGCGTAGCGCTCAATCTATAGTAGACCGTAAAATCTGTTACGTTCCCTGCTGTTGACTCTGGGAAGGTTGCGGTTGTGCTGTCATCTATTGTTGCCATGAGTTGTACGTAATAGATATCGCCAAGGCCACACATTGGGGTCGGCTCACTACCCGTTCCTTGCACAGCAGAGGTAATAGCCCCGAATGCACCAGAGCTGGGAGCAACCTTATATATGACAGAGGATCCAAATGGCAATGTACCATTGTAATATACGCCCGCTACATCCGTCGTAGGACTGATGCTTAATAGTTTTGAATACTTACCAACCCTGGATTGTACGGTCACAGGCGCGATCCTACTCTGAGTTACAAAGGTGTTGGTAGCTTCGTTACCGCCTGTAATGACAAGATAGCCCTTTGCCATCACAGCTCCCTGCCCAAAGCGTCCTGGCGAAGCAAAGTCTGACACTGAACGGTCCCAGGCGCCAAGGCTACCACTTGATAGCACTGGCGCTGCCTGGATCTCACCAAGATTACCTGTACAGTTACCACCAGAACTTGCAGTACAGCCCCCTACCATATACAAATACCCATTGTAACCTATAGCGCTACTACCGTAGCGGGCAGTCGGTAGTGCACGGTCCGTAGCCCATGAGCCGGTCAACGTACCGTTGGCAGCAATTGATATGACACTCACATCAGCTTGAATGGCAGTACAGTTACCAGAAGCCATAGCACTGCATCCACCAAGAATATATAGCCTGCCGCCGTATGCTACTGCGCTTTGCTTGAATCGGCTACTTGGAGCGCTCAATCCACCGGCGCTACTGAACGTACCTGTGCCGAGCGCATTACTTCCAACCGTACCATTACTGTTAATCGCTGCATATTGTACATCGCTCTGGAACGTCGTACAGTTTTGGGTGCCAGACATATCGCTACAGCCATTCATGACATACATGTAGCCGTTATATATAACTGCAGAATGGCCAAATCGTCCGGTTGTAAACGTACCGGCTTGACTCCAGTTGCCAATCTTACCAATATTCCCCGCCCCAGCAGTACACCCATTTGTATTAAGCACACCATCACAGATAGGCGCATAGAGCACGTTATTTGAATAAGATGTACAGGCGTTAGTTCCCGACGCCAAACAGCCACCAATTGCGTAAATATAGCCATTGTATGTCAATGATACGAGCCCGCCCCTATCCGCCGGCAATGCTGTCCCAGCAGTCCAAGCACCAATGGTGCCATCACTTGCGATACTCGCATAACGAGTGTCTGGCGTAATGCCACTACAGGCATGTGCAGTACTAATACCTTTTGATGTACAGCCGCCCACAACGTATAGATATCCATTATATTCGGTTGCGCCATGATCAGCACGCCCAGCACCAGATGTCGTCTGGGCAGTCCAAGAACCAGTTGTGCCGCTCCCACCGTTATTAATGCGGGTGTACTGATAGTCATTAAGTATTTGTCCGGGAGAATTACAGTCGATGGTACCTAGGATATTCGCCTGAGAACAACCCCCTATGATATACAGAAATCCATTTACTACCAAAGCACCCGTACCATAGCGAATTCCGGAATAAGCGGCCGTAGTAGACCAGGATCCTAAGCTGCCATTGGCGTTGATCACCGCACGGTACACTACCGTTTGGGCTATACCAGAACTATTTAGCCCACTTGCAACATACACCTGCCCATTACTGACTGTAGCAGTATGTGAGTCCAGATTGCCAGCTGCCAGGAAGCTACTACCACTACCACCATTAATAGCTGCATTGGCATCTTTCCAGCCCGTCACGTTATCTAGGGCGCCACTCGCATTGATTGGAATAAACTGCGCATCATTAGGTTCATTACCGATTTTAGAGCTCCAGCCACCACCATTACCGCCACCCATAATATACAATTTGTTACTTGCTACAAATGCTTTGACTCCCTTGCGACCGGCCCCTGATGGCAAGCCGGTAGTAGCAAGACTAAAGTTTCCAGCACCACCCGTCGTCGTAAGAGTTGATTGATAGATTTGACTATATAAAGTTGTGCCGCCAGCGTTTGCACCACCAATGATATACATCACACCGTTGTATATGACCATCGCAGAATGTCCACGCCCGTTTGTACTCGTATACGTCATAGAGTTGTTCGTATAGTCAGCAAAAATTGTCGTCCAGTTGCGTAAATCTCCAGGACCGACACAACCGACAACCGGAACATTAGCAGCTGTACAAATCACTGCCGATTGAACATCGCTCCAGTCAGTTGTAGCACCTCCACTGCTGTTACCACCTGCAATATAGAGATAACCGTTATAGGCAGCGGCAGCCAATCCGATTCTGCCGGGACAGCTACCAGCACCCGCACAGCCATGGGACCCTCCGCTCAGATTATTAAAATTACTGCTCGTTGTATTCCACGTCAACGAGCCATCTGCAGCCATTTGCGCATATCTTGTAGTTCCAACACCACCACCACCGGTTGTATTTGCATTACCGCCAATCACATAAATATAGTTGCCGTATGTTGCCGTAGCAAAAGCAGTACGCGGTGTCGTTGCATCGTAATTAGCCGCAGCGCTATAAGAGCTTGTGACACCCGCGGTATCAACCTTGGCTTTTCTGGTATCCGTTAGATAGTTATTACCGCTATTACATCCAGCCGCATTACTGTCGCAGCCCCCTGTAATGTAAAGGTAACCGCTGTATTGAGTCATTACATGATCGAATCGCCCGCCAGTATTAAATGTAGTAGTGGAAAGCCACGTTCCGAGTGTGCCATTAGCGTTGATCGGAGCATACTGGACATCATTATAAGTAGCATTACCACCAGAGATATAAATATAGCCATTGTATACGGTTGCACTAAATTGGTATCTCGCCGTTGTAAAGGTAGTAGCTGAAGTAGCCCAAGCTCCAAGTGTACCAGTACTGTTAATGGCAGCATATTGAGTAGCATTTGTAAGTGTGCTGCAATTACCCAAGCCGTCGACTGCCGTACAGCCCCCCATGACATATATATAGCCATTGTAAGTAACTGCCGCAAAACCATAGCGGGCAGTAAAAGCGGCGCCCGTATTAGCACTCGTCCAAGTGCCTACCGTGCCATTGGCATTGACTGCAGCATACTGCACGTCACTACCGATTGTCTGGCAGGTCTTAAGTCCACTATTAGTATCCGTACAGCCCCCCATGACATATAGGTAACCGTTGTATATCTGTACGTTATGTGAGTACCGGGCACTTGTAAATCCGTTTACAAAGCTCCCGCTGCTAGCAGAGTTGTAGGTATATCGCCAGGTACCAAGTTTACCCTTATTTCCTGCCCCCGCACTACACCCTCCAGTATTTAGATCACCATCACAGATTGGGGCGTACTGAACGTCGTTATAGAGTACTGACGTGCCAGAAGAGGTACCTCCTAATATATACATATAACCGTTGTATGCTACCGCTTGTAGGTTGGCTCGGGCATTAGTAAAGGAGCTTGTCGGTTGCCATGTGCCGACATTACCGTTACCATCGATAGCAGCATACTGGACGTCGCTGAGTCTAGTACCACCACTTGTTTGACCACCTAATACATACAAGTAACCGTTGTATGCCACACTACCCTGGGATGAACGCTTAGTCGTAAACGCAGTGCCGCCCGCGTTATCCCAAACACCAGTAGTACCCCCGGTTATACCTCCTCGACTAATCTGCCCGCTTGTATCATAAGCAGCCATGCCTTCGTTATTACTGTTATTAGTAAACTCACTTGAACTGGTTACGGTTACGCTTGGGTCAACAGTGAGGGGGTATGCAAGATTTCTGAGTTGATCCGCAACGACTGTTAAGCGGTTGCCATTTAGAAGGTACTTAGTGTGCCCCGCATTACCGTTCTGATCCTTAATGAACGGAGCCGGAATGGTAAACATCAGGTAATCTTTGGTGCCGTTTTTACGGGCATCCATGATACGAGTTTTGTCTTGGTCGTTGCTCAGATTAATATTTCCATATAGTGCTGGGCTAGCCGAGTAGATACCAATAGAACCATCACTCAGTAATTTTGCGGCTAGAGTATCTGGTAGTTTCAAGTCGTAGCTATAACGCAGCGTATCACCAATGTATTTAGACAGTACAATATCTTCTTTAAGCCCGTTAGCCTTGGCTGTATAAATAATCTGCCCGCCATCTACGAATGGATATACCACGCGGTCCTGTACTAATTTGCCATCCCGCATTGGAAAATCAGGCACCATACTAAATGACAGACGATTAACGTTATCGTAATACGTAATTCCTTGTTTTGCCTTGGTCGGCAAATCAACCGAATACAGACTGGTGTCGTCTTTACCACCACCGCCAACCTGCTGTGCCGTTAATTGACTCAGCGCTCCGGCGACTCCCTCTGAGTCACCACCCTTTTGTTGTTTGGCTATATTTGCCGCAAGTAACGCGACGCCATTTTTGTTGAACTGCCATTTATTGCCCTGCTGGTCGTAGCTAAATTTACTACTGAGGTTTTTGTTGGCCGTGCCAATCACTTTCTCTGTCTTTGGACTGATAGCGTACGCCTTCATGCCATCAATCCAGCTGAACGCCGGGATAGCCAAACTGCTGAGCAAGACTAACGCCACCAAGGCACGCGCCCACCTCGCATACCCAACATGCTTCACGTGTTTCTTAAGTGTTTGTTTTGCCCGCCTCATATACATTAATACTATTAGAACTTACTCTTATAATCTAGATATATGTTACCGACCCTGGTGTCTCCACCATTTGGAGACTGTAGCTTGATGCGGAATGTCATGTAAGCACCCGGTGTATATGTACCACTACTGAGTGCACAAGCGGTACTTGGTGCTCGCCACAGACCCGCGTTGTAGCCGGCTGTAGGGGTGACCGAAATGTTGTTACAAATCGTTGTGCCAGCAGTATCTATTGCCGTTATACTGATCGTACCGTTTGTGGCATCAGTTGTGTACGCCGAGACTGTTACTAGATTACTGTTTGCCCAACTTGCAAAGTCGCTTGGTACTGGAACTTGCACAACGATATCGTAGTCCTGGTTAGTACCCTGGGTGGTGGTCCACTTGTAATAATTCATGCGACTGGCACTGTCATAACCACTCGTCATGGTACCAGTATTATTCGTAAGATCTGGGTCCAATACCACGCTTGGGTATTCTGCGATTAGATTAATCCGCTTTGTGTTCTGAGCGTTGCCACTCAAGGTAAACGCACCGCCATTAACAGCACTACTCAGTGAGATTCCGTTCGTCGCAGTACCGAGCTGAATATCACCATTGCCCGCGATACTAAACAGTGCTGTTCCGCCATTATTCTGAACCAGGAAGTTACCGGTAGCACCAGTACCACAAGCAGTACAGTTAAGCTTCATGATGATGCTTGGATCTGTTGCGGTATCAGCTGCGGTAAACTGAAGATTCTTGTTATCAGCCAGCAAGATAGTTGCTGGTGAAGATGCGTCGTAAGCACCTTGAAGCGTAGTAGCAGTACAGCTTGTCCAAGATGGCGCACCGCCAGTTGTGGCAATCAAACACTGACCAGTTGTGCCAGCACCAGTAGATACCAGTGACGTACCATTACTGTATACAATACCGTTTGTCGTGTAGCTCGTGTTGTTGGTTCCACCGTAGAGAAGACCAATCGTACCAGCTTGCCATGTACCACTCGTTACA
Organism: Candidatus Saccharimonadia bacterium; assembly: GCA_023253175.1. Taxonomy (GTDB): domain Bacteria; phylum Patescibacteriota; class Saccharimonadia; order Saccharimonadales; family JALRHH01; genus JALRHH01. Next base: position 517,010 of record JALRHH010000001.1, read on the forward strand.
ACACCGGTGTTACTAATCACAAATTGGTTAGCATTACCGACAGTGAGAGAGCCGTTTGTATCTACGTCACTTGTGATATTGAGCGTACCAGTGACGTTGGTGTTCTTCATGAGTTCGATGGTGCCGGCAGGTTGAACAACATAGTTCGTGGAACTATTGACCTGACCTCCGTAGATATTGGTGCTACTAGCATCATTTATAGATCCACCCCCCAGTGTATTGCCTGCAATATAGTTACTGCTCGATGAAACGCCCAGGTTAATAGCATAATTATTGGTAGTTGCGGAAGTATCATTAATTGAGTTTCCTACGATACTGTTACTAGAAGAGTTCGGAATATAGATAGCATTGTTGGTCGTATTACCTCCGTTAGAGTGGAATTTATTAGAAGATACTATGTTAGCACTACCCCCGTTAATCTCAATACCATACACAGAGTTACTGACTATATTATTGCCAGATATTAAGTTCTGGCTAGCATTGCCAGTCGTATGTATACCTTCATTGTTAGACTGGATCGTATTGCCAGTAATATTGTTATTTGATGCAGTGGCAGTCTCGAGGAAAAAGCCATCACCGTTCACATTACGAACCGTGTTACCGGTAAAGTTATTGTACCCAGAGCTAACATAGATTCCTTTATTGTTAGTCGAATCAACGATGTTCGATGTAAAGGTGTTATTACTAGAAGTAGAAGTAACAATATATATACCATGAGTTCCGCCTAGGATCTCGTTGTCGGTAAAGGTGTTATTTATTGAAGTGCCGTCAATCATAAGGCTCACTACACTGCCACTAACAGCATTCTTCATACTTATGTCTGATACATAGCTATTGGCAGTCGAATTCAGTGACATATTGCTCGTGCGCCAGTTGTTCACCCAGAGGTCTGTAAGTTTCGCACCCTGCACCGCCGTGCCGGTATTGCCGGAACCAACCCCATTCAAGTAAATACCCCGCATTGTGCCACTCGACTGATTAGTCGTATTACCATCCAGACGCAAGTTCTGAATCACAATACCCGTACCGTTACCGCCTGTAGTAGTATTAGTAATAGCATCAATGCTCGTATTAAAGGTATTCTGAATAGTTATAAGTGTATTACTGCCCACGCCAGTAAGTGTCGTATTGTTTGGCACAGATATTGATGCGTCAATAGTATAGGTGCCAGCAAGTAGTACGACCTTCTTACCAGATGCCGCAGTTAATGCCTGGTTGATCTCTACCTGATCACCATCAGCTGCTGCTCCGGTATTACCATTTGCAACATAGTCAGCTGCGTCTTTATCAGTTTGTGAGCTATCACTTGCAGCTACAATTACCGCCTCGGTACGATCGGCCTGCCACTTGCCGTTTGCATAGACAAGCAGCTGTTTTGTTGTAGTGTCGAAATACAGCATGCCCTCTGTTGGTGATACTGGACGAGATGCCGTATTGCCGCCAGTAATGGTCAAGGATTGACTTGCCGCAACAACAACATTCTTGTTTAGGTTGATCTGAGTCGCGTTAGTTGTACCAATGTTGAGAGCAACTGCAGTTGCAGTATCTAGAAGCGGTGTTGTAAATGACGTGTCCGCGCGGCCAGTACCGGAAATCCAGAAGTTAGCAGTCGTTTGCTGGCTTGCGTTCTGGTTCTGGATGTAGTTACCAGATCCGCTGCCTGCCGCAAAAGCAGCACATGTAATCGAATCTCCTAGCTGCGTCACAGCCTGGCCCGCTGGACATGCCGCTGGATAGTTACTGAGCGCTTGCCAATCAACAGTGCCCGCGCTACTAATTGTTAATGTGTCAGATACATACGCATCAATAAGCGCCGTACCGTTCCATGTACCACTCGTAACAACTCCAGTGTTACTGATGACGAACTGGTTGGCGTTGCCTACGGTAAGGGAACCGTTAGTATCTACGTCACTTGTGATATTGAGCGTACCAGTGACGTTGGTGTTCTTCATGAGTTCGATGGTGCCGCTACCAGCTGGCTGGATCATGAAGTTACCGGAGGCGTTTGCTTGGCCACCGTAAGTATTAGATGTAGGGGTGTTGTCACTGATAGAACCACCCCCCAGCGAGTTATCGGCAAGATAGTTCGCAGTACTTACAGCGGTCAAGACAATGGCGCTGTTTGTCCCTGTTGCAGATGTGTCGGTAATAAGGTTCGAGCTGATAGTATTGCCACCAGAACCTATCAGTAAAATAGCCTGATTCAAGCTTACGCCGCCGCTATCGTGCACGCTGTTGCCTGAAATAAGGTTACTGGTAGCGGTATTTAGTGATATACCTGCACTAGTGCTTCCTTGGACAACGTTACCTGTAATATTATTGTTAGCAGGTACAGAGTCAGTATAGATATAAATACCTGTTGCGCCGCCACTAATATTATTGCCACTTACAGTATTTCTGCCACTGATAGTCGGATCAACTCCTGTCATATATATACCGTAAGATACGTTATTTTGCAGTAGGTTGTCCGTAAGGATGTTGTCTGAACTACCAGACAAAGATATACCCATAGATCCATTACCCTGCGCAATGCTATTAGTAACAGTGTTGCCATTCGCTGTAGCGAATAGGAATCCAGCGTTACGCCAGTTATTTGAGGCAACATTTGTTGCCTTTGTGCCCGTAGATGCGTTTAAGTAGACACCGTACATAGTACCGCTCGTTTGGTTACTCAGATTACCATCAAGCTGCATATCGCGAACCGTGACATTATTGCCAAGACTAAGTGCATTAATATTCGTATTGAAACTATTTGGAATCGTAATGATAGTTCCCTGTCCAACACCTGAGATTACGGTGTTGTTTGGTACGGATACAGCTGCGTCAATAGTGTATGTACCAGCAAGCAATACAACCTTCTTACCAGATGCCGCAGTTAATGCCTGGTTGATCTCTACCTGATCTCCGTCTGCCGCCGCACCCGTGTTGCCATTAGCAACATAGTCAGCCGCGTCTTTGTCAGATTGTGATGAGTTACTTGCAGCAACGAGGATCGCGTCAGATCGATCTGCCTGCCACTTGCCATTGCTGTATACAAGAAGCTTCTTGGTGGTTGTGTCGAAGTAGATCATACCTTCTGAACCTGCTGGACGAGAACCAGTATTACCACCGGTGATGGTTAAGGTCATAGAAGAAGCAATAGTTACCTCGCCATTAAACACAGAACCTACTCCACTACTGCCAAAGGTAATGCCTGCTGCATTATCGCCTATTTTTAATCCAATGCCAGATGTCAAAACATCGATCTCATCAGTATAGAGTACTCCGCCCGCACTGAAGTCACCGTTCACGCGACCGCTGCCATTGATCCAGAAGCTAGCAGCCTGAGCAGAGGCATTTTGATTCTGAATATAGTTACCAGATCCGCTGCCTGCTGCAAATACAGCACAAGTGATGGTGTCACCAAGCTGGGTAATTGCCTGGCCGGCAGGACACGCAGCTGGGTAGTTATTCAGCGCCTGCCAATCAACTGTGCCCGCATTACTGATCGTCAGCGTGTCAGATACATATGCATCAGTCAGAACAGAGCCATTCCATGTGCCACTCGTTACAACACCCGTATTACTGATGACGAATTGGTTGGCGTTGCCTACGGTGAGGGAACCATTTGTATCAAGATTACTACTTACGTTGAGTGTTCCCGTGACGTTGGTGTTCTTCATGAGTTCGATAGTGCCACTACCAGCAGGCTGGATCATGAAGTTACCGGAGGCATTTGTTTGGCCACCGTAGGTTGTGTTAGTGCCGAGGTCGTTAATGCCGAGACCACCTAGATTGTTATCAGCTATGTAAGCACCGTCAGTTGTAGCATTGATGTTTATTGCGTAGCCAGATGTACCAGCGCCGTCAACAATCGTGTTACCGATGATCCGTACGCTATCAGCATCTACAAGGTTTATCGCATCAAGTGATGCATTTGAAGTTATGATTGTGTTGCCAGATACTGTCATTGGCACACCGAGGGTGGTCGGGCTGGTTATGTATAGTTCGCTCGTCGTATTATCAGCGAACTGGACGATAGCACTACTATTCAGTGTAACCCTGCCGTTAATATAGTTACCATCGAATCCAATGATACCTGAATTGTTTGAAAGAGAAACGTCACCGTTAACAATGTTGTTATTAAAGCTATCTATTTGAGAGCCATTGAGCGACATAGAGCCCGCAGTAGTGTTACTGAACTTAGAAACTATTGCACCATTAATAAGGACTACTGCGCCTGAAGTCGTACTGCTTACTATAGAGTTAAGCTGTATACCATCTAGATACACCGTACTACCAGTCCAACCACTAATTCCAATATTAGAAAGATCGTTATTAGGGTTAGCACTGCTACTTACAAGGTGTATGGCATGCTGAACACCAGTTGTGAATACCCCGCTCAGTGTCATGTTGCGCAAAGAGACACCCTGGGCTGATGACGTATTACTGTTCTCAATAAGGTTATCAACAGTAGCACCGACGCTTAATCTAATAACTGTACTATTTTTACCAGCACCCTCGAGAGTTGTGTCATTCGGGACCAAAATTGTACCGGCAGTAGTATATGTACCTTCTGTTAGGTACACCTTTCCGCCCGTTGCTGCGGTTAGTGCTGCATTGATAACCGCTTCATCAGTACTTCCGTTCGCAACATAATCTGCAGCATCTTTTACAGACTGCGGCGCATTACTTGCAGCTACGATCTTAGTCGCAGTAGAGCGATCAGCTTGCCATTTACCATTTGCATATACCAATAGCTGCTTGGTTGTTGTGTCAAAGTACAGCATACCCTCAGTTGGCGATGCTGGGCGAGATGCCGTGTTACCGCCAGTGATCGTGAGACTCTGGCTTGCAGCAAGGACGACAGAACCGTTAAACGTCTTGTTGCCTGCAAATGTTTGGTTACCTGTAGATACAAGGCCAGGGTTAGATGCATCAGCAGTCTGAAGATATAGATTGACCCCAGAGATAACTGCACCGTTTGCAGACTTAGTTTGTGAATCAATTGCACCAATAGTTGTCACGCCACCGTCACCACCTGTTGCAAATGCCTGACAGGTAATCGTGTCACCTAGCTGCGTGATTGCCGAGCCGGCAGGACAGGCAGCTGGGTAGTTGCTGAGCGCTGTCCAGTCTACCGTACCAGCACTGCTAATCGTAACGTTGTCCTGGATGTATGCATCAGAAATTGCAGTACCGTTCCAAGTACCAACCGTAACCGTGCCAACCCCTGTAATGCCAGTGTAGCTACCACTTATACGTGCAGAGGCAACCGTTCCAGAAGTCAACTGACTTGCGTTGAGGCTCGTAAGACTTGCCCCACTACCGCTAAAGTCGGTTGCAGTAACGGTGCCACTGAATGTTCCGGCACCGGTAACGTTCAGATCGCCACTACTGAGCGTGAGGTTACCAGCTGTGAGTACAAAGTTATTACCGGTATCGAGTGTTAGCGTACCGGCAGATTGTAGTAGCGTGCTTGATGTGAGCGTCTTAGTACCATTGAACATTGCAATTCTGTTGTTAGTACCGCTGCCGCTAATGTCACCAACGCCGCCGACACCCGCACAGTTACCAGCAGTCGTACAAACATCATTACCACCTTGCTGTAAGCTAGCGGTAAAGTTGGCGTTGGCGTTGAGCCGGGCAACGGTTGCATCAACAGCAACATCATTAGCGTTCACTGTAATACCGCTGCCTGCACCGATGTTAAGCGTGTTTGTACCGCCAAGTGCTGTTGTGCCACCACCCGTCAGGCCATTGCCTGCGCTTATCGTGATACTGTCATTAACGAGCTTAGTGTTAGTAATACTTGCATCTGCAATTCGTGCAATATTGAGTGTGCCAGTTGCATTACCAAGATCAAGGTAGTATGCGCCATTCTGTCCCTGTAACAGAGCAGCATCAACGTTAGTCAAGTTTGATCCATCTAGAACGGGCAATGCGCCAGTGTTATTCAGCTGGACCAGCTGGTCAGAGCCATTAAATACGTTACCCTGTAGCGTGACGTCAGCGCCCAATGCCAGAGTAATTGTATTAGATCCGTTGTCGTTAACAGTAATTTGGCCAGTTGTACCCTGTAGAGTTAGTGCACCCGAGAGACTGTTCAGCGATGCAACACCACTTCCACCACCGCCAGTAGCGGCGTTTAGCTGAGCCAGGGTAACAAACTCGTCATTTTGGGTTGCGTCAGCACCACTGACAGTACCAGTAAACGTACCCGCGCCAGTAACATTTATGTCGCCGCCAGCAAGCACAAAATCGACACCATTATCGAGTGTCAATGTGCCGGCGGATTGCAATAGATATGAATTAACAATATTCTTAGCACCGTTAAAGAGTGCAATTCTATTAGCCGTACCACTGCCGCTAATATCGCCTGTGCCGCCAACACCAGCACAGTTACCAGTCGTTCGACAAACAGTGTTATCAACCGCAATGTCGTCTGCATTGACCGTGATACCATCACCCTGACCAATATTGAGTGTTGCGCTACCACCAAGCGCAATGCTACCACCGTTAATCAAACCACCGCCAGCAGTCACTGTTAGTGAACTGTTCTGCAGCTTTGCATTAGTCAATGAGCCGTCTGCAATACGTGCCACGCTAAGCGTGCCGCTGGAAATATTACTTGCGTTCAAGCTAGTAAGACCACTGCCGTTACCACTAAAGCTTGTTGCGGTTATAGATCCAGATGCATTTACATTACCAATTAGCTCCACGCCGTTAAACGCATCCAATATGATCTGGCCAGTGCTATTGTGGATCTCTATGTCTGCACCGATTGATGTTTCGCTAATTATCTCTGTTTGAATATTAGGTGATAGGAGGCTGACACCGACAGATGCACTACCATTAATTATTCCATCTCCATTAATCCAGAAATTTGCTGCCTGTGCACTCGCATTCTGGTTTTGGATATAGTTACCAGAACCGCTACCCGCGGCAAAAGTTGTACAAGTAATAGTGTCGCCAAGCTGAGTAATAGCCTGGCCGGCAGGACACGCAGCTGGGTAGTTGTTAAGCGCAGTCCAATCAACGGTACCGCTACTACTTATCGTAATATTATCTTGAATGTAAGCATCAGCAATAGCATTTCCGTTCCAGGTACCAGTAGTGACTGTGCCAAGTCCTGTGATGCCAGTGTAACTACCCGATAGGCGGCCACTAGGAACAGTTCCGCTCGCAAGGTTTGAAGCGTTAAGATTTGTAAGGTTAGATCCGTCGAGAACTGGTAATTCACCACTTGCCCCAAGCCTTACAAGCTGGTTTACTCCGTTGAAGGTATTACCTTGTAGCGTAACCGCACTATTAAGACTTAGTGTCAGTGTGTCTGTACCGTTACTTGAAATTGTAATCTGGCCAGCTGTTCCCTGGAGACTCAGGTCACCCGCCAAGGTGTTAAGTGAATCAACGCCGCCGCCTACACCACCGATTGCAGCGTTAAGCTGTGAAAGTGTTACGAATTCATCATTTTGGGTTGCGTCGGCACCACTTACCGTACCACTGAAGTTGCCGCCGCCCGTTACATCGACGTTGCCATTGCTTAATACCAGATTGCCGCTGGTGAGCACAAAATTGTTTCCACTATCTAAAGTAAGAGCGCCTGCTGATTGCAATAATGTACTCGATGTCAGCGTCTTGGCACCGTTAAATAGTGCGATACGTCCGTTACCGCCCGTGCCACTAATATCACCATTGCCGCCAACACCAGCACAGTTACCAGTCGTTCGACAAACAGTGTTATCAACCGCAATGTCGTCTGCATTGACCGTGATACCATCACCCTGACCAATATTGAGTGTTAGCGAACTTCCAAGTGAAACGGAACCACCGTTTATAAGCCCTGCCCCTGAAGTAACCGTAAGACTGCTGTTCTGAAGTTTTACGTTTGTAATGTTACCGTCGGCAACTTTAGCCGTTGTAACATTTCCATCCGCGATCTTACTGGTAGTAATCGCATTATTTGCAATAGTCACTACCCCTAGTCCAGAGATTGTTGCATCACCACTGACTGAAGTATTTTCCCATCGTGTATTTGCACTGTTATAGATGAGGATCTGACCGTTACTGGATCCCGTAATGTTTAGATTCGCACCCTGTAAGCGAGCAATCGTTGGGTTCGGATATGACCCCGTTAAGTCGCCGCCTGCAGTGCCAGCTGCAGCACAGTTGCCAGTACTCACACAAACTGTTCCCGTCAATGCCGGGAATGTGATTGTGCTTGAACCAGAAGGAGCTGCAAAAGCTAGTGTTGTAATGTTTGCACCACTGCCTGCCGAAATACTACTGTTAGAAGCACCTTGTAGCGTGAATTGCTGCGATGGAGCGCCAACCGTTAGTGCCGCAGATGGAGTAATCGTGTTGAGTGCGGTCGTGCTTGTGATATCACCGTTTGCACCACTCGCTGCAGCGCCAAGATTACCACGCGCGCCACCGGCTGTATTTGATCCTGTACCACCATTCGCGATTGGCAACGTACCTGCTACATCAGTAGTAAGATCAATTGCAGTCACAACTCCCAGTGTTCCACCAGTTGATCGAACAAACCCATTGCCAAGTCCACTTATAGTCAAAGAACCACCAACAGTGGTATTGCCATTATTGCTAATCGTGAACCTATCGACGCCACCTGACTGCATGTGAATCAAGTTACCGCCGCCCGTATCGTTAATAAATATAGAGCTGTCTGCCGTGCCATCAACCTGTGCAGTTCCAGGAGAAAGAATAACTGCAGTTCCGCTACCTGTTGCACAGGTAGCACCAGTAGTACATATAGTCTGCACTGCCCCACCAGTTGCTGGCAGAGAGAACACACGGCCACCGGCCACAAATGTAATAGAATCGTTACCTGCGTTAATACTGACGCTATTGCCGGCAGCAGTTTGTACTAATGTGTTCGCCCTAATCTGCCCACTCGGAGAAAGTGATAGGCTGCCAAATTGTACATTTGCATTTGCATCTAGGTCCTGAGGAGTCGTGATCGTAACAACACCATTGGTTGTTGCTACATTAATCCTATTAACTGAACCCTGGAGGCTGACCGAACCAGTCTGGCCGTTCAGCTCGGTAACACCTGCAGGTGGAATCGTTACCTGACCAAGGGACTGTACGAGTGCATTCAGGTCATTAACCTGAGATTGGAGTGAGTCTGACTGTCCCTGTAGGGCATCAGCTGTGTCCTGGCTCGCGTAGCCACAATTATTAGTATCAAGACAAATTGTCCCGCTTGTACCTGGTAATGTAACCGTCTGGTTCGCCGTAGGATTCTGTACGCGTATCACCGTCATAAAACCACCATCCGATATCTTGAGACTGCCCCTTGTAATAATATCCCCACTTACGAGCAATGACTGCTGGGCACCCTGGAGTTCATTAGGAATCTTAGAGTCGTTTGAGTCTTCGATCTTAACGTCTTGCTGAACCGCAGTCTGTGAACTCTTGTCATCACTAGGGCCCTTGCGAACCAAGAATGCCATCGCACCGATCGTGATCATCAGTACAAGCGCAGTAATGAGCGTAGATACAATCATAGCCTTGCGGCGAGAGAAGAAAGTACTAAACCTCAGATGCTTTTTCGGCTGAGGATGCCCAGACTGAACGGGCTGTTGCTCGGTGTGAACTTCTAGCGCATTCTCAAGAGATTCAAGCCGATAATCGGATACACCACTCGCATAGCTCTGAACCGTCTGCGAATCATCAACAGTTCGACCACCCTGTGAGGGCAGGTTATAGTCATTCGACTCGTTAGGGTTTTGTGGGTTCATGTATTTTTAACTTTTTTGTTTTGCTCTTTTGCGAGCTGTATTCACTAACAAAAATTATACAAAATAACACCGGTCACAAACAACGGTCAAGTAATAATTTTTTTATGCATTTTTAAGCCTGTAAATATACTTAAATACTGCAATAAGGTATCTAAAAAGGTTGATTTTTATACAACTTACTCAAATATAACTCTTATGCTTTAGAGTGTCTTATGGAAGAATCTTGTGTAGATCTATTGTATTAATGTAGAAACTATCACAACAATAATAATTGAACTAAAGGATACTTTAGGTTTTATCCACAGGACCTAATACCAAAGAATACCGTAAACTGCCGCAAGACCGACAGCGAGTACGCCAATTGCTACAAGAATGATACGGAACATTTCCCGGCGAATCATTTTTCGGGCCAATGGGTTCCTCCCCAGTGCCGTAACTGCACTTGTAACGGCGCCATAGATAATGCCTCCCTCAGCGATCAAAACGAGTATAAAAATTATCAAAGCGGCCAGAACCCGTATATCACTCACCTGCTTACCGGTCACAGATTCGCCAATTTTTGACAAAGGAGAAGGTTCAATAGTCCTTCCGGCATTCGCCCCTTGCTTATTAAGGTTTATCTTGAGCTTAACTATTCTTGTAGATTTGCTGGCACTATCTTCTATATAGGTATATCGGATCGCATCCTTTTCCTCTACATCCGCGCTATCTTGTGCGGCAACTCCTACAATGGTGCCGCTTGCGGTTTCACTGCCCTTCATGAGCACGCCCTTAAATGCAGATAGCATAAGGAGATCACCCTTCTTCACAGCTCCCGCAACATCACTAACATAGGCAGTAACATCGCCTTCACTCTCTACAAGGACCTTAGAGCTCTCGGAAGCCACCGTAACTGATGAGTCATCTACAGTAGTCACTACACCGACGATGCGCTTACCACTTGTTTGATCAGCCCGCTCGACCTCAGAATCACCTGATTCACTTAATGCAGCGACCATTCCGACAGTCAGACTGGTATCACTCGTAGCGTAACCCCGGGCTATAGCATAAATATAACTAACTGAGCCAAAGAAAAAAACGCCCACGACTGACAATGCGAGCACAGCTGCAATATATCTGTTTTTCTTTACTACAGTAAGCATTAACGTTACCTTGCTAGCTAGTATACAAGTAAGCACGAAAAGTAGCGAGCACTACATAGGCATAAATCTAAAAACCGGTAGCCATGAGAACCTGCCCAAAAGCAAGACTACATATACTGGCCAGCAAAGCCATGTAACGCGCAAGGCCTTATCCAAAATAATTATCGCAATCCAAATGTAGGCAATTAAAAAAGCAGGGATTGCGAGTTTCCCTGCTTTTAAATATATCGTTTTTGTTTTTGTTTGGTTTGGAGTTTTTCGGTTTAAAGTTTTGGTCCTTAAACCGCTACTCAAAACCTGGTTATGATTATGCTTTATGCTGAACTTATATGCAAGTACTTTTGAACAAAAAAGTGGTTCACTTTCCACAGGCCTGCACACATTATCCACAGTGCAATATTCACCCCTGTTAGTTGTCTATTTTAGAAACGTAGTTATACACAATTTCTGAAAGCCGGCCGATTTCCTTACTAGCCTGCGGGTCCTTACCATCAACCATTATGCAGAGCACATAGTTACGTTTTGGCACGTATACAATGCCGCAGTCACTTTGGGTTTGCTCATTAAAAACACCAATTTTATGTGCAACCGGTGCGTGCGTAGTTGGCATATATAGCTCGAGCCTTTCGTGCGATTCGGAGTTTGCGAGATACTTCAAAGTTTCCTGCGAATGATCCTTATTGAGAAAACAGGAGAAATACAGACACTTCAATATCGATGAGTAAGATCTACTGTCGATGAGAACCTCATGCGTATTCGACTCTTTATAGTTAGCATCAATAAAGCCAAGTAAATTAGGCCGATCTGTACCCTGAGCCTTCGCCACAATATCAAACAGCATGAGAGCAGACGTATTATCAGACTTACTCAGTGCATATGACAGCGCCTCACGAACAGATAGGCGATAGCCCTCTCCTCGCTTATACAGATCGCCATATCCGTTATTGAGCCACTCCTTCTTAAGGGGGTACGTATCATCAAGTCTTACCTTACCCTGTTCTACCGCTTTAAAAACAGCTATCGACAGGGGAAGTTTTAAGAGCGAGGCCCCGACCTGCACCTTATCTTCATTAAGACCGATGCTGGAACCAGTTGGCAGGTACTCGAAGTAAAGACTAGCGCTATTAAGGAGGCTATTCTGTGCAATATATGTCTCTAGACTTGTCTGGAGCACCCTAAAGTCAATGGCAATTTCGCTTGGATTATCAATAAGAATACGGCGGGCCAATAGATCATACTGACCGTTACGCTCAACAAGATGTTTCTCCTCACGGAGCTGCTGCCTCTGTTGGTACAGATTACCGGCCAAAAAGCTCAGTACAAAGATCACCAAGACCACTGAAATCTTGAGAATCTGAATATAACCACCACTGATTTTGGGTACACCCATAATTAAGAGCAATTATATTCCTCTATCGGTGTAGTGAATAGACTACAAATTAAAAAACACCTGTGTGTTTTGCACAGGTGTTTTCTGAATCCAGTTTAGCTTACGCAATCTTAGTGATCTTGAGCTGAGTCTGGTGCTGGCGGTGGCCACGTACTGTGTGCACGCGCTTCTTAGCCTTGTAGCGGAGTGAAGTGACCTTGTCGGCCTGCACATCTGCTGCAACGATTTCTGCCGTAACTTTTGCACCCTTTACTTCAGGGGTGCCGACGGTTGTTTTATCGCCATCGATAACAAGAAGAGCGGCAAATTCTGCAGTTTTGCCTTCCTGCTTCAATAGTTCTACGCTAAGGGTTTCCCCTTCTGCAACGAGGTACTGCTTCCCACCTGTTGCAATGACTGCTTTTTTCATGAACTTCTCTTATAGATTAAATTTGATACCAATAGATATTAACAGATTGAGACGGATCTGTAAAGAGAGCTATACCTTACTTAGACTAATTTTAATGATAGATCCCTCTACCTTTGCCTCAGTAGTGAATGAACCGCCCTCTTCCATTACATCCGCCAATGTCTCTCGTTTAATCTCATCCTCAAACTCTGCAATTGCTGTGCCGAGCTCAGCATCATCAGTTTCGAGAGATAGCTTAATTCGATCATCAACATTGAGGCCAGCCTCTTTTCGGGCGTTCTGAATGTAGCGAACTACCTCTCGCATCAGACCCTCTCTTTTGAGTGCTGGCGTGACTTCCGTATCAAGAGCCAACTCTTTACCTAAAATAACTGACTTAACATTCAGTTCCTCTGTTAGGATATCTTCAAAGTCAACAAACTCACCAAGCGCAGGAACCGTTATGCTCGCAAGTGGCTGACGCACCTTCAACTTGTTGACCGAACGTAGAGACAAGCCCTGGTTCACATACTCACGAACTGTTCCCATGTCCTTCACCACGAGCTCGTTGACGTGACCTGCCGCCGGCCAATCCTCCAAATGAACGCTCTCACCACCGGTGAGCTTCTGGTACAGCTCCTCCGCCAAGAATGGCGTAAACGGTGCCAGGACATAACTGAGACGTACTAAGACATAGTGTAGTGTCTTGTAGGCCATCAACTTGTCACCATCATCTTCGCTCTTCCAGAAACGACGGCGAGAACGGCGCACGTACCAGTTAGAGGCATCATCGATAAACGGCAAGATCGGCTTTACGGCATTTGGAATGTCGTAGTGCTCCATGTGAGTCTCAACTTCTGAGGCAAGTTGATGCACACGACTGATAATCCACTGATCGAGGGCATTCGTAGCCTCTTCGGAAGGATCCACGAGCTGTCCATCCCACTCCCAGTTGTCAACTTCTGCATACATCGTAAAGAAGTCGTACATGTTCCAGACCATGCTGAGTTTACGGGCAACATCACCGACCTCTTTATCCTGCAATGCGAAGTCTTCACCGTTTAAGAGCGGGCTCTGAAGCAGCAAGAACCTCAGTGAATCAGCAGAAAACTTATCCATGAGTTCATTCGGGTCAGTATAGTTCCCGTAGCTCTTACTCATTTTGCGACCATCATTTCCGGCGACGTTACCAGTTACGATAACGTTCTTAAATGAATTTTCGCCGAATAGCGCAATGCTCATAGCGTGCATGTAATAGAACCACGCACGCACCTGGCCGATATATTCGACAATAAAGTCACCTGGGAAGTTAGCTTCGAACTTCTCCTTGTTCTCGAACGGGTAATGGAACTGTGCAAACGGCATAGAACCAGCCTCGAACCAGCTGTCCATCACCTTATCGATACGAGTATACTTCTCACCATCGATCTCAAAGGTAATCTCATCAACCCAAGGACGGTGGTAATCTTCTAACTCTACCCCGGATAATTCCTTGAGTTCCGCATAGCTGCCAACGACCTTTGTCTTGCCACTCTCTGTCTTCCAGACGGGCATAGCAGTTGCCCAAAAGCGATCACGGCTAATATTCCAATCAGGCGCCTGTAGAACGGTTTTCTCAAAGCGACCATGCTTCACATGGGCCGGGAACCAATTAATTGGCTCATTCTTTTCAAGCATCTTCTCGCGCTGACCATCAATATTCATAAACCAACTTGGATGCGCACGGTACATGAGCCGCGTACCACAGCGGTGACAGTGTGGGTAGCTGTGCCGGTAGTAGTCAATCTTCCAGACGGTGCCGCGCTCCTTAAGTTCTTTAGCGATCGGCTTGTTGACCTCCCAGACGTTCTGCCCCTGCCAGTCGCCTTCGGTATAGAACCCGTTCTGATCAATCACATGAACAACTGGCACCTTGTGACTCTTGCCGAGCTCAAAGTCCTCCTCACCGTATGCTGGAGCCAAGTGAACAATACCAGTACCAGCCTCAGCCTCGACATAGTCAGCGTGCCAAACCTTATGAGCATTTTCTCCCCTGTTAACACCCAAAAGAGGCTCGTAAGATTTACCGACCAAGTCCTTACCCTTTAGTTCACGGACAATCTCGTACTCCAAGGGCTGGTGCTTTTCATCCTGCAGTACTTTTTGTAGGAGTTCCTTTGCAAGAATGAACTGTTCATCCCCTACTTTCACCTCAACATATTCAAACGCCTTATTCACAGCCAGTGCGGTGTTTGCCGGAAGCGTCCAAGGGGTTGTGGTCCATGCCAATAGCGTTGAGCCATCATCAAGCTTAAACTTCACATACACGCTCGGATCAGTTACGTCCTGATATGCGCCAGTGTCCATCGTCACTTCAGCCTTAGAGAGGGGCGTACCATCAAGCGTACAGTACATAAGTACCTTCTCGCCCTCATAGATGCTTCCCTTTTCGTATAAGGTCTTAAACGCCCACCAAATGGACTCCATGTAATCCTTGTCCATGGTCTTGTAGGCACCCTTAAACTCAACCCAGCGGCCAATACGATCAATCGTGTCTTCCCATTCACTACTGGTCTGGACCATATTTTCACGGGTAGCGGTGATATACTTTTCAATTCCATATTCAATCACCTCTTGCCGAGAGTGGATACCAAGTTTTTTCTCCGTGAAACGCTCTGCTGGAAGGCCATGACAGTCCCAGCCCCACACACGCTCTACACGCTTGCCTTTCATTGTCTGATACCGGGGCACGACATCTTTGACAATAGAACTGAGGAGCGTCCCGTGGTGCGGCACACCAGAGATAAATGGTGGACCGTCGTAGAACACATAGCTATTATCTTTTGAGCGCTGTTCTACAGACTTCTCGAAAGTCTTGTTTTGCTTCCACTGCTGCACCAAGTCTTTCTCGTACTCAAGTGCTCGCCTGCGTGATCCTGATTTATACTTCATCATTTTTCCTTTCAAAATAGCCTATCAGCCCTTCAAGACCTACCCTATCAAAGCCTTGAAAATGCTCCTGAATATCCCCTAATGTTTCAATGTCAGCCTCTGAGTCACTAGGCTGATCAAGCATACCTATCAATTCTCTTAGATCTAATGGCGGGAGACTGAGCATATCATCCTTTCCTGTGAAAATAAAAAATCCCTTTTTAGTCACTGGAATCCGCGTACTGCGGACGGTACCATCCAGTTTCTAAAAAGAGATTCTTTTTAGCACTTACTTGCCAGTTCTTACGCGCTGGTTTGCGGTGAGTTCTACTGAGCGTTCGCTGTTCTTCTCACTCCTCGTGGGTGATAACCACTTCTTGAATATACTCGCAATCTGATATTCAAACGGATTCTGGTAACTATTGTAGACCAATTTGCAACGTTATGCAACTAGCCTCTCGCAAACGCTGCTACCTCTTGTATGAGTGGTAATTTATCATTTGCCCAGTACTGTACAAGCTGGCCATCATCACGGAGCACGAGAATAGCTGGATGAGGCATAACATCATATAGGCGCATCATATCCATGGCCCGAGGAGTGTCCACATCAATAAGTTCGAACGTTATATTCTCTTGGTGTTCCATGTCGCGCACAAACGTTTCTACTGATCGTGCCTGCTCTGACTCCGGCCTATAAATGACTACTGATCTCATACTACAAGTCTAACATAAGCGTTTATGGCACTTAACCTTTTATCAACTAAAAAGCGGGGAGTAACTCCCCGCTTTTATTTCCCGAGTGGACAATCCTAGCTACAGCCGGTTGTAGATCCACATGAGGTACAGACGTAGCAGCTACCTGCTTTCTGCGTCTGGTTGCCACAGTTGTAGCAAAGTGGCGCAGTCGTGTCAGACTTCACAGCCTTAGGCTTTGCAGCGGCCGCAGGAGCAGGCTTTGGAGCCTCTATAGGAGCTGGAGCGGGTGCGATAGTAGCATCCACCTTGGCCTCTGCTGGCTGGTCTGCAAGTAGGCTTGTCTGCTCTTCTGGCATATCGTCGATTGACGCAAGGCCAAGCTCGAGACGATCATCAAATGAGAGATAGTTCAGCGCAAGACGCTTCGCCACATAGTCCATCAGTGATGAAGCCGTACGGATTTCTGGATCATCAGTGATACCAGATGGTGCGAATGACATGCTGAGGAATGACTTGACGTAGTCCTTAAGCGGCACACCGTGCTGCAGACCGTGGCTGATTGAAATCGCAAGTGCGTCCATGAATCCAGCCAAAGTAGAACCCTGCTTAGCAAGACGGATGAATACCTCACCAGGAGTGCCATCTTCGTATTCACCAACTGTTAGGTAGCCGTGGCTGCCTGCAACGGTGAATGAGAAGGTCTTTGAACTACGAGCCTTTGGAAGTTCGCGGCGGATTGCACCCTTCACGATGAACTTGTCGTTCAGGACATCAACTGGAGTTTCTTCTTTCTTGTCATCACCGTCTTTCTTAGCCATTGAGAGTGGCTGTGCAACCTTACAGTTGTCACGGTAGATAGCGACCGCCTTAAGGCCAAGCTTCCATGAATCGATGTGAAGCTGTTCTACATCTTCTACGGTAGCTGACTCTGGCATGTTTACGGTCTTACTGATCGCACCAGAGATAAATGGCTGTACCGCTGCCATCATCTTGACGTGACCGAGGTAGTGAATAGCGTTATCACCCATTGAACAAGCGAATACATTTTCGTGTTCTTTCTTGAGGTGAGGGGCACCTAATATTGTCTTTTCAACATCAATGTAGTTAACAATATCGTCGATTTCATCACTTGCGTAACCAAGAGCCTTGAGTGCACGAGGCACGGTCTGGTTGACGATACTCATTGTACCACCACCAACAAGCTTCTTGACCTTCACGAGACCGAGGTCTGGTTCGATACCGGTTGTGTCGCAGTCCATCATCAGACCGATTGTTCCAGTTGGAGCAAGCACAGATGCCTGTGAGTTACGAACACCGTACTGGGAGCCAAGTTCTACGGCTTCGTCCCAGGCAGTTGCAGCTGCGCTGAGAAGCTCTTCTGATACAAGACCAGCGTCGATGTCATTAACTGCTGCACGGTGCTGCTTGAGCACGTTGATCATGCCTTCCTTATCCTTGTGGAAACCAGCGAATGGTCCGACGCGGTTAGCAATCTTCGCACTTGTAGCGTATGCGTGACCAGTCATCAGGGCAGTAATAGCCGCAGCCTGTGCGCGGCCTTCTTCTGAGTCATATGGGAGACCCTGAGCCATCAGAAGTGCACCAAGGTTTGCGTAACCGATACCGAGCTCACGGTAGGCACGAGCGTTCTTAGTAATGTCTTCTGTTGGGTACTCACTGTAGCCAACAAGGATTTCCTGAGCCGTAAAGATAAGCTCTACAGTGTGACGGAATGCTTCGATGTCAAAGCTAAAGTCATCCTTGAGGTACTTAAGGAGGTTGATTGAAGCAAGGTTACACGCTGAGTTATCAAGGTGCATGTATTCCGAACAAGGGTTAGAACCGTTGATACGACCAGCGTTTGGCGTGGTGTGCCAGTGATTAATGGTAGTGTCGAACTGCATACCTGGGTCCGCGCACTCCCATGCTGCTTCCGCAAACTGGCGGAAGAGGTCACGAGCACGAACAGTCTTCACGGTCTTACCGTTCGTAACAGCCTTAAGATCCCAGTTGTCGTCGTTTTCGACAGCTTTCATGAAGTCATCACTCACACGAACAGAGTTGTTTGCGTTCTGATATTGCACCGAGAAGTTATCCTTGCCATCGAGGCTCATGTCAAAGCCGTTCTCCTGGAGAACACGAGCTTTACGCTCCTCGATTGCCTTACACCAGATGAACTCTTCGACATCTGGGTGATCGGCGTTCAAGATAACCATTTTAGCAGCACGACGAGTCTTACCACCGCTCTTAATAGCACCAGCAGACGCATCAGCACCACGCATGAAGCTGAGAGGACCTGATGCAGTACCACCGCTGTTACCAAGCTTTTCAGCAGATGAACGGATTGCACTGATGTTTAGACCAGCACCAGAGCCGCCCTTAAAGACCATTCCTTCTTCTTTGTACCAGTTGAGAATAGAAGGCATTGTGTCTTCTACCTTAAGGATGAAACATGCGCTCGCCTGCTGAGAACGGTCCTTGAGACCGATGTTAAACCATACCGGTGAGTTGAATGCTGCACGCTGCGTTGCAAGAATGTACTTAAGCTCTTCGCGGAAGTCTTCTGCTTCTGCATCAGATGCAAAGTAAGACTCCTGAAGACCCTGACGAGTCACCGTATCAACCACACGGTCGATGAGGTGCTTCAGGCTACTCTCACGCTCTGGAGTGCCAGGAGTACCACCAAAGTACTTCTGTGCAACAATGTTAATTGCATTTAATGAAAAGTTCTCCGGAAACTCAACGCCGAGCTGTTCAAATACAGCCTTGCCGGTCATTGGATTCGTTAAAACTGAATCACGCTTGACCCACTTGAGTTCGTCATATGCTTTGCTTTTAGGGGCAGTAAACAGACGCCTGTGCCCCAGGATAGTATTTTGTCCCATAGTACCCTCACTTATAGGTTTAATGATTAATTTTGTTGTTTGTTTAGAGTTCGCGGGTCTCTCCACCGCTCAGCTCTCCGCGAGCCTGGTAACAACCAGAATCGGGGAGAGCCGTTAAAACCCTTCCTAGGTCTTAACACTCCCTGTTTTTCTTTCGCGAATTTGGATCAGTTCGCGTTCGAAGCCAGCGATATCCTTGAATCTACGATATACACTCGCAAATCTTACATATGCCACTTCATTTAGTAATGCAAGTCGCTCCATAACTAACTCACCCAGTTTATTACTTGCCACTTCCGGATCACCGCACGCATGGATATGGTGCTCGATATCAGAAACAAGTCGTTCTAACTGGAGATTGGTTACTGGAGTTTTCTCAGCTGCACGATATAATCCAGCTAATAGTTTCTCTCTGCTGAATAGCTCACGGTTGCCATTATTCTTTACAACGATAATTTGCGGTCGTTCAATTCGCTCATATGTCGTAAATCGGTTCTGGCAGTGTTCGCATGATCGGCGTCTACGTATCGCTTCGCCGTCATTTACATCACGAGATTCTATTACCTTGGTATCGGCGTGCTGACATTGACTACACTTCATGCACACCTCCTTCCATACATACCCAGCCAAAACTGACCAAAGAATGTATAGTTAGATAAATTATGTATTCGTTTTGAACGTACCAGAACTATATTCGATCCCCATATATAGCGCTTGTAGTTATTATGATAGCCCCACCAGTAGCGTTTTGCAACTAAATAACGGTGTATTATTTACGCAGCTTTATCTTCGGTAGAATCGTCTTTTTTGGTTTCTTCGTCAGAGTGACCGCGAAGCTTCTTGAGACGACGGAGGAATGAAGGCTTTTCAAGCTCATCTTCATCATCATCGAAACTTGAACTGACAATTGGTTCAAGCTTCGGTGATTCCTTAACCTCGTCTTTCTCATCCTTGTGATCATCCATGGACCAAATGTTTGGCATTGGGGTATCTGATTTGAAGTTGTCGACGTCAGATTCAGCCGGAAGGTCCACCTCCATATCTTGCATCAAACTTTCATCTAGCTTTGTCTCTGCTGCGGGAGAAGCCACAGGAGAGGTCGGCGTCGTTGAAGTTGCACCAAAGGCCTGCGCCGGCTGCTGAGTACGCTCACCAAAATATGAGGCATCAAAACCAGTCGCTACAACGGTAATAATAATCTCTCCCTCGAGATCAGGATTAATCGTTGCACCAAAGATAATGTTCGCATCTGGATCAGCGGCGGCAGTGATTGTTTCTGCGGCAGCGTTGATCTCGTGCATAGACATGTCATTGCCACCAATCACATTAAAGAGTACGCCGCGTGCCCCATCGATTGAGACTTCAAGCAGTGGTGATTCTACAGCCTGCTGAGCAGCCTTAACAGCACGATCGTCACCAGACGCGCGTCCGATACCCATTAGCGCAGAGCCAGCGCTGCTCATCACAGCCTTAACATCAGCAAAGTCGAGGTTAATAAGACCATGTACGGTAATAAGATCTGAGATACCTTGAACACCTTGACGGAGTACATCGTCTGCGACCTTAAATGCCTCGAGTAACGGCGTCTGGCGATCAATCGTTTGCAGTAATCGATCGTTAGGAATAACAATCAATGTATCTACGGCACTGCGGAGATTAGCTATTGCGCTGTCTGCGTTACGGCGACGCTTTTCACCTTCAAACGCAAATGGCTTCGTAGCAAAACCAACAACGAGAGCGCCGCTATCTTTTGCTACCTCAGCAACAACGTGACCAGCACCACTACCAGTACCACCACCGGCACCAATTGTAATAAATACCATGTCACTGCCTGCAACAGCTTTCTTAATCTCCTCAATGGATTCTCTTGCAGCTGTTTCACCCACAGAAGGGTCTGCTCCAGCGCCAAGACCTCTCGTAGTATCACTACCGATGTGAATTTTTGTCTGCGCCTGGGAATAGTGCAGTGCCTGCGCGTCAGTATTCACAGCGATGAACTCGACGTTCTCAACGCCGGCCTCAACCATACGGTTGACCGCTGCGCCGCCGGCACCTCCAACACCTATAACCTTAATTCGAGCAAATGTTTCGATAGCTGGTGCAACCTGTTGTGCCATACTGTAATTCCCTTCTTTACAGACATTGTATAAGCTCATGTGCTGTAGCAGCACAAGACGCCATAAACATAGTTATAGATGGAGTATACCCGATGCGGGCGCTCCATTCAAATCTTGACCCTTGTTATCGCTTAAATTTCTTAAATAACCCGTCCACAAAACCAAAAACGTTGCCATTTGGCTGACCACTAACCGGTGCATCACCAGGCATCAGCAGCATATCAAGCATCATGAGCCCAACCGCACTGGCGTATCCTGGATCCTGGACGGTATCAATGAGCCCTCCCATCGGCTGCAATTTACCGACCCTAGATGCGAGCTGCAACTTGTCTTTCGCAAAAGATGCGAGACCTGGCAGATTTGCCGTACCACCCACAAACACAACACCGCCAGGTAATTTCCGTGAACGATGTATTTTCTTGAGTTCCTTATCAACGAGCTCAAGTAGTTCTTCGATGCGGGCTTCAGTGATCATGTGGACATCATCAGCTTCGAAGAAGTGCTTCCGCCCATCATGCTCTACATTAATGCGGCCCTTCGGACGATCATCCTGCAGTGAAGCATGCGTAATTTTAACTTTCTCAGCGATATCAAGATCAGTCTTGAGACCAATCGCAAGATCATTCGTAATATTCGTGCCGCCAACGGGGATGACAGCGACGTGCTGGACCTCACCATCTTCTACAACAACCATATTTGTTGTACCGGCACCAATATCAAGTAGTAACGTACCCGATTCCTTTTGCTGTCGATTTAACACCGCCTCAGCAGAGGCAAGACTTGAAACGGTACGATGAACTGGAACCACACGTGCCTTATCCAGGACACTGTCCAGATTACGCAAACTCGGTGTTGAGGCAGTTACAATATGGGTGTCGACCTCCAGCCTAATACCATGCATTCCAACTGGGTCCTTGATATTGTCCTGACCGTCAACGCTATAATTTTTAGCAAAGACCTGAATAATCTCCCTGTTAGGGGGTAATTGTACGATTGTTGCAGCTTCCTCAACACGAAGACGATCGTTATCATCAATCTCACGATTTGCTGCACTGATTGCGATAACGCCCTTTGAGTTAATACCGCTTACGTGGGCACCATTTACGTTTACGGTGGCGCTTTGAATATGTACACCAGAAACCCGCTCTGCCTCAGTAATAGCCTTGACGATAGCGTCTACAACATCATCAAGATGCACGATGCTGCCTTTTCGCATACCTAAATTAGGACTACTGCCGTGTCCTATGACAGATAGCCTCGAATCGTCAGAAGCTTCAAGCATACCGACCACACAGCGAACCATGCTCGTACCGATATCAAGACCAAAATAATGTTGCGATTCTTTATCGCGCATGCGAGTAGTATACCGCTTAAGGATAGCGAGTGGCAACTAAATCGTTACAGCTTTGTCAGTATTTCGTAGCCACCTTCGGTGATCAGGACCGTATGCTCGAAATGAGCCGCCAACGAACCATCCGCCGTACAGATCGTCCATTGATCGTCCGTAACGACAATGCGCTCGCTGCCAAGCGTAGCCATAGGCTCAATTGCAACCGTATCACCGGGCTGCAACAACACCCCGCTGCCCTTTCGGCCGTAGTTGGGAATATCAGGTGCTTCATGCATGCTATGGCCAATACCGTGGCCAACGAGTTCCCTGACGATACCGAGCTTGTTTGCATTAAGCACGGTCTCGATCGCCGCAGCGATATCACCAGTCTTTACTGGACCAGTAATGGCATCTATACCAGCATACAGACTTCTCTCTGTTGCTGATACGAGCCGCTGCGCCGCAGTATCTGTCGTACCGTCAACGATCATCGTAAAGGCACTGTCCGTCTTCATACCTTTGTACGCAATAACAAGATCAAATCCGACGACATCACCGCTCTTCAGTATGTAGTCAGTAGGGACGCTATGTACGACCTGATCGTTCGTTGAAATACAGATTGTACCCGGGAAGTTAACTTCTGACGTGCGGTAGGTTGCCTCGGCGCCGTAAGCTGCTATCTCTTTGGCGACCCACTCATCAAGCATCTTCTCACTTATGCCAGGGACAACCTGCTTCTTAAGCCCCTCAAAGATAGTGGCAAGTATTTTGCCACATTCACGCATTGCCTTTAGCTCATCGGGTGTTTTAGTACGCATGCTTATACTGATGCAATCGCACCTACAATAGATTCGTGGATATCCTCAATCGCCCCAACACCGTTAATCTCAAAGACCGGTACACCATTTTGCTTGAAGTCATCAATGATTGGCTGTGTTGCAGTTTCGTATTCGCGGAATCGCTCACGAATTGACTCCGCCTGATCATCCTGGCGGCCACGCTGTAATAAACGGTCCAGCACCACTTCTTCAGATGCTTGCAGGTGAATTACTGCGGTAATGTCTAGCTGGCCGTGCCGACGCTGGGATAGCAGCCAGTCAGCCTGAGCAACCGTACGAGGAAATCCATCAAGTACAAATTCATGCTCAGTATCAACAATCCTAAAAATCTTCTGCACCAGAGAGATTATTTCTGAATCATCAAGTAGCTTACCCTCAAGCATCTCACGGCGACGCTCACCAGACACGAGCATACGAAGGAACTCACCTGTTGAGAGCCAAGGGTAGCCCAACCTATCAGCCAGCAAACGCCCCTGCGCACTTTTACCTGAACCAGCAACACCCATGAATATAATCACTCGTAATCCCCTTTAACTAATACGTTCTTTTATGGCTGCAGCGATACGGCCACCATCAGCCGACGCTCCTACTCGAGCTTTTACGGCACCAATTGCCCTACCCATTGTCTCTTTTGAAATCTGTCCAAGTTCAGCCGCAACTTCATCGACAATAGCCTGAAGCTCATCATCCGTTAACTGCTGAGGCAGATACTGTTCAATAACACGCTTCTCAAGTAACTCAGCATCTGCCTTTTCTTGGTTCGCGCCCTGCACATACAAATCTGCGCTTTCTTGGCGCTTCTTTGCTTCTTTGCTAAACAGTTCAATAATCTCTGGGTCAGAAAGTCCCGTATCACGAATACCCTTGGCAATCTCTACATTTAGAATTGCACCCTTAAGACCCCTAAGTGTTGTCGCAAGTGTTTTGTCTCCAGAAAGCATTGCTGCCTTAAGGTCGCTATTAAGCTGATCTTTAATCTTATTCATCACCAGTAGTGTATCAGAGAAACAACACCTCTCAAAACAAAAGGGCCCGGATATCCGGGCCCTTTTGTTTCTATTTACCGCCGAGTTTGATCTTCTTGATCTTGAGGTTTTTACGCTCGCGACGGATGATTGCCTTCTCGCGGCGATCACGCTTGCTCATTGGCTTTTCAAAGTACTGTGACTGTTTTGCCGCAGTAATCACACCAGCCTGCTGAACCTTGCGCGTAAAACGACGGATAAGGTTTTCTGTTGATTCCTTAGAATCTTTACGTGTTACTTGTATCATGGTGATTATTCTATACTAACAGATGAAACAATGCAAATATTAGTTTGGTGTCTGCTTGCTCTTTTGCGTAATACGTTGTGATTTCAACACTATACTCTGCAGCTCTTTGAAGATTGCAAAGTGCTTATTAGTTGAGTAGATCTTGGTATTACCTTGACGCTCTGAAACGAGGAAGCCTATCTTTTCAAGGCGTTTGAGTTCTCGCTGAATATTACCGGCATCTTCTTTAATGAGCTTCGCGAGTCCACGAACGTGCGTCTTAAAGTCGGGGTACTTTGCGTACACCACGATAATCTTGCGCCTCACTCTGGAAGTAATAAATACGTCTAACATAAGCTTCTCTATTGTTATTAGGACAACGTCAAGTATACGTCAGCCTGAAACGTATTTCAACATAATATTGGACAAAACATCTATACTATAGGGTATGTACTTCTATGAGGTGTTTGTCAGTAGCCAGCGCTACCACGGAGACGCAGCCCTAACTTACAGCTCTGCAACAGAGCTTTCTGAAGGGTTTATTGTTCGCGTACCGCTTGGCAACCAGGCGGTGACCGGATTCGTAGCCAGAAAAGTAGCAAAGCCTTCTTTTGCCACGAAAGAAATCCTGACAGTCCTATCCCAAACACCCATGCCTCTTGCACTTACTGCACTTCACACCTGGCTTAAGGATTATTATCCGGGACCTTCAGGTATTATTACCCAGCTATTTCTACCAACCGGCCTTGAAACAAAATCAAGACGCAAACCAAAGCTACCGACCGATGCCCCAGCGACCTCCTTGCCGCCGCTCACGGAAGAGCAATTAGCTGCCGTCACGACGATTCATGCTAGTTCTGACACATCTTTCTTGCTTCACGGCGAGACAGGAAGCGGCAAAACAAGGGTGTATCTTGAACTTGCCAAAGCGGTCATAGAGGCAGGCAAATCAGCTATTATCCTCACGCCCGAAATTGGGCTCACGACACAGCTCTCTGCCCGCTTCACAGAAGCTTTTCCTGGCATCGTCACTATACTGCACTCAAACCAAACAATGGCCGAAAGACGTGATAACTGGCAAGCTATCATAGGCCGTGAAATCCCCCAGATCGTTATTGGCCCGCGCTCAGCCCTGTTCGCGCCACTTAAAGAAGTGGGACTTATCGTATTAGACGAATGTCACGATGCAGCCTACAAACAAGATCAAATGCCCTACTATCAGACCTCTCGGGTGGCGGCAAAGCTTGCTCAAATCCATACAGCAAAGCTTATCTTGGGATCAGCCACACCCTCTGTCAGTGATTATTTTGCGTTCAGCCAAAAATCACTACCAATTATTCGGATGAAAGAGCTCGCCAAAGGCAAGAGCGACCTCACCATCAGCGTAGTAGACCTAAAAGACAGACAAAAATTCAGCAAATCACCTTGGCTATCAGATGGCCTCATCAAAGATATTGAATCGGCCATACAGGACGGATATCAGAGTCTGATATTCCTAAACAGGAGAGGTACTGCGAGAGTTGTGATGTGCGGCCACTGTGGATGGCAAGCCATGTGCCCTCGGTGTGATCTTCCACTAACATACCACGGCGATAAACATAAGCTGCAGTGCCACACCTGTGGTTTTAGCGAAAGAACACCGCTTTCCTGCCCAGAATGCAAAAAACCAGAAATCCAATATAAGAGCATCGGAACTAAGACGCTGCACCAGGAAGTAGAGCGGCTCTTTCCTGAGGCAGCTATTGCTCGCTTCGATAGTGACAATACCAAAGCAGAGGCTATGGATACTCTGTTTGAGTCAGTCGTATCAGGCAATATTGATATCCTTGTCGGAACCCAGGTACTCAGCAAAGGTCTCGATCTTCCACTTCTTAAAGCTGTCGGTGTGGTACTGGCAGACACCGGCTTATATTTCCCTGATTACAGCGCTGAAGAACGAACATTCCAGATGCTTCATCAGGTGATTGGGCGCGTCGGACGCGGTCACACTACTGGGAGCGTTACCCTGCAAAGCTACAATCCTGACAGTGTACCGTTAAAATCCGCAGTTAACAGAGATTATGCATCATTTTATGACTCACAAATTAAGGAAAGAAATCTTTACCGATTTCCGCCGTACTATTTTGTACTCAAAATATCAGTCGAAAGAGCTCAACAACTGACCGCGAGGAAGGCCGCCCATGACCTATCGCAAGACCTCCTGTCCGCAAGGTTAGCCATTGAGCTAACGGGGCCCTCGCCCGCATTTATCGAAAAATCAAATAACAAGTACAAGTGGCAAATACTTGTTAAGGCAAAGCAGCGCGGAGAGCTTGTTAAGGCTATAAAACTGCTCCCAAAAAACTGCTCTTACGATATAGATCCAACAAATTTGTTGTAAGCATAACCACAAGCATTTTCGATAAGAGGTATTTCAGGTATACTCTATAGCTAATGAATAAAGAAAATATTATCACCCTACCCCACGCAAGCCTCCGCCAACGCTCAAAGAAAGTTGGCCTTGTTAGTGAAGAAATCAAAAAACTTATAACGGATATGGAAGCCGCCACACTCGATTGGGAGGACAGTCGTGCTCACGAAGTCGGTGTTGCTTTAGCGGCAGTCCAAATCGACAGCTTGCTGCGAGTTGTAGTTGTACGTAATAATTTTGACAACAAAAAAGATAGAACATTCCAAGTGTTCATCAACCCAGAAATCACAAAGTACGAAGGTAAGCTCGTTGAAGATTACGAAGGCTGTCTGAGTATCAAAGATATTTACGGAAGTGTGAAGCGATACGAGAAGGTCCGAGTTAAAGCCATCGATGAAAACGGTCAACCCGTTCGCTTGACGGCCGAGGGATTCCTAGCACGAGTGTTCCAGCATGAAATAGACCATACAAATGGCATCGTATTTATAGACCACATCAAAGAAGACAGCAGTGCTTTCTTCAGACTTGATGAAAAAGGTCACCTAGAGCCTCTAGACTACGAGTCTGATATCAAAAATAACGCAGACCTCTGGGGCTAGAATATGAATAACCCCTCTCCCATCGTGTTCTTCGGGAGTGGTCCTGTGGCAGCCGCTTCCCTTGAACTGCTTCGGCAGCACCAAGAGGTAGTTGCCGTAGTCACCAAGCCCACCACTCAGCACGAAATGGAATTAGCATCTGGGGGTGCAAAGGTTTACTCTGTCAGCACAAAAAAAGAACTTGATGAGCTGATCTCATCTGGTATCTTTGCGAACATACGCCTCGCAGTCCTCATAGACTTTGGAATTATTGTATCGAGCCTCGTTATTAGCAGTTTTGAGCTCGGCATCATTAATAGTCACTTCTCCGTATTACCACAGCTTCGCGGCGCCGACCCCATTAGCTTTGCTATACTAAGCGGCCAAGAATCTACAGGAGTCAGCCTGATGATGATTGAGGAGGGCATGGATACTGGGAAAGTCCTCACAACCAGAAGCCTTAAGATCGACGTCCAAGACACAACCCCAAGTCTCACAAATAAGTTAATACAACTCAGTGACGAACTCCTCAAAGAGAAGATTCCTCTCTATACTGCCGGAGCAATACAGCCTCGGAATCAATCACATCCAGATAGAGCCACGTATTCCAGGAAGCTTGCAAAAGAAGATGGCATCATAGACTGGGAAAAGCCAGCCAGCGTCATTGAACGAGAGATACGAGCCTTCATCGAATGGCCAAAGAGTCGAACCATGATTGCAGATAAAGATGTCGTCATCACAAAGGCTCACGCTTCTGATGATGACACCATTGGCAAACCCGGGGATATTGTTATTTTCGGAAAAGAAGCAATTGGGGTAACCACTGCATCTGGAATACTTTGGATTGATGAGCTGAAGCCCGCAGGCAAAAAAGAAATGCCAGCGAAGGCATTCCTCGCTGGCTATCGACAATTACTCGGGTAATTATTGAGCTGGCTGCTGCGAAGCTGCAACAATTTGCGGCGCCTGAGCCTTAATCTCTGCTTTAAGTTTCTCGAGTTCATCAGCAACGACCTGCTTGTAGTTCGGAAAGTTTGTTTCGAGCCACTTTAGTGCTCCGGCCTCGTCATTGCTATCAATGAATGCCTCGAATTCATCAAGCTGCTCGTTAGTCATCTGCTGAGCTAATGTCATGCCAACACGCATTTCGAGCGTCTCATAGATGTGACCCAGCATGGCTCGCTTATCCTCGGCAGGAAGTGCGCCAAGTCCTAGTTCATTCAGAAGATTATCATCAAGTTTAAACATCGTATCATTAACCCTTTCTATTTAGTATTTTACCACCAGATAGGCGATAGTACCCAGTACGATCAAACAAATCGCAGCCCAAAAGCCGCGCGCTGCCGCCCTTCTATAGAATTCACGCGCTGCCTCGTCAGATACAAACGGCAAATCTTTGGCATTGTCAGATCCTGCCACCTTTGATGAAGCCGCCATGCCTGCTGCAGTGCTTGCGGCAACTACAGACCCAACTGACGCAGCACCAGCAGCCGCCACAGGGTGAGACTTATCATCTTTTACTTCGTGGCTTCGTTCAAAGGCACGCTCAACAGGCACGTCATGCTCTGCAGCCTCAGCCACCTGCTCTGCGATGTTATTAGGCCGTACCACTTCAGAAGATTGTGCAACTTTATCGCTTGTCTCCTGCGGAGATGTCCGCTCTGGAGCCCCTCTGACTTCTTGCCTTGGCGACTCCTTTCTTTCAGAAGGAGTAGTGCGAGATTCTAAAGCAGGAATTCGACCCCTGTCTGAGACTTGAGATTCCATAGTAGAACGTGCCTTTTTCAGCTGCTCAATCTGCTGCTTGTTTTCAGAAACTACCTTTTCTAGCTCTTTCTGCAAGGCACTACCGTGATCCTGCTCCTTCTTAAACGCATCAATCTTTTTATTGGTTCGCGCTTCGAGTTTTTTGTCTGCACGTTTACGGCCTACGTACTCGGCACCCACAAGGGCAATTGGTAGCAGATTACTGCCCCGCCGCTCAATTACAGTTTCTGTAGGAACTTTTTTTTCAGTTGGCAGAGAGTCCACGGTTGGCTGACGGTCCTGCTGGCCAAAATCAATCGTGACCTCCCCATTATCAAGCGGTAAAGAGGGCGCATCAGGTACCGTCTCTTCGGCAATGGGCGCAGCATCCATAATACGCTCTGACGTATGGTGAGCAGGGTTAGTATCGCTAGCTGCAGGCTGGGTCGGTGCCGCTACCAGAGAAGGTGTAGGCCGAGTAGAGACGTTCACATTCTCGTCATCATCATCTTGCTGCTCGCCAACACCCTGCTGGCCCTGTTCAATTCTGGATGCAAAGCGAGTAATATTTGCCCACACATCGTGATTAAATTCGTGCTGCTGCTCGGGCATATCAGTGCTTAGATGGGCTGGCTTTTCTACAATACCAGGGAACAAACGCGCAAATAATCGCTGCATACGCTTCGGTTTTTCAGCCTCTTGCCCTTCTCCGGCAGTATGTGATGAGGCTTCTCTACCCCGTAGGCTCGATAAGTAGTTCGAAAGCTTACTACCACGCTTTTTCTTCGTGTTAGTCGATTCTGTATTTTCGTCCTGTTCTTCTGGACCGAGTGGACGGTTTTCCATCCCTATATTATACCACGTTTAAAGGGTTCTAGCAATGACTTCTCGAGTAAAGAGCTCAATATGATCACCCTCTTGGAGATCAACTTTTGAGGTGGTAGCGATGCTCATACCACACATCTCACCCTCAAATATCTCTTTGGCGTCAGCGGGACCACGCTGGAGCTTTGTAACTTCAACATCAGCGAGAACTTCACCATCCCGCTTTACACGTGCCAGTGCAGGTACAATAAGCTTGCCCTTTGTCACCTCGCCACCACAGATAACCTCTGTTTTCGTTGTCTTAAATACACCTTTAACAACAAGTCGTCCGAGGTCGGTTTCGACAATTTCTGGTGGAAGTAATTTAGTGAGCTCTTCCTTCACATCATCAATGAGCTCGTAGATAACCCTGTACGAACGAAGCGCAATCTTATCACGAGACGCAAGCTGCTTAATATTTGACGGTGCGTTCACGTTAAAGCCATAGATAATGGCGTTACTACTACGGGCCATATGCAGATCGTTCTCGCTGATTGAACCTACGCCAGAGCCAACAATTCGAACAGCGACTTCTTCGGTATCAAGTGTTTTCAGGTTGTCAATTACAGAGGTGAGCGATCCCTGTACGTCAGCCTTCACGATAATGGTCAGTTCATTAACATCGTTACTTCGGTTGATAATACGAATCAGCTCATTACTGTTGATCTCGAGACGTCCGCCCGCCTGGCTTCGGCCAGCGTAGCTTGCGGCTTCTGTTCGAGCAATCTTTTCATTTGCCACAAAGGTAAACTCATCACCAAACTCAGGCAATTCCTTAAATCCGGTAATTCTAACAGGAGTAGATGGCAAAGCCTCTTTGATTGCCTGTCCAGTTGTTGTCTCAAGATTTCGAACACGTGCGTACGTGCCACCAGCGACGATAAAATCACCTGGCCTTAGACGCCCTGCCTCAACAAGCGCCTCTGCCACAGCTCCTCTTCCCTGTTCCATATGCGCCTCAATAATGAGTCCAGCCGCCGGAACATCAACATCAGCGCGGAGGTCTTCTACGTCAGCCACGAGGAGTACCATGTCGAGTAGTCCACTGAGGTTCTGGCCAGTCTTAGCTGATACCTCAACTACCACCGTATCACCACCCCATTCTTCGACGAGTAAGTTCTGCTCGGCGAGCTGCTGCTTGATTCGGTTAGGGTCTGCACCTTCTTTATCAATCTTGTTGATCGCGACAATAATCTTAACATTCGCTTTACGTGCAAAACGAATCGCCTCAAGCGTCTGAGGTTTAATACCATCATCAGCAGCCACCACGATTACGACAAGATCAGTCAAACGAGCACCGTGTTCACGGATAGCAGCGAAAGCCTCGTGACCAGGAGTGTCAAGGAAGGTAATCTTGCGGTCGTTATGTGCAATCTGGTAGGCAGAGATGTGCTGGGTGATACCACCGGCCTCTCCCTTGGCGACCTGAGCACCGCGAATCGCATCAAGGAGACTTGTCTTACCGTGGTCAACATGGCCCATCACCGCAACTACTGGTGGACGTGAATCAGCCGCCTCACTCGCGACACGCTTTTCGCGCGGCGCGGCTTCTTCTACTTCTTTACGCTTGAGCTCGATATCAAGGTCAAGCTCGCCAACGATAATCTGAGCAGTATCAAAGTCGATACGCTCGTTAACGGTAGCCATAACTCCGTTCTTAAATAGCTCGGTTATAAGCTTAGTCACCGGCAGCATGAGCTTCTCGGCGAGGTCGCCTACGGTGGTCATATCTTCGATTTCAATTTGAGTCGCCACTTAGTCGTCCTCGTCCTTTCTTGGCATGCTGCCGATTAAAAACCTACATATACGCTATTATTTCGCGTCTTTTAGGCTGAGGGCAATCTTGCGTCCCTCGGTGTCGATGTCGAGCACCTTGAAGCTCTTCTTTTCGTTGAGTTGGAAGATCTTCTCCGGATCAGCACCTTCGTCGTCAGACATTTCTGAGACGTGTACAAGTGCTTCAACAGATGGGCTGAGCTGCACGAATGCACCAAATGGCGTAATACGTGTAACCTTACCTTCTACGACGTCACCCTTGCTGAAAGCCTTAACTTCGCTGAGCCATGGGTCCTCTTGCATTTGCTTGAGGCTGAGGCTTAGGCGGTCCTTGTCGATAGCGATGATCTTCGCTTCGACAACTTGGCCGTTCTTCACGTAGTTACGTGGGTCTTCGACACGCTCCCATGAGATTTCAGAGATGTGGATCAGACCTTCGATACCGTCTACGTTTACGAATGCACCAAAGTCGATAACACCGGTCACAACGCCCTCTACGACGTCACCAACCTTGAGCTTAGCAAAACGCTGAGCCATGTCATCCTTAACAGCTTCCTTCTCAGAGAAGATAAGCTTGTTATCCTTACGACTGACATCAAGAATGCGAACGCGAAGAGATTTCTTCGTCAAAGCGTTAAGCTTCTGAAGAATTTCATCCTTGTCAGCACCTGACACACGTGGATAGTGACCAGCTGCAAGCTGTGACACCGGAAGGAATCCGCGGATACCTTCAAGTTCTACAAGTAGACCACCACGGTTTGCATCGTAAGGTGTGATATCGATGATCTGCTGATCTTCGAAGACCTTCTGAAGTTCGTCCCAACCACGGTCCTTAGCCGCACGGCGCATGCTAAGCAGCGCGTGACCCTCATCAAGCTCAGGGTCAACAACAGATACAACGACCTGCTGACCTTCCTCTAAGCTCTGACCGTGACCGATCTCGCGGCGCATTACGACACCAACACCGCTAGCACCAAGGTCAATCCAGACCTCGTTCTTGCGAACTGATGTAATAACGCCTTCTACGACGTCACCTGTTTTAAGTTGTTGAATATCACTTCCGGCGAGTAGCTCGTCCATGGTGATAGTAGTTGATTTTGACATGTGTACCATGTCCTCCTTGTAATGTATTTCCGCCGAAAACATCAGAGGAGTCTTTCGACCCCTCAAATTATTTCGGACAGTTACCAGAAATTGTATCAGATATACGGAGGTAAATCAAAGGTGTTGCATTATATAAAAAGCCCAGGTGACAACCAGTTCGTTTCACAGTACACTTTAATGCATGTACACAGCTGTTGATATCGGGGGAACAAAGACACTTATCATCGTATTTGATGAATCAAATACCCCTCTCGAGCAAGTAAAATTCCCCACTCCGGCTGATTATGATGATTTTTTGGCAGTTCTGGCAGAAAGCGTTGCCAATTTGTCAACGCATGATTTTAAGGCCGTTGGCGTTGCTGCGCCCGGAAAAATAGACCACAAACAGGGGCGAATCATTGCGGCTGGTAATCTTACTTGGCGTAATGAGCCGCTCCAACGCGACATCGAAAAGCTATTTCATGCGCCAGTCATACTCGAAAACGATGCTAAGGCTGCAGCGGTTGCTGAAGCGCGTTATGCAGGTCAAAGCTATGAAACCGTTGTATACATAACAATTAGTACAGGGGTGGGAGTTGGCGTTTGTGAAAATGGAAAGCTTGTCCCGGCGCTCGATAATGCAGAAATAGGTTGGATGAATGTTGAGCATGAAGGCAAACTCGTACCATGGGAGAAAATTGCTTCCGGCAGCGCAATCGTAGCTAAATATGGCAAAAGAGCCAGCGAGCTTGATGATGACACTGCCTGGGATAGCATTTCCCGGAACATTGCCAAAGGCCTTATCGCGGTTATCGCCGTAGTCCAGCCAGATCTTATCGTATTCGGTGGTGGAGTTGGTAATCACCTAGAGAAATTCGAAAAACCGCTCCTAAAATACCTCAAAGGCTACGAGAACCCTATGGTCACCATACCACATATTAAGAAATCATCACATCCTGAGGAGGCGGTAGCTTATGGCTGTCTTGAACTCGCCAAAGACTTCGTACAATCCCGAAACGCTGCTTAAGAAGCTCGCCGCAGAATATCCGGACGTAATCTTAAAGCCGGGCAAAGTATTCCTCTGGTCCCCCAAACAACACGTAGTTTCATACATACCTGATCAACTCACCTCAGATAAGGGCAGCTGGTCTCTCCTTCACGAGGTGTCGCATGCAATCCTAGGGCACCGAGACTATCGGAATGATTTCGAGCTACTGCAGCTCGAGGTTGCAGCCTGGGAAGAAGCACTGGCAGTCGGAGAGAGGTTAAGTATAAAGATTGACCAAAACTTCATCGAAGATTGTCTTGATACGTACCGCGATTGGCTCCATCAGAGAAGCACTTGTCCGACTTGTGGCAGCAGCGGGCTTCAACACGACCCCAAAACGTACAGATGCCACAACTGCCTCACGATATGGCACGTCAGTCAGTCACGCTTCTGCAGGCCATACCGGAAGAAACTACACACTTCAGTGACAAAAGAAAAATCGCCTGACCAAAATGACCAGACGATTTTTAATTAGAGTAGGTTAGATTTACTCTGCGCTCTTAGTACGGCGGCTAATACGACCACCCTTAGCACCAGCAAGACGTGCAAGCTCGCGGTTTGCAAAGAAACCACCGGTCTTACCCTTCTTACCACCCTGTGCACCGATCTTTGCGTAAAAATCAGCACCGTACTTTGACTTGTTAGTTGCAGCAGCAGCCTTGCCGCCAGCCTTAGTTCCAGCCATTCCAAAACTCCTTTGGATTAGTTTGTGAGGCTCTTCCACCATGAAGAAACTAAAAAGAGGACATCCGCGGTTGGTTATACGGGATCGCCCTCTTCTTTTTTGTTTCTTCTTTCGAAGATAGCTCTATATTAGCATAAGTCGTTTAAAATGTCAATAGGCTTTAGCGAGTTGAGGTGTTATTAGTGGTTGTACCAGATGGCTGAGCCTCTGAAAGATTCAATGCCGATACCTCGACTAACTTCTTAGTTGATGGCCGATACAGGACTGCCTTGCTTGATTTTGCGTACAGTAACACCTTGTCACCATTCTGGGCCTTGGCAAAGAATGGCTTGTCCTGAACCTTACTTGCATCTGTGACGGTCGCAATGGTTGGAACCTCATCTGATGGTAGATCAATAAGCTTGCCAACTTCTGACGCAAGCTGCTTAGCTTCGTCCTCAGGAGAAGCCTGCTGCTCCTGCGACTGAGAAAGCTTATCTACTTCTTTTGTAAGCTTTGATCGGTCATACACCATATATCCGCAGACAACCACAAGCGCGACTACGACGAACCCTATAAACAGATTTTTACTTGGCTTCTTCGATGTTCGTGGCTTTACCTCGGCAGCCGCATCCTTATCGTTATCTTCCCTGCTATCGACTGATATATTTCCCATTGCTTCCCCTTTACGCTTATTGTACCGACTGAAGGTCCAGCAAACAAGACCGGCTAGTTAGAGGCAGTACGTACGTCATGTACGCTTGTTGCCGTCCATGAGAACTTAAGTTCCTGCGTTGCCGGATTCTCGAGCACGATATCAAATCCGTTAGCCGTCACATTATCGTAACTGTAACTCGCGAACTTACCGCCGCCCAGACTAATTGTAATTACAGGAGGCTGTGCGTACGGTTTCGTAAACTCTACATGGACCACTTGATTACCACTACTGATGACCGCATAACCAGCAGTATCATTATTAAAGGTTGCTGTGCCGCCAAATGAGACATTGCCGCCAAAGGTGACGAGCTGATCGAACAGCGCATTTCCAGCAAAGTGAGCATTACCCATGACTGTCAGGCCGCTATTTGCCAAGAGGTTGAGATCTACGGTCAGAGCGCCCACAGTAAGATTGCTTAAATCAATGTTGGTTCCACCGCCAAGGCCCTCAAGCGCAGCGACACGGCCCTCCAGGCTCTCAATGCGCTGCGCATAATCGAGACCCTCGATATTAGCTACACGAATGGTATCAGCCTCGATAACTCCGTCAACAACCATGCTATTAAAGTGAGTATTTCGGTCAGAGCTAATCATCTTAGCGAGCTCAGTGACGGCACGCATGTTATAAATCGATAGCTGATCATACTTTACTCGGTAGAAACCATCTTCTTGATAGACAAGCTCTGGGAAAATCTGTGCCAGCTCCTGAGCAATCACACCTGACTGATGCTCTGGATCACAGTACATATTGAAGTCATTGAAGTAGCTATTGGTACAGTCAAAGTCAAAACTCACAGCTCTTACATCACGTAGTCCATCAAGCACAGAGTTACTAATTTCCGTAATGTTGGTCTTGAGGCGCTCATCAGATAAACCAATACCGGCACAGGCTGCATTACCAGTGATAATACCACCGCTTACAACCATGTTCGGAAGATAGTTATTGCCTGTACAGGTCACTGTAACGCCAGATACACCGTTACGCTGGTACACACCAGCAGTCGTGTTGAAATTACCACTTGCAGTAACACTTGTAGAATTAATGACACCAGCATTTGATATTCCACCGTTGTTATTGTTAATTCCTCCGCTGATTGATGCACCACCGCTTGCAACGGTTAGACCAGTCAATCCAGTCAGTGTGCCAGTGATAGTTGAGTTCCCGGTAACAGTGATGCCACCCGTGGTGACCGCTAAGTTACCACCAAAGCTTGCACCGGCCTCAACAGCTAAACTGGCCGTACCAGTGATATTACTGTTCGTGATTGTGAGCGTTCGGTTACTGAGACTCGCAAGGTCAATAGTCCAGTTGTTAGCGTTTTGGATATTGCCGTTCTCAAGAATACGGAACCTCTCACTGCCAGCAGTATTAAATATGATATCGTCCGCGCCGATAGTTGCAGTTGTGCCGACGGTCATAGCACCAGCATTCTGGACAAGTGGAGTTGTTACACTGGTAGAGAATGTCACAGCGTTATTTGTACTAATGGCGCCACAAGTACCGCCAGACCCAAGGGTGATGGTGTTACCACCTCCCGTCAAGTTGCCGCTACCACTTGCACACGTAATTTGTACATTACCCTGGACTGCGGTGTTAGCGATTGAACCGTATAGAACGGCCAGAGTTGGGGTTGAGCCTTCACCGGTATTACCTGATGTTGAAAGACCAGTCAGCGTACCAAAGTTTGCGACATAATCACCTGTTGTCTGGGCTCCGAGTGTAACTGCATTATTTTCAATCTCACTATTTGAGATTGAAGTTCCAAGTGTCGCTTGGAGCGCGTTTCCGCTAATCGTTATGCCCGTTCCAGTAATATCGGTAACCGTATCACCATTAATACCAAGAGATGTAATATTCTGTAGTGCGCCACCATTTGTAAGGCGGGTGGTGCCGCCCGTCTGTAATGCACCGTCGGCAAGGTTAAGATCAGCTGCTGTTACCGCACTACTGTTTGCGAGCGTCAATGTCGTGCCGCCAAGCAGGTCATATAGATCAATTGTCGTAGCTCCTGCAGCAGAACGACGAATTGTTGGGTCAGCCAAGTTAAGTACGTCCCCTGCACTGTCCAAAGTAATATTGCCGGTGCCGCCAGAAGTAATAGTTAAGCCACTCGCAGAACCGATAGCCGCACTTCCACTGAGTGATATACCACTAATATTCTGGAGTGCACCACTACTAGTGAGGCGAGTCGTGCCACCAGTACTAATATTGTTTAGCGATGCATTGCCGTTTGCACTAATCATATTAGCGAGTTCAGCTACACCACGCATCGTGTAGAATTGGAGTTCCTGGAAATTAACCTCGTAATAACCCTGGCCGTTCTGGGTCACTACACCCGGAAACAGGCTTGCGATCTCTTGGGATATGATACCGGTGTGATTGGCACAGTCAAGACGAAGGCTACTGAGCAGCCCGTTCAGACAATCAAAAGTATAATTAACGACTCGAACATTCGCGAGGCTGTCGAGGACCGATCCCACATTCGTCACGCTAGTCTTAAGACGTGAGTCAGATAGACCAGTACTGTCAGCAGCACAAGCCCACGCCGTACCGTTCCACTTGAGTATCTGACCATTAGTACAGCCGCCCAGCAACTTAAGGCCCGATGCATCTGTCTCCAGACCAGAGTTTGCAGAGGTAGTAGCCGTCGTACCAGTTGTTGCAACATCCAGCGACAGTGCGGCAGTTGCATTCTCTACCCCAACACCGCTCACAACCAAGCCATTACCGGTCGTAACTGTTGCAACATAATTACCGGTGGTGTCGGTCGCAAGTGCTACCGAGTTAGCCTGTATCGCTGTGACACCTGTGGCGGAGACCGTAACATCACCAGATAAGCTCGTGAAAGTCGGTACGCCGGAACCATTAGCGAGCAGTATCTGACCACCCGTGCCGGCAGTTGTTACCTGAAGTGCTCCCGTGCCATTACCGAATAGGACCCCGTTTGTGGCAAATGTAGCTGCGCCCGTTCCACCACGGTTCACACCAAGCGTTCCGCTCGTAAGAATAGCTACATCAGCCGTTACATTCTGCAGTGCACCGGCATTCGTAAGACGAACCGTACCTGCCGTCTGCAGGTCACCCTCAACTATATTAAGACTCGTAACCCCTGCACCACTGTTAGTAATAGCGAGGACCCTACCACTTGCCGAAGACAAATCAATCGTCTGGTTCGTAGTAGTCAGTAGTGTTGAGGCATTGAGGTTAACAATTCCTGATCCAGAAGTTAGGGTCAGATCATTCACGCCAGTCGTCGAGACCGTCATCGCTCCGGCATTCGTTAAGAGCGGCGTACGAACAGCAGTCGTAAACGATACATCGCTACCCGTTGAGATGGCGTTACATGTGCCGCCACTACCAAGCGTGATTGCATTACCGCCGCCGGAGAGGTTACCGGTACCAGATGCACAAGTGATTTGGGTGTTACCCTGTACTGCGGTATTAGCCGCTGAACCGTACAGGACGGCAATTGTCGGCGTACTTCCCTCGCCAGTATTTCCAGTTGTTGATAGGCCAGTTAGCGTTCCTAAAGTCGCTACGTAGTTGCCAGTAGTTTGCGTGCCGAGTGTTACTGCATCTGCGTCAATTTCACCATTTGAAATTGAGGTACCGAGGGTAGCCTGCAGGGCGCCACCGCTAACCGCCAGACCAGTACCAGTAAAATCAGTTATTGCGTCGCCGTTTACGGTTATTCCCAAGCCACTCACTACACCCTCCACCGTAAGATTAGCTACCTGAGTAGCATTGCTGTTCGTAATTGCGAGCGTTGTAGCAGCCGATGCATCGAGTAGGTCAATGGTATATGAACCTGCTGCACTTCGGCGAAGTGTTGTATCATTTGCAGCAATAGCGGTCACCCCAGAAGCTGAATCAAGTGTCAAATCTGACGTACCTCCACTACTCACCGTAACCGCACCAGAGCTCGTAAATGTGTTCGCCGTAACAGAGGTAAATGATGGTGTTGTTGAAATTGCTATATTACCACAAGTACCGCCTGATCCGAGTGTAATTACATTGCCGCCACCGCTAAGATTTCCAGTGCCACTTGCACACGTAATTTGCACATTGCCCTGCACGGCGGTATTGGCCACAGAACCATACACAACAGCCAGGCTCGTTGAACCGCCTGATCCGAGCGTTAGTGTGCCACCGCCAGAGAGACCATTTCCGGCAGTCACTGTGATCTGGGTGTTGCCCTGGACCGCCGTGTTAGCAGTAGCGCCATATAGAACCGCAAGTGTTGGTGTACTTCCTTCACCAGTATTACCAGAGGTTGATAGACCAGTCAGCGTGCCTAGGTTCGCGATATAATCACCGACCGTATCAGTGCCGAGGGCAATACTATTTGCGTTAACCGTGAAGCCGCTGCTAAATGAACCACTAATGTCGCCCGCCGCTGGATTCTCTCCGACATTCACGTACGTACTATCAAGATTAGCTGCATAATTGGCCGTAGTCAGAACCGTTCCTGTTGCGCCAGAGAAGGTATATGTAGCCGCCGCCCCTGGAGTAGCGACCGCAAACGTCACGTCGTTAGCGCCCTTTTCAAACTTTAGATCGCCGTTCTCCATGATACGGACGACTTCATTACCACCAGTGTTAAAGATAATGTCATCAGCTCCAACTGTAGCAGTCGTGCCAATGGTCAAGGCACCTGCATTTTGGATAAGTGGAGTCGTTACCGATGTGCCAAAGCTGACCGCCGCGTTAGTAGAAATGGCATTACAAGCACCGCCGCTACCGAGCGTGATTGTGTTACCGCCTCCCGTCAGATTACCCGTACCGCTTGCACAGGTAATCTGAGTATTACCCTGTACAGCAGTTCCAGATGCCGAACCGTACTGTACAGCTAGACTTGTAGTGCCACCAAGTGCCACACTACCGCCACCAGACAGACCAGTGCCTGCAGTAACAGATACAGTGCTGTTCTGTAGCGCCGCATTGGCAAGGGTGGTTGTACCAGCTGCCGTCAATCGTCCTTGAGCGTCTACCGTAAAGGTTGGTACCGCGGTAGTAGAACCGTAGGAGCCACCCGTAACTGTCGTGTTGGCAAGTGATACGGTGAGCGTGCCGCCGTTACCAAGCGTAAGCGTGCCGCCACCAGACAGACCAGTACCTGCAGTTACGGTAGCCTGTGTATTACCCTGCACCGCAGTGTTGCTTGTAGAGCCATATAAGACGCTTAAGCTTGGGGTAGAACCTTCACCCGTGTTTCCGGTCGTCGAGATTCCCGTAAGCGTTCCTAGAGTCGCTACGTAGTTACCCGTAGTCTGCGCACCGAGCGTTACTGCATCTGCGTCGATTTCACCATTTGAAATTGAAGTACCCAAAGTTGCAGCAATCGTAATACCACCTGCAGCATTAGCAATTGAGATGCCGCTACCATTTGTAAGTGTTGCGAGGCTAAAGCCCGCACCATTTCCGATAAGAATTTGACCGTTGGCGGCCAGAGAGGCGTCAAGGC
This sequence comes from Candidatus Saccharimonadia bacterium, assembly GCA_023253175.1. GTDB lineage: Bacteria > Patescibacteriota > Saccharimonadia > Saccharimonadales > JALRHH01 > JALRHH01. The sequence continues at coordinate 558,055 of JALRHH010000001.1, forward strand.
CAGTACCGCCTCTGTTAGCCGCAATTGTGCCACTAGTGATCTGACTCGCTGCAATCGCGATAGGGGTACTCGAGGCAGCAGTTAGTCGCCCCTGCGCGTCTACCGTGAACGAAGCAACACTGCTTGCACTACCGTAGCTATTAGCAGTAACAGTAGTGTTGGCAAGGTTAAGTGTCGTTGTGCCACCAAGTGCAACACTGCCGCCACCCGAGAGGCCAGTACCCGCCGTAACAGATACGCTGCTATACTGAAGCTTGGCGTTCGTTACATCACCATCGGCAATCCGGGCAATATTAAGCGTTCCAGTATTAATATTGCTGGCGTTGAGGTAGTAGCTCGCAGCCTGACCGTTTAACTGAGCGGCGTTTACGCCAGTAATACCACTGCCAGCGCCGCTGAAGCTTGCCGCAACAACATTACCCGTAAATGTACCGTCACCATCAACGGTTAAGTTACCGCCGAGTAGCTCAAAATCGTTGCCATTACCAAGTTCAAGCACAGAACCGTTTTGTGCAAGGGTGGAGTTACCAAGAACACCAGTGCTCGTGAACATAGCCAAACTATTAGCAGCACCAGATCCAGTAATTCCGCCGCCCGCAGCACAGCTGCCCCACACCGGTGCAGCACCAACACCGTTGCTAATAAGACAAGAACCAGCTGCAACCGCAGAAACCCTAGACCATGAATTACCTGCCGCACCGACCAAGAGATCACCAGTCGCGATTGTTGACACGCCCGTACCACCATTAGTAGCACCCAGCACACCGGCAACTTCTGCAGTAGCGAGATCTACAGCATTAGTAGAAGACCCAGAACCCTTGAAAATACTTGCCGTCAGCGTATCGCTAATTTCGCTATCCGCCCATGTAAATGCAAGCGTACCACTGTTGTCAATACTGGACTTTGTTACTACGGCACACGTGAGATTACCACTTGCATCAATGGCATTTGCGAACTGTCCAGCACTACAGTCGGCTGGATTAGACTGTAGTGCAGTAGCGGTCGTAGCATTTCCAGAGAGGCTACCGGTAAAGGTCGTAGCATTAACAGATGTAAATGTAGGGGTACTCGTAATGTTAACTGAGAGTGTTCCGCCTAGAGCCACCGAAGAACTACCGCTGAGGTTAGTACCAAGACTTACCGCAATACTACTATTAGCAAGCTTGCCATTAGTAACACTGCCGCCCGCAATCTTATTAGTTATAACTGCATCATCTTCTAGTTCAAGTGTGCCAATTGTCTGGCCAAGAAGTGAAACAGCGGCCGACAGGCGTGCATCATCAAGCGTTCCTGCCGAAATATTACCTGCATTTAGATAGTAGCTCGCAGCCTGACCGTTTAACTGAGCGGCGTTAACATTGGTAATGAGTGATCCATTGAGCCCTGGATACTGACCAGATACAGTTGTCTGAATAAGCTGTGAGTTACCGTTAAAGGTATTTCCAGCGAGCGTAACGTTGCTACTAAGACGAGCATCCGCCAGACTACCAGCATTAATATTAGAAGCATCACGGTAGTAACTGGCGTTCTGGCCACCGAGCTGGGTGCTGTTCGCCGCAAGCGTGGCAGTTGCAGCGTTGCCCGTCAGGTCACCGTCAAATGTACCCGCAGTTACAGAGTTAAACGTTGGATTAGCTACTACATCCAAAGTGTTTGCAGTAAATCCACCACCAGCCGTACCACCGACGGAACCGGTAAGGTTGCCACTACCACTGAAGCTCAGGCTTGTATTACCCTGTGCAGCCGTACCGCTCAACGCTCCATACAGTACTGAAACCGTTGGACTCCAACCCTCCCCGGCAGTACCTGTAACAGAAGTGCCAGTACCAGCGTTTACGCCTGATACGTAATTACCCTGGGTGTGAACACCGAGCGTAATGAGATCATTCAGAGATGAAGCACCGGTGCCACCGTTAGCGACAGATAGCGTACCGCTCCACACAAGCGTATGAGTACTGCCACTACTACTGACACTTAGATTCGTTGAACCACCGGAGAATGATTGAGCAGAAGCAGTAAGACCACCAAGCGATGAAATTCCACCACCGCTTACACCGACTTCGTCTGAGTCACAGGCCCATGCGCCTGAGTTATACTTAAGGATCTGCCCATCGGCACATGCGATCAGACCAACACCACCACCATCTACTGATATACCGCTATTTACTCGCGCCACAACACTCACGCTATCAGCAGCCACAGAAATTCCGTTGCCTGCGCCGATATTAAGAGTGGTCGTGCCGCCAAGTGCCACACTACCCCCGTTTATAAGACCATTACCTGCAGTAATACCTACAGATGCATTTTGGAGTTTAGTATTTGTAATTGTTCCGTCGCTAATACGAGCTATCGCAAGAACACCCGTAGCATTTGCAAGATCGAGGTAATATGCACCATTCTGCCCCTGAAGCTGTGAGGAGTTAGCTGCGTTAGCGGCATTCACTGCATTGGTTGCCGTGGCAGCAGAGGTGGCAGTAGTAGCACTACCAGCGGTTGCCGCGTAATCTATGGTGATAGTGTTTGGAATATCGGCGTCAGTGATCGCAGCGCAGCCAAGATCACCTGATGCATTAATCGTCGTCGCAAATTGACCGGAGGTACAGTCAGCTGGATTTGCAGCGAGAGCTGTTGCAGTTGCTGCGTTGCCAATAAGATTACCCGTAAAGCTGCCTGCCGTTACAGACGTAAATGAGGGCGTAGTAGAAACCGCAAGATTAAGTGTACCGCCTAGCGAGACAGTCGTATCACCGCTTAAGTTAGCACCGTATGCAATTCCTACAGAGTTTATATCCAGAGTCCAAGTACTTCCACTGCCAGATACCGTAATATCTCCCTTGTCCCCGTCCGCAATACCGCTCATTCCTGAATCATCAGCAGCACAACCCCATACGCCTGCATTATACTTAAGGATCTGTCCGTTACTACAATCTATAAGACTCAAGCCATTTCCATCAACCTCAAGGCCTTTGCCGGACTGAACAGTAAGTGCGACTGAAGGCGTCCAGCCTTCACCTTGAGAACCTGTGACACTAATTCCATTACCACCGGTAAGATTCGCAACGTAATTGCCAGTCGTGTCACTACCAAGCGCAATACTGTTGGCCTGAATTGTGGTCACCCCACTACCATTAATTGTAACGTCGCCAGAAAATAATGAAGCGAGCGTCGCTGAAAGTGACGTACTGTTCCAGTTTGTACCGTCAGCAAGCAAAATATTGCCTGTTGTAGGATTTGTAACACCAAGATTATTACCATTAATTCTTACAACAGAAGGATTTGGGTAACTTCCCGATAAATCACCAGACGCACTACCACCTGGTGTTGTTCCTGATATTGTAGAAGTTGCAACACTAGTAATTCTACCTCTGTTATCTACCGTAAATACTGGCACCGATGTTGCACCCCCGTAACTTCCGGCTACTCCAGAAATAGTTGCAAGTGATACAACACCAGTACTATTTACTGAAATATCACCGCTCAAAGTCGTAAATGTTGGGACACCTGATGCGTTAGACAGTACCACCTGACCTCCACTTATAGGAGATGATGTTGATTGCACAGCACCGCTACCATTACCGAAGAGAATGCCGTTAGTATTGAAGCTCGTAGTGCCAGTTCCACCGTTCGTAACAGCCAACGTTCCGCTAAATGAGCCGGTGTTGTCAGTATCACACTGCCATGAACTACCATTCCACTTCAAGATATTGCCGGTATCACATCCACCTAACAAGCGAACTCCCCCAGCAGTCAACTCCATGCCTGATACTGAGCTCATCGTAGCCGTAGAACCACTAGCTGCGAGTCGTATTTCTATCGCATCACCGACAAGCATGGTGCCGTTAGCCGTATTAATATCTAGCGATACAGCACCCGTAGAACCCCCGCCAGCAAGTCCAAGCCCAGCTATTATGCTTGTTATGCTTGAGGCCGGCCCTGCGGCTCCTACAGGACCCTGAGCGCCTTGTGGCCCAGCTACTCCAGCCGGACCCGTAGCTCCTTGAGGCCCAGCAGGACCAACAATAGAAGCAACCACTGCATTGTTATTATTCTTTAATAGCTGCTGAAGTTCATTTGATAGATGGTCGAATGAGATCGCCCCATTCGCAATATCAGCAGCAACAATGCTACCGTCCTGAATCTGCTTACTAGTGATAGGCAGCACAGCTAAGTTACCTGGCTCCTGGCCAGCAAAGTAGCCCTGCAAGTTAATCACGCCGGCAGGAGCGACCTCTTGCTGGGGAGATTCAGTTTTAAAAGCACCGAAGAACCCAGCGTTATTAACACCGATCTTTGCATTGGCCAATAACGCAAAGATTCCAAAAGAGAGGGCCATCAAATAGAAAGCGACTCGCCACCCACTGAATGGCAGATGGATGTTCATATTTCCGAGACTACCTGCCTCATCAGCCTCTACCCTTCGAACAACATCGAACTCATTTTTTACGACATCACCGAGCTCTTCTGTAACCTCAGCAATTCCTACCAAAACCTCAGAAACAACAGAGGTAGAATGAGATTCTGGTACGGACAACAGTTCACCGCTTTTATATGCATCAACGGAAGACTTACTATAAAGCCGTTTGCCCTTTTCGGTACGATACGCCGCCAGCCTACCCTCGGCGTCCAGGCGACGTACGGTTGATGCTGAAACCCCTAGCAATGAGGCAACATCTGTAGTAGACAAAGGCTCGTCAGCCTTATAGGCCTCAAGTTCAGCTACATCAAAATATCGATTCTTGCCATCAAGGCGTTCTGCCCTGATTCTTCCTGCCTTTTCCCAGCGCCTAACCGTATCGATAGAAACACCTAATATGAAAGCAGCGTCACCTATACTAACGTGACGCTTATCAGCGGTATTATCGAGCTTTTGCTCGTTGTTCTTTCCCTCAGACATTTTTTTGAACGCAACATTTGTTCTTGTCAGCCTCAACCTGTTATGAAAGCTTATGCATAGTTTACCGGTAATGCTTAACAATACGCAATAGCATCTATGCAAAAATTGTATTCAAAGAGTTAAATCAAAACCTATTACAGGGGTAGTTAGTAATCGTAATTAAGTATAGATCGGACAATAAACTTACTAGTTATCCACAAGCCTATCAAGCCATACCTTTAGGTGTCCAAAAGCCGAGTACTTACTTACTTACTTACTTACTTACTTACTTACTGCAAGAAGAGTTATTCAAACCCCACAAAGTAAAAATGCAAAGGTACAAAAGAAAGCAGATACACTACTGGGGTATCCGTGAAAAGTTTTTTTGCAGTCTACTATTTTATATCAATCCTGATATGTACGTAGATTCTGCCCTTCCATACCTGATTTAAAGTCTGTCACTAATAATGTGCGACATCGTGTTTTTGACATACTGATATAAAGAGACCACAATGAATACATATGTGATAGTTTTTAAAATTTATATCTTATACGGTATTGTAATCCGGTTGACTATTAAGAACAGAAAATTAGATTTTATTATAACATTACCTAAACATCAAATATGATATAGGCCCTCAAGGTGATTAAGGCAGTTTCTTTAGCTAATACCCCCGCAAGACTGCAGCTAAACTATGCCTGGATCACCCCTGTAGACTTCCGTTGATAATACTACCCTATTGATCTGATTGATCTATGCAGTTTCTATCATACCCCTGTTAAGGCAATAAGTATCCAAGCCAACTCCAAGGAGCTTACTCTCATACCTATATCCTGCAGCAATTCCGATACCGAGCTAATATTTAGCCTGAAGGACTAAACCCTTATCGGTATTAAAGCCCGGATAAGAACTTTGATGCACATCTAAATATATGAATACTTAAATAGTTGGCATCTTCTTGCATAGCCAGATTCCGCGAAATAAAAGAGTGCTAACACCTTAAATGAAAGCTTTTGCATAGACCGTAATTGTTAATGAAAATAGCCCAGGAAAGACAAAAGACCTCCTATTCGGAGGTCTTATTGTATAATTCGGCACCGTGCTATTTTCCCAGGCTTTGATTGGCCAAGTATTGTAACCGCGGCGAGGCTTAACTTCTGTGTTCGGCATGGGAACAGGTGTCGCCCTCGCGCCATGGGCACCGAATGGGCTTTATTACAGGTAATAAAGCCTATCGATGTCCATAGACGATGCTATAAGATAGAAATAATCGATATAAATGACAAACGTGCATGTGTTTCGTATTAGAAACATCAATAACTAGTCAATTCTGTCCTTTCCTCTCTTGAACTAACCAGGAAAAATCCTGACCGTTCAAGAGAACGTAAAAAGTCAATGGGGTTATTAGTACGCTTCGGCTCAATACATTACTGCACTTTCACCTTGCGCCTATCAACGTGATCGTCTTTCACGACCCTCATAGGGAAAACTAATCTTGAAGTCAGTTTCGCGCTTAATATGCTTTCAGCGCTTATCTATTCCGCACATAGCTACTCAACAATGCCATTGGTATGACAATTGATACACCAGCGGTGCGTTCAACCCGGTCCTCTCGTACTAGGGTCAAATCTCCTCAATTTTCCTTGCGTCCACAGCGGATATAAACCGAACTGTCTCACGACGTTCTG